>NZ_JBFAPI010000002.1:344649-547691 GCF_040676615.1 Asanoa sp. NPDC049573
CGGACCCGGAAGTCACGCGGAACCGGAAGCGGAGCGGGTGCGTCGCCGAGTCGGGCGGGCGCGGAAGCGGCGCGGAACCGGAAGCGGCGCGGGTGCGTCGCCGGGTCGGGCGGACGCGGAGGCGTCGCGGAGTCGGGCGGGCGCGGAAGCGTCGCGGACCCGGAAGCGGCGCGAGCCCGGAAGCGGAGCGGGTGCGTCGCCGAGTCAGGCGGATGCGGAAGCGGCGCAGACCCGGAAGCGGCGCGGGCGACCGGAAACGGCGAGGGCCCGGCGCAGACGCGGCGGGCCCTACACATAGGTGCGCGCCCCGATCGCCTGCCACGGGGGAAGCGGGCGATAGGGGCGCGCACATGAGAGCTTAACGACCGGCGATCACTGGCACAACGGGTGAAGCGGGGTAGATGTGCGGTCGGATTCCCGACGCGAGCATCGCCGAACAAGAGTCGCAAGTGTCACTTATCGGACAGTAGGTATCGCACGGCTTTGCCGTCACCTTTTTTGATGTTGGGCGTCCGCGCTGGTCAGGGTGGCATGAGTCCGATCTATCCGGATTCATGTGCGGTTTGGCCGCCAGGTGACGGCCGGTTCGGGCAGTTTTATGACCAGACCCACCGACGCTCTGACGGGTGACATTTGCCTCCGCATAGCACAGAGTGGTCCCTACGCTTCTCACCGTGATTCCGGATCAGGAGCCCGAAACCGACATCATCGTCAGCGCCGTAGAGCCCGTCGACGTGCCCGGAGCGACCCTCGGGCAGGATCTCGCGGCACCCATCTTCGTCGACGAGACCGGCCGCCGCCGCCGACTCGTGCGCCTCGCGGCCTACGGCATCGGCGCCATCTGCCTCAGCTACACCGCGCTGCTCGGTGTCAGCATCGCCGGCGGCCCCGCCCTGCCGCACGCGCTGATGCCGTTTCCCGACCGGGTCCAACAGCCCGACAAAGACGCCACCACCAAGAACGCCCTGCATACGGCCTTCCGGCCGCCGAACCCCGGGCCATTCGTGGCACCGCTGCCACCGCCGACCGCACCCGGTGGGCCGGGCGGCCTGAGCACCTCGGCCCTGACCGTCGCGGCCCGGCCCACGCCGAGCCCGACCAAGGGCACCGCCCCGGTGTCGCCACCGCCCGCGACCAGCGAGCCGACCCGGCCGTCGGAGGCCACGCCGACGCCGGCGGAGCCGACCAGCCCGCCGGCGGAGCAGCCGTCTGACCCACCGGCCGGTGACCAGCAGGGCGGCGGCGGTGGCGGCGAGCCCGCCGACCCGCCACCGACCAACGACGGCGGCACCGGCAACGGCGGCGGCACGGGCAGCGGCAACAACGGCGGCTCCGAGACCGGTGGCGACTCCACCGGCGGCACCGGCGGCGGAACGGGTGGCAACGACGTCCCCGGCCCCCGCGACGGCGGCGGGTCGACCGACCCCGGCCCGAGCGGCTCCGGCACCCCGCCCACCGGCGTCGGTGGCGGCGACACCGGCGGCAGCGGCAGCGGCACGAGCGGCAGCGGCACGAGCGGCAGCGGCACGACCGGCGGCGGCACGACCGGCGGCGGCACGAGCGGCAGCACGGAGGCCGGCGGGACCGGGACCGGGACCGGGTCCGGCGACACCGGCAGCGGTTCCGGCTCCACTCCGGACGCGCCGAGCGCGCCGGAGTCGACGCCCACGGCTACGGCGACCGCCGAGCCCTCCCCGACCGACAGCGCCGCATGAGCGCACCAACCCTTGATCCGCGGGACGGGCTCGCCGGCGCTGCCGGCGAGCCCGTCCGCGGCAAGGCCACCGTTCCGGCCGGTCTGAAGATCGGCCCGCAGGGCACGTCGCCGTACGACGAAGACACCGTGCCGATCCCCGACCCACCGGCGACCGGCCGTGCGACGGTCCCCGGCGACCACCCGCCACTGTGGCCGGTCAACGCCGCCCGGACCGCGACCGGCATCGCCCGCGCGGTGCCCGGCCAGCGCGCGTTCGACCCACCCGGACCGACGGACACCGCGGTGGTGCTCGCACCGCCACTGCCGCCGACACCACCGCCCGCGACCGCCGTCGGCCCGGAGACACCCACCCCGCCCCGCAAGGCCGGCCGCCGGGTCGTACCCAAGCCCAAGTGGGTCGTCGCCGCCGTCCTGGTCTTCGTCTTCGTCAGCCTCCTGCTCGTCGAGGCGTACGCCAACGCCCAATTCGCCCCCGACCACCAGGGCGAAGCCGGCGACGCGACGATCGTGCCGGAGCAGATCGTCGACGGCGGCCCGATCATCAACGCGTCACCGGGCCAGGACGCCCGCTCCTATCGCCTCCCGCCGAAGACCATCGCCCTCACCTTCGACGACGGGCCCGACCCGGTCTGGACGCCGCAGGTGATGGCGGCGCTGGACCGCTACAACGCCAAGGCGACGTTCTTCGTCGTCGGCTCGCAGGTGGTGCGCTACCCGGACGAGGCGAAGAACCTCGTCGACAAGGGTCACGAACTCGGCGTGCACACCTTCACCCACCCGGACGTCGCGAATCTTCCCGACTGGCGCCGCCGGATGGAGTATTCGCAGACTCAACTCGCGCTGGCCGAAGCGGCCGGGGTGCGCACGTCGCTGCTGCGCTTCCCCTACTCGTCGCGGGTCGACGCGATCGACGACGCCGCCTGGCGCATGATCACCCAGGCCGGCGGCCTCGGCTACGTCACCGTGGTCAACGACCTCGACAGCGACGACTGGGCCCGACCCGGCGTCGACCGGATCATCGCCAACATGACGCCGACGGGCGACGCCGGTGCGGTGATCCTGATGCACGACGCGGGTGGCGACCGCGCGGAGACCGTCCAGGCCCTCGACCGGTTCATCCCCATGATGCAGGCCCGGGGGTACGCCTTCGTGACGGTCACCGACGGCCTGCGCCGCACGCTGGCCGACCCGGAAACCGGTGCCGCGCCGACGGTGTTGCGCAACACGCCCGCGTCGGCGGAGGACCAGCAGCGCGGTCTGGCGCTGGCCAGCGCGGTGCGGATCGCCGACTGGTCGCTCGACTTCTTCGCCATCCTGTTCCTGGTCGTCGGCGCCCTGACGCTGGCCCGTACCCTGCTGCTCTTCGTGCTCTCCAGCCGGCAGGCCCGGCGTCGCCGCGGCGACTGGTCGTGGGGTCCGCCAGTGACCGAGAAGGTCTCGGTGATCGTGCCGGCCTACAACGAGCGGGAGGGCATCGAGTCCGCGGTGCGCTCATTGGCCGGCGGCGACCATCCGGGCGGTATCGAGGTAATCGTCGTCGACGACGGCTCGACCGACGGCACCGCCGACATCGCCGAGTCGCTCGGCCTGCCCAACGTGCGGGTGATCCGCAAGCCCAACGGCGGCAAGTCCAGCGCGCTCAACACCGGCGTCGCCGCGGCCAGCGCCGACATCATCGTGATGGTCGACGGCGACACCGTCTTCGAAAACGACTCGGTGCGCCAACTCGTGCAGCCGTTCGCCGACCCCGGGGTGGGCGCCGTCGCCGGCAACGTCAAGGTCGGCAACCGCAAGAGCCTGGTCGCCCGCTGGCAACACATCGAGTACGTGATCGGCTTCAACCTCGACCGCCGGCTCTACGAGGCGCTGCGCTGCATGCCCACCGTCCCGGGCGCGATCGGCGCGTGGCGCAAGGACGCGCTGCTGTCGGTCGGCGGGATGAGCGACGACACGCTCGCCGAGGACACCGACGTGACGATCGCGTTCCTCCGCGCCGGCTGGAAAGTGGTCTACGAGGGCCGGGCCCGCGCCTGGACCGAGGCGCCGGCGTCGCTCGCCGAGCTCTGGCGGCAGCGATACCGCTGGAGCTACGGCACGATGCAGGCGATGTGGAAGCACCGCCGGTCGATCGTCGACAGCGGTGCGTCGGGCCGGTTCGGCCGCCGCGGGCTGCCGTTCCTCGCGCTGTTCAGCATCGCCCTGCCGCTGCTCGCGCCGGTCATCGACCTGCTCGCCGTCTACGGCGTGCTGTTCGCCGGCCGGACCGAGACCGCGCTGGCCTGGCTGGCCATGCTCGGCATGCAACTGGTCACCGGCGTGGTCGCCTTCAAGCTCGACAAGGAGCGCCTGACGCCGCTCTGGACACTTCCGCTGCAGCAGTTCGCGTACCGCCAACTGATGTATCTGGTGTTGATCCAGTCTTTGGTCACCGCGCTGACCGGCGGCCGGTTGCGCTGGCACAAGCTGGTGCGCACCGGCGAGGCCGCGGTGCACAGCTAGCGGAGCGAAACGGGGCGGCGATTTGACCGGTCACCGCTCCGTAGCCGGCAGACTGTGCGGATGGACCTGCTGGTACGGATGCGCGAGATCTGCCTGGCGCTGCCGGAGACCACCGAGCGGCTCAGCCACGGCGAGCCGACCTGGTTCGTCCGCGGCAAGACGTCTTTCCTGACCCTGGCCGTCGAGGGCCACCACGAGAACACGTTCCCGCACTTCTGCTGTGCGGCGCCGGCCGGCGTGCAGGGCGAACTGATCGCCGAGAACCCCGACGTGTTCTTCCGGCCGCCCTACGTCGGGCACCGTGGCTGGCTGGGCGTGCGGCTCGACCGCGACCCCGACTGGGCCGAGATTCGCGAGCTGGCCGTCGACGCCTACCGGACCGTCGCGCCGAAGCGACTGGTCGCCGAGCTCGAATGACCGGTCGGGAATCCGTCAGCGCGCCGCGGCCCCGTCCTCTGGCAGGCTGAACGGTCGTGGCGGTCGTGGTCGGGGTCGACGGAGCCGGTCGGACGCACCGGCTGCGCGCGCTCGCCCCGCCCGGCGCGGTCTGGGTCACGCCCGACCACCCCGAGGTTCCGGATTCCGCACCGGCCCTCGTCGTCGACGACCCGCACCGCCTCGACCAGCCGACCCTGCGCCGGCTGTCCGAGGTGGCCCGCCGCGGCACGCCGGTGCTGCTCGCCCGGCGCCCGACCCTCGACCCGCCGGCGCTGGGCGAGCTCGACGAGCTGGCCGCCAGCGACGGCGTCGTCCCGCTGGGCCCGCTCGACGCCGCCACGATCACGGCGCTGACCGGCCGGGCCGATCTGCTGGTGGCGTCGGGCGGCTGGCCCGCCATCGCCGCCCTGGCCGCGACCGGCGCCCTGCTGCCCCGGGTCCAGCGCCGGCTGGCCGCCGAACCACCGCCCGTCGGCGACGTCGCGCGGGTCGCCGCGCTCGGCCTGGACCTCGGCGACGACGTGCTCGCCGCCGCCACCGGGCACGACGCCGACGCGGTGGCCGCCGCCATGCGCACCCTGCGCGATCTCGGCTTCCTGGCGCCGGGTGCGGAGCGGATCGTGCCCGCGGTGGCCGAGGCGCTGCTCGCCGACCTCGCGCCGGCCGAGCGGCGCCGGCTGCACGGCCGGGTGGCGGGGGCGCTCGCCGACTCCGGTGCCGACCCGGTCACCGCCGCGGTGCAGTTGCGAGCCGCCGGGATCCGCGCCGGCGGCGACGTCTTCCGCGCCGCCGGCGACCGGCTGCGGTTCACCGACCCGGCGGCCGCGATCGGCTGGTACGACGACGCGGTGGACGCCGGCATCGACCCGGGGTCCATCGTGGCCGGCCGGGCCGAAGCGGCGGCGCTGGTCGGGCTGCCGGTCGACCCCGGTGTGGCCGGCGATCCCGCCACCGCACAACGGCTCGCCCTGGTGGCCGGCGCCGCGGCCGCGCACGACGGGCGGCCGGCCCGCGCGGCCGACGCCCTCACCGCCGGCGACCCGCCCGGCCCGCTGCTGGCCGTGCCGGCGCTGGTCGCGCTCGGGCGGCAGGCGGCCGCGCGGGAGATCCTGGCATCCGCGCCCGGTCCGCGGCGCCTGCTCGGCGAGGGCGTGCCGAAGGGGGACGGTCAGCGGGAGATCCTGGCATCGGCGACCGGGCCGTTGCGGCTGCTGGGCGAGGGAGTGCTGGCGGCGGGGCAGGAGCCGGCGACGGCCGTACCCCTGCTGATCGAGGCGGCCGAAGCGGCGGACCGGATGCCGCCGGCGGTGGTCCTGCCCGACACCGCGCACGCGTGGGGTGCGGTCGTCGCGGTGACCGCCGGCGACGCGGCGACCGCCGAGCACCTGCTGCGCGGCGCGCTCGACGCCGGCAGCGGCGGGCCCGTCGGCGTGCAGCGGCACCGGCTGCTGCTGGCCTGGGTGCGGCTGCGGACCGGCCGCTACGACAGCGCGGTCGCGGAGTTGCGCCGGCTCGGCGCCGGGCTGGCCGGGCGCGAAGCGTTGCTGGCGGCCGCGTTGCGCGCGGGCCTGGCCCGGCGCTCGGGTGACATCGCCGAACTGCGCGCCGCGTGGGTCAGCGTCGAGCCGGTGCTGGCCCGCCAGTCGGTCGACCTCTTCCAGGCCGAGCAGGTCGAGGAGCTCGCGGTGGCGGCCACCCGGCTGCGCCGGCCGCAACGGATCGCGCCGGTGCTGGCCGCGCTCGACGCCGCGGTCGCCGGGCTCGGTGAACCGCCGGCCTGGCGGGTCACCGTTGAATGGATCCGGTTGCAGGTCGCGGTCGCGGCCGACGACCCGACGGCGGTCAAGGCCGCCGCCGCCGCGATCGCCGCCGCCCGGCCGGGCCGGGAGCGCCAGCGCGCCCAGGCGGCCGCCGCGGCGGCGTGGGCCCGCTCGATGGCCGGCGCGGTCGAGGTCGCCGAGGTGGTCGCCGCCGTCGAACGGCTGGCCGGCGCCGAACTCCCCTGGGAGGCGTCCCGGCTCGCCGGCCACGCCGCGATCCGCACCGGCGACCCGTCGGCGGCCCGCCGGTTGCTGGAGGTGGCCCGGGAACTGTCCGGTGTGGCCGCGCCGGCGGCGGAGACCAACACCGCCGGACTGTCCGAACGCGAGATCGAGGTTGCCCGGCTGGTGCTCGACGGCCGCACCCACAAGGAGATCGGGGCACAGCTCTTCATCTCGCCGAAGACCGTCGAGCACCACGTCGCGCGGATCCGCACCAAGGTCGGCGCGACCGATCGGGCCGAGTTCGTCGCCGCTCTGAAATCCCTGCTGGATTCCTGACACTCCGCGTAATGCCGGGGGTGTTTCGCGGTCTGCTGAGTACCCCCTATCCGCCTCCCACACCGAGGGGGGTCTTCCCGATGTCCGGGGGGTGGGTCGGCGGCCAGGCTGTATCCATACCCGCCAGACAGGCCGGGAGAAATCCTCTAGAGGAGGCACGGGAAATGCAGAACGTCGAGATCACCAACCTCCTGGTCAACTTCATCAAGGAGCTGGCGACGGACCCCAACAAGGCGCTGCAGTTCGTGAGCAACCCCAACGGCGAACTCGTCGCACAGGGCATCACCGAGCACGACCTGTCCGGTCTGGACATGCCCGGCATCGTGCAGCAGGCCTGCGGCGAGCCCGGCTTCCCGGCCGAGGCCCGCGGCGCACTGCAGAGCTACACCAGCGGCGGCGGTGGCGGCGGGCAATACACCCCGCCGGCGCAGCACGTGACCTCCGGCCCGCAGTCGATGGAGCAGGTCGTGCAGCACCTGACCTACGTGACCCAGGTGACCAACGACAACGACGTGATCAACGAGATCGTCGACCAGAGCACCAACATCGAGGTCGGCGACGACTTCGACGGCGACATCGACGTCGACACCAACAACGCGTTCGCCGACGGCGACGGCGCCGTGGCGGTCGGCCAGGCCGACGGCGACGTCAACGCCGCGACCGGTGACAACTCGCAGGTCGTCGACGGCGACATCGAGGGCGACAACCTGGTCAACAGCGACGGCGCGGTGCAGATCGACGGCGACAACGAGGCACCCGTGGTCACCGGCACCAACACCGGCATCGTGGCCGACGGCGACGTCGACGACGCGATCGTCGGCGACCACAACCAGCAGCAGGCCAACGACGTTGACGTCGACGGCGACAACGACGGCGTCATCAACTTCGGCGACGGCGACGTGACCAGCGTCAACGACTCTGACCTGGACGACTCCAACGTCGGCTCCGGCACCAACATCACCGACAACGACGACTCGGCGATCGGCCTCGGCGACGGCGACACGAGCAACGTGCACGAAGACAACGACACGACGACCCAGGAGACCACGAACATCGACGCCGACGACTCGGTGGTCAACACCGAGCAGGGCGACGGCGACCAGGACTCCCACTTCGACCAGGACAACGACTTCAGCCTGCCGCACCCGGTCCGGACGCTCGACGAGCCCGAGGAGCACGTGCTCCACGACGCCGACGACCACGACGACGCGGACGCCCCGGTCTGATCCACCACCCAACTACACATCTCGCGCCGACAGCGGGCGGTCGGACCGGAAGGTCCGGCCGGCCCGCTGCGCCGTACACACCGGAGGGATCGCAGCGATGACCCAGCCCGCTACCGCACCGGCGGACGGCGCGGCCCGGCCAGCCACCGCGCCGGCCGGCGCGCTGGTCGACCTGGGCATCAAGGCCTGCGCGGCGTACGGCCGGGAGGACCTCGCCGCCCGGCTCGGCAAGGCCCGCGGCGGGCTCGACGACCCGGCGGTGCACATCGTCGTGGCCGGCGAGTTCAAGCAGGGCAAGAGTTCGTTGATCAACGCACTGCTCGGGATGGCGGTCTGTCCGGTCGACGACGACGTGGCCACCGCGGTGCCCACGTTCGTCCGGCACGGTGCCGACAAGACCGCCACGCTGGTCTACGACGACAACCCGCCGCGCCGCGAGCAGGTCGATTTCGCCGACCTGCGCCGCCACGTCGTCGAGAGCGACCAGGGCAGCCGGGTGTCCCGGGTGGACGTCACCGTCCCGCGCAAGATCCTCGCCGGCGGGTTGGTCATGGTCGACACCCCGGGCGTCGGCGGGCTCGGTTCCGCACACGCCGCGGCCGGGCTCGCCGCGATCTCCGTCGCCGACGCCGTCCTGTTCGTCACCGACGCCGCGCAGGAACTGACCCGCAGTGAGGTCGAGTTCCTCCGCCAGGCCCACGAACTCTGCCCGACCGTGGTCTGCGTGCTCACCAAGATTGACTTCTACCCGGCCTGGCGGCGGATCCGCGACCTCAACGCCAGCCACCTGCGGATGGTCGGCGACCTGCCGCTGATGCCGGTCGCCTCGCCGCTGCGGGCCCGCGCCGTGCGCGCCAACGACCAGGCGCTGAACACCGAGTCCGGCTTCCCGGACGTCGTCAAGTTCGTGCAGGAACGGGTCGGCGGCGGAGCCGCGACCCGCCGCTCCGCCGACGCGGCCGCCGAGGTTGTCGCCGTCTGCGACCAGCTGGTCAGCCAGTTCTCCGGCGAACGCGACGCGCTGGCCGACCCGGCCGGCGCGCAGCGGATCGTCGAAGACCTCAACAGCGCCAAGCGCCGGGTCGAAGAACTGAAGACCGCGGCCGCCCGGTGGAACGTGACGCTCAACGACGGCACCGCCGACCTGACCGCCGACGTCGACTTCGACCTGCGCGACCGGATCCGCAAGATCACCAGCGAGGCCGACGACGCGATCGACGAGGTCGACCCGGCCGACATGTGGCCGGAGATGGAAGAGTGGCTGCGCGCCCGGATCTCCTACGACCTACTGGGCAACTACACCTACCTGCGCCGCCGGGCGACCGAGCTGAGTGAGCAGGTGGCGACACACTTCCACGAGGCGTCCGGCGAGGCGGTCGGACTGCTCAAGGTCTACAACCCGACGCCGCTGGTCGAGGAGCGGCCGCTCGAGCACCGGATCGAACTGGCCAAGATGACCGCCGGCAAGCAGGTGATGGTGGCGCTCAAGAGTGCGTACGGCGGCGCCCTGATGTTCACCATGCTGGGCAGCCTGATGGGCGTCGCGCTGGGCCCGATCGGCATCGGCATCGGCGTGGTGATGGGCCATCGCGGCCTCAAGGACGAGAAGAAACGCCAGCTCGAACGGCGCCGGGCGCAGGCCAAGAACGCGATGCGCCGCTATTGCGACGAGATCAGCTTCGTGATGGGCAAGGACAGCCGCGACACCGTACGCCGGGTGCAACGCCAACTCCGCGACCACTACACCGGGCTGGCCGAGGAGCTCAACCGCTCGACCGCGACCGCCCTGGCCGGCGCCAGCGACACCGCCAAGCGCACCCAGGCCGAGCGACAGAAGCGGCTCAAGGACCTGGACGCCGAGTTGACCCGGTTGCGGCAACTCCGCGAGCGGGCGGCCAAGCTCTCATGACGCTCGTCGAACGCACCCGCGCCGCGTTGACCAGGGCCGCGACGGTCTACCGGGGCAGCGGCTTCGACCAGCGCATCGCCGAGGTGCGCGAGCGGCTCGACGAACCGTTGCGGGTGGCGATCGCCGGTCGGGTCAAGTCCGGCAAGTCCACCTTGCTCAACGCGCTGATCGCCGACCGGCTCGCGCCGACCGACGCCGGCGAGTGCACCCGGATCGTCACCTGGTACCGGGACGGCCACACCTACCGGGTCACCCTGCACCCGCGCTCCGGCGCGCCGCGCCAACTGCGATTCACCCGCGACGACGGCGCGATCGAGGTCGACCTCGGCGGCACCCGGCCCGAAGACGTGCACTCGCTCGACATCACCTGGCCGTCGCAGGCGCTGCGCGGTGCGACGCTGATCGACACGCCCGGCATCGGCTCGCTGTCCGAGCGGGTCTCGCGCCGGGCCTGGGAGCTGCTGGCGCCCGACGACGAGGAGACGCCGGCCGACGCGGTGCTCTACCTGATGCGCCATCTACACGCCAAAGACCTGGAGTTCCTGCACGCGTTCCACGACACCGAGGTGTCCCGGCCCAACCCGGTCAACGCGATCGGCGTGCTGTCGCGGGCCGACGAGATCGGTGTCGGGCGGCTCGACGCGATGGCCTCGGCCCGCCGGATCGCCACCCGGCTGGCCACCGACGCCAACGTGCGGCGGGTGGTGCAGACCGTCGTACCGGTGGCCGGCCTGCTCGCGGAGACCGCGGCGACCCTGACCGAGACCGAGGTGCGGCAACTGCGCGCGGTCGCGGCGCTGGAGGTCAAGCCGGCCGAGGAACTGATGCTCACCGCCGACCGGTTCGTCAACACGCTGCCCGAGCTGGGGCTGACCTCGATCGAGCGGGAGGCGCTGCTGGCCCGGTTCGGCCTCTACGGCATCCGCCTGGCCAGCACGCTGCTGCGCCAGGGCGCGCTGACCACCGCCACCGCGCTGGCCCGCGAGCTGACGGAGCGCAGCGGGCTGACCGACCTCCAGGAGGTGCTCGGGTCGCTCTTCTTCGAGCGGCGCGACGTGCTCAAGGCCCGATCGGCGCTGCTCGCCCTCGACTCGCTGGCCCGCAGCCGGCCCCGACCGGGCAGCCCGGCCGTCGCGGCGGAGGTCGAGGAGATCGTCGCGTCCGCGCATCCGTTCAACGAGTTGCGGGTGCTGGCCACGCTGCGCGCCGGCTGGCTGGGTGGCAAGCCGGCGGTGGTCGACGAACTGGAGCGGGTCATCGGGGGTACGGGCACCGCACCGCACATCCGCCTCGACCTCCCACCCGACGCGGCGGCGGGGCAACTGCGCTCGGCCGCCTCGGAGGCGCTGCTGCGCTGGCAGCGGCGTGCGGAGAACCCGATGACCGCCCACGAGATGGCGGTCGCGGCGCGGGTGGCGGTGCGGTCGTGCGAGGGTCTGCTGGCCGATCTCAACGGCCGGGCGCGCTGATCATGCGGTGTCGCCCGGGCGGTCAGCCGTCCAGATCGCCGTCGTCGAGGTCGTCGTCCGGGTCGTCCGGGTCGTCCGGGTCGCCCGGGTCGTCGCCGTCGAGTCCGTCGTCTCCGTCGTCGAGATCGAGGGTGGAGTCGACCAGGTCGAGAGCAGGATCGTCGACCTGGAAGCCGTCGGTCGCGTCGTCGAAGTCGTCGCCGTCCGCGTCGTCGGCCCCGTCGTCGGCCGCGTCGTCGAGGTCGTCGCCGGCGGCGTCGGTGCCGAGGTCGGCATCCGCATCGGCACCCGCGCCGAACTCGAACTCGCCGATCCCGGCGTGCGCGTCCGGCGCCGCGTCGAACACGGCGTCGAGGTCTTCGGCGGCGTCCGGGTCAGGTGCGGTCGCCAGCAGGTCGAACCATTCGGTGCCGGTGCCGTCGGTCTCCGCCGGCACGCCGCTGTTGGCCGTGACGAACGGTGCCAGGTGCTCGGCGACCTCCGCCGGCGCCGTGCCGGCGAAGCTGACCACCGCTTCGGCGACCAGGTCGGCCGGCAGGTCGTGGCCGGCGGCGGCGAGCGCGTCCGCACCCGCGGACGGGTCGCCGACCAGGTCGGAGAAGACGTCCTTGAGTGGTCGCGCGTCCATGCGTCAACACTATGGCCGCCGGTGCGCCGCCGCCGTCGGGGACTTCCCCGTGCGGTCCCCCATTCGACGCGACCCTGCGGTCGGACTCCCGACAGCATCCGGCGCGCCGCTGTGCCATCAAGAACACTCGATCCAGCACCCTGCCCACGACCACCGGAGCGACCGCGATGTACGCACTCGGCGTTGACCTCGGCACCACGTTCACCGCGGCCGCGACCTGGCGGGCGGGCCATGCGGAGATCGCCGCGCTGGGCAGCCGGGCGGCCGCCGTACCCTCCGTCGTGTTGCTCCGGGAAGACGAGACGTTCCTGACCGGTGAGCCGGCCAACCGGCGCGGGCTGACCGAGCCGCACCGGGTGGCCCGCGAGTTCAAGCGTCGCTTCGGCGACACCACGCCGATCCTGCTCGGTGGCGTGCCGTACTCGGCCGAGGCGCTGATGGGCCGCCTGCTCCGCTGGACCCTCGACGAGGTGGCCACCCGGGAGGGTGGCCGGCCGCGGGCGATCACCGTCTCGCACCCGGCCAACTGGGGTCCCTACAAGACCGACCTGCTGCGCCAGGCCGTGCGCCTGTCCGGCATCGAGGAGCCGGTCTCGTTCACCACCGAGCCCGAGGCCGCCGCGGTGTTCTACGCGAGCCAGCAGCGCATCGACACCGGCGCCGTAGTCGCGGTCTACGACCTTGGCGGCGGCACGTTCGACGCGGCGGTGCTGCGCAAGACCGCGACCGGTTTCGAGATCCTCGGCCAGCCGGAGGGCATCGAGCGGCTCGGCGGCATCGACTTCGATGCCGCCGTCTTCCACCACGTCGTGCAGGCGCTCGGCGGCAAGCTCGACGAACTCGACGAAGACGACCCGAGCGCGATCGCCGCCGTGTCCCGGTTGCGCGAGGAGTGCGTGGCCGCGAAGGAGGCGCTGTCCGCCGACACCGACGCGTCCATCCCGGTGCTGCTGCCCAACGTCTCCACCGAGGTCCGGCTGACCCGCGGCGAGCTCGAGTCGATGGTCCGGCCGGCGCTCTACGGCTCGATCGAGGCGCTGCGCCGGGCGCTGCGCTCGGCCGCCGTCGAGGCCGAGCAGTTGCACTCGGTGCTGCTGGTCGGCGGCTCCTCGCGGATGCCGATCGTCGCCCAACTCGTCGCCGCCGAGCTCAACCGGCCGGTTGCGGTCGACGCGCACCCCAAGCACGCGGTGGCGCTGGGCGCGGCCCGGTTGGCCGGCGCACCGCTGGCACCGGCGTCCGGGCCGGCGCCCGGCACAGCGGCGGCCCGCGGCTCCGCGACGGTGACCATCCACCACCCGCCGACCCGCAGCACCGGTTCCGCACCCGTGAGCGCGCCGCCACGACCGACCTCGCCGGGCCCAGCCGGCGCCACCGGCCCGGTCAGCACTGCCGGCCCGGTCAGCGCCGCCGGCCCAGTCGGCGCCGCCGGCCCGGTCAGCGCCGCCGGCCCGGTCAGCGCCGCCGGCCCGGCCGGCACCGCCGGCCCAGTCAGCGCCGCCGGCCCGGCCGGCACCCCCGGCCCAGTCAGCGCCGCCGGCCCGGCCGGCACCCCCGGCCCAGTCGGCGCCGCCGGCATGCCGCACGCTCCGGCCGGCCCGCCACCGATGCCCAGCGCGCCGGTCAGCCCACCGCCAGGCCGCCCGGTTTCGAGTCCGCCCCGCCCGGTCGGATACATGTCCAGCGCCCCGGTCAGCCCGCCACCCGGCCGCCCGGTTTCGGGCCCGGTCGGCAGCCAGCAGCGGCCCACCGCGCCGCCCCGCCCGCCGCAACCGGAGCAGCCGACGGCCCGGATGCCGACGGTCTTCGCCTCCGGCCGGGCCGGCTCGGCACCGACCTCCCCCGCACCGGCCTGGTCGCGCCCGAGCACCTACGACTACGCGCCGCCGCCGCCCACCTCGCCCAAGCGCGGCGGGCGGGTCGCGCTGCTGACCACCGTCGCCGTGGTGGTCGTCGCGCTCGCCGGCGCCGCCGTCTGGGTCAACCGCGACCGCCTCGGCCTGACCAGCGCCGATGGCGGCCCCACCACGCCGGCCACCACCGCGGCCGGGCCGACGGCCCCGGTTTTGCCGCCGGCCGAGCGGTGCACCGACGCGATCCAGGGCAACCCGCGCTGGGTCTGCATCACCCAGGCATTCGTCGACAACGAGAAGTTCGTCGTCGAATACCGAGCGGAATGGAGCGGCGCGACGCCGAACAACAGCGGCGGCTTCCACCTGCACATCTACGGCGGCGACGGTAAGAGTCCCCAGGGCCGGTTCTATCTGGAGGACAAACAGCCGTCGGTACGCTCCGTCACCGGCGGCAACTACCAGGACATCATCGCCGGCCACCCGAAGGTCTGCGCCCGCATCGCCGACGCGGCCGACGCCCTGGTGAAAGACACCGACGGCGGCGTCGACACCGGCAACTGCGTGACCATCCAGGATCGTCGTTAACGTTTCGCTTTAGCAAAAAAGGCCGGATCGACGACCGACAGCGCACAAATCGCAAGGCAGACTCGTTTCGTGGCACTCAACCGCGACGCCGCCCCGGTCGGCCGGTCCGATGTGCTCAACCTGCTGCACGCCCGGTTGAGCGCGGGCGAGAGCGTGGTCGTCTACGGCCCGGCCGGCATCGGCAAGTCCACGGTGCTCGCCGCCTACCCGGCGCTGGCCGGCGATCCGCTGGTGCTGCACGCCAACGCCGCCGAGGTCGAGTCCGGCCTGCCCTACCTGACGCTGGTCGACCTCTTCGACGGCGTCAGCGGCGACGGCCTCCCCCGTCACCTGCGGGCCGCGTTCGACGGCGCCCTGCTCCGCGGCGCCGCCCCGGTCACCGCGCAGGACCAGCTCGCCGTCCGCCTCGCCACCCTCGAGGTGCTGCGCCGCCTCGCCGCCAACCGCACCGTCCTGATGCTGGTCGACGACCTGCAGTGGGTCGACCCGCACAGCGCCGGCGTGCTCCGCTTCGTCGCCCGCCGGCTGGCCGGCGCCCGCGTCCGGCTGCTCGGCGCCGAACGGGTCGAGAACGCCGCCGGGCCGCGACACACCGACCTGTGCCCGGCGCCGACCAGCGAGTTGCTGCTTCCGCCTTTGACCGAATACGACACCGCCGACCTGCTGCGGGTGCGGTTTGGCCCGGTGCTGTCGCTGTCGACCATCGCCCGGGTGCACGAGGCCAGCCAGGGCAACCCGCTGCTCGCCGTCGAGCTGGGCCGCACCCTGGTCGCCCGGGGCGGCACGATCGGTGTCGACCAGCCGCTGCCTGTCCCCGAACGGCTCCGCCCGCTGCTCGCACAGCGGCTGGCCAGCCTGCCCGCGCACAGCGGCCCGGTGCTGCTGCGGGCGGCCGCCGCTGCCCGCCCGACGGTCGCCCTGGTCGGCGGCGACGGCGACGCCAAGGCCGGGCTCGAAGCGGCGATGGAAGCCGGGCTCGCCACCGTCGGTCCCGACGAGATGGTCCGCTTCGCCCACCCGCTGCTGCGCGAGTTGGTCTACGCCGACGCCCCGCCCGCGGCCCGCGCGGCGGCGCACGAGCACATCGCCGCGCGTACCGACGACTCGGTCGAACGGGCCCGGCACCTCGCGCTGGCCCGACCGCACGACGACGAAGACCTCGCCGCCCAACTGGTCGAGGCGGCCACCACGGCGCGGATGCGGGGCGCGCCGGCGGTCGCCGCCGACCTCGCCGAACGGGCCGCCGAACGGACCCCGGCCGAGCTGCCGGGCCTGGCCGCCGCGCGCCGCTACGCGGCCGCCGAGCACGCGCAGGCCGCCGGTCTCACCGCAGACGCGCACCGGCTGGCGTCCGCGTCCCTCGCCGCCGCCGACGACCCGGGCGTACGCGTCGGTGCGCGGCTGCTCATCGTCGACCTCGCCGGCCAGGACCAGTCGGCCGTCGGCCCGGTGCTCGACGCCGCCTTCGCCGACGCCGGCGACGACCCGGCACTGCTCTGCCGGGTCCGGCACTACCGGGCGCTCAAGGCCTACTACGACGCCGACATCGAGTTGGCCGACGCCGAGCTCAAGCGGGGCGAGGGCGAGGCACGCGAGGCCGGCGCCACCGAGCATCTGGTCTCCCTGCTGGCCACCCGATCGCTGATCCACGGAGCGCGCGACCCGGAGAGCGCCCGGTTGCTCAGCCACGCCGCCTCGCTGGCCGCCGACCTGCCGCCGAGCACCGAGAGCGTGCACGCCGCCGCGATGTACGCGCGCGGGCGGGTCTACGCCGGTGACATGGCGGAGGCGATCCGGGTGATCGAGACCCAGCGCGACGCGGTGCTGCGCTCCGGCACCCTGCGCGATCTGTCCACCGTGCTGCTCGCGTCCGCGTCGATCTACTCGCGTTCCGGTCGCGGTCCCGACGCGCTGCGGTCCGGCCGCGAGGCGATGCGGCTGATCCTCGACATGGAGGCGACACCCGGGCACGGCCTGGTCGTCGGCGCCCTTGGCGAGGCACTGGCCGGCTCTCCCGCGGTCGCGGCCGGGCTGCTGGTCCAGGCGATCGAGGCGTGTTCGGCGGCCGGCGACGAAGACTGGCTGCGCCTGGCGCACGCCGCGCACGGCCAGGTGCTGCTCTTCCAGGACGCGCCCGACGCGGCGGTGGCCGAGTTCCGCAAGGCCCGGGAGCTGGAGCGCCGGCTCGCCCGCAACGACCCGGCCCTCTTCCTCTGGCATGCCGACTTCGTCGAGGCCCTCGCCGCGGTCGGCGCGCTCGACGACGCGGCCGAGGTGCTGACCGAGACCCGCGCGGTCGCCGCTGCGCTCAACCGCGACGTCGTCCAGCTCGGACTGTCGCGGGCCGGCGCTCTGGTGACCGCCGCGAGCGGCGAGCCCCGCGATGCGGCGGTCGACCTGGCCGAGGCGCTGGCCGAAGCGGGCGACCACCCGTACCCGATGGAAGTCGCGAAGGCCTGGCACACGCTCGCGACGCTCGAGCGGCGCGCCCACCGACGCGGCGCGGCGCGGTCCGCGCTCGTCGAGGCGATCGGCGGGTACGCGGCCGCCAGCGCGGCGCCGTGGCTGGCCGCGGCCGAGGCCGAGCTGTCCCGGCTCGACGGCGGCCAGGGCCAGGGGCTCTCGGAGACCGAGCGGCGGATCGTCGACCTGCTGCTGGCCGGCGCCACCAACCGCGAGATCGCCCGCGCCACCCACCTGTCGGTCAAGGCCATCGAGGCCAAGCTGACCCGCCTCTACCGGCGGCACGGCGTGCGCAACCGGGCCCAGCTCACCCGCGCCCTGGGCGGGACACCTAGCCCCTGACCAGCCGGCGTTCACCCGGGCTCGTGGTTGTTACCGTCGCGGTTGCGAAGGTCGCCGCGTCGCCGAGGGAGGCCCGAGCCGGGTGGGTGCCGAACGGTCAGCAGACGACGAGTTCGAGGCCATCCTGCGCGACCGCGCGGTCCATACGGTCTTCCAGCCGGTCGTCGCGATCGCCGACCGGTCCGTCGCGGGCTTCGAGGCCCTGGCCCGTTGGCCGGCGGGCCGCTACTTCACCGATCTCGCGCTGTTCGTCAACCTCGACCCGTTCACCCTGCGACGCCCGCGAGACTCGAGGCGCCTTCGAGGTGGGCGTCTGCTACGACCGCGAACGCATCGTCGAGGCCACCCTCCCGCTGGTGCGCCGCCTCGGCGGCCTATAGCGGTTTGTGGAAGACGACGAAGTCGCAGGCGGTGGCGAGTCGCGGCGCGAGCGCGGGGTGGGCCTCCTCGAACGGATCGCGCCGGACCTCGCGGTAGCCCAGGCGGGTGTACCACTCGCGCAGGAACTCCTTGACCGGATGCGCCCAGTCGCGCGGCACGAGCAGCTCGAGCTGCATCCGGTGCAGGCCCTGGCTGCGGGCCCAGGCCTCGGCGAACCCGACCAGCTCGCGACCGACGCCCACACCGCGGTGTGCCGGGTCGGCGACCAGCATGCCGAACTCACCCTCGCCGGTCGGCAGCCGGCAGACCCGGACCAGGCCGACCAGCCGCGGGCCGGCCAGGGCGACGGCCAGCTCGCCGGCCCGGATGACCGCCGCCATCTCGGCCGGATGGGTGCGCCGGGCGCCGGGCTGCCAGAGCCCTTTCTCCGCCTCGGCATAGACGTCGTTGACCAACTCGGCGACCTCGCTGACGAACGCGTCGTCGTCGGCCGCCCCCGCTCGCGCGATCGAGATGTCCAGCGCCACACAAAAACCGTATCTGCTGCCGCGAGCGGCGGCGGACCTGGCAGCGCAGCGCAGCGGAGCGGTCCCCGGCGGGAGCAACGGTCGCGCCCACCGCGGACCCGGGAAAGGCCCGCGAGGCTTTGCTCCGCACCCCTGCGGGAAGCGCGCCGGAGCGGCCGGCGCTTCCCGCAGGGGTGCAGAGCAAGGAGGGCGCCCTCGCGGGGCGCCCTGCCGATGCGACGGTCAGCCTGCGACGAACAGGTTCGTGGTGCCGAGGGTGGTGGTGCCGTCGGAGTATTCGACGACGCCGAGGTAGCGCTGCCCCGCCGTGAGGCCGCTCCACGCGGCCGTCACCGTCGCGGCGGCGCCGACCGTCACCGCCTGGGTCGCCGGTGTGACGGTCAGGTTGCCGGCGTTGCCGGCCGGGACAACCCAGCGGTCGAGCTGCACGTTGACCGGTCCGGCAGCCGCGAAGAGGTCGACGAACGTCACGTACGTGCCGGGTTCGGTGACCGTCACCGATTCCTGCGCCGAGCCGCCGGCGCTCTGCCCGGCCAGCGTCAGCGCGCCGTTGGCGGCCTGCCGGTAGACGAAGATGTCGATGTCGGTGCCCGCCGGGTAGTCGGCGTCGAACGTCGCGAACCGGGTCAGTTTCGCGCCCGCCAGGACGGTCGTGTTGACCGAGACGATGTCGCTCGCCGTTGCCGGGGCGTTGACGTTGAACGCCGTCGCCGGGTTGGGCGTCAGGTTCCACCGGTCAACGGTTGCGGCAACCAGGCCATGGCCCTGTGCGGCCAGGTTGCCGGCGTAGCCCGCGGTCACCGGCAACGCGACCTGGCCGGTCGTGCCCGTACCGGTGGCCTCCGGCGGCACCGCGACCGGCACCGGCCGGACCGCGATCGCGCTGCGCACGTCGTGGCCGAGCAGGTCGCGCCAGCGCAACGAGCCGAAGGACCATTCACCCATGGCGCCACCGGTACGTGTGATCGTCACCTTGAAGGTCTGCTTCTTGCCCGGCAGGAGCGCGATGATCTTCGGGGAGACGTCGACCTTGAAGCCGGCCGGTGCCTGCACGGTCGCCAGGTAGAGCGCCGGCAGCTTGCTCACGTTGGTCACCGTGCGGGTCAGGGTCTGCTTGCCGGCCAGGTCACCGACGGCGAGCGACGGGCTGTTGAAGTCGCTCGGGTCGACCGTGCCGACGCTCGTGCACACGTCTTGCCCACCGGAGACCAGGTGGACCCCGATGCCGCAGGAGTACTGCAGCCACTGGGTGACCCCCGAGTCGTAGACCAGGCCCGGGTCGAACGCGTCCCGCGCGGCGACCTGGCCGGCACCCATCTCCAGCGGGTTGGCGTTGCTGCCGTCCGCCTCGTCCTGGATCGGCTGGCCCTCGTTGTCGCGCACGCCGGCCGTGGTCATCAGCGCCGACTTGACCATCATCGGCGACCAGGTCGGGTGCTTGGCCAGGAGCAGCGCGCCGATGCCGGCGATGTGCGGGCTGGCCATCGAGGTGCCGCTGTTGGTGTCCCAGAGGTTGCCGTTGTGGCTGGCGGGCCCGGTCGCGGCGACCACGTCGACGCCGGGCGCCATGATGTCGGGCTTGAGCAGGTCGCCACCGCTGGACGCGCCGGGGCCGCGGCTGGAGAAGGTGGCCACCACCGGCGCCCGGACCTTCGCGTTGCTGGCTGCCGAGATCGTGGCGGTCGGGTCGCCACCGGCCGCGATGTAGGCCTTGACCGCGGCGCCCGTGGCCTGGTCGACGTGGATCGACGGCACCGCGTGGTAGTCGGCGTTGAGCGTGTTGGGCGTCGGGTTGAACAGCACCATGCCGACGCCGCCGGCGTTCTTGACCGCGAGGCTCTTGTCGACGCGGTTGTTGTTGCCGCGCTCGCAGAGCACGATCTTGCCGGTCACCTTGGCCGGGTCGAGTTGCGGCGGAGTGCTCACGCACTGGGCGGCGAGGATCTCGGTGCTGCCCGCGAGCCCGCTGGTCCGGGCGTCGACGACCGGCGCGGTGACGGCGGTGGGCCCGGTGCCGACGCCATGGAACGTCTGGCCGTTGCCCAGCGTCAGGGTCTTGGTCGAGGACCGGTCGTGTGTACCGGCGGCGACGGTGGTCGTCCACGGCATGCCGTTGTCGACGGTGGACGCGCCCGGCCCGGCGTTGCCGGCCGAGGTGGCAACGAAGACACCGGCGTTGGCGGCGTTGAGGAACGCCAGCTCGACGGCGCTGAAGTTGTCGTTGTCGTCGCCGATCGAGTAGTTGATCACGTCGACGCCGTCGGCGACGGCCTGGTCGATCGCGGCCACGATGTCGACGCTGTTGCCGACCGACTGCGTGCCGGCCGCGTTGGCGTAGAGCACCTTGTAGATCGACAGGCGGGCGGCCGGGGCCATGCCCGAGATCACGCCGGCGACGGCGCCGTTGATGGTCGCGGTCACGCCGTGGTTGCCGCCCGCGGTGCTCGCGGTGTGCGAGCCGTGCCCGTAGTAGTCGCGCGGCGAGTCGAACTCACCCGGGTTGGCGTGCGAGATGTTGTTGGACGCGTACCAGCGGGCACCGAGCACCTTGTTGTTGCAGCTGACCGGGCTCTCCACGCCCGGGTCGCAACTGCCGTTCCACTTGGCGTCGATCGTCTTCTGGTCGCGGCGCGGCGCCGGCAGGGGCCCGAAGCTCGGGTTCTCCGGCCAGAAGCCGGAGTCGATGACGCCGATGATGATGCCCTCGCCGGCCCGCTCCGGGCTGCCGAACTGCTTGCGCCAGGCACCGTCGTTGCCGTCGAGCCCGACGAACGCCGGCGTCGTGAAGGTCTCGGAGTGCACCAACTCGTTCTTCCACACGTTGGCGACACCCGGCGTCTGTCGCAGCCGCGCCGCTTCGGCGGCCGTCAACTCCGCCGAGAACCCGGCGAAGACCAGCGTGTAGTCATATTTGACCTTGCCGGCGCTGACCCCGGCCCGGTCGAGCACGCGGTCGCGGACCTGGCCGAGGTGCTGCCGGTAGGCCCGCACGTTCTTGCTGGCGCTGTCGAGCTTGGCACCGGCGCCGGCGCGGGTGGGCGCCAGCCCCGCGATCCCACCGTTGTAGGTGGCTGCGGGCGCGTCGGTGGTCTGCACCAGGTAGGTCAGCGTGGGCGCGCTCGCCGGGGCCGCGGTCGGTGCGGCATGCGCGGGCGCACTGGTCAAAGTGAACGCGGACAGGGTCGCGGCAGCGACCAGCGCGGCAGCCGAGCGACGTCGCCCGGCACGAGAGATGCCCAACATGGACGGCAGACTATGGTCCGCATAGACGTGCGCTGAACCCTCAAGGCTGCCGACAAGGGTCAGGTGAAGGGTTGATTCGAGGGACAACCCGCACGCCACGCACGACGCACCCAGCGTTTCTCGACGCCGCAGCCTAGCGGCCGCATAACGCGCCGGCAATGCGATCCGTTGAGCCGGTGTGAGACGTCGGACGTTGCTCAGGAGCGCCATCGCCGCCGCGGGTGGGGTCGGGGTGGTCGGGGTCAATGGGCTATCCCGTGCCGCGGAGATCCAGCCCGGCGCCGAACGGGTCGAGAAGAAGGATTCCGTTTCGCGGGGTAGGAGCGTCGACTTCTATACGGCCGTGCCGGCCGGGCATGGCGACGGCAAAGGGCTGCCGGTCTGCATCGTGCTGCACGGTGCGGCGAAACGGCCCGGCGATTTCGCCAGGCTCGGTTTCGGTCGCGCCCTCAGTCGCGCGGTCGAGAAAGGCGCACCGCCATTCGTGCTCGCCGGTGCCAACGGCGGCCGGCGGGGTTGGCGGCCGAAACCCGGCGACGACCCACAGCGGATGGCGTACGAGGAGGTGCCCAACTGGTGTGCCGAACGCGGCTTCGACATCACCCGCCTGGCGCTCTGGGGCTGGTCGACGGGCGGCGCCGGCGCACTGCTGCTGGCCGAGACGTTCCGGTCGTTCGCCCGGCTGACCGCCGCATTCTCTCCCGCGGTCGCACTCGGAGACCAGGTCTTCGAGCAGGTCGGCCGGCTCCGGTCGCAACCCCTGGGGCTCTGGTGCGGCCTCGACGACCGGTTGCTGAAAAACGTGCAGGCGCTGCAGCGGGCGCTTCCCCTGCCGCCGGTCGCGGGGCGCTACACCGATGGCGGGCACACCTTCGACTATTGGCAGACGATCATTCCGGAAGCGTTCCGAATCATCGGATCCACCCTTGATTAGTGATCTATTCTCGTCGATAGTCTCCGAATGGGGCGGGAGCATCCGATGATCGATCTCGACGACACCCTGCGAGCCTGGGTCACCAGTCCGCCCGAATGGAGCAGCGCCGCCGCCGTGCGGCTCGCCAAGCGGGTCGCGGCCGGCGACGACCTGCTCGCGGTGAGCTGGGAGCCCGGCGACGACGAATGGGTCCGGCTGGCCGGTGACGACGACGTGCGCGCCACCGTGCATGTGCGTTATCCGCTCGCGTTCGCCGACCACGAGTTGGCGGCGAGGTTGCGCGCGGCCGACCCGGCGGTCACCGTCATCGCCATTCCGGATTACGACGCCGACGATCTGCGTGGGTCGCCCGATCTACTGCGGGCCACGATCCTGCCGCACCTGCCGTGGTCCGACGATTTCGATCCAGCACATTTCAGCGCCGCCGACCTCTTCTTCGAAAGCGTCTAGCTGCACTTCTGGCACTCTTGTCGGCATGGCAGCAGCGATGGCCAGACGCGCCTACCTGACAAACTGGACCGTCGTCGTCCCTTTCGTCGCGCTCGTCGCGCTGGGCCTGAGCTGGGGTCGTGATCTCGCCGGATGGGCGGTCGGGCTCGTGGCGATCTGCCTCGCCGGTGCCGTGCTCGCCGCCGTGCACCACGCCGAGGTGGTCGCCGCGCGGGTCGGTGAGCCGTTCGGTTCGCTGGTGCTCGCCGTCGCGGTCACCTTCATCGAGGTGGCGCTGATCGTCACGCTGATGATCAGCGGCACCCCCGAGAAGACCGCGACCCTGGCCCGCGACACCGTCTTCTCGGCCGTGATGATCACGTGTAACGGCATCGTCGGGCTCGCCCTGCTGCTCGGCGCGCTGCGCCGGCGGATCGCCGTGTTCAACCCCGAGGGCAGTGGCGGCGCGCTTGCCACCGTCGCCACCCTGGCCACGCTGAGCCTGGTGTTCCCGACGTTCACCACCACCGAGCCCGGCCCGGAGTTCTCCGGCTCCCAACTCACCTTCGCCGCGGTCGCCTCGCTCGCGCTCTACGGCCTGTTCGTCGCCGTGCAGACGGTCCGGCACCGCGACTACTTCCTGCCGATCACCACCAGCGGCACGGTCATCGACGCCGAGGAGCACGCCGACCCACCGTCCAACCGGGACGCGCTGATCAGCCTGCTGGTCCTGCTGGCCGCCCTGGTCGCCGTGGTCGGTGACGCTAAGTCGGTCTCGCCGACCATCGAACGCGGCGTCGCCGCGGCCGGCTTCCCGCCCACCGTCGTCGGCGTGATCATCGCGCTGCTGGTGCTGCTCCCCGAGACGCTGGCCGCGACCCGGGCGGCGCTGCGCGACCGCGTGCAGACCAGCCTCAACCTGGCGTACGGGTCGGCCATGGCCAGCATCGGCCTGACCATCCCGGCCATCGCGGTCGCGTCGATCTGGCTCGACGGCCCACTGATCCTCGGCCTACCGGCGACGCAGTTGGTGCTGCTCGCGCTGACGGTCGTCGTCGGCATCCTCACGGTGGTGCCGGGGCGGGCGACCGCGCTGCAGGGCGGCGTACACCTGGCCCTGGTGGCGGCTTTCGTCTTTCTCGCTGTGCGACCCTGAAGAAAGTTAGAGTTCTCCGATGGGATGGGTGGACGGCAGGCTGACGTTCCGCTATCCCGACCCGCGGCGCCACCTCGCCGGCGTCCGCCTGGAGCAGCATGCCGGCCTGCCCGGCGACCGGCTCGATTTCGTCTACCGCGGCCAGGAATGGGTGCTCGACCTCCCGGCGCCGGATGCCTGGCGGCTCGAATACCAGCTGCGGCTGCGCCACCCCGACGGCCGCGAGGAGACCGTCAACGACCCCGTCAACCCGGCCCGGGTGGCCGGCGCGTTCGGCGACAAGTCGGTGCTGCACCGGCGCGACTACGTCGACCCCGTCTGGCTCGACCTGCCCGCCGCGCTCGGCACCTGGCGCGAGTTGACCGTTGCCGCACCGGCCCTCGACGCGGAGGTCTGGATCCGCACCTGGTCGCCGCCCAGCGCGGGCAACCGGGTGCTGGTCGCCCACGACGGTCCCGAGTTCGACAAGCTGGCCGACCTCGGCCACTACGCGGCGGCGATGGTCGGCTCGGGCGCCCTGCCGCCGTTCCACCTGGTGCTGCTCGGCCCCGGCGACCGCAGCGACTGGTATTCGGCCAACAACGCCTACGCCGCCACGCTGACCGACCCGGTCCTCGACCGGCTCCGCGCGGAGCTCGGTTTCGACGGCAAGGTGACCGGGATGGGCGCGAGCCTGGGCGGCCTGGCGATGCTCCACGCGCAACGCCGTACCCCAGCAGCGTTCGGGGGTTTGTTCCTGCAGTCCGGCAGCTTCTTCCGGCCGCGACTGGATCCGCAGGAGTCCGGCTTCCGCTATTTCCAGCGGATCACCCGGTTCACCGGGCCGGTGGTCGCCTCGGCGTTCGCCGCGCATCCCGTGCCGACTCTGCTGACCTGTGGCACCGTCGAGGAGAACCTGGCCAACAACCGGGAAATGGCCGACGCGTTGGCCCGGCAGGGCTATCCGGCGGAGTTGGTGGAAGTGCCCGACGGGCACCAGTTCACCGCCTGGCGGGACGCGTTCGACCCGCACCTGACCCGGTTGCTGGCCCGGTCGTGGGGCGAGACGTCGTGGAGCCTGGGCTCGTGGGGTCCGGGCTCGTGGGGTGGGCCGTCGGGAGGTTAGCGTGCGGGAACACTGGGTCGAGCTGTTCTCCCCGGCCATCGGGACGGCCGGGTCGGTGGTTCGCTACGGCCACTACGGCCGGCCGATGCTGGTGTTCCCGTCGGAGCAGGGCCGCGCGGGCGACTTCGCCGCGAACGGCATGGTCGGCGCGGTGCGGGATCTCATCGACGCGGGCCGGGTGAAGCTGTTCTGCGTCGACTCCTACGACGCCGGCTCCTGGGCGTCGCGCGACCTGCCGTTGGAGGAGCGGGCCAGGCGGCACGGTGCCTTCGAGTCGTGGATCGTCGACCAGGTCGTGCCGTTCATCCACGAAGACCAGGGTGGTGGCGGCGGCGAGATCGGCGTGGCCGGTTGCTCGATGGGCGCCTTCCACGCGCTCAACTTCGCCTGCCGGCGGGCCGACCTGTTTCCGCTGGCGATGTGCTTCTCCGGCAACTACGACCCGGCCGCCTGGCACGGTTGGGGTGAACGCGGCGACGCGGCCTACTTCAACAGCCCGACCGACTATCTCGGCCACATGCACGGCGACCACCTCGACTGGCTGCGCACCCGGCTGTCGGTCCTGCTGGTCTGCGGTCAGGGGCAATGGGAGGACACCACCGGAGCCCTGCACTCGACACGGCAGGTGGCCGGACTGCTTGCCGACAAAGGGATCCGGCACGAGCTGGACCTGTGGGGCTACGACGTGCCACACGACTGGCCGTCGTGGCGCGCGCAATGGGCGCATCATCTGCCGCGGTTCTGTTGACTGGGGAGGCTGCACGTGGCCGACGTCGAACACATCATCGGAATGCTGCTGGGTACGGAGGACGACTGGCCACGGGCCTACGAGGCACTGGTCGACCGGCTCGGCCCGGTCGTCGACGGCGCGGGGCGCAAGCACCGGCTGAAGACCACCCGGGTCACCATCGAGCCGTTCAACCTGCGCGACAAGCCACGCCACTCGCTGGTCATCGACCGGCTCGCGTACTGGTACTACCACCCGCGCGAGTGGCTCAAGAAGGTGTCCATGATGGACGGTGTCTACCTGCTCAACAGCCCGTTCACCTTCCAGTCGATGGAGAAGCACGCGGCCTACTGCGCGATGATGCGGCTCGGCCTCAAGGTGCCGGAGACCGTGCTGGTGCCCTACAAGCACCCGCTGGAGAACTCGCGCTGGGCCTACACCGCGGCCCGTTACAACCAGCCGTTCGACCTCGACGCGGTGGCCTCGGAGCTCGGCTATCCGCTCTTCATGAAGCCCTACGACGGCGGCGCCTGGGTCGGCGTCTCCAAGATCCGTGACAGTGCGGAGTTGCACGCCGCCTACGACGCGTCCGGTGAGCGGCTGATGCACCTGCAGCAGTCGGTGGAGAACTACGACGTGTTCACCCGGTCGCTGTCGATCGGGCCGGAGACGATGGTGATGAAGTTCCGGCCCGAGTTGCCGATGCACGACCGCTACGCGGTGGAGCACAACTTCCTCGACGCCGCGACCGGCGACGAGGTGGTCACCATCTCCCGGCTGGTCAACGCGTTCTTCGGCTGGGAGTTCAACTCCTGCGAGTCGCTCGTGCGGGGCAACGAGGTCTACCCGATCGACTACGCCAATGCCTGCCCCGACGTGGCGCTGACCTCGCTGCACTACTACTTCCCGTGGGCGATGAAAGCGCTGCTGCGCTGGACGACGTTCTGCGTGGTGACGGGCCGCCGCTTCCAGGTCGACCTCAACACCCGCCGGTACTTCGAGATCGCCGACCGCACCGACCTGACCTACCAGGAGAAGCTGGCCCGCTACCGGTCGTTGGCCGACGAACATTTCGAGTCGGAGCGCTATGCCGACTTCTGCGCGTCGCGGCTCACCCACGTCGACGAGATGGTCTACGACTGGGTCCGTTCCCCGGAGTTCGACACCCTGCTCGTGGAGACCGTGCGCAACACGTACCCCGTCGAAGAACATGATCGGTTCGTGGCGCACTTCCGGGGCCTGACCGGCGCCTGGGTGGCCGACCAAGCGGGTTAATTCGGCTGCGCCTGACCCGCTTCCCGTGCGACTCTCGGCGGGTCAGGCGCACCCGACGACAGGAGCGTGCAATGCGAGGCCTCGAAAACTTCCGCCCATCCGGCTGCCGAGTTTTCGAGGACACCTCCGCATATGCATACCGTCAACATCGGGATTCTGGCGCATGTCGACGCCGGTAAGACCAGCCTGACCGAGCGACTGCTGTTCGACACCGGGGTCATCGACCGGCTCGGCAGCGTCGACTCGGGCACCACGCAGACCGACACCGGCGAGATCGAGCGCCGGCGCGGCATCACGATCCGTTCCGCGGTCACCGCGTTCCGGGTCGGCGACCGCCAGGTCAACCTCATCGACACACCCGGGCACCGCGACTTCATGGCCGAGGTCGAGCGGGCCCTCGGCGTGCTCGACGGCGCCGTGCTGGTGCTCTCCGCGGTCGAGGGCGTGCAGCCGCACACCCGGCTGCTGATGCGCACCTGCCGGGCGCTGCGCCTGCCTACGCTGCTGTTCGTCAACAAGATCGACCGCGGAGGCGCCCGCTCGGCCGAGTTGCTGGCCGACATCCGCCGGCTGCTGACGCCGGCTGTCGTGCCGCTGGGCACGGTTCGTTCCCAGGGCACCCCGTCGGCCCGGTTCGCCTCCGGCGGCACCGATGGCTGGCTGCCGGTGCTGGCCGAACACGACGACGCGCTGCTGGACGCGTTCGTGTCCGACCGGGCCGTGCCGACCGCGGCGCTGCGGGCGGCCCTGCGCGACCAGACCGCGGCCGGCCTGGTGCACCCGCTGCTGTTCGGGTCGGCCTTGTCCGGCACGGGCGTGCCGGCACTGCTCGACGCGATCGGCGACCTGCTCCCCGCGGCACCGCCGGCCGAGCCCGACCCGCGGGCCAGGGTCTTCGCGATCACCCGCGGGCCGGGCGGCGCCAAGGTCGCGTACGCCCGCTCCTACGGTGGTGCGCTCGCCGCCCGCCAGCGGGTGGCGGTCTACCGAACGGCTGCCGACGGCCGGGTCGAGTCGCATCGCGCCCAGCTCACGGCGGTGTCGGTGGTCGGCGACCCGGCGGCGCCGGCGCTGACGGCCGGCTACATCGCGGCGCTGCACGGCCTGCCCGGCGTGCGGATCGGCGACCAGGTGGGCTCGGCCGCCGGCCTGGTCGTCGACGCGCACTTCCCGCGCCCGAGCCTGGAGACGGTGGTCCGCCGGGGCGACGGCGGCGACGCCTCGGCGTTGCACGCCGCGCTGCTGCGGATGGCCGACGAAGACCCGTTGATCCACACCTCGGTCACCGCGTCCGGGGAAAGCAGCGTCCGCCTCTACGGCGAGGTGCAGAAGGAGGTCATCGCCACGACGCTGGCCGACGCCTTCGGCATCACCGCGGAGTTCGCGCCGAGCCAGCTGGTCCACCTCGAACGCCCGACCGGCGTCGGCGCCGCGTGCGAGATCATCGGCAACGGCTTCTTCGGCACGGTCGGCCTGCGCGTCGCGCCCGGCACCGGCATCGAGTACGACCTGGCGGTCGAACTCGGCTCGCTGCCGCCGGCGTATCACAAGGCGATCGAGGAAACGGTCGTCCAGGCGCTCGAACAGGGTCTGTGCGGCTGGCCGGTGACCGACGTGCGGGTGACCCTGACACACAGCGGCTACTGGTCACCGATCACGACGGCCGGCGACTTCCGCGACCTCACCCCGCACGTGTTGCTGCGCGCCCTGGCCGCGGCCGGCACCCGCGTCTACGAGCCGTGCCACCACTTCGAGGCCGACATCCCGGCGGCGTCGCTCGGCCCGGTCACCGGCACACTGGCCCACCTGGGCGGCCGGGTCGACGAGACGCTGCCGACCGGCGAGACGTGGCGGGTCAGCGGTTCGATCCCGGCGCGCCTGGTCGCCGAGGCCCAACGCCGGCTGCCCAACCTGACCAACGGCGAGGGCCTGTGGACCTCGACCCCGGCCGGCGACCGCCCGGTCGAGGGTCGCCCGCCACGCCGCGCCCGCACCGACGGCAACCCCCTGGACCGCAGCGAATACACCCGCTGGCTGGCCCAGCGCGGCCTGACCACCAGTGGCGGTCGCCGCTAGGCGGCCCGCGAGTCCTGCTCCGAGCGGACGAGCTGCACCTTCGGGTGCGGGAAGACCCACTTCTTGTAGGCCCAGAAGCGGAACGTCATCGCGGCCAGGGTGCCGGCGACGATGCCGAAGCCGAAGTCGCTGATCTCCTGCACGATCAGGCTCACGTCGGGGACCCGCAGGTCGAAGACGTAGCGGCCGATCAGCAGCGGAACGTCGTTGACGCCCACGGCGATCGCGTTGACGGCGAAGAACAGCGCCGCCTCGTGGCGGCGTTCGCGGCCGCCGCGGGTGCGGAACGCCCACTCGCGGTTGAGGATGTAGGAGAGCACGGTCGTGACGATGGTCGCGACCGTCAGTGCGGTGACCGGTTTGTCGGACAGGATCGTCAGCTTCAGCGCGTAGTTGACCGCGATCGTGACCAGGAAGCACGTGCCACCGACGATCAGGAACTTGAGAACCTCTCGGTGCCGGAGCACCCGGTCTCGCACCGGGGTGGGCAGCAGCCGCAGCACGGCCCGCACGATCCGGGCCGGTCGTCCCCGCAGTGGCTCGACGCTCATCGGCGGAACGCTACCGGTTCTACCTGGACGCCTACGCGCGAGGCGGTCTCAGGCACAGGCCGTCGCCTAGAAGGCGAACTCCGCGCTCTTCGCCTCGCCGAGGATCGCGCTGCCGTTGTTGCCGTACACCCGCCAGCTCTGCACCAGCACGTAGCGCTGGCCGCGCGGCGCGGTGAGGTCGAACGGGCCGCAGGTGCGCTCCGACATTTCCGGCGCGAAGGCCAACCGCTCGCAGGTGTGCGCCTCGCCGACCTGCTTGCCGGCCGGGTCCTTCAGCGTGAGCGTGATGTCGGCCGTGACCGCCTTGGAGCGCAATATCCCGGAGACGCGAATGCCCGGGCCGGTCGCGTAACAGGTGTTGGAGAACGCGGGTTGCAGGAACTTCCACTGGAAACCGGTGCACCGCGCCGTTCCGTAAGCCGTCGGCAGCGGAGCGACCCGGGCCCTTTCCGACGTCCGCGGCTTGACCTCCGCCGGCTTGCCCAACCGGTTGGCGGCCAGCCGGGCGGCCTCGCTGGTGACCGGCTGCCCGGCGTGGACCCGCTTGCCGCCTTTCGCGGCGGTCGGGCTCGGGTTCGGTACCGCGCTCGGTTGGTCCGCCTCGGCCCTGGTGCCGCTGCCCGGGCCCGGCCACTCGAAGGCGACCAGTGCGGCGGCCAGCAGCACGAACGCGGTGACCACCGTCGTGATCGCGTGCCAGGCCGGTGACCGGCGGCGCTGGGTCGGTACGAACGGGCGGACGCCGGTCAGCGCCGACTGCATCGATAGCCGGTGTTGCCTCGGCAGGGCCGGCGTGGCACCGAGGCGGAACGCGGCCGTGCGCAGCGCGGCGCCGAGGCCGGCCGCCGCGGGCCGCCGCGTCGGGTTCTTGTCCACGCACGACGTGATGATCTTCCAGAGCACGTCGGGGATGCCCGGGTTGCGGCGCGGCCGGGTCTCCACGTGCCGGCGGACGACCGAGCGGGGCGGGTGCCCGGCGTACGGCGGCTGGCCGGTCAGCAACTCGTAGAGCACCATGCCGAACGCGTAGACGTCAGAGGCGGGCGACGGACGGCCACCGTGGATGACCTCCGGCGCCAGGTAGTTGGGCGTGCCGAGTAGAGCGCCGGTGGTGGTCAACGCCGGCGCGTCGATCACCCGGGCGATACCGAAGTCGGTCAGCCGCACCTGCGGATCGTGGTCGAGCGCGTCGCGCGTACCCACCAGAATGTTGTCGGGTTTCAGGTCGCGGTGGACGACACCGAGGTGGTGCGCGTGCGCCAGCCCGTCGGCCACCGCGGCCATCAGAGTCGCGGCCTCGGCCGGCGTCAGCGTGCCGCGCTTGCGCAGCACGTCGCGCAGGCTGCCGCCGGCGACCAGGTCCATCACCAGGCCGAGCGAGTCGCCGACGGTGAGCAGTTCGCGGACCGGCACGATGTTGTCGTGCCGCAGGGCGGCCAGGATCGCCCGCTCCTGCACGAAACGCATCACCGCCTTGGGTTGCGGCACCAACTCCTCGCGGAGCAGCTTGATCGCGACCTCTTCGCCGGTCGCCTGGCTGAGCGCGCGCCACACGCTGCCGCCGGCGCCGCCGCCGATCTGTTCGATCAGCTCGTAGCAGCCGCCGACCACGCGTGCGCAGGGCCGCCCCGGTGCGGGGACGGGCTCCGGCTCGGGCTCGGGCGTCTTGGGGGGTTCGGACGTCACTTGACAGTCATACTCGTAAAAGATCCTATATGCCGGAACACACCCGAATGGCCCGAAGGGAATCCCCTGAATGGAGGACGGCTATCCGGTGATGATGTTGACCGCGATGGCGAGGACGATCGCGTTGTAGAGGAAGCTGATCACGCTGTGCACCATCACGTGATAGCGCACCGCGCGGCCCTGTACCTCCACGTCGGACGCCGCGAACGAGACGCCGACGGTCACCGCGAAATACAGAAAATCGATCAGCCGCGGGTACGGGCATTTGGGGAACCGCCAGCCGGTCCACTGCATGTAGAAGCGGGCGTATCCGAGTTGCAGCAGTAGCCAGGCGCAGATCGTGACGAACGCGCCGAGCCCCTGCACCAGCCCGCTGTAGTCGCTGTTCTCGTCGACCGCGAGCACGTCGAGCGAGGCGCCCAGCCCGGTGATGCTCGCGGCGACGGTGAAGAAGAAGCTGAACCGGCGGCCGATCAGCCGGGCGTTCCAGCCGGTGGGCGGCGGCGCCGGCACGTAGGGGTCGGTCAGCCGCTCGCGGCGCACCCGGATCGTGCCGACCAGCAGGTAGGTGGCCGCCAGCAGGCCCCAGAACAGCAGGAAGAGCACCACGTTGGGCTCGGCCTCGCTGCCCACGATGGTGAACAGCAGCCCGCCGACGGCCAGGACCACCTCGACCAGGCGCGCGATCAGCGTGCCGGCCGGTCCCACAACCGGCTAACGCACGGGCGATCCTCCAGTTGCGCCGGCTTCCCATTTGTCCAAGCGGGCGGCGAACCGCGTCGATATCGTCGGCGGCATGACCACTGACACCGACACCGACACCGGTCCGGAGCGCAACACGCGCCCCGCCGACTATCCGTCGGCGATCATGCCGATGCTCGCCTACGAAGACGGCGTCGCGGCCATCCAGTTCCTGCGGGCGGCGTTCGGTTTCACGGAGCGGATGCGCTACACCAACGACGACGGCACGATCGGGCACGCCGAACTCGCCCTCGGCGACGCGGTCATCGCCCTGGCCACGCCGCCGGGCATCGGCTACGAGAGCCCCAAGCACCATCGGGAGCACTGCACGACCGCGCTGCGCTGGGCGTCACAACCCTGGTTGGTCAACGGCATCATGGTGTACGTCGACGACGTCGACGCGCATGCCAAGCGGGCCCGCGAGGCCGGTGCCGTGGTGCTCAGCGAGCCGGAGGACCGGCCGTACGGCATACGCAGCTATCGGGTCGAAGATTGTGAAGGACACCGCTGGATGTTCAGCCAGCACACCCGCGACGTGCCGCCGGAGGAGTGGGGCGCCACGACGACTGGGTGATAGCGACACGCCGATCGCCGACACTATTCTCGATACGATCATTGGTAGTGTCCCCCGCATGACCGCGGCCATCTCCGTCACCCTCGACGACGACCTCGCCCAGGCGCTCAACGCCGCGGTCGGCGGCGGCAACCGCTCGGCGCTCGTGGCCGCGGCCATCCGGGATTACCTCGACCGACACGCGATCGCCGCGGCCAAGGCCTGGCACGCCTCGCTCGACGGCGACGACGCCGCCGCGCTGGCCGAGGTCGACGCCGCGTGGTGACCCGCGGGTCGATCGCCCGCGGTGACGTCTTCGACTACACGTTCGGGAGCCGCCGGGTTCGGGTGCTGGTGGTCGGCGCCACCTCCTTCGCCGCCGACTACCCCGTCGTCGTGCTGATTCACGACCGCGCCGACGGCAACGTGCCCGGCCTGCTGCTCCCGCTGCCCGCCGACATCGCCGGCGGCGGCACCATCGACCTGTCGCGCATCCGCTATGCCGACCCCGACGCCTTCGGCGACCGGCGCGGCCGGGTGTCGACCGCCCTGTTGGGCCAGGTCGACCAGGGCCTGCGCCGGTTGCTCGGCCTCTAGGGCCGGGCTGGCACCGGGGCCGGGAGCGCGGCCAGGCGGCGGAACGCGTCCTCCGTCCGTGAGCCCGGCTCGGCGCAGTAGACGATCATTCTCTGGTCGCTGTCGCTGATGTGCAGCAGTTGGCACTCGAACTCGAGCGGGCCGACGTCGGGGTGCTCGATCCGCTTGCGTACGCCGCGCCGCACCACCACGTCGTGGCTGTGCCACATCCGGGCGAACATCGGCGACAGGCCGAGCAACTCGGTGACCAGGGCCTGGATGCCCGGGTCGCCGGGATAGCGGGCGTACGCGGCGCGCAGGTCGGCGACGGACGCGGCGGTGAAACCCAGCGCGTCCTCGTCGGACCAGTGCAGGTCGTCGACCGGGCGCTGGAACATCCAGCGCAGCATGTTGCGGTCGCTGACCGGATGGGCCGACAGGTCCCCGATGAACCGGGTCGCCAGCGGGTTCCAGGCGAGCAGGTCGTATTTCGCGTCGACCACGTACGCCGGCGTCAGCGGCATCGAGTCGAGCAGGTAGCGCACCGCGGGCAGCAACTCGCTGCTCGGCCCGACCACGACCGGCGGCGCCTCGCCGGCGATCCGGAACAGGTACTCCCGCTCGTCGATGGTCAGCATGAGCGCCCGGGCCAGCGCGCCGAGCACCTGCCGCGACGGCTTGGGGCCGCGGGCCTGCTCCAGCCGGATGTAGTAGTCGATCGACATGCCGGCCAGTTCGGCGACCTCCTGCCGGCGCAGGCCCGGCGTGCGGCGCGGGCCCATGCCGGTGCCGCCGGGCAGGCCCACGTCGGTCGGGCGCAGCCGTTCGCGGCGGGTACGCAGGAACGCGGCGAGCTCTTGCCGGTTGACCGTCACCCGTCAAGGGTGCCGCAACCCGGGTTCTGCAGGGTGGTACGGCTGGTACCAGGCAGCATTGGTCCTGCCTGCCGGCCCCGTCCGTTGGACAGGCTCGACCCCATGACGCAGATTGCATTGATCACCGGGGCCAACCGGGGTATCGGTCTGGCGACCGCGCGGGCGCTGGGTTCGCTGGGTATGACCGTACTGGTCGGCGCCCGCGACGAGGGCCGCGGTCGGGCGGCGGCGACGTCGTTGGCCGCTGAGGGACTGGACGCCCGCTTCGTCCGCCTCGACGTCACCGATGCGGCAACCATCCAGGCCGCGGTCGACCTGGTGGCGGCCGAGTTCGGCCGGCTCGACGTATTGGTCAACAACGCCGGCATCGTGCGCGCCGACGGCACCGGCGAGCCGAGCGCGACGATCGTCGGGACGATCCACGAGGTGTTCGAGACCAACGTCTACGGCGTGGTCGCGGTCACCAACGCGTTCCTGCCGTTGCTCCGGCAGGCGCCGGCGGCGCGGATCGTCAACGTCTCAAGCGAGGTCGGCTCGATCACCTCGCTGACCGACCCGGCGAGCCCGCTGTATGTGTTGACCTCGGTGCCCTACCCCGCCTCGAAGGCGGCACTAAACATGATCACCGCGATGTACGCCAAGGAGCTGCGGGACACGGCGATCAAGGTCAACGCGGCCAACCCCGGCTACACGAAGACCGACTTCAACCAGAACGCGGGATTCCGTACGCCCGAACAGGCCGCTCTGGTCAACGTGCACCTGGCCACCCTGCCGGCCGACGGCCCGTCCGGCGTGTTGTGGGGTCACCTGATCACCCTGGACGGCGACCAGAACGGGGTTCTGCCCTGGTGAGTTCGGGGTAAGCGGTGGTCGTGGAGGCTTCCGTTTTCAACGCGTGGTCGTGGCGCACCCCCGCTCTCGGGGGTGGCCACGACCAGACCACGCCGGACCAGGGCCCGGAAGGCGAGCCGGCGCCCGCGGTCGCGGCCGCCGACGAGGGTGGCCCGGGTTTCTCGCTCGACCTGACCGGCTACGCCGTGATGGCGGTCGACGGTGAGATCGGCAAGGTCGAGAAGGCCAGCGAAACGGATCTGGTGGTCGACACGGGCCCGTGGATCTTCGGCCGCACGGTGCTGCTGCCAGCCGGCGTCGTGGACCGGGTCGACCACCAGTCACGCACGGTGTGGGTCGACCGCACGCGGTCCCAGATCAAGGACGCTCCCGAGTTCACCCCCGGGCCCGACTACCGGGACCGGCTGGCCGGCTATTACCGCGACACGTATGGCGGTCAGTAGTCGTCGTCGGCTGGGTATCGGCCTTCTCCCGACAGTGGCCCTCGGGACCGATTGACCCGGTCACGACCGCGACGCCCACGGCGGCCAGCGGGTCAAATCGCCCGGCTGCCGCTGGTAACCCCTCGGGATCAACCTGGCCCGGTCACGACCGAGACGCCCACGGTGGTCGGTTACCCAGATCGCCCGGTCGCCGGCCGGGACGGTTGCCCGGTCGCGACCGCGGCGGCTGCGGCGGTCAGTAGCCCAGGCCGATGGTGTGGCCCTCGGTGCTCGGGTCGCCGAGGGCGACCAGGATGGCGTCGGCCAGGTCGGCGCGGGACAGTTGGACGCCGCCGCGGACGTTGCGGTCGATGGCGGTGCGGTAGGGCTTGCGCTTACCCGTGGTGAGTTGCGGCGGGCGCAGCACCGTCCAGCGCAGGCGGCTGTCGAAGACGATCCGCTCGGTGCGGGCGAAGTCGGCGAACTGCGCCTTGAGCAGCGTGCTGCCGATCAACGGCTTGAAGACGAAGCGGGTGAGCGGGCCGTCGCCTGGGTCCTTGACGTGGCCGCTGCCGGTCACGACGAGCAGCCGCGCGCCCGGGTTGTTGACCGCCATTGCCGCAACCACCGAGGCTGCCCCCCGCGAGCAGACGGTGGCATCGTCGCGGCCGCGCGGCCCGAGGGTGTCGACGACGGCATCGCGCCCGGAGACGGCGGCGCCGATGGCGTGGGGGTCGAGCGCGTCGGCGACGACGATCTCAAGCCGGGGATCGGCGCCGACCGGCAGCCGGGCCGGATCCCGAACCACCGCGGTGACGTGGTGCCCGGCCGCGATCGCCCGGCGCACGAGATGCTGCCCGGTCCCGCCGGTCGCACCCAGAACGGTGATCTTCATGATCATGGCCTCCCGTGGTTAGTAAGTGCTCACTCACCACTAGGATGGGTGAGCGCTTACTAACCTGTCAAGGGGGCCCAGTGGGAACCAGGGACGTGATCCTCGACGCTGCCGCCGAGGTCATCCGCACCCGCGGCCTCGCCAATGCCACAACACGCGAGATCGCGAAGGCGGCGGGCTATTCGGAGGCAACGCTCTACAAACATTTCGCCGGAAAGATCGAACTCCTGGTGGCGGTGTTGCACGAGCGCACGCCGGGGCTGGCGCAGCTGGCCCGGTCAGTCAACACGGCCGGCGACGACCTACCCGCCGGCCTGACGGCGATCGCGGCCGCGATGATCACGTTCTACACGGACAGCTTCCCCATGTTGGGCTCGATCTTCTCGGATCCGTTGATCCTGGCCGCGCACACGGCCGGGCTGCGCCAGGTGGGTGCCGGCCCGCACAAGGCGAACGAGGCCGTGATCGGGTACCTGCGCCGCCAGCAGGACCGAGGGCTGGTCCGCGCGGACGCCGACCTCTACGCGGCGGCCAGCCTCCTGCTCGGAGCGTGCTTCCAACACGCCTTCCTCGGCCACATGCAGTGGCCCGACCGCCGCCCCGACGCCGAGGCCGCCAGCAGCTTCGCGACCATGGTCGCCCGCTCCCTGCAGTGACGTCACGCTGCGGCGCGCTTCCGGGCGTGGCTGGTCGCGCTCACGGTGCGGCAGGTACGCGACCGGCAGGCGGACCTACCCCGCGTCTCGACGCCGGTCGCGGCGCGGACGCTAGTCCGCAAGACGAGCCGGTCCGGGCGACAGTCCGTCGTGAGTCTCGTCGCTTAGGCCCCACGTGCGCTCACCGGGACCAATCGAGGAACACACCGAGCCACGCCCAACGCCGGAGCGTCAGGAGCCGGTCGTGCCGGGAGCGGACCCAAGCAACCCTGGTTGCCATAGCAGGGATCAGGGCTCGCGGAACTCGGCCGTCTCCCAGACCCGCTGGGCGAGCAGGTCCTTGACCAGGCCGATGTAGTCCTCGCTCTCCGGCGTGTGCCAGCGCCCGCTGAACCAGCGCCCGACACATCCCCACAGGTCGCCCTTTGCATAGGGCTCCCCGCGCTCCTCGGAGTTGAGCCAACCCTCCCAACCCTCGAAACAACCCCGCCAGATGGAGTACGCCAGGTCGGCGTTCATCGCCGTCGAACGGAGCACACCGGGCCAGGCCGACATTTGGTACGGATGCCGGTCCTGCAGGATGCCGAAGCTCTCCGGGCACTGGCCGGCGCGGCCGTCGGCGCCGATGCCGTGGCCGGGCGCGCAGCGGGTCGGGTCGGCGCTGTAGTCGCCCAGCACCGTCTGCCGCCACCAACTCTCCTGTGCCGCCTGTGCGAATACGACGTCCTCGTCGATGCCCCACTTGCACGCCGCCCACCGCAGAATGTCTCTTGTGGACCCCGTGAACGCCCCGTCGACGCGTGGTGCTATCCGGCTGTCGGAGCGCGCGTCGTCATAGATGTCGGGGCCGACGTGGTGTCCGGTGGTGGCATTGGCCATCAGGTTCATCTGCCGGTTCTCCGGCGTGGGACGGGCCCGCACCCAGGTCGCGCATTGGGCGCCCGACGGCAGTGCGGCACCGGGCGGCAGGGTCGTGAAGTGCTCCGGCGCCGGGTCGGCGGTGGGGCGCGCGGTCGCCGACATCGTCGGCATCCGTTCCTCAGGTTGCCGCCAGCCGGATTCGGTGTTTTCCGGGATCGCGCCGGTGTTTTCGGGTGTCCTGTCGGCGTGTGCCACGTACGTGCCGGCCAGGACCAGCGTCACCGCGAGTGCGGTGACGCCGGCGAACAGCCAGCCGTGCCGTCGAATGCGTTGTCCCACGCCGAGCGACCGTAGGCGGGGCCACTTCCGCGGGTCAACGGGCCAAAAGGACATATAACGCAAGCCACCTCGATCGGGTGAGGGCGGACGAGATGTGCGACACACCACTTTATCCAGCTGGCTCACTGTTCGCATGGCAGAGGTGCACCACTTCACCCACGGCTGGCTCAACCCTGGCTTCGCCTACGTGGTCGCCGTCGTCGGCGCCCTGATCGGCCTCTACTGCACCGCCCGCGCCCGTACCCTGCGCCAAGGTCCGGCCCGGGTGAAGTGGCTGACCATCGCGACCGTCGCGATCGGCGGCGCCGGCGTCTGGCTCGCCCATTTCACCGCGATGCTCGGCTTCGACGTGGCCGACAGTCCGGTGCGTTACAGCCCGGCCCTCACCGCCGCCAGCCTCGCGCTCTCCCTCGCCGCCGTCGGGATCGGGCTCTTCCTGGTCGGCTACCGCGAGCCGAGCACCGCCGCGATCCTGCGCGCCGGCGGGATCACCGGTGCCGGGCTGCTCGGCATGCACTACACCGGCATGGCCGCGGTCGACGTGGCCGGCGAGATCTCCTACCAGCCACAACTCGTCGCACTCTCGGCGATCATCGCGGTCGTCGCCGCCACCGCCGCGCTGTGGTTCAGCGCCACGGTCGCCGGGCGGCGGCCGATCGCCGTCGCGTCGGCGCTGATGGCGGCCGGCGTATGCGGCATGCATTACACCGCGATGGCAGCGGTACGCGTCGAGCTCGACCACGCAGGCCTCGCGACGGTCGACGGCGTACGCCCGCTCGCCCTGATCGTTTCCGTCGCGCTCGTCTTCGCCGTGGCGATGACGTTGATGGCGACCGTCGCCCTGCAGGCGATGACCACCGAGGAGTTCGCCGGCGTCGGCCCGGCGACAGGGACGAAGGAGCCGGTCGGCCTGGCCGCCGCGGGCTTCGCGCCCCCGACGGCCGAGCCGATCCGCCTCGACATGCCGATCACCCCAGGCCTGCGCAGCCGGCCGGGAAGGGCCCCCTACTAGGCAGCCCTTCCCCGACCCGGCGGCACGTCACCGCCAGGTCAACCCTGTCCACGCAGCCGATCGGGAAAGGCCCCAACAAGGTCGCCGCGCGGGACCCGCCGATCCGGAGGGGCCTCGCCGATCCGTTGGCGCCTTGCCGATCCGTTGGCGCCTCGCCGATCCATTGGCGCCTCGCCGATCCGTTGGCGTCTCGCCGATCCGGCAGCGCCCCCCGATCCGGAGGGGCCTCGCCCATCCGGCAGCGCCCCCGATCCGGAGGGGCCTCGCCGATCCGGCAGCGCCCCCGATCCGGAGGGGCCTCGCGGATCCGGCGGTGCCTCGCCGATCCGTTGGCGCCTCGCCGATCCGCCGGGGCCTCACTGCTGGGACAACCCGCGCCGGGCCGGGAAGGGCCCTTACAGGGCGAGCCCTTCCCGGCCCGGCGGCGTCACTGCTGGGTCAACCGCCACTGCTGGTTGGTCGCGGTGTGGCACGGCCACTGGATGAGGATCGCGCCGTCGGCCGTCGAGGCGCCGTTGACGTCGAGGCATTTGCCGCTGTGCACCGCGCGGAGCTGATACACCCCGCCGGACGCGATCGGCGTCCACTGCTGGTTGGCCTGGTTGTTGCAGGTCAGCTGCACCACCCCGGCCGCGTCGGCGGTCGAGGCGCCGGCTACCGCCATGCACTTACCGCTGTGCACGGCCTTGAGGTAGACGTTGCCGCCGCCCGCGTCGACCGCCTGCCACCGCTGGTTGGCACCGCCGGTGGCCGCCCACTGGTGTACGACCGCGTTGTCAGCCGTTGACACCCCGTTGACATCGGCCAGCTTGCCGCTGTGTTGCGCGGTCAACGTGTAGGTGCGACCGGCGATGCCACCCGCCGGCGCGGTGCCGACCCCGTTGCCGCCGAAGGTGAACGCGTCGACGTCGTAGTTGTTGGCGACCGAGGTCTTGAACACCATGTAGAGCTTGTGCGTGCCGGCCAGCGTTGCCACGTTGACGGGGGCCTGTTGCACATAGGTGTCCCAGCCGCCGGTTGCCGCGACCGGGTTGGTGGCCAGCAACGTGCCGGTCGGTGAGTCGGCCCGCAACTCGATGCTGCCGCCACCCGTCGGCGACGAGATCTTGTAGCTGACCGTCGAGATCCCCTGCAGGCTCATCGGGTCGAACATGATCCAGTCGTTGTTGCTGACGTCACCGATCCGGCTGCCGCTCTCCGCGCCGGTCTGCGCGACGATCCGGGTGCCGGACTGGGCCGTGAAGTATTCCGCCTGCTTGTGCTTGGGCTGCAGGATCACCTTGGCATAGCCGGTCAGCCGGGCCACCGAGCCGTTGCCGTTGTCCTGATAGCGCGAGTTCAGCACGTAGAACAGGTTGGCGCCGTCCGGGTGCCCGCCGAGGTTGCCGGTCGACACCGTGCCCGAGCAGCCGGGCAGGTCGGTGGTGCCGTGCTCGTGGTCGTCGTGGCCGAGCGCCGGGTTGGTGAACACCTGCTGGCAGTTGACCGTGCCGTCCTGGGCGTCCGTCACCGACACGGAGTAGGCGACGTTCTGCCCGAAGTCGAGCATGCCGCCGTTGGGTGGCCCGGTGATGGTCACCACCGGCGCGTTGTTGCCCACCGTGATCGGGACATTGGCGAACGAGGAACGCCCGGTGTTGTCGGTGACGGTCAACTTCGCCACGTAGTTGCCGTTGGTGCTGTAGACCCTGGACGGGTTGGCCGCGGTCGAGTCGGTGCTGCCGTTGCTGTCGAAGTCCCAGGCGTAGCTGATCGTGTCGCCGGTGTCCGGGTCGTGCGTGCCGGCGCTGGAGAACTGCACGGTCAGCGGCGCGAGGCCGTTGGTCGGCGTGCCGGTGGCCACCGCGACCGGCGCCCGGCCGCCCTTCACGTAGTCGATCCGGTAGAGACCCGAGTCGTTGTTGCCGCCGCCGAAGTTGGCGCCCCACTCCAGCAGGTAGAGCGAGCCGTCCGGGCCGAACCGCATGGCCATCGGCTTGTTGAAGAACTCACCGGGCAGGAACGGGTTGATCTTCACCAACCCACCGTTGGCGTCGAAGTGGATCTCCTGCACGAAGTTGCGCGACCACTCGTAGAAGAAGTGCACGCCGTTGTAGTACGGCGGGAACTTCGTCGCCGACGTGCTGGCCGCGTTGTAGCGGTAGACCGGGCCGCCCATCGGTGCCGCGCCACCGGACCCCATCTCCGGGAACTGCGGTGAGGCACCGTAGCCGTACCAGATCTGCGGTTGCACCAGTTGCGGCAACACCCGCAACCCTGTGTTGTTCGGCGAGTCGTTGACCGGCGCGTTGCAGTTGAACTTCGCGCCGACCACGCCGGTGTCCGGGTTGTAGGGCGCGTACGGCTGGTTGTCGCCGTGGCAGAACGGCCAGCCGAAGTTGCCGGCCTGCTTGATCACGTTGAGCTCGACCAGCCCTTCCGGCCCGCGGTTGGTGGTCGGCAGCCCGCGGTCCGGGCCGTAGTCGGCCATGTTGATCCAGCCGGTCTGCTTGTCGACCTCGAACCGGAACGGGTTGCGGAAGCCCATCGCGTAGATCTCGGGGCGGGTCTGCGCGGTGCCCGGCGCGAACAGGTTTCCGGAGGGAATCGTGTAGGTCCCGTTGCTCTCCGGGTGGATCCGCAGGATCTTGCCGCGCAGGTCGTTGGTGTTGCCGGCGCTGCGGGCCGCGTCCAGGTTGGACTTGCCGGGCCGCCAGTCCAGCGGTGCGTAGCCCTGCCAGGCCGGGTCGAGGTTGGGCGGTGTGTCGTCGCCGGTCGACAGGTAGAGGTTGCCGTTCGGCCCGAACCCCACGTAGCCGCCGGTGTGCCCGGGCTCGGGGAAGGTCCGGTCCCGATAGGCCGGCACCGACAGCAGAACCACCTCGCTGGCCAGGTTGACCGTGTCGCCGCTGACGGTGAACCGTGACAGCCGGTTGACGTCGGTCGACGACGAGGCCGGCGACCAGTAGAGGTAGATCCAGCCGTTGGTGGCGAAGTTCGGGTCCAGCGCCATGCCGACCAGGCCGTCCTCGCCGCCGGTGTAGACCGACAGGGTGCCCGCGGTGACCGTGCTCTGCTGCGCCGGCTTGAAGATCTTGATCTGGCCGCCCCGCTGCACGTAGAAGACCCGGCCGTCCGGCGCGATGTCGAGCGCCATCGGGTCGACCGTGTTGGAGTCGAGGCTCACCTTCTCGAAGTTGTCCCACACGGTGCCGCCGCAGTCGCCGGCCAGGTTGCCGGCCGCGTAACGGACGCCGCCGAGGATGTGGTTGCGGAAGTTGGTCTCGCTGTAGGACGCGATGTCATGGCCCATCGCGGTGGCCCACACCTTGCCGCCCTCGGTCTCGCGACACCACGAGATGGGGTGGTCGATGCCCATCGCGTCGGCGCCCGGGGTGTAGGTGCGCTCGTCGGCGGTGACCAGCACGTGCACGTTGCCGCGCGCGTTGACGTCGAAGTTGTACCACTCCTCGGTGCGTTGCCAGTTGTCCGGCAACCCCGCGGTCGACGGGTGCGCCTTGTCGGCAACCCGGGCGTAGCCCGGCAGCGAGCCCGGCGAGTGCGACGGCATGTGCGCGCCGCCGTTGATCGTCTGGTCCCACCACGGGAAGGTGGTGTCGATGCCCATGTCCGTCGCGTTGTGGATCGCGACGATCCCGTTGCCGGCCCGCAGGTAGTTCTGCACCGCGGTGCGCTGTGCGTCGTTGTCGAACACCATGCCCGAGGTCTGGAACATGACCAACACGTCGTACGTGTCGAGGTTGGCCGTGTTCAGCACGGTGGAGTCCTCGCTGAACACCACCTCGAAGTTGTTGGCCGCGGCGAGTTGAGTGAACATCGTGACCCCGGCGGCGATCGAGTCGTGCCGATAGCCGGCCGTCTCGCTGAACACGAGGGCCCGGAAGGCGGGCGCGGCCTGCGCCGGTGCCTGGACGACACCGAGGCCGAGCAGCGTGACAGCGATCGTGAGCAGGGTGAGGACAGGTCTGCGGCGGCGCATGCGAGCTCCTTCAGGGATGCCGTGAGGGCGTGCAGGAGGGCTTGCGGTGCAACGCGTCCGCCGAAGTTCGCGTCTGGGTCGAGGCGCCAGAGCGCATCGACGCGGATGAGTTTGACTTGTTCCACGGCCGCCCGTCAACGGAGGCAGTCGCACAGATGAATCAATCAATGCCGAACTGTGATCGTGTCCGGGCCGTTGCGGTCTTGATCGGCTCGTGTTCGGCCGCTTACGATGCGACGCCATAGCGCTTTCGGTCAGCTCAGCAAAAGCTCCTGCGTGGCAAGCGAAAGTTGTGGTGATCTCATGGATTCGCCCGCACCGCCGGACGCGCTGTTGACGATGCTCGGCGTCGGCAAATCCTTCTACGGAGTGCCCGTCTTGTCCGATGTGGACCTTGACGTGCATCCCGGCGAAGTGCACGCGGTGGTCGGCGAGAACGGTGCCGGCAAGTCCACCCTGATGAAGATCGCCTCGGGCGTGCACCAGCCCGACGCCGGTGCTCTGCACATCTCCGGTCAACCCGTCGTGCTGCACAGCCCGCGAGCCGCACAGGCGGCCGGTGTCGGGATCATCCACCAGGAGTTCAACCTGCTCCCCGAGCGCACCGTCGCCGAGAACGTGTTCCTCGGCCGCGAGCCGCTGCGGCGCGGCCTGGTCGACCGCCGGGCGATCCGCGACCGCACCGCCGACCTGCTCGCGTCGATCGGCGAAGAGTCGGTCCGCCCGACCGACCGCGTGCGCCACCTCGGCATCGCACAGCAGCAGGTGGTCGAGATCGTCAAGGCGCTGTCCCTCGACGCCCGCATTCTCATCATGGACGAGCCGACCGCGGCACTGGCCGACCACGAGGTCGAACTCCTCTACGCGCTGGTCCGCCGCCTGCAGGCGCGCGGCATCGGCATCCTCTACGTGTCACACCGGCTCGCCGAGGTCTTCGACCTGTCCGACCGGATCACCGTGCTCAAAGATGGGCGGCGGGTGGTCACCCTCGCCACCCGCGACGCCACGCCCGAGGCCCTGGTCCGGCACATGGTCGGCCGCGACCTGGCTGCCTACTACCCGCCCAGGACGGGCACGACCGGGCCGGCGTTGCTCACGGTGACCGGCGCCGGAAACGCGCGACTGCGCGACGTCGACCTGGAGTTGCGGGCCGGCGAGGTGCTCGGCGTCGGCGGGCTGCAGGGCTCGGGCCGCTCGGCGCTGGCCCGGGCGCTGTTCGGGGTCGACGGTTTCCGCTCCGGCCGGATGACGCTCGCCGGCAAGCCGGTGCGGATCCGTTCGCCCCGGCAGGCGGTCCGGGCCGGCGTCGCCTACGTCACCGAAGACCGCAAGGGCGAGGGGCTGGTGCTCAGCCAGTCGGTGCTCGACAACGCGCTGCTGGCCACACGCGCCGCCACACCGCGCTGGTTCGGTGGCGCCCTCCGCGCCACCGCCGTCCGCGACCTGCTCGCCGCCGTCGAGGTGCACGCGGCCGGCCTCGACCAGGAGGTCCGCTACCTGTCCGGCGGCAACCAGCAGAAGGTGGTGCTGGCCCGCTGGCTGGCGATGGCGCCGCGGGTACTGCTCTTCGACGAGCCGACCCGGGGCATCGACGTCGGCGCCAAGGCGGCCATCCACGAACTGATCCGCGATCTGGCCGACAAGGGCGCGGCGGTCCTGATGATCTCGTCGGAACTGCCCGAACTGCTCGGCATGAGCGACCGGATCGTCGTCATGCGCGACGGAGCCATCGCCGGCGAACTGCCCGGCGACGCGAGCGAGGAGGCGGTCCTGAGCCTGGCCACCGGCACGGTGCACGAGGTGCCCGCATGAGCGAGCGCAGCGAGCGAATCAGCCGGCACCGCCCAGTGTTGTCCGACATTTTCAGCAGGCCCCGGATCGACTCGACCAACGGCGTCTGGCTGGCGCTCGGCGTCACGCTGATCGTCGGCGGCATCCTGGTCGCCACCGACGGCGGCTCGCTCTTCGGCCAGAACAGCACGGTCAGCCTGCTGCAACGGGCCGCCGGGCTGGGCATCGTCGCGGTCGGCCAGACGTTCGCCATCCTGGCCGGGTCGCTCGACCTCTCCGTCGCGTACGTGATCAGCCTGACGTCGTTGATCGCGGCCGAGACGATGGCCGGCAGCGACGGCCGGGTGCTGCCGGCCATCCTCGCCGTGCTGGCCGTCTCCGCCGCGATCGGCCTGGTCAACGGGCTGCTGATCACCAAGTTGCGGATCAACGCGTTCATCGCGACGCTCGGCGTCGGCCTGCTGATCAAGGGCTATCTCGAGCAGGGGTACGCCGGTCCGGCAGGCCAGGTCCCGGTCTCCTTCCAACACCTCGGCTACGACCGGGTCGGCCCGGTGCCGGTCGCGTTCCTGCTGTTCGTCGGCGTCGCGGCGGTGGCCTGGGTGGTCATCAACCGCAGCCGCTACGGCCACCACCTGATCGCCGCCGGCGGCGACCTCGACGTGGCCCGGCTCTCGGGTGTCCGCACCGACCTGGTGCTGATCCGCACCCACGTCATCTGCTCGATCTGCGCCGGCATCGCCGGCCTCTACCTGGCCAGCCGGCTCGGCGCCGGCGCGCCCCGGGTCGGCGCCGAGGGCGGCTACGACCTGGAGTCGATCGCCGCGGTCGTGCTCGGCGGCACGGTGCTGGCCGGCGGCAAGGGCGGCGTCGCCGGCACCGTCGGCGGCGTGCTGCTGCTCGCGGTCATCGACGGCATCTTCAACCAACTCGCCGTCGACCCGTTCTTCAAGCAGGTGATCCGCGGTGTCGTGATCGTCGCCGCGGTGGCGATCTACGCACTCCGGCTGCGCCGGAAGGGGTCGGCATGAGCGAGACGGTCACCCTCGGCCAAACCGGCCAGGCCCGCCGGACCCGCTGGGGCACCGGCAGCGTGCTGCCCGTCCTGGCGATCCTGGTGGTCCTGCTGGCCGCGATCGCGATCCGGCAGCCCGACTTCTACGACCCGCCCGCCCTGCTGGCGTTCCTCAAGCGATCGGCACCGCTGATCATCCTGGCCGCCGGCCAATACTTCGTGATCGTCGCCGGCGACTTCGACCTGTCGGTCGGCTCGCTGGTCACCGCCGAGGTGGTGATCGCTGCCCGGATGATCGACGGCGACCCGGCCGCGACCTGGCCGGTCATCGCGCTGGTGCTCGGCTTCGGGCTGCTCGTCGGCCTGGTCAACGGGCTGGTCACCACGCTGCTGCTGGTGCCGTCGTTCATCACCACGCTCGGCATGTACCTGATCCTGGTCGGCGCGGTCTACACGTGGACCGGAGGCTCGCCGCGCGGCGCGCTCTCCGAAGAGTTCCGGGTGCTCGGCCGGCGGGGCATCGAGGGCGTGCCGTGGCTCGGCGAAATCCCGTACGCCGTGCTGATCCTGCTCGTCGTGGCCGCGCTGGCGATCCTCGCGATGCGGGCCGACTTCGGCAAGGTGTTGCTCGCGGTCGGCGACAACCCGCGGGCCGCCCGGCTCGCGGGCGGCCGGGTGGCCGGCGTCCGCACGATCGCGTTCGTGGTCAGCGGGGCTTGCGCGGCCGTTGCGGCAATCCTGCTGGGCGGCTTCGGCGGGGTGAGCTTCCAGGTCGGCGCCGGGCTCGAGTTCACCGCCATCACCGCGGTCGTGCTCGGCGGCGTGGTGCTCGGCGGCGGCCGCGGCTCGGCCGTCGGCGCGATGCTCGGCGCGCTCACCCTGCAGACCCTGTTGACCCTGCTCAACCTGCTCGGCGTCGCGGGCGCACTGGCGTCCGCGGTGCAGGGCCTGATCATCCTCACTGCCGTGGCCATCGGCGGGCTACGGGCACGCACCTGACCACACGCACCTAAGTAGGAGGAGAGATGCGCAAAAGGACAGGCAGCGCCCTGGCTCTACTCGCCGTCGCAGCCTTGGCACTGGCCAGTTGTTCGAGTGACGTCCCGGCGGCCAACCCGAGCGGCAGCGCGTCGGCCGACGCGGGCGCCGGCACGGGCGAGACCTCGTCGTTCTTCGTCCAGGCCGACTACGACAACGAGATGGCGCTGCGCACGGCCAGTGCCACCGGGCCCAGCGACAAGCCGTGGGAGCAGGCGCTCAACCCGACCAACACCGAGACCGCGAAATACAAGAAGGCCGGCCCCTACAACCTGTGCTTCTCCAACGCCGGCGTCGGCAACCCCTGGCGGCAGGTCGGCTTCAAGAACATGCAGGCCGAGGTGAAACTGCACCCGGAGATCAAGTCGTTCCAGGTGGCCGACGCGGAGAGCAAGGACGACAAGCAGATCTCCGACATCACCGACCTGCTCGGCAAGGGTTGTGACGCGTTGATCGTCTCGCCCAACACGACCGCGACGCTCACTCCGGCCGTCGAGCAGGCGTGCGCGAAGGTGCCGGTCATCGTCTTCGACCGCGGCGTCAACACCAAGTGCCCGGTCACGTTCATCAACCCCATCGGCGGGTACGCGTTCGGCGCCGCCGGCGCCGAGTTCCTGGTCGAGAAGGTCAAGCCGGGCGGCAACGTGCTCGCGCTGCGCATCCTGCCCGGCGTCGACGTGCTCGAGGCCCGCTGGGGCGCCGCCAAGGTGGCCTTCGACAAGTCCCAGCTCAAGGTCGTCGGCGTCGAGTTCACCGACGGCGACCCGGCCAAGACGAAGACCATCGTCAACAACTACATCCAGCGCTTCGGCTCGATCGACGGCATCTGGATGGATGCCGGCGCGACGGCGGTAGCGGCGGCCGAGGCCTTCGAAGACGCCGGCAAACCGTTCCCGGCGATCGTCGGCGAAGACCAGCAGGACTTCCTGCGCATGTGGCAGGACAAGAAGTTGACCGCGGTGGCGCCGACCTATCCCACCTATCAGTGGCGTACCCCCGTGATCGCCGCTCTGAAGATCCTGGGCGGCGAACCGGTGCCCAGCCCGTGGAAGTTGCCGCAACCCACCATCAACGACGGCAACCTTTCGCAGTACGTCGACCCGAGCATGCCGCCGCTGCACTACGCGATGTGCGGCTGCAGCGACTTCCCGGGCTACCCGGGCGACTGGGGCGGCAAGTAACCATGTTCCCGATCGGTGCCAACCCCTGGATCTGGACCTCGCCGGTCACCGACGACGCGCTGGCCACCCTGGTGCCGCAGATCGCCGCGTGGGGCTTCGACGCGATCGAGATCCCGGTGGAGAACGTCGGCGACTGGTCGCCGTCGCGGACCCGCGACCTGCTGGCCACGCACGGGCTGACCGCCGCCGCCGTCCTCTCGGTCACGCCACCCGGCCGTGACCTGGTCAACACCGATCCTGGCACCGTCACGGCGACCCAGGACTACCTACGCTCCCTTGTGGACGCCGCAGTGGTCCTGGGCGCGCCGTCCGTCTGCGGCCCGGCCTACGCCTCGGTGGGCCGGGTCTGGCGGATGCTGCCCGCGGAGCGCGCGTCCTGTTACGCGTCGTTGCGGGCCGCGCTGTTGCCGGTGGCCGAATACGCGGCCGCAGCGGGCGTCGCCATCGGGTTGGAGGCGCTCAACCGCTACGAGACCTCGGTCGTCAACACCGTGGCGCAGACGTTGACCGCGCTCGACGGGCTGCCCGACAACGTCGGAATCATGCTCGACAGCTACCACATGAACATCGAGGAAGCGGATCCCTACGCCGCGATCATGGCGGCCGGCCCGCGCCTGGTGCATGTGCAGGTCAGCGGCAGCGACCGCGGCGCACCGGGCGACGACCACATCGACTGGCCGCGCTGGCTCGCCACGCTGGCCGCGACCGGCTACCGCGGCCCGATCTGCATCGAGTCGTTCACCGGGGAGAACGCGGCGATCGCGGTGGCCGCCTCGATCTGGCGGCCGTTCGCTCCGAGCCAGGACGCCCTGGCCACCAACGGCCTGCGCTACCTTCGCGAGGTCTGTGCCGCGCTCCCGTAGCGTTCGGCCACGATCGCCGGCTGCTCGAGCACCCGGCCGGCCGCGACGTTCTGGGCCAGCCGCACGAACTGCGCGTGTGTCCAGGCCAGCGGGGTGGCGGAGAACGTCGGCGTGCCCGGAGCGAAGCCCGGCGGCTGGTTGTCCCAGACCTGCTCGGGCAGCATCGCGCCCGGCCCCGTGGCGCGGGCCATCGTGCCGATCTGGCGGCGGGCAGCGCCGAGCTGGCCGGCGGCGATCTGGTATTCCCCGCGCTCGCCGTTCAGCAGCGGCCACGCCCGGCCACGGGTGATCCGCGAGCCGTCCGGCAGCCCGAACTCCCATTGGCTGCCGTCCACCTTCTCGCCGTACCCGTCGAACGAGGCGCGGTGGTAGTAAAGGCCCCGAGCCGTCGGCACGCCGAGCTGGGCGTCGATCACGCCGAGGGTGTTCACCACCGCCGGGTCGTCAGCCGGAAGCACGCCCAGCCGCACGAGATCCAGGAAGCTGGGATCGACGACGCGGCGCTGATCGACGTCGGCCGGACCGCTGTCGCCGATGGTGTACGCCGTGCCGGCGTTCGGGTTGCCGTCCTTGGTCAGGCGCAGGAAATAGGGATCGGCGGAATAGGGACCGGTCGCGGTCACCGTCCACCCCTTGACCCGCGCCTGCCAGTCGTCGGCCGTGGCCAGGTAGCGCTCGGCCGACGCGGCGTCACCGTTGGCACGGGCGATGTCGGCGGCGCAGACGAGGCCGGCGATCTCGGCGGCGATGGTCGCCGGCGAGTAGCCGGACTGGTTCTCCCAGCGGTCCTGCGGCGACCACGGCGCCCGGTTGCCGTCCTGCTCGAAGGAGAGCAGGAAGTCGGCCGCCCGCTTGACGTGGCTCCAGGTGCCGGCGTCCCGGCGGTCCAGTTGGTGCGCCAGCACGATCGGCAGGGCGACCTCGTCGAGCTGCAGGCCGGTCCACACCGGGGAGCCGTCGACCCGCGAGTTCTGCGGGAACGAACCGTCTGCCTTCTGCTGCACGTCGAAGAGATAGTTCAGTGACCGATTGGCGCCCGCCCGGTCGCCGGCGGCGATCAGCGCCGTGGCGATCTGGTAGAGGTCACGCGACCACACCAGGTGGTAGGGGCCGGACGGGTCGTCGTTTCCCCAGATCCACGGCATCGACGGCGAGGCGACGTACGCGCCGCGGTGGGTCTTGTCCTCGCTGGCGGCGAGCACCATGACCGAGACATCGTAGAGGGTCCGCTGGTCGCGGCCGGACAGCGACGCGGGTGCGCGCTTGAGCTTGCCCAGGTAGTCGTGCCAGCCGTGCGCGTACGCGGCCGCGGTGCGGGCGTATCCGCTGCCCAGCGAGGCGTTCACGGTGCCGAGGGCGGCGCCGGCGGTGCGGCCGAAGCCGATGGCCAAGGTGGCGTGCTGGCGTCCGCGGGCCCCGGTGAGGCCGGTGGCCGCGGTCTGCACCAGGTTGCCGGCGCCGGCCGAGGCGTAGCGGCCATCGAGCCGGCCGTCGGCGAGCAGGTCGGTCCAGCCGTCGCTGGAGCCGCGGAACCCGTTGGAGGTCGCGGTGAAGGCCGGTCGGGCCGCGAACGCGCTCGCGCTGGTGCCGTCGCTCGCGACCAGGGTCCGGCCGGCGGTGCGGCCCGTGTCGTCGCCGCGGCTGTTCGACAGCGCCGGGTCGTAGACGGCGTAGAGCTCGTAGGAGCCGGGCCTGGAGGCCGTGAACCGCACGTCGACGAGCACGCCGGCCCGAGCCGGGTCGGTCGTGTAATCGGCGGTCAGCGACCACCCGCCGCGCCGGTCAACGAACACCTGGCGATAGGAGAGGCTGCGCGGGTCGGTCTGGATCGTGCGCACCTTGGCATCGGCGGCCCGGGTGGCGTGGCCGTGCCGGTCGGCGACCACGAAGTCGAGCGTCCGCGCGCTGGGCGTACTGAGGTCGGGATAGTAGATCTCGCCCAGGCCACCCTCCTTCTGCACGGTCAGCCACACCGTGCTGGCCGTCGTGGTCGAGGTGGCGAAGCCGGACTTGTCGGCCGGCAGGAACTGCTCGTCGACGCCCGGACCACCGGGCGCCGCCGGATCGGCGGCCAGAGCCGGCACCGCCGGGCCGACGACCAGCGCGAGGCCCGCGACGGTCGCCGTCATCATGCGTTCGAACCGAATCATCGCCGCACCGCCTCCTCGTCGCGTCGGACCAGGCGGTGATACCCATTAATCCGTCGGCCGAACATGGCGGGTGCGGTTGGCCGCACCAGCGAAGGGGAGCCAGCCGGATGGGCGGCAGGGACGGCGGACGTAAGGCTGAAGAGCATGAAGAAGCTACTCGCGGTCATCGGGATCGTCTTCGGGGCGTTCCTCATCGTCCGGGCCGTCATCGAGCCGTTCGTGATCGACTTCAACGACCCGTCCACCTATGACAAGGACTGGGGCGGGCCGAGCCTGGCCGGCGCGCTGGCCGTCCACTGTGGGCCCGGCCTGCTGGCATTGGTCATCTTCATCGCGCTCGCGGCCCGGCGGAGGCGGAAATCGGCTGTGCCGGGCTGACCCGGCCGTGGGATGGTTGCCGGATGGCGGCGCAGATCCGGGAGATCGCCTGCGACGAGTCCGGCTATGAGGGCCAACAGCTCGTCAGCTCGCCGACCACCGTGTTCGCCCACGGCAGCGTGCACCTGTCGTGGGCGGCGGCCGCCGACTGCATGGCCGAGTTGCGGGCCCGGATCCGCTCGCCGGCCACCGAATACAAGGCCAACCACCTGCTGCGCGAGAAACACCGAAAGGTCCTGGTCTGGCTGCTCGGCGACGGTGGCCCGGTGCACGGCCACGCCCACGTCCAGCTCGTCGACAAGCCGGGCTTCCTCGTGCAGACCCTGCTCGCCCTGCTGATCGACGCGCCCGGGCGGGCGGCGACGCTGCCGGTCACCGACGAGCCGCGCTGGCGCCGTTTCCTGGTCTCGGCCAACGCCCTGATGCGCACGCGCGAACCGCTGGACCCGACCGCGGCCGACGCGCTCTTCTGGTCGATCGACGACCTGCGCCGCACCGGTGTCCCGGCGGCCGCCGACGAGACGCTGGCCCTGCTCGGCAAGGCCCGGGCCCGGGCCGACGAGTTCCGCGACCGGGTGCGCGCCGACCCGCCCGCGTTCGCGCCGGTCGACCTGCTGGCACCCGCGATCGTGCACGCGGTCGCCCACTGGGGCCCGGTGCGGATCGTGCACGACTTCCAGAGCACGCTCACCCCGACCCGGGTGGCCTGGCTCCAGGCCGCCGCACCCGACCTGGCCGGGCTGACCCTGGTCGACTCCGCCGACGACCCGAGAGTGCAGGTCGCCGACATCGTCGCCGGCACGGTGCGGGTGATCGCCGGCCGTGACGACCCGGAGTTGACCGCGCTGGCGGCCAGCTACACCTGAGCCGCCGCGGCCCGGGCCATCGCGCCCTGGTAGATCGGCCCCTGCGTGTAGCGACTGGGCAGCGCCGCCAGCGCCGATCGGATCGCGCGCACCGACAGGCCCGCGGTGAAGCCCTCGATCGGCAGGCCGAGCCCGCCGTAGAGCCGCCGCGCCCAGCCGGGGAGCAGACCGAGCGCGGTCGAGGCGATCCCGAGGTAGGCCAGCCGCGGCCCGCCCAACTCCAGGCCCAGCCGCAGCGCGGGGTTGAGCTTCCACGGCACCGGCGGCGCGGTCAGGAACACCAGCGCCTCGGCCGAGTCCTTCGTGACCTTCAGAACCGGGCGCATCGACTCGTAGTAGTCGGCGACCTCGGCCGCCGACGCCGGAACGGTCGACGGGTCGAGCCCGGCGAGTGCGGCCACCCGGCGCTGCTCCCAGTAATAGGTGTCGACCTCGGCGTCGGTCAGCGGCACCCCGGACCGCTTGGCCGTCGTGATGAACGACTCGACCTCGGTCACGTGCACCCAGCGCAGCAACTCCGGTTCGTCGATCCGGAACTCCTCCCCGGTGAACGGGTCACGAGCGCGCATCCGGGCGTGGATGCCGCGCAGCCGGCGGCCGGCCTCCACCGCCTCCTCGGTCGTGCCGTAGACCGCGGTGGCGACGTAGATCGACGTGCGGACCAGCCGGCCCCACGGGTCGTCCTTGTAGTGCGAGTTCTGCGCCACCCCGGCCATCGCCCTGGGGTGCAGGGCCTGCAGGTACAGGGAACGGAGACCGCCGACGAACAGGATCGGCTCGGCATGCACCCGCCAGGTCACCGTGCCCGGTCCGAAAAGCCCCAGATCCGTCATGGGATCTAGCCTGCCACGCCTCAGTCGTCGGTGGCTTTGCGCTCCTGGCACGCCGGGCAGAGGCCCCAGAAGGTCACTTCCGCCTCGTCGACCACGAACCCGCCGGCGCCGACCGGGTCGAGGCAGGGCGCCGAACCGGTCGCGCAGTCGACGTCGGCGATCGCGCCGCAGGCCCGGCAGACCACGTGGTGGTGGTTGTCGCCGGCCCGGGCCTCGAACCGGGCGGGGCTGCCGGCCGGCTCGATCCGCCGGGCCAGGCCGGCTCGGGACAGCGCGCCGAGCACGTCGTAGACCGCTTGCGTGGAGACCGAGTCGAGCCGCGCGCGGACCGCCGTCGCGATCTCGTCGACCTCGAGGTGGCCGCCGCCGGCCAGGACCTCGAGCACGGCGATCCGCGGGCGGGTGACCCGCATGCCGCGGGATCGCAGCAGCACCGCTTCCCGCTCCCCCGCCGTCTCGGACATGGCGCAATGGAAGCACGCAGCCTGGAAACGTTCAAGATAGGACCAGTTCATCCGCACGACAGCGACGATTTGGCGACGCGGTGAACCGAACCCCGCCCACCCCACGTGTCCCCGTCGTAAGGACTCTTCAGCGACGGGGACCGGCCGTACGCTGTCCAAGATATTGAAATAGGAGGCCCGCGTGCTGAACCAGATCCTGGGCATACCGGCCCACCCCCTGATCATCCACGCGGCCGTGGTCTTCATCCCATTGCTCTGTCTCGCCGCGGTGGTCTACGCGCTGGTTCCCAAGGTCCGCGGCCAAATCGGCTGGGCCACGCTCGCCCTCGCGGTGATCGCACCGCTCGCGGCCTGGTTCGCGATGGAGTCCGGCGAGGACCTGCGCGACCGGCTCGTCGCCGCCGGCTTCTCCGCCGAGATTCTCGACAAGGTCAACCAGCACCAGAGCTACGGCGACCGCACCTGGTGGTTCACCCTCGCCCTCGGCGTCGTGACGCTCGTCATGCTCTTCATCACCAGCGGCAGCCGGCGGGTCCCCCACGTTCCGGTCTGGACCAACCTGGCGTTCAGCATCGTGATCATCGCGCTCGCCGTGGCGACCGCCATCTACGTCTTCCTCACCGGCGACAGCGGTGCGCACGCGGTCTGGGAAGGCGCGGTCCCCTAGAACAGCACTCGTGAGCAGAGCAGGCAACTGAGGACGACCATCACGGCGGCCGCGACCAGCGCGACGCCGTAGGTCAGCGTCCGGGCCTCCTTCTCCTGGGCCTCGACCTTGTCGAAGTCCTGCGGGGCGAGTTGGCGAGGCGGCGGCGGCTGCACATAGGTGGGCGGCCGCCACCCGGCCGGCGGCGGGTCCGTCGGTGGCGGGCCCGCATAACCGGCCGGGGGTACGCGACCAGGCGGTGTTGTCTGCCCGGGCTCGGCGCCGGCGTCGGGGCGCCGCCAAAGGTCAGCGTTCTGGTCGTCGTACGTCACGGCCACCGACGCTACCGAACGCGCGGGTAGGCTGCCTGCGTGAACCGCGTGGAACCGCCAGTAACACCCGACGACGAGCGTCCCGTCGACCTCACCGGCGACGAGTTCCTGCTGCCCGACCAGACGGCCGACGACACCGACCGCGGCTGGGGTGAGCAGTCAGACAGCAACGACGCGCGGCTGTGGGAAGACGTCCCGCCCCACTGGAGTTGACGTTGTAGCTGGACGAACGCCGCTCCGTGCCGCACTATTAGCACTCGGATAGGCTGAGTGCCAGCCCCACCGCACCCACCGCGCCAGATCCGGAGGAAGCCGTGCCGACCTACCAGTACGCCTGCACCGAGTGCGGACACCAGCTCGAGGCCGTCCAGTCGTTCGCCGACGCGCCGCTGAGCGTCTGCCCCGAGTGCGAGGGTCGCCTGCGTAAGGTCTTCAACTCGGTCGGCATCGTGTTCAAGGGGTCCGGCTTCTACCGCACCGACTCGCGCAACGGCGCCAACGGCGGCGACACCAAGGTCAAGTCCGAGTCCAAGTCCGACAGCAAGTCGGAGTCGAAGACCGAGACCAAGACCGAGTCGAAGCCGAAGTCCGAGCCGGCCAAGGCCGCGAGCAGCACGCCCTCCTCCTCGGCCAGCTAGAGCCAGGCCAGCCCGCCGGCCGGGGTGATCACCCCGGTCACCCGCTGGTCGTGTGCCGCGTCCGGCACCTGGTCGACCACCTCTCCGTCGTGCAGCAGCGCCACGATCGGCACGCCGCCCGGCACCCGGGCCAGCGCCCGGTCATACGAGCCACCACCGCGCCCGAGTCGCAACCCGCGCCGGTCGACCGCCACCGCCGGGGTCACGATCAGGTCGGCGGTCGCGATCGCCGACCGCCCGAGGCGCTCCCCGGGTGGCTCCCGGAGGCCGCGCCGGGCCGGGACGAACATTCCCGCGTACGCGGCCCAGTCGAGGTCGTTGTCCGGGCGCAACACCGGTAGCAACAACTCCGCTTCTTCGGTCAACGCGTCCCGCAAGACGTCCGGCAGGTCGGCGCCGCCCGGCTCGCCTGCCATCGGCACGTAGCCGCAGACCAGCCGCGGTGCGCTCGCGCGGACCAGGTCGGCGACCGCGGCGGTCACCCGGGCGGCGGCGGCGACGAGCGCTTCGCCGGGCAGGGCGCGGCGGCGGGCGAGCAGTTCCGCCCGCATGTCAGCCTTAGTCACCCCACGATGCGATAAATCCGGCACGCAACACTCCCGACCCTCACCCGGTTAGACCCCTGGGGGCCAAGCCGAGTCTGGCAGGCCGAAGGGGGAGTCGTGACGTTGCGCGGGCGGCTGACCGCCGCGTTCCTGGCCGTCGTGCTGGGACCGGTGCTGCTCGGCGCGCTCTTCGTCGGCGGCACCGTGACCGCCGTCGGCCGCGACCGCGCGGTGGACCGGCTGGGTGTCGCGGCCACCTCGGTGCGCACGTCGGTCAGCTCGCTCTGCCTCCAACTGCAGGCCGCCGCCGACGCGGTCGCGGTGACCGCCGACCCGGCCCGGCGGACCGACATCGCCAGCCAGGTGGTGGCCCGCGGGCTCGCCTCCGGGGTGGTGGTCGAGGGCGCCGACGGCATACCGGTGCTGCGCACGCCGGGCTCCCCCGCGCGCCCGTGGGCCGACTGCTCCCGACCCGCCTCGTCCGCCGGCCCGTTCCTGGGCCTGGCCGTCGGGATCGAGACGCGCGACGCGACCGGCGCGCGGCTCGGCGTCATCTGGGCGACCCACGACCTGGACGCCACCACGATCGGCCGGCTCGGCGGGGCCACCGGCACGGCCGTGACCCTGCTGCAGGGTGGGTCCGCGGTGCACAGCACCGAGTCGCCGGCCGCGCTCGCCGACGTGGTCGCCGCCGCCGCCTCGGTACGCGGTGACGCCGTGGCCGAGACCGCCGGCGGCCGGTTCGTCCGCCGGGTCGGCCCCGCGCCCGGCCAGCCGCTGCCGCTGGTGCTCTCCGTGCCCGCCGGCGAGCCGCAGGGCCTCTACGCGTTGCTGGTCGCGGCCGTGGTGCTGGCCGGCCTGTTCGCGGTCGGCGCCGCCTGGTGGCTGGCCCGCACGACGACCCGGCCGCTGGCCGAACTCGCCGGCGCGGCCGACCGGGCGGCCGGCGGCGACCTGGCCGCGCGGGTGCCGGTGCGCGGGCGCGACGAGGTCGGCCGGTTGGCGGTCGCGTTCAACCGGATGACCCGGGAGACACAGGCCTACGTGCGGGCCCTGACGACCAGCCGGGACCAACTCCGCGGCAACCTGGCGGTGCTCGGCGACACCCTGTCCAGCACGCACGACCTGCAGCGGATCCTCCAGGTGATCCTGGAGACGGCGCGGGCCGCGACCGGCGCCAGCGGCGGAGTGGTGCTGTTGCTCGATCCGGCGACCGGCACGCTGGTCGGCGAGTGCGGGCTGGCGGTCGATGTCGCCGGCCGGCGGGTGCCGGTCGGCGAGGGGCTGCTCGGCTGGGTGGCCGCGACCGGGGTACCGCTCCGCGGCCGGGTCGACCGCGACGGGCCGCCGCTGTCGCCGTTCGAGCCCCGCTGCCGCACCTATGTCGCTGTGCCGTTCAACGTCGCCGGCCCGGTCGCCGAGGCGGTGCCGGTGCCCGGCGTGCAGCCGCCCGAGCCGCCGACCGCGTCCGGCGTGCTGGCCCTCTACGACCGGCTGGGCAGCGACGAGTTCGACGACGCCGACCTCATCACGCTGCGCACGTTCGCCGGGCAGGCCGCGGTCGCCGTCGACAACGTACGCGTGCACCAGGAGGCGCAGCGGCTGTCGTTGACCGACCCGTTGACCGGGCTGTGGAACTACCGCTACCTGCGCGAGTCGATCCGGCGTGAGGTGGAGCGGGCCAGCCGGTTCGGCCGGATGCTGGCCGTGCTCGCCCTCGACCTCGACCGGTTCAAAGAGGTCAACGACACCTACGGGCACGCGGCCGGCGACACGGTGCTGTTCGAGTTCGCCGGCCGGATCCGCGGCGTGGTGCGCGAGGTCGACCTGGCGTTCCGGCAGGGTGGCGAGGAGTTCGTGGTGCTGTTGCCGGAGACCGACGCCGACGGTGCCGCGACCGTCGCACAGCGGCTCGGCGCCGCCGTCCGCGACCATCCCATCGAGGTCGAGGGCACCGGCGGCATCGAGGTGACCGTCTCCATCGGAATCGCGGTGTTCCCGAGCCACGCGACCACCGTGCAGGGGGTGCTGGACGCCGCCGACGACGCGCTCTACGCCGCGAAGGCGGCCGGTCGCGACGGCTACCGGACGGCGCCGGGCGAGCGGTCGGCGATGGCCGAGATAAAGGTGGCCGCCGGTGCCGTGCCGCCCGACGACGACCTGCCCCGGGCCGGCGGCGCGAGCACGATACGACCTGCTGGCGGCGCGTCAAGCGGGACGCAGCCACCGCGACAGACGAGGGGCGGATAGTCTCGCGGAATGTCGGACGTGCCAGCGACCCCGCGACCGCCCTCCAACTCGACCGAGCCGCGCCAGCGGGCGGTGAAGGCGGTGATTCCGGCCGCCGGTCTCGCCACCCGATTCCTGCCCGCCACCAAGGCGGTGCCCAAGGAGCTCCTGCCGGTGGTCGACCGGCCGGTCCTGCAATACATCGTCGAAGAGGCGGCCGCCGCTGGCATCACCGACATCCTGTTGGTCACCGGCCGAGGCAAGACGTCGATGGTCGACCACTTCGACCGGCAGCCCTACCTGGAGAGCCGGCTCGAGGAGAAGGGCGACGCCGAACGCCTGGCGGCCGTGCGCAGGCCCGCCGAGCTGGCCGAGATCTACACCTGCCGGCAGGGCGAGCCGCTCGGCCTCGGGCACGCGGTCGGCATGGGTGACTCACACGTCGGCGACGCGCCGTTCGCGGTGCTGCTCGGCGACGAGTTCGTCGACGAGTCCGAGCCGCTGCTGCCGGCGATGCTCGACCTGCAGGCCCAGACCGGCGGCATCGTGCTGGCGTTCCTCGAGGTGCCGCGCGAGGAGGTCAAGCGCTACGGCATCGCGTCGGTGGCGCCGGCCGAGGAGGGCCTGGTGCCCGGCGCCGAGGTGGTCAAGGTGACCGGGCTGGTCGAGAAGCCGGCGCCGGAAGACGCGCCGAGCAACCTCGCCGTGCTGGGCCGCTACGTGCTGCCCGGGAAGATCTTCGAGACGATCCGGCAGACCAAGCCCGGCCGAGGCGGCGAGATCCAGCTCACCGACGCGATGCAGACCTTGCTCGACGACGGCACGCCGGTGCACGGCATCATCTACCGCGGCACCCGCTACGACACCGGGATGCCGCTCGGCTATCTGCAGGCGGTCGTGCAGATCGCATGCCAGCGCGACGACCTGGGCCCGGCGTTCCGTTCCTGGCTCGAAGAGTTCGTCCGAGCGGGAGGAGTCGGCTCATGACGCAGACGGCCGACGCGGCGGATCTCGCCGCCCGAGAGCTGACCCCGCTGGCCGACTACCTGGGCAGCGCGCTGCGGCGGTTGCGCGCTCTGCCGCCGCTCGACGTCGAGCTGACCCAGGCCTACGGGAACGTGCTGGCCCAAGATGTGCTCGCGCCGCACGCCTTCCCGTCGTTCGACCTGGCGGCCATCGACGGCTACGCGGCCCGCTGGGAAGACGTGTGCACCGCGGGCCGCGGCGCACCGGTGCGGCTCAACGTCATCGGCGACCTCTCGGCGTCGAGTTGGCGCCCGGTCCGGCTGACGCCGTCGACCTGCTTCTCCGTCGCGGCCGGCGCTCCGCTGCCCGGCGGCGCCGACGTCGTCGTGCCGATCAACTGGACCGACCAGGGCATGGCCGCGGTCGAGATCTTCCAGCCGCCCAAGCGCGGTTCGGGCCTGCGCCGCGCCGGCGACGAGTTGGCGGCCGGCTCGGTGCTCGCCCGTGCCGGCTCGACGATCACGCCGGCCCTGGTGGCGGCGTTCGCCGCCACCGGCATCGGGCACGTGGTGGTCCGCTCCAGCCCCCGCGTGGTGATCATCGCCACCGGCGACGAACTGGTCGAGGTCGGCCGGGGCAGCCAGCCCGGCCAGGTGGTCGACGCCAACTCGCATGCGCTGACCGCGGCGGCGGCCGAGGTCGGGGCCTTGGCCTACCGCGTCGGCATCTGCGACGACGACCCGGAAGGCCTGCGCGCGCTGCTCGAAGACCAGACGTTGCGGGCCGACCTCATCATCACGACCGGCGGCACCGGCACCGGTCCCGGCGACATGGTGCGCCGCATCCTGTCCCGCCGCGACCAGGGGCGTGCCGGCCCCGTGGCATTCACCGAGGTCGCCCTCTACCCTGGCACCACGCTCGGATTCGGCACGGTCGGCGCGGAGGAGGTGCCCGTGGTCTGCCTGCCTGGTGACCCGGGCGCCGCGCTGATCGGCTTCGAGGTGCTGGCCCGTCCCGCGATCCAACTGCTGGCCGGCGCCGAGCCGGTCTTCCGCCCGAGCGTGCGGGCCCACCTGCTCGACACCGTGACGTCGCCGGCCGGCCTGCGCGAGTTCCGCCCCGCACACGTCGCCGAGCGTCGCGGTGGCGGCTACACGGTGCAGCCGCTGCACGGTGGCCCCTACACGCTCTCCGGCCTGATGGAGGCCAACGGTCTGGTCGTGTTGGGCGAGCGGGTGACCGCCGCCGCCGCTGGCTCCACAGTAGATGTTCTGTTGCTGGACCGACGCAAGTGATGTCGTTCGGCGCCGCACCGGGTTGGCCCGTCGTCCTGCGCGACGGGCCGGTCCTGCTGCGTCCCTACCGCCGGTCCGACGCCGCGGCGTGGTCGGAGGTGCGCCGCTCCAACCGGGCCTGGCTGGCTCCGTGGGAGCCGTCGGCGCCGGGCGACTGGAACGAGCTCAACTCGGTGGCGGCCTACCGGTTCGTCCATCGTGACCAGCGCAAGTCAGCTCGGCGCGGCGAGAGCATGCCGTTCGCCGTCTGCCTCGACGACCGCTTCGTGGGGCACATCAACCTCGGCAACGTCGTACGCCGGGCGTTCTGTTCGGCTTATGTGGGTTATTGGGTCGACGGCCGCGCGGCGGGCCGCGGTGTGATTCCCACCGCGCTCGCGCTCGTGGTCGACCATGCGTTCCGCCATGGGGGTCTGCACCGCATCGAGGTCAACATCCGGCCGGAAAACAAGCCTTCCCGGCGCGTGGTGGAGAAGCTCGGTTTCCGCGAAGAGGCCTACCATCCCCGTTACATGCACATCGACGGTGCCTGGCGTGACCACATCGGATACGCGATGACCAGCGAGGAGATCGCGGCCGAAGGCGGCCTGCTGGCCCGTTGGCACCGACTGCGGGCGAACGCATCCTGATCTTGAGCAAGTCGGCGCGTTGCGCCACATAGTTGAACACCCGCCCGTAATCTCGAATTACGAACGTACGGCAACCTCATCAATCCGCATGATCGGGTTGTCACTCCGTAAATGACGGGAGGGGTGAGGGTGCCGACCTCGGTGCTCCTCGCTGTCCTCGCCGCAGCCGGGCTACTCGCTCTGGCGCCGGCCCTGGTCCGGCGCTACGACGCGACCGAGCGCCTCGTGGCGGAGAGGGCACTGTCGACGGCGCGCGTGCTTTCACGCCGCCGCCGTGCCCGCACCGTGCCCGGCCGCCGCCCGATCCGCGGCAGCCGCGCGGTGCTCCCGCCACTGCGCCCCGAGGTTCCCGTCTCCGCTCCTCCTGTCTCGGCGCCGCCGGTCTCCGCGCCGCCCGCGCCGCGTCGCTCTCCCCGGCTCCGGGCCGTGCCGCCCGGCGTCCTGGCCCGACCGGCCGCGCGCCGCCGCCCCCCGCGGCGCCACCCGACCGCGGTCTACCGCCGGCGGCGGGTGCTGGCCGCGCTGGTCTTGCTCAACCTCGTCGAACTCGTCGGGGTGTTGCTGGTCGGTCCGGGGTTCTGGGTCGGTGTCGCGGTGACCGGGAGCCTGCTGGTCGTCTACCTCGCGCACCTGCGCAGCCGGGCGCTGGCCGACCGGGCCCGGCGCCGCCGGATGGCCCGCCGGGCAGCCTGGCTGGCCGCCCGCCAGGCGGAGGTCCGGGCCGAGCAGGCACGACGGGCCGAGGCGCGGCGCGAGCAGCAGCGACGGTTGGCCGCCCAGCGGGAGGCCGTCCGCCGGGCCGCGATGGGCCTGGACCGCCCGGCCGACCTACCGCCGGCCGCGACCGGCTCGGTCTCCTACCGCCGCGCCGGCGGCCTGCGCGGCCGCCCCTACGAGGCCCGCCGCAGCAACACGGCGTAGGGCCTGATGCAGGAGACACTCCCTGGGGCGGTTCGCGGTCTGGAGGGCCTACCTGTTAGCCTTATCGCCGGTTCGCTGGACGTTGTTCAGCGGCGGGGCTGTGGCGCAGACCGGTAGCGCACCTCGTTCGCATCGAGGGGGTCAGGGGTTCAAATCCCCTCAGCTCCACCACTTTGAGGCCCAGACGCTCAGCGCGTCTGGGCCTGAAATTTTCGGGGTTTCGCAAGACAATAAAAGACCCGGCCCCACGAGGGGAACCGGGTGGTATATGCGGGAAAGGCTAGTCGCACAGAGCCAGACCCGCAACCCGGCTTACCAACCCATTGGCCTGGCCACCGAACCAACCGGATCGGACAGCTGACAGGCTCGAAGATCAGCGCTTGTAAGCTGCCGCCACCAATGGCCTCCGACGCCTTCGTCGGATCGTCCTCGAAGGGCGCCGGCCAGGTGTTTATTCGACGGGTTCACCAGGCCGACGGGAACAATCGACCGGGCGTGCGAGATCGGGAACTTCAGGTCGCTGTCGTTCGAGATGACCATTGCCGCGTCGACGCGTGCGGTGAGCACATCGACAAGCAGGTGCGAGGCGACGTTGACATCGGAGCCCTTTTCCTCGCGATGTGCGAAGGACACCATGAACTGGGCGTCAGGAACCGGGTTCCCCTGGCCGTCACGGATCATCACGGGCCAGCCAGGGTTGACGATCTGTGGCCCACCCTGCCGGCTCGCAGCCATGACCGCCAAGGGTGCGGTCTTGACCCGCGACACGTAGGTGCCGTATTCGATGTGGTCGACGCTTCCCGCACCGGTGATCGCCCTGAGGTATAAGTCCTGGTCGGTCGCGCCGGACTGGTTGCTGGCAGCACTGATCCGGGCTGTGCAGTAGACGATCCGGTCGATCGAAGCCTGCGGCCAATGCACGGCCCGGCCCACGAGCCGCTCGGCGAGCGCCCGGATATCGAGCCACCGCCAACCCGGCGTGCCACGACCGCAAAGCCCCCTGGCACCGTAATAAAGGTTGTATCCGTCGACATAGACACCGATCCGCACCGGAGCACGCTAGCAACATCGCGATTGCCGCAGGGTCCCCGCGGAGCAATCCCGCGGGCTCAAAGAAGCGTCAGTTGTTCTGGCTCTTGCGGTGGCTCGGGGAGTTGGCGTTCGAAGTTGTCTTTGCGATCAAGGCCATGCCGGCGGGCCGCCTGCCGGACCCGGGCGGTGATCTCCCGTTGGTATTCCTTCGGCAGATAGGACCCTCCCCGATAGAGCGCCCGATAACGCGGCACCAACGCGGGAAACTCGCGGGCCAGCCACTTGGCATACCAGTCGCGCGTGCCCGGACGGAGGTGCAGCGAGATTCCGGCGATGCCGGAAGCCCCGGCTGCCGCGGCCGCCGCCACTGTGCGGTCGATCGACTCCTCGTTGTCGGTCAGGCCCGGCAGGATCGGGGCGACCAGGACGCCCACCGCGAAGCCCGCGTCGGTCAAGGTGCGGACCGCGTCGAGGCGGCGGCGGGGGCTCGGTGTGCCGGGCTCGACCCGGCGCCACAGCTCTTCGTCGACGAAGCCGATCGAGAAGGACAGGCCGACCGAGGTCACCGACGCGGCCTGGCGCAGCAGTGCGAGGTCACGCAGGATCAGAGTGCCCTTGGTGAGGATGGAGAACGGGTTGGCGAAGTCGCGCAGCGCCGACAGGATCTGGGGCATCAGGCGGTAGCGGCCCTCGGCGCGTTGGTAGACGTCGACGTTGGTGCCCATCGCGATGTGTTCGCCGCGCCAGCGGCGGGCAGCCAGCTCCTTGCGGACCAGGTCGCCGGCGTTGACCTTGACGATGATCTTGCTGTCGAAGTCGTGGCCCGGGTCCAGGTCGAGGTAGGTGTGCGTGTTCCGGGCGAAGCAGTTATGGCTGACCACGCCGTTGGCGATGAAGTCGCCGGTGCCGGTGGTGATGTCGTAGAGGGTCGTCTCGACGCCGAGCGGCTCGACCTTGACCACGTCGAGCGGCACGTTGGACTTGAGGGCCAGGCCCTCGATCGAGCGCTTGCGGGTGGTCGCCGGGTCGGTGGTGTGCAGGAAACGCAGGCGGGCGGCCAGGCCACCGACGACCCGGACATACCAGCCGCGCTCGCCGCCGCCGGTGCGGCGGACCACGAAGTCGAAGCCGAGTTCGCGCAGCGCGGCCGCGGCCTCGTCGATCGTCTCCCGGTCGATGCTGCCGATCCGCAGGGCGCTGCCGTTGTGCGCGCCCTGCGCGTCGAACACACCGGCCAGGAAGCCCTTTCGCCAATCGACGGACGGGGCGGACGGCGCGACGATCCGGCCGGCGGCGGCCGACCGGGCCACCTCGGGCGACGCCTCGCGCAGGAACCGGCGGGTGCGGTCGAGCGGCTCGCGCTCGGTCACGTTGAGGTCGCCGCGGCTCATGCCGCAGAGGTAGCCCGCGCGGTAGTCGTCGGTGTCGGCCGGGCCGGCGGCGAACTGGCCCACCCCCATCAGCTTGTTGCCGCTGGTCAGGTGGGGACGCTGGTCAGCGCCGCCCATCGTGCCGGTGACGTGTTTCCAGCCGCGCTCGGTGAGGAAGCGATGGTCGCCGCTGGCGACGAGCTCGGTGCCGTCGGCGAGGGTGACCCGGTAGGCCGGCTTGGTCGTCGTCCAGTGCGCGAGCACCTCGGTCGTGACGTAGCGCCGGTAGGTGCCGTTGCGCTCCGTGCCGTAGATGCGGTCGCCGACGACCAGGTCGCGCAGCGCCCGGGTGCGCCCGTCGGCCATCAGGATCCGGGTGTCGCCGGCCAGGCAGTAGGTGCAGGCGTGACTGCAGCCCCGGTAGGGGTTGATCGTCCAGTCGAAGCCCATCCGCGAGTTGGCGGGCACCCGATTGATGATCGACTTCGCGCGGACCTCGTAGAAGGTCATGCCGGCGAAGCCCGGCGTGTCGAAGGTGCGCGCTACTGCGCCGGGCAGCGCCAGCGGCAGGGGTGGTGTCGCCGACGCCGCCCGGGCGGGACCGTCGGCCCCGTCAGGGACGCCTGGATCGGGGAGAGCCGACAGGTTGTCCCAACGCATTACCCGATTCGAACACGTGTACGAGCAAGATTGCAAGCGCGCAGGTCACCAGCGCGAACAGGGCGCCCCGTGGCAACGGGACGCCCTGTTCGAAATGGGGAGGTCAGTGGTTGTGGCCGGTGTGCTCGTGCTCGGCGAGCTGCTTGCGCACGTCGTCCATGTCGAGCGCCTCGACCTGCGAGATCAGCGACTCGACCGCAGACTCGGGCAGCGCGCCCGGCTGCGCGAAGACGATCACGCCGTCGCGGAGCGCCATCAGGGTCGGGATCGACCGGATGTCGTAGCGCGCGGCCAGCTCGACCTGTGCCTCGGTGTCGACCTTGCCGAACACCACGTTCTCGTGCTTCTCGGACACCCGGTCGTAGACCGGCGCGAAGCGCAGACACGGCCCGCACCAGCTTGCCCAGAAGTCCACCAGAACGATGCCGTCACCGCCGGTGACCTTGTCAAAGTTCTCGGTCGTCAGCTCAACGGTCGCCATGGATCACTCCGATCGGTCTCGTTCGCGCCCCATACGGGGCATCCGACGGTGTTAACGACCCGGAGGCACGCCACATTCCCCGCGACGCGCCGCCGGGGCGGCGCCAGACTTCAAGATCCGCATCGCGTACGGTGATGGGAGCGATTCCATACCGTCTGGCCCATACTGCCGCCGTTATTCACCTACCCCGCCCGGTCAAGGGAAAACGGCACGGGTGACGAACCGTCCGGAAGTCGATCACTCTCACGATAAGTAAGGTTGCGAAACAGTAACGGGTGACCCCCGTCACTTCCTGAAGGGTTTTCCGGTACCGGTTGGTCCGGCAAAATCAGACGGACAAGCGTGGACGGCGGGTGCCGGGGAGGGCCCCGCCGTTCATTGCGTCTCCCCCCGGTTCTCGAGCCGTTATGGTGCGGGAATGCGGTTCGGGCGCTACTACGAAGAGTTCGAGGTCGGCGACGTCTACCGGCACTGGCCGGGCAAGACCGTGACCGAGGCCGACGACCACCTCTTCTGCCTCCTGACGATGAACCACCATCCGTTGCACCTCGACGCGCACTACGCCCAGACCGCGACCGAGTTCGGGCGCAACGTGGTGGTCGGCAACTACGTCTACTCCCTGCTGCTGGGCATGTCGGTGGCCGACGTCAGCGGCAAGGCGATCGCCAACCTCGAGGTCGAGTCGCTGCGGCACGTGGCGCCGACCTTCCACGGCGACACCGTCTACGGCGAGACAACGGTGCTCGACAAGCGCGAGTCCGCCTCGAAGCCCGACCGCGGCGTCGTCTCCGTCGAGACCCGCGGCCTCAACCAGGACGGCACGCTGGTCTGCGTCTTCCGGCGCAAGGTGATGGTGCCCAAGCGGGAGCACGCGGCCCGGGTCGACGGGCGGGACCCGGAACGCCCAAGCTTCCCCGAGCCGCTCGCCCACTAGCGCGCCCCACCAAACTGGCTGGTCGCAACGGGCCAAATCCGGCATATGCTGACCTTGGGAGGTCGTTATGCCAAGCCAGTCCGCGCCCGGCGATCCGCTTTCGTACCCGACCCACGGATTTCCGAACGTCGCCATCGACGTGTTCACCGCAGCCGAGTGGGAGCTGCTCGTGCGGCTACCCGGCCGGGTGATCGTGGCGGCGACGCACACCGGCACACCCGGGCGCACCGTGCAGGAAGGGTTGGCCGGCCTCGAAGCGATGGCCGCCGGCCGGTCGTTCGACAGCGACCTGGTGCGCGCGGTGGTCGCCGCCGTCTACGCGGAACGGCTGCCCAACGGGCCGACCCGCCCCGCCGGCGACCTGCTCGACGAGTGCCGCGCGGCGGTCCGGGTCCTCGGCAACCGGGCCGACCCGGCCGACTCGGCGGCCTACCGGCAATGGGTGCAGTCGATCGCCGCCCGGGTCTGCGCCGGCGGCCGCGGCGCGCGGGGCCCGGCGGCCGAGCAGCTCGGCCCCGTCGACCGGCGGTTCCTGGCCGATCTCGGACATGCCCTGGGCATGGTCTGATCATCGGGCCGGTGCGCGCGCGGTCGCGCGTACCCCATAATCTGCCGGACGTGGAACCGGAGGGTGAGGTCGGCGTCGGACCGTGGCCCGGTCCGTGGCCGTCCGACCCGAAATACGACCCGCAGCTTCTCGCGGAGGGTGACCGCCGAAACGTCGTCGACCGTTATCGCTACTGGCGGCACGAAGCGGTGGTGGCCGACCTCGACCTCCGCCGGCATGACTTTCATGTGGCCATCGAGAACTGGCAGCACGATTTCAACATCGGCACTGTGGTGCGAAATGCAAATGCGTTTCTGGCGGCCGAGGTGCACGTCGTCGGTAACCGTCGGTGGAACCGCCGGGGCGCCATGGTGACCGATCGGTATCAGCACGTCCGGCACCATCCCACCATCGAGGATTTCGTCGGCTGGGCACACGGCGCCGACCTGCCGGTGATCGGCATCGACAACCTGCCGGGGTCGCGTCCGTTGGAGACGGTGACCCTCCCCCGCCGCTGCGTGCTGCTCTTCGGCCAAGAGGGGCCGGGCCTCTCCGAGACCGCCCGCGGCGCCTGTGACCAGTTGTTCTCGATCGCGCAGTACGGCTCGACCCGGTCCATCAACGCGGGCGTGGCCAGCGGCATCGCGATGCATGCCTGGATCCGGACCTATGGAGAGCCCCCGCCCGAAGGGGTTTGACCGAAAGAGCCGGAATGCTTGACTCCCGGTGGGCAGCGCGAGGAGCGTAGCGGTGTGGGCATGTCGGTGAGTTGCCCGAGATGCGGCGGCGCTGTTCGGCCACCGGACCTGATGCGTGTCGATTGGCGCTGCGACGGGTGCGGCGACGTTCCGCCGCTGCACATCGCCGAGCACAACAATGCCGAGATCGCCAAGTCGGTGATCAACACGATCGCCGCGGGTACGCCCGCCCACCGCCCGGCGGTGCCGCTCTGGTGCACCTGGCCGCTGCTGCTGGACTGGACGGTGACCGGTGTCGCGTGGGCCGGTGACGATCACTCCGGCGTCCGCGCGACCGCCCTGGCCTGCAGCGGACCGGCGCCGCTCGGTGGCGGGCCGGCCGACCTCGTGATCGTCGCCGAGGAGCCGGGCGTGGGCCTGGGCAACCGCTTCGCCGGCCTGCCGGGCACCGATCCCGGCGCCTATCTGGTGCGCGACCTGACCCAGATCGACCCGGGCCCGGGCGAGGCGCTCGGTGCGCATGCCAAGATCAAAGTAGATGGACACCCGACTCCACTGTGGTCCGTTTCGTCCGCTGAGGACCGCAGCGCGTACGTCGGGGAGGCGCGTGGAATGTGGCTTTATGCCATAGCTTGGCCGGCACACGCCGGCTACGTCCTCGCAGAAGACGTTATGTTGCACGATCTCTGCGAGTGGCTCCCCCCGGAACTCGTGTATGGTGCTCCTTCTCCGTACCTGCATGGCCTAGCCTGAGGCGGGCGTTCCCGCTTGTGCGGATTCTGCGCAGTTGATTCAACATGAGCGCGACGACTGATACGCTGAGTCCTGCCGCGGCAAGTTGCCGGCGCCGCGACAGAGGGGGATGGGCCGCAATGCTCAAGAAGATCCTCACTTGGGGCGGAATCGCGTTCCTCATATTCTTCATTGCCTTCCGCCCTAACGAGTCTGCCGATGTCTTCAAGAACATCGGCGGCGGCATCATGGATGTCGCCGAGGGCTTTGGCGACTTCTTCACGAGCCTCGTCGCCTAGGCGCCTCCGTCACCTATGGACCGACCGTCCACCCCGCCACCAGACCCTGACGAGTCCGATCGCGACCGCTGGGCGCGCGAAGGCGCGCCCATCGACGACGGACCCGGCTACAGCGACGGCCCGGCCTACTCACCCAGCGCCGGCTATTCGGAGAGTGCCGGCTTCGGCGACTCGGCCGACTACGCCAGCGGCGAGAGTGCCCGGCCGCGTGGCGGCTACACCGCGACCGACATCTCCGAAGAGGAACTCGCAGGTCTCCAGGTCGACGCGTCCGGGCTCCCCCTCGGTCCGCGCCGGGTGCTGCCCCTCGAAGACGAGCCGACGCCGCTGGTCTCCCGCTATCTTTTCCCGACCGAGCGCTACCGGGGCGAGTGGAAGCGGCACTGGATCCACCTGAGCACGCCGCTGCTCGTGATCATCCTGGCCACGTTCATCCTCGGCTATCTGTCGGGCTTCCTCTTCCGGCAAGACGCCACCGGCCTGACCACGGCCGCGATCCTGGTCTGGGTGGCGATCTTCGGATGGGTCGCCTGGAAGGTCGGCGACTGGTACTTCGACCGCTTCATCCTGACCAACAAGCGGGTCATGGTGGTCAGCGGCATCATCACCCGCCGGGTCGCGATGATGCCGTTGCTGCGGGTCACCGACATGAAATACGAGCAGTCCCCGCTCGGCCGCGCGCTCAACTACGGCACGTTCGTGCTCGAGTCCGCCGGCCAGGAGCAGGCGTTGCGCGAGATCAAGCACCTGCCCAACCCCAACGAGCTCTATCTCCGGGTGGTCGAGGAGATGTACGAGCCGCAGGCCGTCGAGGCCCGGCTCGGCAAGGACGCCGACGAGGCCCGCGCCGACGACGGGGCATAACGACACCCGCCGATCGATTCCGCATGGCAACCGTTCGCCCCGTTTACCCATTCGCCGCCGTGTGTAAGTCTGCTCCCACGCGCAACGCAGGGAGGGCGTCCGGTGACGGACAGGCACTCGGTCGAAGACGACTTTCGCGAGTTCGTCGCCGCCCGTTCGCCTGCGCTGCTGCGCACCGCCTACCTGCTGACCGGTGACTGGGCGACGGCCGAAGACCTGTTGCAGACCGCCCTCACCAAGATCTACCTGGCCTGGCGCCGCCTCGGCGAGATCGAAGCGGTCGAGCCCTACGCCCGGCGGGTGCTGGTCAACACCTCGATCAGCTGGTGGCGCCGGCGCTGGCACGGCGAGCGCCCGACCGAGGTGCTGCCCGAGCGGGCCGTCGCCGACCGGGTCGACGAGCAACTCGAACGCGACGCACTGTGGCGACACGTGCAGTCGCTGCCGGCCCGCCAGCGCGCGGTGCTGGTGCTGCGCTTCTACGAAGACCTCTCCGAGGCACAGACCGCCGCGATCCTCGACATCTCGACCGGCACCGTGAAGAGCCAGACCTCGCGCGCCCTCACCACGCTGCGCGCCCGGCTCGGTGCCGAGCGAGCCGCCGACCAGGCCCGCGTCGACGAGTTGGCCGCGCAGGCCGAACCCCCGCGCATCCCGCGCCAGGCGCCGCCACCACCGGTGCGCCCGGTGCGCGCCCCCGCCCCCCGCATTCCCGCGCCGGCGGGAGGACTGGAGGGGCGGTGATGCTCGAAGAGACACTGCGCCGCGCGCTTCGCGACCGGGTCGAGCTGACCCCGGCCGGCACCGACCGCGCGGAAGCGATCATCCGCCGCACCCGCCGGGGCCGCCGCTTGCGCAAGGTGGCCACCACGCTCGGCGCGGTGCTGGCGTTCGTGCTGCTGATCGGCGGCGTGACCGGCTGGCAACTGCTCCGCACGCCGCGCACCGGCTACGACACCTCGGTCTTCGCGGCTGACCCGACGGCCCTTCCCCAGCCGGCGATCACCGGCGCGATCAACGCGCACGACGTCGCCTCGCTCGGCCTCGACCTGCGGATCGGTGATCTGCTGTGGACCACCGACGGCCGCCGCCTCGACCTGGGCGGCTTCGGCGCCGTCGACCGGGCCTACCGGGTTCCGGCCGGCTGGCTGTTCGGCAGCACCGGCGGCGTCTACCTGCAGCCGGTCGACGGCCGGGCGGTGCAGATCGCCCCCGAGGGCAGCCGTTGGTCGGTGAGCGAAGACGGCCTGCGGATCGCCGTGGTGACCGGCGGCAAGCTGTCGGTCGCCGAGCTGAGCCGCGAGGGCGCGAAGGCGGGCGAGACCGTCGCGGTGCCGCCTGACGCGGCGCCGACCGCGATGCTGGGCAGCCGGGTGCTGCTCGCGGGGAACACGGCCAGCGAGCGCGGCTACGAGTTCGTGACCGTCGACAAGAACGAGGGCACGACGACTCCCATCTGGAACCCGACGGTCTCCGGCGTGTTCGGCGTCCGCAGCGACGCCGCGGTCGGGCTGGCCTGGACGGCCGACGAGGAGCAACTCTGCCTGGCCGCGCTGAGCCCCGGCGGCCTGGGCCTGTCGATCAAAATGACCAGCGTCTGCGGTTTCGAGCCGCCGGCGGAGGGCCTGACACACAGCCTCTCCCCCGACGGCGGCTGGCTGGCCGAGCCGTCCGGTGACCAACTCGACCTGGTCAGCGTCGACACCGCGCTGGTGCTGGAACCGAGCACGGCCAAGAAGTGCGCGGCGGCCGGCGTACGCTCGCCGATCTGGATCGACAGCCACACGGTGGTCGCGGCCTACGACGACGGCGTGGTCCGCTGCCAGACCGACGGCTCGCGCAAGGTGCTGTCGGTGCCGAAGGCGGCCGGCAGCGGGTGGGACCTGGTCCCCCGGCTGGGTTCCACCGGAGGTTGAGGCCGGTAGCCTCGGCCTCGATGATCCGCATCGACCTGCACGCGCACTCGACCGCGAGCGACGGCACCCTGAGCCCGGCCGAGCTGATGGCCGCGGCGGCCACGGCAGGGCTCGACGTGGTCGCGATCACCGACCACGACACGACAGCCGGTTGGGCCGCGGCGTCGGCCGCGCGCCCGCCGGGCCTCTCGCTGGTGCGCGGTGCCGAGCTGTCCTGCCGGTGGCACGGTGCCGAGCCGCCGATCTCGCTGCACCTGCTGGCCTACCTGTTCGACCCGGCGTACCCGTCGCTGGTCTCGGAACTGGCCCGAGTGCGGGCCGCGCGCGAGGTGCGGGCCGAACGGATCGTCTCGTTGCTGCGCGCCGACGGGGTCGACCTGACCTGGGACGAGGTGCTCGGCTACGCCGCGGGCGGCACCGTCGGCCGGCCGCACATCGCGCAGGCGCTGACCCGGGCCGGCCTGGTCGGCTCGACCAGCGAGGCGTTCGCGCCCGAGTGGCTGGGCCGGCGCTACCGGGTGCCGAAGGCCGAACTCGACGTCTTCGACGCGCTGCGGCTGGTGCGCGACGCCGGCGGGGTGGCGGTGTTCGCGCACCCACGGGCCACCCGGCGGGGCCGGATCGTCGCCGACGACCTGATCGTCTCGCTGGCCCGGGAGGGACTCTTCGGGCTGGAGGGCGACCACACCGACCACTCGCCGGCGGAGCGGGCCCACGTGCGCGCTCTCGCGGAGAGCCTCGGGCTGGCGGTGACCGGATCGTCGGACTTCCACGGCACGCACAAGTCGGTGACGCTGGGTGCCGAGACCACCACACCCGGCGTGTACGAGCGCCTGGTCGCCGCCGCATCTGGGGTGACACCCGTGCTGCGCTGACGCGAAAGATCGTCACGTACCGTCATCGCGTGGATTTGAAGGTATTCGGCGAGGTCATCGTCACTCTGCTGGTGATCATGGACCCGCCTGGCATGGTGCCGATCTTCGTCGCGATGACCGGCAACATGGCCGCGCGCGACCGACACAAGGCCGCGTGGCAGGCGGTGTGTCTCGCGCTCGGCGTGATCGTGCTGTTCGCGGTGGCCGGCCAGAACCTGCTCGAGTACCTGCATGTCTCACTGCCCGCCCTGCAGGGCGCCGGCGGTCTGCTGCTGATCATGATCGCGCTGGAACTGCTGACCGGGAAGACCGACGACCCGTCGCCGCACTCGACGTCGAACATCGCGCTGGTGCCGCTCGGCACGCCGCTGCTGGCCGGCCCGGGCGCGATCGTGGCGACGATGCTGTTCGTGCAGCGTTCCGACGGCGCCGCCGACTACGTGTCGGTCGGCTTCGGCATCCTGGTCGCGATGCTGGTGGTCTGGCTGGTGCTGCGCTACTGCGGCATCGTCGTCAAGATCCTTCGCCCGGGCGGCATCGAGGTGCTGACCCGCATCGCCGGCCTGCTGCTCGCGGCGATCGCGGTGCAACTGATCGCCGACGCCATCTTCGCCTTCGTCCACACCTACCAGACAGGGTGACCATCCGGGGTTGTCGTACCCGGATGGGAGGATTCTCCCGTGCGCAGGCCAACCTCCCCAGCCGGCCGGGCTCCGGCGCCCCGGTCCGAGCAGCTCGGCTTCGCCGGCATGCCCGAGCGGCTGTTCGTGTGCACGCCGAGCAAGCTCGGCGCCTACACCGACTGCCCCCGCCGCTACCGCTATTCCTACGTCGACCGTCCGACGCCGCCCAAAGGTCCGCCGTGGGCACACAACTCGCTCGGCGCCAGCGTGCACACCGCACTGCGTGGCTGGTTCGCGCTGCCACCCGAGCGGCGCACCCGCGAGGCCCTGCCGGCCCTGCTCAAGGGCACCTGGGTCCGCGAGGGCTATCGCGACGACGAGCAGGAGCGGGCGATCTACCGGCGCGCCCTGGAGTGGCTCGAGGCCTACGTCGACGGCCTCGACCCCGACGCCGAGCCGGTCGGCGTCGAGCGGGTGGTCGCGGTCAAGACAGCGGTGCTGGCATTCAACGGCCGGGCCGACCGCATCGACGCCCGCGGCAAGGAGCTGGCCATCGTCGACTACAAGACCGGCCGCACCGGCCTCGACACCGACGACGCCCGCGGCTCCCAGGCGCTGGCGCTCTACGCGTTCGCGGCCGAGCGGGTGTTCCGCCGCCCGTGCCGCCGGGTCGAGCTGCACCACCTCCCGACCGGCACGGTCGCCGCACACGACCACACCGAGGCCTCGATCGCCCGCCAGGTCTCCCGGGCCGAAGACACGGCCCGCGACATCCTCGACGCCGAAAAGGCGGTCGCGGCCGGCGCCGACCCCGACGAGGCCTTCCCGACGACCCCGGGCCCGATGTGCGGCTGGTGCGACTTCAAACGCTCCTGCCCGGCCGGGGCAGACCTCCCGGCCAAAGACCAGTGGGCGGCGGTCGATCGCGCCCTGACCGGCTAGCTGCACCGCTCAGGGAGCACGAGCCGGCAGGCCGGCGACAGCGGACCGCCGCCGTCGGCCTCGTCCCAGACCCGCTCCACCGCACGCGACAGCACCTCGACCTGCTTGGCGGCGCGAGCACCTCGAGACGTGCTGCTCGTCCTGACCACCTCGCGCCATCCCCCGTCCGGCGTGCGCCGTTCCGAGTTGGCGAGTGGATGCGGGCGCTCCTGCAGCCGGTGCTCCAGCGCGAGGCCGACGAGCTTGGGCCCGAGCGCCTCGGTCAACGGCGCCGCTTCGGGCAGCCGGGGCCACGCCACGACCAGCACCTTGTGCCAGATCTCGGGCGGGAAGGTGTTGGCCAGATGGTGGCTCTCACCGACCGGCAGGTCGCGTAGCCGGCGCTGCGCTTCGGTGGTCTGGCCGACATAGAGCAGGCCCATCCGGAGCCAGATGCCGTAGACGACCGGGCCGTCGATCGCGGGGCTGTCCGGGGTCGGTCCGGCCAGCGCCTCACCCAGCCGGTGCGCGAAGGCATAGCGCCGCTTACGCCAGGAGCGCGCGGCGTCACGGCTGTCGGTGAGCCGGTGCAGCGACGCGCGCCACGCCAGGAACTCGTCGTCACTCGGGTCGGTGGGCATTGGTGTGATCGTCGCCCGAGGCGGCCGCCGGATCAACTGCGGATGGTCGGCTGTCCATGGGAGGCACCACCTCGCCCCGCCCTCCCGGAGATCGGCCCGCGGCGCGGTCTAACCGGTCAGCACACTCGGAACTCGGCGACGTACGCCGCCGGTGACGAGGCGAGGCCCGCCTGCCAGCGCGACAGGGTCTGCTCCGCCATCGTCTGGTAGCTGTCGCAGATCCGCTCCAGCGGGTCGAGGTAGGACAGCACCCCGGGCGGCTCCACACCGGCGGCCACCCGGGCCGCCAGCCCGCCGCGGGCCAACCGCAGGAGTTCGCGGGCCAGGTCGCAGGCGCTGAACGGGCCGATCGCCGCGGCCAGGCCCTTGGTCGCGACCTCGTCCGTCGCGCGCTCGAGTTGGTCGACGGTCAGGCTCTCCAGCAGTGCGATGGCGGCGCGGCGGGCCTGCGCGTCATAGGTCAGCCCAACCCACATGGCCGGTGCGGCCGCGAAGAACGGCCAGGGCAGGCCGTCGCAGGCGCGGGCCTCGATCGTGCGCCGGACGCGGACGTGCGGCCAGGTCTGCGACAGGTGCAGCGCCCAGTCGTCGAGGGTGGGCCAGGTGCCGTCGCCGAAGCCCTGCTCCAGCACAATCGCGAACGGGACCGCGGGCGCGGGCACGTGGGCGCCGCCGACCAGGCGGTAGATCATCGGGAGTCGGGCGGCCCAGTCGACCAGGTCAGACACGGTGCAGTCGGCCCGCGAACCGGCGCCGAGCACGCCACAGCGGGCCGGCTCGAAACGCCGCCAATACTGCATCCGGCGGGACAGCACCCCCGTCTCGACGCCCTCGGCGATCGGCGAGTTGACGAACAGCGCGCTCACCGCCGGCGCCGCCAGCACGTGCAGGCGGACCTTTTCCAGCAGGTCCGACTCGGAGACGTAGTCGAGCGAGGTCTGTGTCGACAGGGTCAGGCCCATCACTTCGTCCGCGTACGCCCCGTCAGCGCCGAGACTGCGGAAGTAACGTCGCATGATGTCGACGCGCGGCTTCGGGATCCACGGGATGCCGGCGCGCGCGGCGAACGGGATGTTGCCGCCGGACAGCAGCGCCACACCGTGCCCGGCCGCCACCCCCGCGGCCCGCTGAAGGTCGCCGCGGGTCTGCTCCACAGTGGCCGAAAGGGTGGCGTGCGGCGCCGAAGCGTATTCGAGTGCGCCCCCGGTCTCCAGGCTCAGGCTCGCACCATTGGGCAGATCGACTCCCACCGGAAATTCGCCATCGAAGAAATGCGCGCCGTCGAACTCGTCAACGAACGCTTTCAGCAGTCGACGGGCGGCCGGATAAGAAATGCACAGACCGGTGGCCTGGTCGACCAGACCGTGCTCGACCTCGACACCGACCAGTTCGGCCCGGTGCGGACCGACCGCGAACAGGTCGGCCAACCCGGCCCGGGACAACCGTTTCCTGTCGTTCACCGGCGGCCTCCTGCTCGCTTCCCGCATTGCGATCCTGCCCCATCCCGGCGACCGTCGAGCGCTGTTTCCGACAAGACGACCGGCCCCTCGAACAGCTTCTCCAATGACGATTTCCGTTCCGTCGCCGATGTCACCAACCCGACCGAGATCGCAACCGATAGGTGGTAGGTGGGTGGTCACCACGGATGACGGTGCCTCGGCCGCGCGTCGGGATGCCGCCATGACGACGAAGGATGCGGCGCTGGACGGCCCGATGGCGGTCGAGGTCATGATCAGACGGGGGTACGCCGAACGTCGTCGACCGCTACGGGCGCCGGCTGGACCCGCTGCCCTCGCCCAGCGACCGGATCACCGACGCGCGCGCAACGAGCAGTCGCTGGCCGAGCCGGCGCACGAGCTGGCCTTCCGGGCGGCGCGTTACCAGCCGTAGCCCGATCAACAAATTCACCGGCACGGCGGTCGAGCACCGGTCACCTCGACGCCCTGGCCGCCGCCGGTCGCAGCGCCGCGCTGATCACCCCGTAGCCGGCTCCACCCGGACGCCGGGCCAGCGCTGGGTCGGTTGTTGCCGGGCCAGCCGCCGGCGGGACTGCTCCATCGTGGTCCGGCGCGGGTTGTGCCGCCAGACGCCGCCGAGCAGGTCGGTCAGGCCGTAGGGGGCGCACACCTCCAGCCCGCCGGCGGCGTCGAGGCGGACCGCCACGGCGGTTGCCGTCTCCGGCCAGGTCGCGACCGCCTCGGCGAGGCTGACCAGCGGCGGCACCGGCGCGCCGCCGAAATGCGTGTGGAACCAGGTGTGTACGGCGGCCTGGTTCGTCGCCTCCCACGGCACCGCCGGCAGCAGGGTCGCCAGCAACTCGGTCGCCTTACCGTCGCGGGCCAGATCGGTCGGGTCGAAGAACGCGACGTCGACGTCCTTGACCCGGGCCGGGTCGAAGCCGGACCCGAAACGCTCGTCCCAGACCAGGTCACGCAGCACGCCCGCGCCGATCCAGGCGTCCGGCAGGCCCGAGTCGCGCACGGCGGTGAGTGCGGCCATCAGCCAGGGGCACGCTGTCACCAGCGCGCGCAGCTCATCCAATGAGTTCTTCCGCCCGGACGAACTCGGCCACGGCGGCGGCGAAGACATCGGGCTGGTCCAGCGGAATGAGCGTCGCGGTGTCGTCGACCTCGACCAAGCGGGCGTGCGGCAGCAACGAAGCCAGGCGGCGGCCGTGTGCGGGCGGCATGACGCGGTCGCCGCGGGCCCAGAGGATCAGGGCCGGGCCGTCGAAAGCGGACAGTCGCGGCACGGCTTCGCGGTTCAGCACCTCGCGATCGGCTCGGATCGCCCGGAGCATCCGGGTGGCGTCGCGGCGGATGGCCTGGTCACGCAGCACCGGGCGGATCCAGCGGGCGGTGTGCGCGTCGCCGCGTCTGGTCAGCCAGCCGAAGGCGATCGGGAGGCGGCGCAGGGCGCGCAGCCGCATCTGCTCCATGAACAGGCCGAACAGGCGCGGCGGAAGCAGGCCGGTCAGCGCCAGGGTGCGGCCCGTCAGGCCGGGTGGGACGTTGTCGAAGGCCTCGCACGACGCCAGCACCAACCGGGACACCCGCGGAGCGCCGGCGGCCACGACTAGTTGGGCCAGGGCGCCGCCCGTGTCGTTGCCGACCAGGGTGACGTCGTGCAGGTCCAGCGCCGCCAGCAGGTCGGTCACCACGCGGGCCAGGCCGGGCAGTGAGAGGTCGGCGGCCGGCCGCGCGGGCACCTGGTGAGCGCCCATCGGCAGGGTCGGGACGATGCAACGGTGGCCGCGGGCCAGAGCGCCGACGGTGTCGTCCCACAGTGAGCCGTCCATCAGCATGCCGTGCAGCAACACAATGGTCGGTCCGGTGCCCCCGGTGTCGGTGTAGGCGATCGGGCCCGCCGAGGTCTGGATGGTTTCCATGTCGGGGTCCCCCTTCCAGGTCGTCTACCTCGAAGTGAACCACGCGGTTCGCAAAAGCGTCTACCCCGCTGCTTCCTCGCGGTCGAGGGCCCGGCTGAGCGCGAGGAAGCCCGCCTCCACGCTCACCGGGTCGCCGCCGCTGGTGCGCAGGTCGATCAGGAAACCGCGAAGGGTGGCCAGGATCATCGCGGCCACCTCGGCCTTGCGCTGGGCCGACCACCCGGGCGGGCAGAGGGACACGAGTGCCGGCAGGTACTGCTGTGTCCCACCCCGGGCCAGACCGCCGTGCCGATCGGCGTCGTAGATCGCCAGGCCGATCGCCTGGTCCAGCACCCACGACTCGCCGCTGGTCAACACCGGCCACAGGGCCCGCACCCGCCCCGCGAGCGTGGGCTCGTCGGCCGCGGCGCCCAGGCTGCGCGAGATCCGCCGCTCGCGCAACTGCTCCACCGCCCGCCCGAGCAGATCCTCGGCGCTCTCGAAGTGGTAGAGCAGCACCTTGTGGGTCGTGCCGGCCGCCCGGGCCGCCCGGCGCAGGGAGAAGTCGACCAGACCGTTGACGGCCAGGTCCTCGGTGACGAGGTCGAGCAGTTCCCGCCGCCGCGCCTCGCCCCGCGGCGAACCGGCCGAACGCCGATAGGTCATGGTTTTCAGTCTCCTAACCCAGCAGGTCGACGCGGGTGCCGGCGCCGGTGCGCACCGCGTGTCGGTAGACCGCCCAGGACAGGGCGAGGTCCTGCCACGGTAGGCCGACCGGGCTGTAGACGCTCGGCCGCTCCGGCGGTGCGGCTGCCGGCAGCGTGCCGCGCAGGATCTCGCCGAGCGTGCCGTCGCACGCCGCCGCGTCGAGGCCGGCGCTGCCGAGCGCGCCACCCGCGAGCGCGAGGTCGACGTCGTCGACGATCAAGCGGCTGGCCCGCAGCAGGTCGGTGGCCAACTCGCGCTTGCCGGGCTCGTCGGCGCCCAGCGAGGTCAGGTGCTGGCCCGGGCGGACGTCGGCGAGGCCGACCAACGGCTCCCGCGACCAGGTGGCCAGCACGACCACGTCGGCCGCGGCGGCGACCGCGGTGGGCACGACCGCTGCCGGCAGAGCCGCCGCGCGGGCCGGGTCGAGGTCGGCCGCCACGATCCGCGACCAGGAACGCAGGTGGCGCAGGCCGGCCAGGGTGGTCGTGGCCTGCGCGCCGGCACCGACGAAGCCGAGCGTCGTGGCGGTCGGCGGCGCGAGCGTATGGGTAGCCAGCGCGGCCGCGAGGCCCGTCCGCCACGCGGTCACGCTCGCCGAGTCGAGCAGCGCGAGCAACTCACCGTCGGCCAGGGCGTGCAGGCAGACGACACCGCGCAGCGCGGGCGCCGTGGCGGGAAACTTCGCATTGACTTTCACCGTGTACGCCGGCACGTCCGCCAGCAGGCCCGGCAGCAGGCAGGTCGCGGTGCCCGGGCCGGGCAGGCCGGTGCGGATCCGCAGCGGCGCCGGATCGGCGGCGGCGGCCCGGTAGCCCGACGCCAGCAGGTCCAACACCGCGTCGAGGTCGACGGCCGCGGCGATGTCGCTGCGGCCAAGGATCAACGTCATGTCGCCAGTCTGGATCACGACGGAGCCACCCCCGCCCTGGTGCGGGCGGGGGTGGCCAGGAAGGTGAGCTCAGTGCCGGCCGCCGCGTTCGCCGCCCTTGTCGTCGCCGGCGTCGTCGTTCGGGCCGTCGTCGTCGCCGCCGGTGGCTCGGTCGCCGCCCTTGTCGTCGTCGGCGTCGTGGGTCGGGCCGTCGTCCCGGCCGCCACCGACGCGGTCGTCGGTCGCCTCGCTGTCGGACTTGATGACCCGGCCGGTGGCCCGGTCGACGTAGACGTCGTGCTCCACGCCGGACCGCACGACCTCCACCTTCCAGGTCGAGAACCCGTGCTCGTACTCGGACTCGATCTTCGTGACGCTCCCACCGCCGACCCTGGCGAGCGCGATCCGCTCGGCTTCCGCGGCGCTGACGTTGCCGCGCAGCGGGGGTTGGGTGTCGGTCGCCGAGTCGCTGGGAGTCGGCGCCGCGTCGTCGGTCGGCACGGCGTCGGGGCTCGGCGAGTCGTCCGGGCCAGGGTTGTCGTCGAACGTCGGCGTCGGCTCGGCGGTGCTGGCGACCGCGCTGCCCGCGGGCGAGGGGTCGTCGGTCGCGGCCAGCGCCGTACCCGTGACGGCGAGAGCCGCCAGGCCGGCCAGCGTGACGATCACCGGTGTGCGCTTCATTCTTGTGACCTCCGTATCGGCTTCGATACCGACGAGGTTCGCTGAGCGACGGATAGCACCGCGCTGTGCGATCGCTAAGGACGCGTTAAGAACGCGACGGCGGCCCGAGCCGCAGCGCGACGACCGCGCCGCCACCCGGATTCTCGGAGATGTCGAGCGCGCCACCCGCCGCCTGCCGGGCGATGTCGAGACCCAGGCCGGTGCCGCCGTCCCGCGACACGCCCCGGGACACCACCGCGCCGGCCAGGCCCGGGCCGGAGTCCGACACCACCAGCACCCGGTCGGCCGACAGCGACACCGCGAACGGGGTCCCGTCGGGCGTGTGCGCGAAGACGTTGCCGAGCAGGGCGTCGACGGCCGCGGCCAGGTCGTCGGCGGCGACACCGACCAGCAACGGGCCCTCGACCAGCGACAACCGCATCGCGCGCCCGGTGTCTTCGGCCAGGACCGTCCAGAACTCGACCCGATCGCGTACGACCGCCACCGCGTCGCAGAACGCGTCGGTCGACTCGGCGCTGCGCCAGCGGGCCTGCCGGATCAGCCCGGTGACCGCCCGCTCCAGCGAGTCGACGCCCGCGGTCACGCGGGTCCGGTCATCGGGGTCGCCGACCGACTCGGCTTCCAGGCGCAACGCCGTCAACGGGGTACGCAAGCGGTGCGACAGGTCGGCCACCTGCTCGCGCTCCTCGCGCAGCAGCACCTGGATCCGCTCGGCCAGGTGGTTGAGCGCCCCGGCCACCTGGCGCAGTTCCGGCGGACCCGGCGGCATCGTGGCCCGGGCTCCGAGTTCGGCCCGGGCCAGCCGGTGCGAGACGGCCGACAGTTCGTCGATCGGCCGCACCAGGCTGCGCGCCAACCGGTCGGCCACGAGCAGCCCGAGAACCACCAGGAGCAGCCCCAGCGCCGCCAGCACCAACCAGGCCCGGGTCACGCCGGCGGTCAGGGCGGACCGGGGAACGACCGTGCGGATCACCGCGGTGCCACCAGCGCGGCCGACGCCGATCACGATCTCCCGACCGCCGTCGAGTTCGGCGGTCAGGCTCGTGCCGGTCGCCGCCAGGTCGACCGCGGGCGTGCGGTTCACCGCTGTGCCGATCGGGGCACCGCCGTCGGGCAGGAAGACCGTGACCGGCCGCCCGGACATCGCCACCAACTGGCCGACGACGAGCTCGATGGTGGGCCGGTCGTCGGTGCCGACCACCGGCACGATGCCCTGGATGTCGGCCGTCGCCCGGCCGGTCGCCCGGTCCTCGGCGACGGCGCGGAGCAGCAGGGCCAGCGGCACCAGGAACGCGATCAGGGTCAGCGTCGTGGTCGCGGCGACGAGCAGGGTGAGCCGGCGCCTCACGGGGTGCCGCCGGGTGCGGACAGGCGGACCCCCACGCCGCGCACGGTGTGCAGATAGCGCGGCGCGGAGGCGGTCTCGCCGAGCTTTCGGCGCAACCAGGACAGGTGCACGTCGACCGTCTTGTCGGCGCCGCCATAGGGGATCTGCCACACCTCGGTGAGCAGCTCGCGCTTGGTGACCACCTCGTCCCGCCGGGTGGCGAGATGGTGCAGCAGGTCGAACTCGCGGGGTGTCAGGTCCAGCGGCGCACCGTCCAGGCGTACGCCGCGTGACCTTGGTTGGATCTCCAGACCGCCCACGACGATGGCCTCGTCGGGCGCGGCGGCGGAACCGCCGCGGCGCAGCACCGCCCGCACCCGGGCGTCGAGCTGTGCGGCGGTGAACGGCTTGACCAGGTAGTCGTCGGCGCCCGCGTCGAGCACCCGGACGATCTCCGACTCGGCGTCGCGGGCCGTGGCGACGATCACCGCCACCCGGCTGACCGCGCGCAGCATCCGGAGCAGTTCGGCGCCGTCGACGTCGGGCAGGCCCAGGTCGAGCACGACCAGGTCGGGCTTGTCGTCGAGCGCGGCCCGCAGCCCTTCCATCGCGGTGCTCGCGGCCGCGACGGCATGCCCGCGGTCGCGCAGCGCCCGCAGCAGCGGGGTGCGGATCGCGGGGTCGTCTTCGATGAGCAGCAGGCGCGGCACAGCTCGCACGGTATCCCCCGCAGCGCCGGCCGGCGGAGCCCTTAACCCTCTCTTAGCGTCGGCCGGTGCCGCTTTTAGCGCGGGGCAGGGCATAGTCGGGTGATGTCCCGCCGGAGCCTCGCCGTCCTCGGATGGCTCGCCGTGGTGATCGTGGCGACGCTGGCCGGCGTCGGCGCCCTGCGGCTCGTCGGTGACAGCCTCGCCAGCACACCCGGTGGCGTGCGCAGCCAGGCCGACGTGGCCCGCGACCTGGCGGCGGCCACTGCGCGACCGGCGCCGTCAACCGGCACCGCGACACCGAGCCCGACGGCCGCGCCGACGGCCGCGCCGACGACCGCCCCGGCCACCGAACCCGGGCTCAAGAGCTTCTCGAGCCCGGGCGGCACCGCCTTCGCTCTGTGTGTCGACGGGGTCGCGACGATCAAGAGCTACTCGCCGGCTCTGGGCTACGCGGTGGACGACCTCGAGCAGGGAGCGGGCCGCGAGGCCGAGCTGAAGTTCCGGGGCCCGCGTGGCAGGTTCGAAATCAAGATCAGGTGCGACGGCGACGAACCCGTTCGGTCGGGGCACGACGACTGACGATCGCCTATCCCCGGTACGCTCCGGCCATGCACCAGCGATGGCTGCTCGGCGCCGTGACCGTGGGAGTGGTCTGGGGCGCGGCGGCGATCGCGTTCGACATCCCCGTCTGGATCCTCGACTTCCTGCTGCACCTGGGCCCGCTGCTGGCCGGCGTGGTGGTGACGGTCGCGCTGGTCGGCTGGCGCCCGGCCGGGCCGGCCACGTTCGACGTCCAGGCCGACTCGTTCGTGGCGCCGACCAACCGCCGTCGCACGATCGAGGTATCCGCGCTGCTGGTCGTGCTGATCTCCGCGACCGCACTGGGCATCGACTGGATCGCGTCCGACGGCGGCGCGGTCGACGTCGCCCTGTCCGCGCTGCCCGCCCTGCTCGCCGCCGCGCTGCTGCTGCACTCGCTGTTGATCCCGCCGACGGTCGAACTGCGCCCGGAAGGGCTGCGCATCCCCGGCCGGCTGCACCGCGTCGACGTGCCCTGGGAGGCGATCCGCCCGGGTACGCCGTGGGCGCCGCGGCTGCGTACCCAGAAATTGGAACTGTTGATCGGCACCGGCTATCTGGTGCGCCCGCCGCGCGAGCGCCGGCCACGCCTCGACGTGCCGATCGACGTGCTCGACATCCACCCGTGGTTCCTGGCCGACGCGATCCGCTATTACGTCGCGCATCCGGAGCACCGCGCGGCGATCGGCCGCCCGGCCGAACTGGAGCGGCTCTCCCGGCGCCTCCGCGACGGCGGCGCTCCCCCGGCGCTGCCGCCCGGCCGCACTCCGACGATCGTGCGCCAGGCCACGGCGCCGGACGAGTCGCCGGCCGGGCACCGGAGATAGAGTCGGAAACGTGCGTGATGCTCAGGAACTCCTCGCCGACGCCAAGGTGATCGCGGTCGTGGGTGCGTCGCGCGACCCCAACAAGGCCGCGCATTCCGTCCCTCGCCAGATGCAGCGCCACGGCTGGCGCATCATCCCGGTCAACCCCTACGCCGACGAGCTGTTCGGGGAGAAGGTCTACCGCACGGTCGCCGAGATCCCGTTCCCGGTCGACCTGGTCAACGTCTTCCGCCCGGCCCGCGACGCCGCAGGCGTGGTCCGCGACGCGATCGCGGCCGGGGCGCCCGCCGTCTGGCTGCAGCTCGACATCGTCTCGGCCGAGGCCCGCAAGCTGGCCACCGAGGCGGGCCTGGACTATGTCGAAAACCGCTGCGTCGCGGTCGAACGCGCGGTCGCCAACCTGAGCCTGCTCTAGCCCCGCATCCCCACCCGTCTGGACCCGCGGAAGGTACCTTCCGGAGGCTTTGCTCTGCACCCCTGTAGGAAGCGCCCTGCCGCAGGGAAATGCCAGACTGTCGCGCCAGCCGTCCGCGAGTGGATATTCAAAGAGCCGGAGCGGGTTGATCGATGACCGACATGACCGAGGGCACATTCGAGGCTGAACTCGTCGAAGAGGAGGCCGCGCGCGATATCGCGAAGGCGGTCAGCGCTCGACATTCGATTGCTCGCAAATACGTCATGCGCGTCCGCCGCCGAAATCCCGATGCGACGCCCGCCGAAGTGATCCGGCTGCTCGAACGGCACTACGTCACCGCCATCAGCACCGCGGGCGCCGTCATTACCGCCGGCGCCATAGCGGCCGAGGTCGGCATCGCACTGATTCCTCTCGGTGGCGCCGCGACGAGCGGCGCCAAGAGTCTGGGCAAGCAAGCGGCGAAGAAGGCGGGCAAGGAGGCCGTAAAGGGCATGGCCGCGAAGGCGGCCAAGAGTGTGGCGCTCGGTGCCGCTAAGACGGGAGCCGAGCGGGTCGCCGCGCTTCTCCCGGCGGGCGACGAGCAGCTCCAGTTCGAGATCACGGCGATCTTCGGGCTCGCCATCGCTGACATTCACCACATGGACCTCGACAAAGAGCAAGCACACGCCCTGGTGTACGGGCTGTCGAACGGGCGCGTGAGCCAACAGCAGATCGCGACGATGGCAACCGACCTCGCGAGTGTGTCGACGGGAGGTGCGGTTGGTGTCGGACACGCGATCGCCGCCGGTCGGACCGATTGGTCGCACTGGGCCAACACACTCGCGGACACGCTTCCCGGGGGCGCGGCGCAGAGCCTCGTTCGCACCATCCGGACGGGCCAGCTGGACGCGGTGCGTCCCAACTTGAGTGGGAAGCAGCAAGCGGCGGTCGAATACGGAGTCGGCGCATTGGCCGGAGGCGTTACGCGCTTCGTATTCGGTCGCGAGGTGGTCGAGGCCGCCCGGGTAGCCTTCGCTGATGCTCCGGCGCAGTTCCCGGCGCATTTGGCCGTTCCGGAGAAGCCGAAGCCCGAGGACGACGACGAGGCCGAACCGAATCGGGCATTCGCCGCGTTGGAAGACGCGGCGAAGGCGACGCGACTTGGGTCTCCGACGCCGCAAATGCGGTGGGTGGCGGCGTATCGACCGCGGCGGGCGCTGTGGCTCGTCCGTTCAGAAGTGTCGACCTCGACGGCGACGGCATCCCGGACGCACCGCAGGCGCTGACCGCGGTGAAGGGTGTGGGCGGAGCGATCGCCGGCGCGGCGGCTTCGCTGTTCAAGACGAGGAAGCCCGCACCTCAGATTGAGGAGACGTCCACCGGAGCGGAGGAGTAGGCGCCCCGCGACTGGCGCGCTTCCCACAGGGGTGCAGAGCAAGCGGGGGTTGCCGACAAATGCGCTCGCGACAAGACCGGCGGGGAGCTAGCGTCCGGGCATGTTGACGGTGCGGCGGGCGACCTCCGATGACGACCTCGCGATGGTGCGGCGCGTGCGGATGACCGTGGTGCCCTATGAGCGGGCGCCGTCGGTTGCCGAGATGCGGGCGTCGCTCACCCGCGACAGCCTGGTGCTGCTGGTCGAGCTCGACGGCCAGCTGGCGGGCAGCGCCGTCGCCGATCGGTCCAGCATCACGGGTGCGGCCACGGTCACGCCGCGGGTGTTGCCTGAGTTTCGGCGGCGAGGCATCGGCAGCCGGGTCATGCCGCATCTGCTCGCGCACGCCGTCTCGCTCGGCGTCGACCAGGTGCTTGGGCATGCTGACGACCTAGGGTCCAAAGCGTTCGCCGAGCGGCATGGCTTCGCTGAGGTGGACCGCCAGGTCGAGCAGGTTCGCGCGATCGGGCAGGAGCCGACACCGCGGCCGCGCGCTGACGTCGAGGTCGTCACCGTGGCCGAGCGGCCGGAGATCTGGGACGTGGTCTACGAGCGGCTCGCGCTGCAGGCGTTCCAGGACATGGCGTTGATCGCGCCGATGCACGCGCCGATCGACGAGTGGCGGGTGAGCTGGATCGGGGACCCGGCCGCCATGTTCGTGGCCGTCGCCGGCGGGGCGCCGGTCGGGCTGGCCGGGCTGATCGCCGACGACGACAACCCGCACCGGGCGGAGAACGCGCTCACCGTGGTCGACCGCGACTGGCGTGGGCGCGGGGTCGCCGCTCATCTCAAGCGGCTGTCACTGGCCCATGCCGCAAAGGTCGGCATCACCGAGGTCTACACCTGGACGCAGAAGGGCAACGCCGACATGCGGCGGCTCAACGAGCACCTGGGCTACACGACCCGGCTACAGAGCTTCACCATGCGCCGGGCGATTGAAGCCGCCCAGCCGCAGCGGGGAGAAGGCGGCGATCAGGGCGATCGCGGCTAGGCCGACGCCCAGCGCGAGCGTCACCGCCGGCACACCGGCGCGCGCGGCGGCGAACGTGATCAGCGGCGCGCCGAGCGGGCCCGGCAGGTAGTGGATGGTCCAGAACGCCGAGGTGACCCGCCCGAGCAGGGGTTCCGGGGTGATCTCCTGCCGCAGCGACATCGAGCAGGTGCCGGCGATCCCCTGGCAGAACAGGATCACCGCGACCAGGCCCGCGAGCAGCGGCACCACGGTGGCGCTGCCGGCGCCGGCCAGGGCGACCCCGGACAGCGCGTAGGCGCCGATCCAGCACGCGCCGAAACCGAGCCGCCGGCGCACGGCCGCGACGACCAGGCCCGCCACGACGCTGCCGGCGGCGCCGATCGCGAAGACCACCCCGACCGCGCCGCCGCCCTGGTGCAAATCATTCTTCAGGCGGAAAATCAGCAGATCATCCATGGTGTACGTCAACAGGATGACCCCACACAGCAGCAGCGTGAGGGTGCGCAGCACGGGGTTCTCCCAGAGGAACCTGGCCCCGGTCAGGAAGCCGCGGATCGGCGACTCGCGCTCGGGCGCGCCCTCCCGCGGCCTGATCCGCACGAACGACATCGCGACCGCCGACAACCCGAAGGTGACCGCGTCGATGCCGATCACCCACGCCGGGTCGAGCACCGCGAAGAGGGCGCCGGCGATCAGCGGGCCGGTGATGCCGGCGACCGCGAACGTCGCCGAGAGCAGGCCGTTGGCCTCGGTGATCTGGTCCCGGGCGACCAGCGCGGGCACGGCGGTGATGTAGGCGACCGAATAGAGCATGCCGGCCGCGGCGCCGAGCGGCATCGCCACGTAGAGCACCCAGAGGTGCGGCTCGACCAGCCAGGCCAGCGGGACCAGGGCGTAGAGGGCGGCCCGGGCCACGTCGCAGGCGACCATCACGGTGCGGCGGTCGAAGCGGTCGACGATCGAGCCGGCCAGCACGCCGGAGACCAGCCAGGCGGCGCCGACCGCGCCGGTGACCAGGCCCATCTGGAAGACCGAGTCGGTGAGCGCCAGCACCAGGACGGGCACGGCCAGTGTGGTCAGCGAGTCACCGGCGACCGAGACACCCTGGAGGATCCAGAACAGCACGAAGTTGCGGTCGCGGCGCAGCGGCGGTGAGGACACGCCCTCACATTAGAGGCGGTATTCCTTCAGCAGGCCCCGCGAGATGATCGTCTTCTGGATCTCCGAGGTGCCCTCGCCGATCAACAGGAACGGGGCCTCGCGCATCAGCCGCTCGATCTCGTATTCGGTCGAGTACCCGTACCCGCCGTGGATGCGGAACGACTCCTGCACCACCTCGGCGCAGTATTCCGACGCGAGCAGCTTGGCCATCCCGGCCTCGACGTCGTTGCGCGCGCCGGCGTCTTTGAGCCGGGCGGCATTGACCATCATCTGGTGTGCGGCCTCGATCTTCGTAGCCATTTCGGCCAGCTTGAAGGCGATGGCCTGGTGGCCGGCGAGCGGCTCGCCGAACGTGTGCCGCTGCTGGGCGTACGCGATGGCCAGCTCGAAGGCCCTGATCGCGATGCCGCAGGCGCGCGCGGCGACGTTCACCCGGCCCACCTCGATGCCGTCCATCATCTGGTAGAAGCCCTGGCCGACCTGGTCGGGGCCGCCGAGCACCGCCGAGGCCGGCACCGCGACGCCGTCGAGGATCATCTCCGTCGTCTCGACGCCCTTGTAGCCCATCTTGGCGATCTTGCCGGGAATGGTCAGCCCCGGTGCGGTCTCGCCGAACCCGGGCTCCTTCTCCAACAGGAAGCAGGTCATGCCGCGGTAGACCGGCTCCGCGGCCGGGTCGGTCTTGACCAGCGTCGCCACCACCCCGGACTGGGCGCCGTTGGTCAGCCACATCTTCTGACCGTCGAGGACGTACGCGTCGCCGTCGCGCCGGGCCGTCGACCGGATGGCGGCGACGTCGGAGCCGCAGCCCGGCTCCGACATCGAGAAGGCGCCGCGCACCTCGCCGGTCGCCATCCGCGGCAGCAGGGCGGCCCGCTGCTCGGCCGACCCGTGCTGTGCGACCAGGTAGGCGACGATGAAGTGGGTGTTGACGATGCCCGAGACCGACATCCAGCCGCGGGACAACTCCTCGACGACGAGGGCGTAGGTCAGCAGCGACTCACCGAGGCCGCCGTGCTCCTCGTCGATCGTCAGTCCGAAAAGGCCCATCTCGCGCATGCCGTCGACGATGTCGGCCGGATATTCGTCGGCGTGCTCGAGTCGCTGCGCGTGCGGAACGATCTCTTTGTCGACGAACTCGCGGACCGTTTCGAGGATCGACGCCTGCACGTCGGTGAGGCCGGGGGTCTGGGCAAGGCGCGCCATGACCACATCTTTCCTCCTGACGGCGTACTCGGGATGCGATTCGCTTCCTCGCGTTTAGTAGCGTGCCGGGGACGACTCAGGAGAGTGACGATGACCTACCCACCGCCCGGCAACCAGTCCGACCCCTATCAGCCCGGGCAGCCCTACGACCCGCAGCAGTCCGGCCCGCCGGCGTACGGGCCGCCGGTCTCCGGCTCGCCCGCGCCCGGCCAGCAGATCCCGGGGCAGCCCAGCTCGGGCCAGCCCGCACCCTATGGGCAGCCGGACCCCTACGCCCAGCCCAACGCCTATGGGCAGCCGGACCCCTACGCGCAGGCCTACCCCGGCTACGCGCCGCAGCAGCCGGCCTACGGATATCCGCAGGCGCGCGGCACCAACGTCATGGCGATCCTGTCGCTGGTGTTCGCCTTCGTCTTCGCGCCGGCCGGCATCGTGCTCGGCCACATCGCGAAGAAGCAGTTGCGCACCTCCGGCGAAGACGGCAGCGGCCTGGCCACGGCGGGCCTGGTGCTGAGCTACATCTTCACCGGCCTCTCGGTGCTGATCTGCTGCGGAATCCTCGGGCTCGGCTGGTTCGGCGCGACGAACGACAGCATCGGCAACACCGGCGGCTACTAGCCCTAGCGGAACTGGGCCTCGCGCACGCTGTTGCCGCCGTCGACCACCAGCATCTGGCCGGTGATGTAGGACGCGGCGGGCGAGCACAGGAACGCGATCGCGGCGGCCACCTCGTCAGGGGTGCCCGGCCGCCCGATCGGCGTGCCGAGGCCCTGCTTGAGCTCGGTGACCGTGGACGCGGCGGTGTAGATCGTGCCGGGCGCGACCGCGTTCACGGTCACGCCGTCGGCAACCATCTCCATCGCCAGCGCCCGGGTCAGGCCGATCACCCCGGCCTTGGCCGCGGCGTAGGCGGCCTCGGTCGGCAACGCGTTGACCGGGCCGGCGGTGGCCGAGAGGTTGACGATGCGGCCCCAGCCGCGTTCCGACATGCCGCCGATGAACGCCCGGCTGCACAGGAACGCCGTGCTGAGGTTGCGGTCGATCTCGGAGCGCCACTCGTCGAAGGTGAGCTGGGCGACCGGGCGGAGCACCTCGGGACTCGCCCGGCTCGCCAGGCCGGCGTTGTTGACCAGCACCTCGACGTCGCCGAGCAGCTCGGTGACGGCGTCAGCGAGCGCGCCGACCTCGGCCTCGTCGGTCAGGTCGGCGACGAACCCGACGGCGCCGAGTTCGGTGGCGCGGTCGTGGATACGGCGGGTGGTCGACACGATGGCCACCTTGGCACCGAGTTGGCGCAGCCGGCGGGCGGTCGCGTAGCCGATGCCGTCGGGGCTGCCCGCGCCGGTGACCACGGCGACCCGGCCGTCGAGGCGAACGCTGGTCAACCCGTCGTCGGCCTGAGTGTCGATTTCCATGCCAGCGATCCTGCCCGGTCCGGTCAACACCGGCAACGACGGGGCCTGACCTCAGGACTCCGGTGGGGTGAACCTGGTGGTGCGGGTCAGCCCGGCGGCCCGGCCCTTGGCCGCGATCACCAGGGCCATCTTGCGCGACGCCTCGTCGATCATCTCGTCACCGAGCATCACCGCGCCGAGCTTGCCGCCCGCTTCCGAGGTGGCGTGCTCGTAGGCGTCGAGAATCAGTTCGGCCCGGTCGTAGTCGTCCTGCGCCGGCGCGTAGATCTCGTTGGCCGCGTCGATCTGCCCCGGGTGCAGCACCCACTTGCCGTCGAACCCGAGCGCGGCCGAGCGCTTCGCGACCGCGCGGAACGCGTCGACGTCGCGGATCTGCAGGAACGGGCCGTCGATGGCCTGCTTGTCGTGCATCCGCGCGGCCATCAACAGTCGCATGAGGATGTAGTGGTAGGGATCGCCGGGATAGTCCGGGATCAGCCCGCCGACCACCATCGACCGCATGTTGATCGAGGCCATGAAGTCGGCCGGCCCGAAGATGATCGTCTCGACCCGGGGCGAGGCGGCCGCGATCGCGTCCACGTTGACCAGCCCGGCCGCGTTCTCGATCTGCGCCTCGATGCCGATCCCGCCGACCGGCAGGCCGATCGTCTTCTCGATCTGGGTGAGCGTGAGGTCGAGCCACTCGACGTGTGCGGCCGACTGGACCTTGGGCAGCATCACGCAGTCCAGGTTGGCCCCGGCGCCCTCGACCACCTCGACCACGTCGCGGTACGTCCACGCTGTCGTCAGGTCGTTGACCCGCACCACCCGGGTCTTGTCGCCCCAGTCGCCCTCGTTGAGCGCGGCGACCACGTTCTTGCGGGCCTCCGGCTTGGCCAGCGGCGCGACCGCGTCCTCCAGGTCGAGGAACACCTGATCGGCCGGCAGTCCCCGGGCCTTGTCGAGCATCTTCAGGCTGGAACCGGGTACGGCGAGACAGGATCGGCGCGGGCGGCCGGCAGCGACCATCGACTGCTCCTCACGATCGTTACAGTTAGCCAAACGGTAACCTCGCGCGAAGACCGAGGAGAACCAAGCAGTGGAAGATGTGACCGGGCGAGTCGTAGTGATCACCGGCGCCAGTTCCGGCATCGGTCTGTCCGCCGCTGTCGCCCTGGCCCGACGCGGTGACCAGGTCGTCCTGGTCGGTCGCGACCCGGCCCGACTCACCGCGGCCGCCTCCGAAGTACGCGACGCGACCGGCACGCTCCCGGCCTCCTACCGCGCCGACTTCTCCTCGCTCGACGACGTGCGCACGCTGGCCGCGCACCTGCGCTCCGCGTACGACCGGATCGACGTGCTCGCCAACAACGCCGGCGCGATCGTGCTGCACCCGGCCACCACCGTCGACGGCAACGAGTTGACCATCCAGGCCAACCACCTGGCCAGCTTCCTGCTGACGGTGCTGCTGCACGACCGGATCGGGCGCACGGTGGTGACCGCGTCCGGCGCCTACCGCTGGGGCAACCTCGACCCGCGCGACCTCAACCGGCCGCTGGAGCGCTACATCCCGTTCCTGGCCTACGGCACGAGCAAGCAGGCGAACATCCTGTTCGCCGGCGAGGCGGCCCGGCAGTTCCCGGGCATGCTGGCCTACTCGTTCCACCCGGGCGCGGTGCGCACCCGGTTCTACAACGACAACCGGTTCGTCGCCTGGGGCATGAAGCACAGCCCGCTGCTGCGCGGCCCCGACAAGGGCGCCGAGACGCTGGTCTGGCTGGCCACCGCCGACCCGGCTCGGCTGGTCAACGGCGCCTACTACTACGACAAGAAGCCGCGCCGGGTTTCGGCCAAGGCGACCGACCCGGCCCTGGCCGCCGCGCTCTGGAAGGCCAGCGAGCAGGCGACAGGCTAGGGCAGGGCGGCGGTTTCCAGATCGCGGGCGGCGCGGGCCCGCTCCCGGCGGCCGGCCTGGGCGCCGCCGAGCACCACGATCGCGACGCCGACCAGGAGCAGGGCCAGGCCCGGCAGCGAGTTGGCCGGCGGCACCTGGCCGAGCCAGAGCCAGGCGATGATCGCCGCGCCCGGGACCTCCAGCAGGATCAGCACGCTGATCGTGGTCGCCGAGACCCGGCGCAGCGCGTAGTTGAACATCGTGTGCCCGAGCAACTGTGCACCGGCCACCAGGCCGAGGATCGCCAGCCAACTGGAGCCCGGGTAGCCGCCCAGCCGCTGCCCCGACGCCAGGCAGATGACCAGCAGGAGCACGGCGCAGACCCCATAACAGATGGTGGTGTACGTGCTGGTGCTGAGCGTCACCCGGGCGCGCTCGCCGAGCGCCGTGTATGCCGCCGCCATCATCGCGCCGACCAGCGCCAGCAGGTCACCCAGCACCGCCCGGGACGAGACGCCGAAGTCGGCGCCGGTGGCCAGCGCCGCGCCGAGCACCGCGACGCCGATGCCGATCCAGGTCACCGTGCGCAGCCGGCGGCCCGAGGCGACCGAGATCAACCCCTGCCAGACCGGCTGGGTGGCGACCAGCGCTGTGGACGCCGCGACCGTGGTGAACCGGATGCTGGGCATCCAGGCGGCGAAGTGTGCCGCGAGCGCGACACCGGCCAGCACGCAGAACAGGCCCTCGCGGCGGCCCAGGTTGGCGTACTCGTGGCGCTTGGCGATCAGCGACATCGGGCCGAGCACCCCGACCGCGAGGGCGTTGCGCCAGAAGGCGATGGCCAGGGCCGGCGCGGCGGCGGCGAACGCGATCAGCGGGCCCGAGGTGGAGACGGCGAGGACGGCGACGACCAGCGCCAGGGTGGCGGCGGGGTCGAGCGAGGGGCGGTGCACAGTGAACCATCCTCACAAATCACATACTGCGGCTATCCGACTACGGTCGGTCGATCAGCCGATAGGTCTCTCCGGTCGCCGTCGATAAGCTTCCCCGGTCTTGCCAGCTACTGCCCCGGGTCATGCCATGGAGGCTGACGGTGCCCGCATTACGCGCGGTCGTGTTCGACTTCTTCGGCACTCTGACCCGGCCGGTCCGCCGCGGCCCCGACCACCTCGAGACCGCCCGCATCCTGGGATGCGACCCGGCGCTGATGACGGCCCTACTGGACGCGTCCTACTACCGGCGGGCCAGCGGCGACCTCGGCTCCGCGGCCGACAACCTGCGCTGGATCGCCGCCCGGGCCGGCGCCGACCCGTCCGACGAGACGGTCCAGGCGGCGGTGGCGAGCCGGCTGCGGGCCGTCCGGCACGACACGGAGTTGCGGAACGAGGCCGTGCCGGTGCTGTGGGCGTTGCGGCTGCGCGGGCTGCGTACGGCAGTGGTCAGTGACTGCACCCACGAGTTGCCGCTGCTGCTGCCCAGCCTGTCGGTCGCCCCGCTGCTCGACACGGCCGTGTTCTCCGTCGAGGAGGGCGTCTGCAAGCCCGACCCGAACATCTACCTGGCCGCCTGCCAGCGGCTCGGTGTCGCGCCGGCCGAGTGCCTCTACGTCGGCGACGGTGGCAGCCACGAGCTGACCGGCGCGGTCGAGGTCGGCATGACCGCCGTCCGGCTGGCCGCTCCCGACCTCGTCGACCACCTGGTCTTCGGCGCCGACGTCGACTGGTCCGGCCGCGCGGTGACCCGACTCGGCGGCGTGCTCGACGAGGTCGACCATGGCCAGCGGGCCACGGCGCCGGGCAGGATGAGGGGGTGAGCGACCCGGTGGTGCAAGAGGCGATCAAGAAGGCGGCCGTGGCCTGGGTGTCTGTCGACGGCGCGGCACCCCGGGTGCTCTGGTGCGTGCCGGTGGACGGGGCGCTCTACCTGGTCAGCGGCATCGGCGAGCAGCAGGCGCCCGGCCTGGCCAAGGCCGCGACCGCCGAGGTGACGCTGCGCGGCGACCACGGTGGGCGGATCGTCACCTTCACCGCCGAGGTCCGCCGCGTGCAGCCCGGCGACGAGGAGTGGAACTCGGTCGCGCCCCAGGTGGGCGGCAAGCGGCTGAACGCCTCGGGCCCGACCGAGAAGCTGCTCGAACGCTGGGCGATGGACTGCACGCTGAGCTGCCTGACCCCGGCCGCGGACACGCCGGCGGTGACCCGGCCCGACCTGCCCGACGGCAGCCTGGCCGAGCCGCCCCGGGAGACGGCGGCGACCAGCCCCACCCGCAAGCCGTTCCGCCTGCACAAGGTGCGCGGCCAGCGGCGCTAGTCGAGCCACCAGCGGGCGGCGTCGCCGCCGTAGGGGGTGAGCAGCAGGGCCGGCAGTGCCACGGCCGAGACGGCCGCGACCAGCAGCACGTTCCAGGCCAGCGGCCCGACCCGCTGGCGGCCGGTCGCCAGCAGCGGCACCGAGACGGTGAGCAGCAGCGGCGACAGGATCACGCCGGCGTAGTAGAGCAGCGCCACCGGGAGAAACACCGGCAGCGGCAACAGGTCCTTCGGGTCCTGGGCGCCGCTGAGCATGGTTGCCCGGTCGACGCCGCTGGTGAGCATCCGGGCCGTGAAGGTGACCAGGACGGTGGCAATGGCCAGGCCGAACGCGAGGTGCGCGGCCAGGACCAGCCGGGCACCCCACCGGACCGGGTCGGTCGGCTGCGGCGGCGTGGCCGTGGCGCGCTCGGCCGGCAGGACCAGCGCCAGGACCAGGGTCGCCGCGAGACCGAGCAGGCCCAGCCGCTCGGTCAGCGGCCCGGCGAAGCCCACCTGGATGGCCCCGGACCAGAGGGCCGCCGCGGTGCTGACCCCGCCCGCGATGACGAACAGCAGGCTCGGCAGGCCGAGCAGCGCCAGCCCGAGTCGGGCCGCCGGCACACGGGACCGAAAGCGGCGGAGCACCCACGCGGCGACCAGCCAACCGGTCAGCCCGCCCAGCAGGACCACGGCGGCACCGACCGGTAGGGCCCAGGCCGGCCACGGATAGCGCACCTGGAAGGCGGCTCCGCTCCCCGGGCCGGGGTCGCCGGGCAGGACGCTGACGACCAGACTCTCGCCGGCCCGATCCAACGTGAAGCGGTGGCCGGGGCCGATCGGGCCCGCCGCCCAGCCGTCGGCCACCGCGCGGTCGCGCAGGCCGGTTGCCAGCCCGTCGAGCGCCTCCGGCCCCGCCGGATAGATGGCTTCGACCTCGGTCGGGCCGCCGAAAGCGGTCAGCATGCGGTCGGCATTGCCCGTCACCATCGACTCGGGCAACAGCGACATGGCCGTCACCATCGTCTCGCGGCCCATGTCGGCCGTCTGCCGAGCGACCGCGCTCAGGCCGGCGTAGCCGATCGTGATCGCCGCGACGACGGTCACCGCGCCGAAGACCCGGCCACGCGGCGGCCCGAGGCGCAGGCGCAGGCCGACGCGCAGCAGTTCCCACGCCTCGGACGCGGGTGGGCGGGTCCGGTCGGGCGGGGCGCCGTCCATCAGCGTCGTCAGCATCTCCTCGCCCCGCTGGCGGCGATAGGCCGGCGGGAAGGCCAGCAGAAGGCGGCGGTAGCGGCGCTCGAGCGTGTTCACGACGCCGGCCCGAAAGCGATGCGGCGCAACCGCGCGGTGGCCATGGCCGCGTTCGCCCGCATCCGGTCGGCCTCGGCCGACAGCGCGGCGCCGCCGTCGTCGGTCAGCCGGTAGTAGCGGCGCAGCCGCCCGTCGACGGCCTCTTCCCGGTCGAGGACGAGCAGCCCTTCCTCGGTCAGCCGGTCGAGGGCGGCGTAGAGGGTGCCGGCGCGCAGCGTTATCCGCCCGCCGGACAGGTCCGCGACGGCCCGGATCACGCCGTAGCCGTGCAACGGCTGCCCGGCGAGCGCGGTCAGGATGAAGAAGGTCGGCTCCTGCATGGCCATGCGTCGATGCTACCGACCATCGGCATATACCGGTAGTCGGCTCATCCAACGAAGGGCGGCACCGTCATCTCGCCGCGGGCGATCGGGACGACGTTGCCGGTCACCCGGGCGTTGGTGACCGCGCCGTCCGCGGCGGTGACCACGCACTCCAGCACCGACGGGCGGTGCAGCTCGAGGCCCTGGTGCACCACGTAGCTCGACTCGCCGTCGGCGGGCAGCAATCCCCCGGTCACCAGCCACACGCCGAGGCCCAGCGCCGCCGAGCCGGTGGCCGGGTCCTCGGGGACCGCGAGGCCGGGTACGAAGACCCGGACGTGCGCGGTCCGCGTCAGCGGGTCCCAGGCGAACACGTCCACGTCGGTGGACATGGAGCTGTCGAGCCGGGCCCGGGCCACCGCGTCGGGTCGGACCGGCAGGTAGGGGAACTCGAGACCGCAGCCGGCGACCCGGGGCGGGGCGACCGGGTCGAGGTCTTCGGCGGTCAGGCCGACCGCGGCCAGCAGTGGGCCGGGGTCGAGCGGTTCGCCGACCGTGGCCACGCCGCCGGTCAGGGTGGCGGTCGAGCCGGACACCACGACCGGGAGTAGACCCGCGCCGCACTCCTGCACGACCGGGCCGGCGGCGAACACCCCACGGTTGCTCGCGGTCACCGCCGCGCCGACACTCGGGTGGCCAGCGAACGGCAACTCGCTGTTCGGGGTGAAGATCCGGGCCCGGTAGGTCGCGTCGGCACCGGGCGACGGGGGCAGCACGAACACCGTCTCGGACAGGTTGAACTCGCGGGCCAGGGCCTGCATCTGGGAGCCCGCCAGCTCCTCGGCGCCGAACACCACCGCCAACGGGTTGCCGGTGAACGGCCGGTCGGTGAAGACGTCGACGATCTCGTACGCCACGCTCGTCATGAGGATCAGCCTAGGCAATTAGTCTTGGGTAGTGACGACGGCGCGGGTCTACATCGCCAGGCTCGCCGGCCTACCGGTCTACGACCCCAACGGTGACCAGGTCGGCCGGATCCGTGACGCCGTCGCCCGGCTGCGCACCACCAACCGCCCGCCCCAGGTGGTGGGCCTGGTGGCCGAGATGACCAGCCGCCGCCGGATCTTCCTGCCGATGGGCCGGTTCACCTCGATCGACCCCGAGGCGGTCGTGCTCAACACCGGCATGCTGAACCTGCGGCGGTTCGAGAAGCGCCCCAACGAGCTGCTGGTCCTCGAAGACCTGCTCGACCGCCGGGTCACGATCATGCCCGAGGAGACCCCCGGCACCGTGGTCGACCTGGCGATGGACACCAATCGCACCGGTGAGTGGTCGCTGGCCCGGGTCGCCGTGCGGCAGCCGAGCCGGCGGCTGACCCGCCGGGGCCAGCTCGTCGAGCTCGAATGGGACCGGGTCCGCGGGCTGATCGGGCTGACCGACACCCAGGGCACCGCCGGCCTGCTGGCCGTGTTGGAGCAGATGCGCCCGGCCGACCTCGCCAACGCGCTGCAGGAGATGTCCGACACCCGGCGCAACGAGGTCGCCGCGGCCCTCGACGACGAGCGCCTCGCCGACGTGCTCAGCGAGTTGCCCGAACACGACCAGGTGGAGATCCTGGCCGTGCTCGACCAGGAACGGGCCGCCGACATCCTGGAGGAGATGGACGCCGACGACGCGGCCGACCTGCTCGGTGAGCTACCCGGCCCCGACCGCCAGGCGCTGCTGGACCTGATGGAGCCCGACGAGGCCGAGCCGGTGCGGCAGCTGCTCAAATACGCGGCCGGCACGGCGGGCAGCGTGATGACCTCGGAGCCGGTGATCCTCACCCCGGACGCGACGGTCGCCGACGCGCTGGCCCGGATCCGCGAGCCGCAGCTTCCGCCGGCGGTGGCCGCGCAGGTCTTCGTCGCCCGGCCCCCGATGGCCACGCCGACCGGTCGCTACCTGGGCATGGTGCATTTCCAGAAACTGCTCCGGGAGCCCCCGTCGGAGATCATCGGCGGCGTCGTCGACAGCGGCATCAGCCCGTTGCGGCCAGAGACTCCACTGATCGAGATCACCCGCCGGATGGCGATGTACGACCTGGTCGCGATGCCGGTCGTCGACGCAAACAACCGGCTCGTCGGCGCCGTGACGGTCGACGACGTGCTCGACCACACGCTGCCGCCGGACTGGCGCGACCGCGACGTGCCCGACGAGCCGCCCGCGTCGCCGGTGGCCGTGCCGCCGCGCGCGACGACGCCCAACGGGCGCAACGGCAACGCCGATGGCTGAGCCCCGGCAGGCACCGCGGCTCGACCAGCCGCGCGAGCCGCGCCGGCTCAAGCTCCCCCGCTTCGACCCGGAGTCGTTCGGCCGCTGGTCGGAGGCGATCGCCCGGGCCCTCGGCACCGCGCGGTTCCTGGTCTACATGAGCGTGTTCATCCTGCTCTGGGTGGGCTGGAACACACTGGCGCCGTCGGGGTGGCGCTTCGACCCGTACACCTTCACGTTCCTGACCTTGATCCTGTCGTTGCAGGCGTCCTACGCGGCGCCGCTGATCCTGCTCGCGCAGAACCGGCAGGCCGACCGCGACCGGCTCTCGCTGGAGGAGGACCGGCGGCGGGCGGCGGCGCAGAAGGCCGACACCGAATACCTCACCCGGGAGATCGCGTCGCTGCGGCTCGCGATCGGTGAGGTCGCCACCCGTGACTTCCTGCGGTCCGAGCTGGGTCGCCTGGCCGAGGAACTAGAGGACCGGCAGCGGGGCAAGAAGAAGCGGTCGAAGGCGCCCAGTGGTGAGCCCGACGACCACGCCGACACCGACGCCTGACCCGACCGCGTCCGCGACATACAGTTGCACCATGTCTGCACCTGCCACGTCTCGTGAGGAAGCCATCCAGGCCGCCCTCGCCACGGTCGAAGACCCGGAGATCCACCGCCCGATCACCGACCTGGGCATGGTCAAATCCTTCAAGATCGACGAAGACGGGCTCGTTCTGGTCGAGCTGTTGCTGACCGTTGCCGGCTGCCCCTTGCGCGACAAGCTGCGCACCGACATCACCAGTGCGGTCACGGCGGTCCCCGGGGTGCGCGGCGTGGAAATCGACTTCGGCGTGATGAGCGCCGAGCAGCGCCAGGACCTGCAGACCCGGCTCCGTGGCGGTGGCGGCGCCGAGCCGGTGATCCCCTTCGCCCAGCCCGGATCCCGCACCCGGGTGTACGCGATCGCCAGCGGCAAGGGCGGCGTCGGCAAGTCGAGCGTCACCGTCAACCTGGCCGCCGCGCTGGCCGCCCGCGGCCTCTCGGTCGGGGTGGTCGACGCCGACATCTACGGCCATTCGGTGCCCCGGATGCTGGGCGCGGCCGGCCGGCCCACCCGGGTCGAAGACATGATCATGCCGCCGGAAGCGCACGGCGTAAAGGTGATCTCGATCGGCATGTTCACCGCGCAGAACGCGGCGGTGGTCTGGCGCGGTCCGATGCTGCACCGGGCGCTCCAGCAGTTCCTCGCCGACGTCTACTGGGGCGACCTCGACGTGCTGCTGCTCGACCTGCCGCCGGGCACCGGTGACGTGGCCATCTCGCTGGCCCAACTGCTGCCCAGCGCCGAGATCCTGGTGGTCACCACCCCGCAGCTCGCAGCGGCCGAGGTCGCCGAGCGGGCCGGCGCGATCTCGCTGCAGACCCACCAGCGCCTGATCGGCGTCGTGGAGAACATGTCGTGGCTGGAACTGCCCACCGGCGAGCGGATGGAGATCTTCGGCTCCGGCGGTGGCGCGGTGGTGGCCGAGAAGCTCAGCCGCACGCTCGGCGCCGAGGTGCCGCTGCTGGGTCAGATCCCGCTCGACACCCGGGTCCGGGAATCGGGCGACGCCGGCCTGCCGATCGTGCTCTCGGAGCCCACCGCCCCGGCCGCCCAGGCCATCTCGGCGGTCGCCGACCGGCTCGCGGTGCGGCGCGACTCCCTGATCGGCAAGTCGCTGGGCCTGCGCCCGGCGGGTCGCTGACGGGCTCTACGTAAAGTCGTCGAACGAGCGGCGCGGCGGCGGGGTGCTCGCCGCCGTGTCGGTGACCGGCTTGCGGGTCGCTGACTTGAGGTCGGCGGCCTGCGCCACGTCTTTGAGATCCTGGTGCACGCCGCTGAGGTCGGACTTGGCGTCTTCGAACATCTTCTGCAGCGGCTTGCGCAGGTTCTCCTGCTCTTCCTCGCTCAGCAGGTGCTTGCGGATGAACGCCTTCGGGTGCAGGTCTTCGAGCTGGATGTCGGTGCCGAGCTCGCGGCTCAGGTCACCGGTCGCGTTGCTGGCCATCCGGCGCAGGTTGCGAACCATCCGCAGGCCGTCGCTGATCACGTTGGGCAGCTTGTCGCCGAAGATCAACAGGGCCACCAGGATCAGGAGACCGATCTCCCACCAGTTGAGGTTTTCGAACACCCGGGCCTCCCTCTTGCGATCCCCGGCGCAACCATACGCGCGGCCCGCGCCGGAAGGGAACGCCCCGGGACCCCGGCTACTGGGCGTCTGCGGCCAACGTCACTGACGCGGTCTGGGTCTCCGAGCCACGCCGGTACTCGACCGTGACGACGGCGCCCGGCGCGTATTTGCGGACCAACGCGATCAGGTCGGTGGCCTCTTCCAGCGGGTGCCGGTCGATCCGGGTCACCACGTCACCGGCCCGCAACCCGGCGGACGCCGCCGGGCCACCCGGCTCGACCGTGTCGAGGCGCACCCCGGTGCCGGTGGTGCGGCCGCTGGTGACCTTGGCCCCGATCACCGTGCGGCGGGCCTTGCCGGTGTCGATGATGTCCTGCGCCACCCGCTTCGCCTGGTTGATCGGGATGGCGAAGGCCAGGCCGATGTTGCCGGCGCTCTGCTCGTCGGCGGCCAGCGATTTGATCACCGCGTTGACGCCGATCACCCGGCCACCGCCGTCGACCAGCGGGCCGCCGGAGTTGCCCTGGTTGACCGCCGCGTCGGTCTGGATCGCCGCGTAGTAGCGGACCGGACCGCCCGGGTCGCCGGCCTGGATCGTACGGTCGACGGCGCTGACGATGCCCGAGGTGACCGTGTTGGCCAGCGCCAGCGGCGACCCGATGGCCAGCACCGGGTCGCCGACCGCGATCGCGTCGGAGTCGCCGAACTGCACCGGTGTCAGGCCGTCCTTGGCCAGCTTGATCACCGCGATGTCGGATTCCGGGTCTTGCCCGACCAGCTTGGCCGACACGGTGTTGCCGTCGCTGAACACGGCGGTGAAGGTCTGCGTGCCACCGCCCTCGACCACGTGGTCGTTGGTGATCACATAGCCGTCGGGCGACACCACGAACCCGGAACCGAGGCTCGAACCGGCGCTCGACGCCACCCGCACCGTGACCACGCTGGGCAGCAGCCGCGCGGCGACGCCGGCCAGCGAGTCGGGCGGGCGGTTGGCGGCGGCCGGCGGTGAGGCGCCGTTGCCGCCGAGCGCGGTGTGGCTGCCGCCGATGCCGTTGCGGGCCGCGAACGCGTAGCCGAGCGAGCCGCCGAGCAGGCCGGCAAGAAGCGCGGAGACCACGGCGACGAGCAGCACCGAGCGGTTGCCGGGCGGCCGCGGCGCGTCGGGGTCGACGACGGGTTCCGGCTCGGCCGCGCCGGTCGTGGTCGGTCGCAACACGACCGCGGCCGGTGCGTGCGGGTCGCGCCACGGGTCGCCGAGGGCGTCGGACCACCACGGGCTGGCCGGCACACTGCCGGCGTTGTAGGGCACCGGGCGGGCCGGCACGCTGCCGGGGTTGTAGGGCATCGGGCTGGTCGGCTCGCTGCCGGCGTTGTAGGGCACCGGGCTGGCCGGCGCGCTGCCGGGGTTGTAGGGCGTCGGGCTGGTCGGCGCGGCACCCGCACCGGGCGGCATCGGCCCGTGGTTGGCTGGCGTGGGCCCGTGGCTGGCTGGCGACGGTCCGTGGCTGGGTGGGATCGGCCCGTGGCTGGGTGGCGTGGCGCCCGGGACCGGCTGGCCCGTGGGCCGGCCGCCGCCAGGCTGCTGCCAATTCCAGCCGTCGGTCACATCGCCTCCCGATCGCCCGCCCATTACCCCGACTCAAGGATTGCATGGATAGCTGAAGAGCATTCAGAAGTTGCCGAACGCCCAACCACCCGCCCGTCCATCCAACACCGACGGTGGGTTCTACGCTCATACCCGGTCCCCCCGCTCCCCTCGCACGGAGGTTCACCCATGGGCACCGCCGGCCCGACCACAGCGCAGGCGCTGCAGTTCGCCGACGCGTACCCGCCGGAGGACCTGGTGTTGCAGACCGCCCGGCGGCTCGCCGAGGAGGTGGGGCTGCCGTGCGTGTCGCCCGGCTCGGGCGCGGCGCTGCGGTTGCTCGCCGCCGCCGGCAACGCCCGCTCACTGGTGGAGATCGGCACCGGCACGGGGGTGAGCGGTGTCTGGCTGCTCCGCGGCATGCGCCCCGACGGCGTGCTGACCACGATCGACGTGGAGAACGAACACCAGCGGGTGGCCCGGCGGATCTTCCAGGAGGCCGGGTTCGCGCCGTCGCGTACCCGGATCATCACCGGGCGTGCGCTCGACGTGCTGCCCCGGCTCACCGACCGGGGGTACGACCTGGTCTTCGTCGACGCCGACCCGACCGAGTACGCCGCCTGTGTCGCCGCCGCCGGCCGGCTGTTGCGGCCCGGCGGGGTGCTGGCCGTCAACAACGCGCTGGCCGGCGGCCGGATCGGTGACCCGGCCGCCCGCGACCCCGAGACCGTGCTGATCCGCGAGGTGGTCCGCGACCTGCGCGACGCCGACGACTGGGTGCCGGCGCTGCTACCCACCGGCGCCGGCCTGCTCACCGCCGTCCGCCGCTAGAAGTTGGCCAGCCAGCGCAGCAGCGTGCGTACGCCCCAGCCGGTGGCGCCCTTGGTCAGCTCGGAGCTGTCGCTGTCGACCCAGGACGGCGCCGACATGTCGATGTGGGCCCACCGGTCGCGCAGCGGCCCGGTGAACTCGGCCAGGTAGAGGGCGGCCATCACCGCACCGGCCCCGCCCTCGGAGGTCACGCTGCTCAGGTCGGCGACCTCGCTGCTGAGGAAGTCGCGGTAGTCGGTCGTCAGCGGCATCCGCCAGACCTGCTCCCCGGCGTCGGCCGCGGCGTCGCTGAGCGCCTTGACCAGCGCGTCGTTGTCGCTGAAGAGCGCGGCCGTGCGCTTGCCGAGCGCGACCGCGTTGGCGCCGGTCAGCGTCGCGAGGTCGACGATCAGGTCGGGCTCGAGCCGGGCGACCGCGTAGGCGAGCGCGTCGGCCAGGACCAGGCGGCCCTCGGCGTCGCTGTTGTTGCTCTCGCTCGTGCGGCCGCCCCAGTGCCGGATCACGTCGCCGGGCCGGTAGGCCGAGCCGCTGACCATGTTCTCGGCGAGCGGGGCGAGCGCCGTGATCCGCACCGGCAGGTCGAGGGCGGCGGCGCCGATCGTGGCGGCGATGATGGCCGCGGCGCCGCCCATGTCTTTGCGCATTAGCTTCATCGAGTCGCGCGGCTTGATCGAGATGCCGCCGGTGTCGAAGGTGATGCCCTTGCCGACCAGCACCACGTGCTGGGACGCGCCCTCCGGCGCCCACGACATCTCGACCAGGCGGGGGCCGCGCGACGAACCGCCGCCGACGGCCAGGATGCCACCGAAGCCCTCGGCCGCCAGTTGCTCAGGGTCACGAACCGAGACGGTCAAGCCGGGGTACGCGGCCGCGGCCTCGGTGACCCGCTCGGCGAACCACTGCGGGGTCTTCACGTCGGACGGCATGTTGGTCAGGTCGCGCGCCAGCGTGGTGGCGGCCGCGGTGGCCCGGGCGGCGGCGAGCGCGGCCTCGTCGGCCGGGCCGGCCAGCAGCACCTCGGTGAGCTCAGGCGGGCCGTCGGCACGGGGGCCGGCGAGCCGGAACCGGTAGGAGCCGAGCAGGACACCCTCGGCGAACGCGCGGATGTCGGGGTCTTCGGCCGTCGGCAGGGCGACGGTGACCGAGGCGGTGCGGGCGGTGGAACGGGCCAGGCCCGCGCCGGCGGCGCGCCAGCCGCTCGCGCCCTCCCCGGCGCCGACCAGCAGCACCTTCGACGGTCGTTGGGTCGGTCGGGGCAGCACCTCCACGGCGCCGGGCTTGCCGCTGTGCGTCGCGGCCATCGCGACCACGTCGTCGGGCAGGCCCTCGGTCAGCGGCGCGCCGGCCCGGATGGGCACGACGATCGTGTCGGCGTCGGCGTCTGCGGGGTCGATGAAACGGATTGTGGGCACGCCGGCCTCCCGGGCTCTGTGCTGTGGAACTGGTGTCGCTTCGAGACTGTGTCGCTGAACAAGGAGGCCCGCCGGCAGCCCGGGTGGGCGTGCCGGCGGGCGCGGTCGGACGTCAGCCGGCGGCGGTCTTCAGTGCGTCACCGAGCGCGTTGGCCTCGTCAGGGGTCATCTCAACGACGAGCCGCCCTCCGCCTTCCAGCGGAACCCGCATCACGATGCCCCGGCCCTCCTTGGTGACCTCCAGCGGACCATCGCCCGTCCGCGGCTTCATCGCCGCCATGTTGTCTCCCCTCAGACTCGCCAGGGTGGTGGGTTATCCCACAGCCACTTCGTTACAGCGGCACCACGCTACGGCCCGTGGCACCGTATTACCCGAGGGCGCCTCGCAGGGCGCCGACCAATGATTTTCCCTGATAACCACCGCTGGACCCAAACCGAGGCGGTATTGATGTGACAGCATCTAGCTTATCTTGAAAGTGGCTGTCACAATGTGCGGTCATGCAGGCACGGTCGGCACTCTTCGACCTCTACGGCGACTACCTGCGCCCCCGTGGCGGCAGGGCTCCCGTCGCCGCCCTGGTGCGCCTGCTCGCACCCCTCGGCATCGCACCGCCCGCGGTGCGCACAGCCGTGTCCCGCATGGTGCGACAAGGCTGGCTGCACCCGCTGCGGCTGAGCACCGGGCCCGGCTATCTGATCACGTCCAAAGCGGCCAGGCGACTCGACGAGGCCGCCGCCCGGATCTACCGCACCAACCGGGCAGGCTGGGACGGCCGGTTCGACCTGATCGTCCTGGAGGCGCCGGCCGCGCGCCGGGAACGGCAGCGGCTCGGCGCCAACCTGAGCTATCTCGGCTACGGGATGCTCGACGAGCGCACCTGGGTCGCCACCCGGCCCGGCGCCGACGTCGACGCCCTCCTGGTGGAGACCGGCATCGGCTACGAGCGGTTCACCGCGACCCACGCCGCCGGCACGTCCGGCGCGATGGCGGTCGTGCGCCGCGCCTGGGACCTGGAAGAGATCGGCAACGCCTACGAGACGTTCGTGGCCGAGCAGCGGCCGTTGCTGTCCCAGGTCACGCCGCGCAGCGATGACGAACTCGCGTACGCGGCGCGGTTCCGGCTCGTGCACGCCTGGCGCACGTTCCTGTTCCGCGACCCGCAACTGCCGCCGGCCCTGCTGCCCGAGCGCTGGGCCGGCAGCAACGCGGCCGCGTTCTTCGACCGGCACGCGACGCGGTTGCGCCCGGCCGCCGACCGCTACGTGGAAAGCTGTCTCGACGCGGGCCTGCGGGCCGCCCGATCGAAAGGTTCCTGAGACGTGAGTGACGTGCTGCTGGTCGACCGCACCGACGCGGTGGTGACGCTGACGCTCAACCGGCCCGAGGCGATGAACGCGCTCGACGTGCCGCTGAAGGAGGCGCTCCGCGACGCGCTGGCCGCGCTGGAAACCGACCGGTCCTGCCGCGCGGTCGTACTGGCCGGCGCCGGCCGGGCGTTCTGCGCCGGTCAGGACCTGCGCGAGCACGTCGGGGTGCTCGAGTCGGGCACGTCCGACTCGCTCGACACGGTCCGCCGCCACTACAACCCGATCGCGTCCCGGCTGGGCAGCATGCCCAAACCGGTGGTCGCCGCGGTCGGCGGGATGGCGGCCGGCGCCGGCGCGGGCCTCGCCCTGTTGGCCGACTTCCGCATCGGCGGCCCGAGCACCTCGTTCCTGATGGCGTTCGCCAACGTCGGCCTGGCCGCCGACACCGGCCTGTCCTGGTCCCTGCCCCGCCTGGTCGGCCACGCCAAGGCGATCGAGTTGCTGATGCTGGCCGAACCGGTCAAGGCCGAGGCGGCCGAGCGGCTGGGCCTGCTCACCCGGGTGGTCGAGGCCGACGCCGACGTGCTGCCGGCGGCCCAGGCACTGGCCGCGCGGCTGGCGGCGGGCCCGACGGTGGCCTACGGCGCGATCAAACGCGAACTCTCGGTCGGCGACGCCGGCACGCTCAACGACGCGCTGGCCGCGGAGGCCCAGGCCCAGACCATCAGCGGCGCCACGGCCGACCACCGCAACGCCACGCTGGCCTTCGTCGAGAAGCGCAAGCCCACGTTCGAGGGCCGCTAGCGGCGGCATCAAGGCCGCGCGGTTCTAGTCGTCTTCTTCCGGGTCCTGGTTGGCTTCCTCGCCGAGGACGAAGGCCTGCATGGCCAGCTCGTCGTCGGACGGTGAGACGTAGGTGGGGAGTTCGCGCGGGCCCAGTTCCATCACGTAGGACCAGAAGAGGCGGACGGCCTCGGCCGGGTTGGGTGCCTCGATGGGCAGGTCGAGGCTGACCAGCCAGGTGCGGTTGTCGACGGCGGGCGCGACGCGGGCGGTCAGGGTCGCGAAGGTGCTGCCGTCGACCGGGGTGACCGGGCCGGCCGGGGTCAGCTCGGCGGCCGCGGCCGGGTCGTCGAAGAACCGCCGGGTGTAGGTGACCACCACCGGGCCGGGCGCGGCCACGTCGGCGTTGTCGGGGTCGTCGTCGGAACGGCCGGCCGCCGAGGCGACCCGGCCCAGGGCGACGATCTGCGGAGGCTCGGCCTCGGCGATGACCAGCACCTCGTCGCCCGCGACGGGGCGGGGGGCGTCGCCGACGTCGGAGAGCTCCAGCGTCTCGTGGTGGAAGAGCCGCTCGGCGGCCAGCCGAGCCTCGGGGATGACGACCGCCCACTGTGCCATGTCAACCATCCCATCACAGCGGGCGGCCGGGTCAGTGCGGCGGCACGTGGCAGCCCTCGATGTGGTCGTCGACCATGCCGGTGGCCTGCATCAGCGCGTAGGCCGTCGTGGGGCCGACGAAGCGGAAGCCGCGCTTCTTGAGGTCTTTGGCCATCGCCGTGGACTCGGGGGTGATCGGCGGGACCTCGGCGCCCGAGCGCGGCCGGTGCTCGCGCGGCGGCGGCGCGTAGGACCACAGCAGCTTGCTCAGCCCGCCCTCGACCGACAGTGCGGCGCGGGCGTTGCTGATCGCGGCGTCGACCTTCTGCCGGTTGCGCACGATGCCGGTGTCGGCCATCAGGCGGGCGACGTCGCCCTCGTCGTACGCCGCGACGGTCTTGATCTTGAATTTCCCGAACGCCTTCCGGAAGTTTTCCCGTTTGCGCAGGATGGTCAGCCAGGACAGGCCCGACTGGAACGCCTCCAGGGTCATCCGCTCGTAGAGGTGATCGTCGCCGTGCAGCGGCTGGCCCCACTCGGTGTCGTGGTAGGCGAGGTAGTCGGGACTGCTGCCCCACGGGCAGCGCGCCTTGCCGTCGGCGCCGATCACGAGGTCTGTCACAGGCAAAACCCTATGAGTGGGGTACGACAGAACGTCAGGGCAGCCGGCCGGCCTCGACCAGCCGGGCGAAGCGCTTGAGGGCCTGGGTCAGGCTCAGCTTCGAACCAGGCCAGAGCACCGGCCAGGCGACCCGGCCGGCGGCGCCACCAGGCAGGTGGAACCACTCGTGCCAGACCACCTGGGTGCGGTCCGTGCCCATCGGGGTGCAGCGCAGCACGCCCGGCCCGCGCAGCAGCCGGCCCTGGTGGATGACCCGCACCTCGTAGGGCGGGTCGAGCCGGGCCACCCGGAACTCGTCGCGGAGCACGGCCGGCCCGAGTGCGGTGACGGCCTCGATCACGGTGCCCTCGCCGCCGTCGCCGGAGACCACCCGGACGGTGGTGAACGGGATCCACTCGCCCTGCCGGCGCCAGGCGGTGAACGCCTCGTACACCTGCTTCGCGGGTGCCTTGATGATGACCGTCGCGGTGACCTCTCCGGCGCCGGGCTGGGCGGCCTCGCGCAGGTCTTCCTCCCTCATCGGCGTGCCGATCCCGCGTCCTCCGTCGGCGTGCCGACGCCCGAAGAGGTTTCGGCCTCGTCGCGCTGTTTGGCGGAATCCGCGTCTTCTGCGGAAGGACCCAGATCGGCCGGCGCCGCTGTCCGCTTCGTGGGACGCGAGGTCCGGGTGGCCGTGCGGCGCGCGGGGGTGCGGGCCTTGGCCGGCGCGACCGCCTCGTCGGTGGCCGGCTCGGCTGCCGTCGCCGGCGAGGCGCCTTCGGCGCTCGCCTCGGCGACCGGCTCCTGGGCCTGGCTCGCCCGGTCCGTCTCCGCCGGGTCGGTAGCTGCCAGGTCATTGCCGGCCCGACCGGCGGCTGCCTGGTCGAACGGGGCCGCGGCCGGCTGCTCGTCGGCTGCCCGGTGGGTGGCCGGCTCGTCGCTTGACGGCTGCTCAGCAGGCTGGTCGGAACCGGCGGTCGCCCCGCTCCCGACCAAGCGGTCGACCAGTTCGCCCGCAGCGGCCGGTTCGTCGACGGGCGCCGTGGCCCGGTCGGCGGGCGGTACGTCGGCGGCCGCCGCGGCCCGGTCGGCGGCCGGTTCGTCGGCGGGCGCCGCGGCCCGGTCGGCGGTCGGCTCCGCGGTGCCGGCCGGGTCAGTTTCGGTCGCCGCCGGCTCGGTCGCGATTTCGTCAGCTTCAGCCGGGCGGGTGAACTCGGTCCAGTCGCGCTTGGCCGGCTCGGCCGCCCCGGCCTGCGTCGTGGCCGGTGCCTGGGCCGCCTCGCGGGCCCGGCGAAGGGCGTCGGCATCGAGCACCCGGCCCTCGCGGAGCGCGCCGACCTCGGCCTCCAGCACTCCGATCAACTCGTCCTTGTAGCCGATGTCGTAGGCCGCCCGGCGCATCGCCTGGTCGACCTGTGCCATTCGGTAACCGCGGGTGGCCAGGTCGAAGCGCACCTCGCCGAGGTCGGACTCCTGCAGTGGCCGGGTCGTGGGCAGCGGCAACGCCCGCCCGTCGGGCTCGGCGGGCTGCAGCCCGGCGTCGCGCCCGCTGACCAACACGGTCACGCCGAACACGACCGCCGCGACGGTGACCGCCACGACCACAATAAGGAGTAGCTGACCCATACGCCCGATCGTGGCATGTCGGGCCGGGAGGGTCGACCCCGCCACCCCGTCGTCCACCTTCGCGGGCAAGGATCAAGCCGGAGGACCCAGGGCGACACACGAGGAGAGCGCATGTCGGGCGAGTTGCGGCTGGGACCGCGGACCTTCGGCCCGACCGACCTCGTCGTGATGGCGATCGTCAACCGGACACCGGACTCGTTCTTCGACCGCGGCGCCACATATGCCGCGGACGCCGCCCTGCACGCGGTCGAGGCCGCCGTCCGCGACGGGGCCGACATCATCGACATCGGCGGGGTCAAGGCCGGCCCCGGTGATCACGTCGACCCGGTCGAGGAGATCACCCGCACGGTGGCGACGGTGGCCGCGGTGCGCGCCGCGTTCCCGGAGACGGTGATCTCGATCGACACCTGGCGGGCCGAGGTCGCCACCGAGGCGGTCGCGGCCGGCGCGGACCTGATCAACGACACCTGGGCCGGCGCCGACCCGCACCTGGCCGAGGTGGCCGCCGCGACCGGTGCCGGGCTGGTCTGCACCCACGCCGGCGGCCTGCGCCCCCGCACGCGCCCGCACCGGGCGGCCTTCGACGACGTGGTCGCCGACGTGGTCGAGACGGTCACAACGCTGGCGCGGAGGGCAACCGATCTGGGTGTACGCCCCGACGGCATCGTCGTCGACCCCGCACACGATTTCGGCAAGAACACCCGGCACTCGCTGGAACTCACCCGCCGGCTCGGCGACCTGGTCGCGACCGGCTGGCCGGTGCTGGTCGCGCTGTCCAACAAGGATTTCATCGGCGAGACCCTCGACCTGCCGGTCGACCAGCGGCTGGAGGGCACCCTCGCCGCGACGGCGGTCTCCGCCTGGCTCGGCGCCCGGCTCTTCCGGGCACACCAGGTGCGCGAGACCCGCCGGGTGCTCGACACCGTCTCGTCGATCCGCGGCGACCGCCCGCCGGCCGTCTCCCGGCGCGGGCTGGCCTAGGTCCAGTTGAGGATCTTCTTCCGCCAGGCATAGAGGATGCCGAGCGCCAGGACCGCCACGAAGATGGCCATTTCCACCAGTGTGGTCACACCGAAGCCCGGGCGGTCGAAGACGACTGCCCACGGGAAGAGGAAAACGGCCTCGACCGCGAAGAGCACATAAAGGTACGCGTAGACGTAATACCGGATCTGCACCTGCGCCCAGTCGCCGCCGACCGGGTCGACGCCGCTCTCGTAGGTCTTGCGCTTGCCCTCCGGCTCGGCCGGATCGGCGGGGCTGAGCAGTCGGTTGGCCGTGAACGCGCCGACGAAGATGAAGACGCTGGCCACCAACAGGAGCCCCAGCGTCACGTAGGACCCGAGGTAACCCGTCATGGCCGGGACTTTACCGCCGTTCGGGCTATTCGTGCCGACCGATAAGTCCGCGCTGGTCGGCGGAGCGGCGGTAGTTACGGTTTTGTTTCCGACCCAACTGGTGTCCGGAGGCAACTATCGCCGAATAATGAAGCACCCCAACGTAGGCCGGAGGTGCCATGTCGAGCAGACGCCGCGCGTTCGCGCTTCTGCGGGCGCTCGCCGCCGGTCTGATCGCGGCCGGTGTGATGGTGCTCGTCGTGACGATCCCGTCGATGGGAGCCGGCGCGACCGGCCCGGGCGGCGTCGCCGTCGCGTTCGACCCAGGCGCCGATCCGGGCGGCGACGGTGGCGAGCCCGACCCGGGCGCGACCGAGCCCGATGCTCCGCCGACCGTCGCCGAGCCGACCGAGCAGCCGACGGAGGAGCCGACCGTCCCGCCGCCGCCGACCGATCCCGAGACCGAGCAGCCGACCGGCGAGGCGACCACCGACCCGGAGCCGACCACGGCGCCGCCGGTGCAGCCGACCGGCGGGCCGGGGCCGACCATCAAGCCGCCGGGCCAGCCCGGCCCGGTGCTGCCGGGCCAGCGGCCGCAGTTGGGTGCGCTGGTCTGGACAAGTGACATCACCCTCGGCCGGTCCTACTGGTCGCGCTCGAGCAGCGCCACGGACCTGCGGGTGACGGTGGCCAACACCGGTTCGATCGTCGAACGGGTGGCGATGCGCTACACGCTGCCGGTGGGCGTGACCGACGCCGGCACGCCGGGATGCTCGCTCGCCACCGGGCGTACGTATGTGTGCGGTTCCTGGATCGCCGGGCCCGGCCTGCGTTTCTCGGCCTCGATCCGGGTCCGGGTGGCCGGCGACGCCTGGCGGAAGATGCCGTTGGGTGGCTCGGTCGACGTCACCGCCGGTGCGCTCAGCCGGCCCGACCTCGGCACGGTGACCGACAACCAGGGCTTCGCGGTGCTCTTCCCGCCCGGTCCGCCGGTGGCCGGGATCAGCTTGGCGGCCTCGGAGGTCGCGTTCGGCTCGCCGACCCAGCCGGCCAACCTCGAGGTCCGGCTGAGCAACACCGGTGACGGCTCGCCGGCCGGTTCGGTCGAGGTGCTGCTCCCCGATGGGGTGACGGTCGTCGGCCAGCCGAGCGGTTGCCGGGCCGCCGGCCCGCGCACGCATTGCGACCTTGGCCGGCTGCGCGGGGGCCAGACCGCGACCACGACGCTGCCGCTGGTGGCGACCCTCGAGGCCCAGCGCCTCGCGCCGCTGTCCGGCGCCGTGTTCGGCACCCTGACCTCGGGCCGGGGCACCAAACAGATGCAGATGAGCTTCCGGATCACCGCCGCGGAGGCCACCGCCACGCCGTCGCCGACGCCGGAGGGCGCGATCGGGCCGACCGCTTCGCAGGGCACGATCGGTGGGTTCGCGCCGGTCGCCGGCAGCCGAGGCGGCCTCAGCGGCGTGCAGAAGACCGCGCTGGCCCTGGTGGTCGTCTCGGTCCTGCTGGTGGTGCTGGCGATAACGCTGGCGACCACCTCGCTACGCCGCCGTATAGAAGACGACAGCACGACCGCCCTCGACATGCCGGCCGTGGAGTAGCCCTCCGAGCAGTGCTTTCGCTCACAAGTAAGGTAACCCTGACTCCTACGTGAGAAGGTCGTCTCACCGGGCGGGACCCAGCACGTGGAAAGGCTGTTCCCGGGACGTACGCTTTTCCAAGACACAACATGGAGCGGGACGGCCCAACGACGCGCGACCCCGCCGCCGCCGTCCGGCAAGGAGGTCAGCTAATCGTGGCCAAACAGGTCCGTCAACTGGATCGCGTGGTCATCCGCTTCGCTGGCGACTCCGGCGACGGCATGCAGCTCACCGGCGACCGGTTCACTTCGGAGACCGCTCAGCTCGGAAATGACATCTCGACGCTGCCCAACTTCCCCGCCGAGATCCGCGCTCCCGCCGGCACCCTCCCCGGTGTCTCCAGCTTCCAGGTGCACTTCGCCGACTACGACATCCTCACGCCCGGTGACTCGCCCAACGTGCTGGTGGCCATGAACCCGGCCGCGCTCAAGGCCAACGTCGGCGACCTGCCCCGCGGTGCCGACATCATCGTCAACACCGACGAGTTCACCAAGCGCAACCTGACCAAGGTCGGTTACGCCGAGAACCCGCTCGACGACGGCTCACTCGACGGCTACGCGCTACACCCGGTCGCGCTGACCTCGATGACGATCGGCGCCCTGGCCGAGCACGCGGTCTCGAAGAAAGACGCCGAGCGCGCGAAGAACATGTTCGCCCTGGGCCTGCTCTCGTGGATGTACTCGCGGCCCTACGAGTCGACGATCCGGTTCCTGGAGCGCAAGTTCGCCGCCCGGCCCGAGTTGGTCGCGGCCAACATCGCGGCGTTCAAGGCCGGCTGGAACTTCGGCGAGACGACCGAAGACTTCGGCGTGCGCTACGAGGTCAAACCGGCCAAGATGAGCCCCGGCACCTACCGCAACATCACCGGCAACCAGGCGCTCTCGCTGGGCCTCGTCGCCGCCGGTGTGCGCTCGGGCCTGCCGGTGTTCCTCGGCGCCTACCCGATCACCCCGGCGTCCGACATCCTGCACGAGCTGAGCAAGCACAAGCGGTTCGGCATCACCACCATGCAGGCCGAAGACGAGATCGCCGCGATCGGCGCCGCGCTCGGCGCGTCCTACGGCGGCAGCCTGGGCATCACCACCACGTCCGGCCCCGGCGTCGCGCTCAAGGGCGAGACGATCTCGCTGGCCGTCGCGCTGGAGCTGCCGCTGCTGATCATCGACGTGCAACGGGCCGGCCCGTCGACCGGCATGCCGACCAAGACCGAGCAGGCCGACCTCAACATGGCCCTGTTCGGCCGGCACGGCGAGGCGCCGGTCGCCGTCGTCGCGCCGCGGTCGCCGTCCGACTGCTTCTTCGCCGCGATCGAGGCGGCGCGGATCGCGCTGACCTACCGCACGCCGGTGATACTGCTGTCCGACAACTACGTCGCCAACGGTTCCGAGCCGTGGCTGCTGCCCGACGTCGACACGCTGCCCGACCTGCGGGTCGAGTTCGCGACGGAGCCCAACAGCGAAGACGGCAAGAGCTTCCTGCCCTACCTGCGCGACCCGGTCACCATGGCGCGGCCGTGGGCGATCCCGGGCACGCCGGGTCTCGAGCACCGGATCGGCGGCCTGGAGAAGGCCGACAAGACCGGCGACATCTCCTACGACCCGGCCAACCACGACTTCATGGTGCGCACCCGCGCTGCTCGCATCGAGGCCATCCCGGTGCCCGACATCGAGGTCGAAGACCCCGACGGCGACGCGCGCACGCTGGTGCTCGGCTGGGGCTCGACCTACGGCCCGATCGGCGCCGCCTGCCGGGCCCTGCGCCACCGCGGCCTGCCGATCGCGCAGGCACACCTGCGGCACCTCTCGCCGATGCCCGCCAACCTCGGCGAAGTGCTCCGGCGATACGACCGGGTGGTCATTCCGGAGATGAACCTGGGCCAGCTGGCCCACGTGATCCGGTCCCGCTTCCTGATCGACGCCATCCCTTACAACCAGGTCAGCGGCCTGCCGTTCACGGCCGCCAAGCTGGAGTCCATGCTCGAGGAAGTCGTCAAAAATGGCTGATCCCGTCGCAGTGAAGCTCACCCAGAAGGACTTCAAGTCCGATCAGGAGGTTCGCTGGTGTCCCGGGTGCGGTGACTACGCGATCCTGGCCGCCGTGCAGTCCTTCATGCCCGAGCTGCAGATCCCGCGCGAGCGCACCGTGTTCGTCTCCGGGATCGGCTGCTCGTCGCGCTTCCCCTATTACATGAACACCTACGGGATGCACTCGATCCACGGCCGCGCGCCGGCGATCGCGACCGGCCTGTCGGTCAGCCGCCCCGATCTGTCGGTCTGGGTGGTCACCGGTGACGGCGACGCGCTCTCGATCGGCGGCAACCACCTGATCCACGCGCTGCGCCGCAACGTCAACCTGAAGATCCTCCTGTTCAACAACCGGATCTACGGTCTGACCAAGGGGCAATACTCGCCGACCTCCGAGCTCGGCAAGGTCACGAAGTCGACGCCGGTCGGCTCGGCCGACTCGCCGTTCAACCCGCTCTCGCTGGCACTCGGCGCCGAGGCGACGTTCGTCGCCCGCACCATCGACTCCGACCGCAAGCACCTGCAGTCGGTGCTGCGCGCCGCGGCCGAGCACCAGGGCTCCGCGTTTGTCGAGATCTACCAGAACTGCAACATCTTCAACGACGGCGCCTTCGAGACGCTCAAGGACCCGGCCACCCGCGACGAATACATCATCCGGTTGGAGCACGGCCAGCCCATCACCTTCGGCAGCGACGGGCAGTCGTGCGTGGTGCACCCGCCCGGCGGCTTCGGCCTCGAAGTTCGCGAGACGGCGACCGTCGACCCGGCCGACATCGTGGTGCACGACGCGACCGTGGCCGAGCCGGCCTACGCGTTCGCGCTGTCCCGGCTACCCGGCCTCGACCTGCGCAACACGCCGATCGGGGTGTTCCGCAAGGTGGAGCGGTCGTCCTACGACGAGCGGGTCCGGTCGCAGACCGAGAGCGCGATGGCCAAGGCGACCGGCACGCCCGAGGAGCAGCTCGCCGGCCTGCTCACCGCCGGCGACACCTGGACGATTCTCTAGCCGGCCGCCGCGGTCGGCCGGTCGTCACGCACGTAGACCAGCATGTCGCCGGTCTCGACGGTGAGGCCGGCCGGCTCGGCCAGCGACACCACCTTGCCGCGCCGCACGAGCGCGATCACCAGCGGGTCGAGCTCGCGCGGCGCCTGGCCGACCTCCTGGCGCTCGGCCGACCGCATCGCCAGCGCCATGCCCTGACCCGGGGTCAACAGGTCTTCGACCACGTCGATCAGCGGTGGCGCCGAGGTCGACAGGCCGAGCAGCCGGCCGGCGGTCGACGCCGACACGATCACGTGGTGTGCGCCGCTCTGCCGCAGCAGCGGCGCGTTCTCGGCCTCCCGGGCAGCGGCGATGATCCGCACCTTCCCGGCCGTCAACTGCCGCACGGTCAGCGTCACCAGCACGGCCGCGTCGTCGCTGTGCGTCGCGATGATGACCGCCTTGGCGTCTTTGACATGCGCCTCCAGCAGGACGGCCGAGCGGGTCGCCGAGCCCTCCACCCCGACCAGGCCGTTGGCGATCGCCGACCGCAGCGCGGCCGGGCTGTTCTCGACGACCACGATCTTGCGCTTGTCGAGCCCGTTCTCCAGGAGCACGTTGACCGCGCTGCGCCCCTTCGTCCCGTACCCGCAGACGATCACGTGGTCTTTCACTTTCTTCCTCCACCGTGTCAGTCGCAGGTTGGTGCGGTATTGCTCGGTGAGCACCTCGAGGGTGGTGCCGACCAGGATGATCAGGAACAGCACGCGGGCCGGCGTGATCACCAGGACGTTGACCAGCCGGGCCGACTCACTGATCGGCGTGATGTCGCCGTAGCCGGTCGTGGACAGCGTCACCACGGCGTAGTAGGCGCTGTCGAGCAGCGACAGCGGCGTGTCGGTGATGTCGCGGTAGCCGCCCCGGTCGACGTAGACGACCAGCACGATGAGCAGAACCAGGCTGACCGCACCGGCCAGCCGGATGCCGAGTGCGCGCAATGGACTCTGGCGCACCCGGGGAAAGTGGATCACGCCGTCTCCCGCACGCCCACACCATAGCCAAGCCATTCACGGGCGTGTGGCCGGGAAGGCGGGGGTACGGAGGGTGACGTGCGCTAGCTCTCGCGGTCGGCGGTGTCGGCGTCGCCGATCAGCGCACCGCGGTAGGTGCGGGAGCGGCGCGGATGCGGCGGTTGCGGTTCGATCCCGCTCTCCCGGGAGCGACCGGCGCGGGCCTCCCGGATCACCACGGTGGTGTCGATCTCGCCGTCGCGCGCCGGTTCGGCCGCGAGCCGCTGGTCGTTGCGGCGCCGCGGCTCGGCCGGCCGGGCGGCGTCCGCGGGGCGGCGGGGCTCGGCGCTCACCGGCCCGGCGCCCAGCGGCCCGGCGCCCAGTGGCTCGGCGCCCAGGGGCCCGGCGCCCAGGGGCCCGGCGCCCAGGGGCCCGGCGCCCAGTGGCTCGGCGCCCAGTGGCTCGGCGCCCAGCGGGCCCGCATCAGGGTCGGTGGGTGGCTCGGCCGCGAACCGGCTGGAACCGGCGGCCAGGTCGGGGTGTTCGACGGCCAGCGCGACCGTTGCCGCCTGCTCCAGGGTCAGTTCGGCGCCGGATCCGTAGGCCGCGTCGAACGCCGGGTCGCCGAGCACCGCGCGGGTGGCCGCCTGCTCGCGCGACCAGTAGGCGGCGAACAGGCCGCCCGCGCCGCGCTGGGTGGTGCGGGTCGCCTGCGCGGCGCCGAACAGCTTGGCCGCCGTCTTCGGGTCGCCGCCGTGCGCGCAGCGGACCGCCATCGCGTTGAGGCTGTCGCAGGCCCTGCCCCGGAACCCGTAGGCCATCCGGGAGCGCAGCGCGACGACCAGGTGGTCGTGTGCGGCGACCAGGTCGCCGCGGGCCAGCGCGACCATGCCGAGCAGCATGTCGACGGTGCGCCGGCCGCGTTCGGCGGGACGGGCCGCCTCCATCGGGCGGGCGGCGCCGAGCAACTCGGCCGCCTCGTCGAGGGCGCCCCGCTGCCACAGCAACTCGGCCAGGCTGAGCACGGCGACCAGCGCGTCGTTGCCGACACCGTTGCTGTTGGCCCACTCCATCACGTCGCGGCTGGCCCGCTCGGCCTCGGTTAACCGGCCCATGTCGATCAGCGGGCCGGCCCGGCCGGCGATCACCCGGGCCAGCAGCCCCGCGTCGCCGGCCTGTTGAGCGGCCACCTCGGCCCGCTGCGCGAAGCGCAGTTCCTCGGCGAACTCGCCGTCGGCGGCGGCGTGCTGCGAGTGCATGTGGTAGGCCGCCGCGAGTTCGGCGTCGGGGATCGGCTCGCCGGTCTCGGCGATCCGGCCGTAGAGCCGGAACAGCCAGAGCCGGCCCTCCCGGGCCAGCCCGCGCTCCCGCCACCACTGGTCGAGACCGCTGGCCAGCCGCAGGCCCAACCGGGCACTGCCGCCGGTCGCGGTCCAGCGCAGCGCGGCGCGCACCTCGTCGGCCAGCGGGTCCAGGGCGGCCAGCGACAGCGTCACCGGGCGCCCGTCGGCGCCGTGGAACACCCGCTGCAACGCGTGACCGCACCAGGCGACGTGCCGGTCGCGGGCGCCGCGCTCCTCACCGGCGTCGACCAGGCGGCGGGCCGCGTACGCCCGGATGGGGTCGAGGATCCGGTAGGTGCTGGCCGCGCCGTGCGGCTCGACCTGGATCATCGACTTGTCGACCAGCACGGCCAGCGGGTCGAGCGGGTCGTCGTCGAGCAGCCACTCGACCGTGGCCAGGTCGACCGGGCCGGCGAAGACCGAGAGCCAGCGCAGCAGCCGGGCGGCGCGCGGGCCGAGGGTGCGGTAGGACCAGGTGACGGTCGCCTGCATGGTCGCGTGCCGCTGGGTCGCCGAGCGCAACGCGGCCCTGGTCTGCGCGCTGCGCGCCTCGCCGAGCGCCGCCGCGTTGAGGTCGACGGTGTCTTCCTGGTTGCCGGCGGCGCCGCTGAACGGAACGGTCGGATAGGCGTCGTCGTCGTCGCGGCCCGCGTCGAGGGTGCCGAGCACGTCGTCGAGGCGCTCGGCGAGCTGGCTGGCCGACAGCACCCGGAGCCGAGCGGCGGCCAACTCGATCGCCAGGGGCAGACCGTCGAGCCGCGACACCACCCGGTGCAACTCCGACGACTCGGTCAGGCCACCCCGGCGCCCGCCGCGGGCGGCCGCGGTGCGGTCGAGCAGCAGCGCCATCGCGTCGCTGGGGCCGCCGCCGGGTGGCGGCTCGGTCGACAGTGGCGGGATCCGCCAGACCACCTCACCGGGCAGCCCGAACGGCTCACGGCTGGTGGCCAGCACCCGCAGCGCGTTGCCGCCGGTGAGCAGGCGGGAGATCGCCTCGGCGGACGCGCCGGGCTGGGCGTCGCAGGTGTCGAGCATCAGCAGCATCCGCTTGCCGGCGGCGTAGTCGACCAGCGTGTCGATCATCGGCCGGCCGGGCTCGGGGCGCAGGCCGAAGACGGCGGCGACGGCGAACGCGACCAGGCCTGGGTCGGTCACGGTGGCGATGTCGACGAACCAGACACCGTCGGGATAGGAGTCGACGAGCTTGCCGGCCACCTCGACGGCGATCCGGGTCTTGCCGGCACCGCCCGCGCCGACGACCGTGACGAGGCGGTTGTCGCGCAGCAGCGCGGACAGCTCGGCCCGCTCGGTCTGCCGGCCGACGAACGAGGTCACCTGGGTCGGCAGGTTGTGGGCCGCCTCGTCGACCGTGCGCGGGCGCGGGAAGTCGCGGGCCAGGCCCGGCGCGACCAACTGGAAGAGGCGCTCCCGGTCGTCGAAGCCGCGCAGCCGGTGCAGGCCGAGGTCGATCAGCGACGCGTCGGCGGGCAGCGGCGCGGCGTGGCGCACGGTCGCGGCGGAGAGCAGCACCTGGCCGCCGTGTGCGGCCGCGGCGATGCGAGCCGCCCGGTGCACCTCGGGACTGGCGTATTCACCGGCGAGCGGCACCGCCTGGCCGGTGTGCAGGCCCATCCGCACCTTCGGCGTGGCCGCGGGCGTCGGCCATTCGTGGTTGGCCAGGGCCCGCTGCGCGGTGACGCAGGCATCGAGCGCGGCGCCGGCGTCGTCGAACGCCACGAAGAACGAGTCGCCCTCGGTGAACAACTCGACGCCGTGGCTCGACGCGAGGGTGGCGCGCAAGAGTCGCCGGTGCTCGGTGAGCACCGGCCGGTAACCCGCACCGAGCATCTGGGCAAGACGGGTCGAGCCCTCGATGTCGGTGAACAAGAAAGTCACCAACCCGCTCGGAAGGTGAACTCGTCCCGGCACGCCTGAAACCTCCGCCCCCTGGAAGTCGGCTCCATGCTGCCGCACTCCGGTCCGCCGGCGCATCGTAGGTTCGGCTTGGCCCGGCGGGGCCCAAGGTCGAAAACCCGCTCCCACCAGGAGCGACGTGCTACGCCAGGGTTAACCGCGGGTGTCCGGCCGCGGGTATCCGGCTGAGTAACGAGGTGTCTGGTGGGTGGTTGCGGCACCGTCGGGCAGTCCTAACCGGACCAACGGATGATCGACCGGCGCCGGGAAGTGTGGCTAGGGGTGCGGGTCAGCAACCGCAGGCGCCGCCGCAACAGCCGCCGCCACCACCGCCGGCCGGGGCCGACGCGGAGCCGCCGAGCCCGCCGACGGCAAGGAGCTTGACGGTGTCGTCGTGACCGGCCGGGCACTGCGCGGGCGCGCCGGCCTCGGCCATCGGACGGTTGACCTCGAAGGTGCTGCCGCAGGCGCGGCAGCGGAACTCATACCGGGGCATGCCAGACAGGGTACGGCCTACGCCTTGCCGCAACAGCCACCCGGATCGGTAGGCTCTTTCACGTGGGTGCCGGGGAGGAGTCGCCGACGGTTGCTGCGAAGCTACGGGCATCCGTGCCCGACCAGCGCGCGCCAGGCGACAAGAAGGCCGAGCCCGTCGCGCCCGATCCCGTCGAGGCCGACCCACCCGAGCCCGCCGCACCCGAGGCCGAGGTGCCCGAGCCGGCCGCGCCCGAGGCCGAGGTGCCGAAGCCGGCGCCGCCGAAGGTCGACATCGACCTCGGCTCCGAGTGGGACCCCGCCAAGCGCCCGCCGCCCGGCATCGAGCGCCCGGCCGAGCGTGGCGCCGCCGCCGGTGCCGCCATCAAAGCGCGTACCGCCGCATTCGGACGCTGGTCGCGCGGCCCGACCGGCCGACTGGTCCTCCCCGGGACGCTGCTGTTCGCCCTGATCGGCGTCACCACCGTGGCCGGTGCCGTGGTTTTGCCGGCCAACGCGCCGCCGGCCGCACACCCGAGCCCGGCCGGCACGCCCGCCAGCGATCCGTCGGCCACCGCGGGCACCGGCCTGCCGACCGGCGTCTCGCCGACCGAGCCGGTCTTCCCGATCCCGACCGCCACCGCGACCACCGACGCCGCCGCCACCCCGCCACCGGTGGCCGGCGGCGCCCAACCGGCCGACGTGCTGACCACCTGGGCACAGCAGGTCGCCGGCAAGACCGGCATCAGCGCCACGGCCGTCCGCGCCTACGGCTACGCCGAACTGGTCGCCGGCCAGAACAACCCGGCCTGTCACATCTCCTGGACCACGCTGGCCGCGATCGGCAAGGTCGAGTCGGCGCACGGCACGGCCAACGGCTCGACGCTCGCCTCCAACGGCCAGACCTTCCCGCACATCATCGGCCTGCCGCTCGACGGCCAGGGCGACCGCATGCGGATCACCGACACCGACGACGGCCAACTCGACGGCGATCCGACGTACGACCGCGCGGTCGGGCCGATGCAGTTCATCCCCAGCACCTGGGCCAGTTCCGGGGCGGATGCGGACAACGACGGCATCAAGGATCCCCACGACATCGACGACGCAGCCCTCGCAGCAGCTAACTATCTGTGCGGAAACGGTCGAGACCTCAGCAACGCCCAAGACTGGTGGGGTGCCATCCTCAGCTACAACGACGTGCGGCGATACGCGCAAGACGTGTTCAACGCGGCCAACGACTATGGCGCCAAGAGCCGCACGTAGCGTAATGGCTTCGGCACTTTGGAGAACTAAGGCCTTTCGCCTCGGACCCGTTAGCGGCAAGCTAGACAGGTGATGGTGCGCGAGTGGGATCCCAAAACCGCCTCCGCCGATGAGCTCAGGTCGATGTTGGACAGCCTGAATGCGGTGCTCATGGCGGACCTGCCGGATGACCCACTGTGGCAAGAGAGTTATCTTCGCGAATACCTCGCGGAGACGATGCCCGGTGAGCGACGCATTTCCTGGCTGGCCGAGGAACCCGGCGACAACGGCGGGCCACCCCGGGTGGTCGGGCACGCCAACGTGCTGCTCCTGGGCGACATCGGCGTGGTCGAACTGTTGATCCACCCGAAGGCCCGGCGGGCCGGGCTGGCCCGGGAAATGCTCGCCCAGGCCGCCCGCAAGACATATCACGAAGGCTTTTCCGTTATCGGGGCCGAGGTGGTCGGCGGCACTCCGGCCGTCAGTTTCTTCGAATCGGTGGGATTCGTCCGCGAATACACCGAGACCCGCAGTGTGCTCCGGCTCAACTCCGTCGACTGGCTGTCGCTGGGCGAGATGGCCCGCGGCATCGGCGCCGGCTATCGTCTCGAGTTCTGCCCGGGCGGCCCACCCGACGACCTGCTCGACGCCTACGCCAAGGCCAAGGCCGAACTGCGCGAGATCGACGACGGCGACCTCGACCTACGCCCGAGTTCCTACGACCCACAACGACTACGCGCGAGCCTCGACTGCCTGCACCGCCGGGGCATGAAGCCCTATATCGTGCTCGCGATCCACGAGAAGACCGGCGACGTGGCGGGCCTCACGGAGGTCGTCGTGCCGGCGCAGCACCCCACCCGGGCCGACCAATACGACACGATCGTCGTGCAGGACCACCGCGGCTACGGCATCGACCGGGCCATCAAGGCGCGGATGCTCTTCGAGCTGCGGTCGGCCGAGCCCAAGCTGGCCGAGGTGCAGACCTGGAACGCACAGGCCAACGAGTCGATGCTCAAGGTCAACGCCGAGCTCGGCTTCCAGGCCGACCGCGAATGGTATGAATACGGCGCCGACCTGGCCGACATCCTGCGCCGCCTCGAGCACGGCGTTTAGCGGCGCGACACGCGATCGCCACCAAGAGCTGCTAGACAAACCCTCGTTCCATTCAGGATTCTGATCCATCCCTTGTGCCCCCACCACCCCCGGAGGCTGCTTTGCGCTCGTTCCGCGCGCCCGCGATATTCGCGGCCGCGACACTGACCGCGACCGCCGCACTCATCGGCGTCTCGAACAGTGCCTTCGCGGCACCGACCGACCTGCTCATCTCCGAATACGTCGAGGGCTCGTCCAACAACAAGGCCGTCGAGATCTACAACGGCACCGGCGCACCGGTCGACCTGGCGGGCTACCAGCTCCAGGTCTACTTCAACGGCTCGACCACGGCGAGCTTCAACGCGGCGCTGACCGGCACGGTCGCCGACGGCGACGTGTTCGTGTTCGCCCACTCCGCCTCCGTCCCCGAGATCCTGGCCCAGGCCGACGCCACCACCGGCTCGGGCCTGTGGAACGGCGACGACGCGATCGTGCTCAGCAAGGGCGGTGCCGTCGTCGACTCGCTCGGCCAGGTCGGCGTCGACCCCGGCACCGAGTGGGGCACCGGCCTGACCAGCACCGCCGACAACACGCTGCGCCGCAAGGCGACCGTGACCACCGGCGACACCGACCCGGGCAACGCGTTCGACCCCGCGACCGAGTGGGACGGCTTCGCCGGCGACACGTTCGGCGGCCTGGGCAGCCACTCGACCGGCGGCGGGCCGGTCGACGCGCCCGCGGTGCTCACCTGTGGCAACGCGCTGGTGACGGCGGCCGGCACAGCGGCCACCCGCGACGTCACGGCGACCGACCCCGACGACACGATCGTCGACCTCGACATCACCTCGGTGACACCCACGCCGACCGCCGGCAGCATCAGCCGCACCGCGTTCAGCGGTCCAGGCGGGAGCGCCACGGCGACCATCACGGCCAGCGCCGACCTGCCGGGCGGCAGCTACGCGGTCGTGGTGACCTCGCGCGACGAGGGTGGCACGACCGCGTCCTGCACGCTGACCGTCCAGGTCAACCACGTGCTCACGGTGGGCGAAGTGCAGGGCCAGACGACCGACGCCGAGCAGGGCAAGCTCGACCGCTCGCCGCTCGCGCCGGCCAGCGGCAACAGCGCACAGCTCTACGACATCCGGGGCGTCGTCACCCAGCGGACCCTCTCGCGCACCGAGGCGGGCGCCCTGCAATACGGCTTCTTCCTGCAGAGCCGCAGCGGTGCCGACGACGGCGACCCACTGACCTCCGACGGCGTGTTCGTCTACACCAGCACGTTCACCACGCTGATCGGCGGCTACCAGCCGGTGGTCGGCGACGAGATCGTGCTCCGCGGCCGGGTCACCGAATACTTCAACCTGACCGAGATCGCCAGCGCCTCGCTGGTGTCGAAGCTGGCCAGCGGGCTCGACGTCGACACCGACGTCGCCGTCACCGACGCGGTGCCGCCGGTCGACCTGGCCGCCGCCGACCGGTTCTGGGAGCGGCACGAGGGCATGCGGATGCGGGTCCGGGCTGGCGCACAGGCGGTCAGCGGCCGCGACGTGTTCGCCAGCACCGCCGACTCCGAGGTGTGGGTGATCGACAAGGACGACCCGCTGCTCGACCGCGCCGACCCGTACGCCCGGCGGGTCTTCCGCGACTCGCACCCGCTCGACAACGACCCGGCCCGGTTCGACGACGAGAACGGCAACCGGATCATGTTCGGCTCGATGGGCGTCAAGGACCGCTCCGGCGACAGCACCACGCTCCTCCCGCCGGCGCACACCTTCGACAAGCTCACCGCGGACGCCGTCGGTGGCCTCTACTTCTCGTTCGACAAGTTCGGCATCCAGCCCGAGCAGGTGACCTTCGCGGGCGGCACCGACCCGTCGACCAACAACCCGCCGAAGGCCGCCAACCGTCAGACGGAGTACGCGGTGGCCACGTACAACGTCGAGAATCTCTATGACTTCCGCGACGACCCCTTCGACGGTTGCGACTTCCTGGGCAACACGGGTTGCCCCGGCGTCTCACCGCCGTTCGACTATGTCCCGCTGAGCCAGGCCGAATACGACGCGCAACTGGCCGCGCTCGCCGACCAGGTCACCAACGACCTGCACAGCCCCGACGTGATCCTCGTGCAGGAAGCCGAAGACCAGGACATCTGCTCGGTCTCCGGCGCGGCGCTGGTCTGCGGCACGACCGACAACGCCGACGGCGCGCCCGACACCATCCAGGAACTGGCGCTGACCATCAAGGCCAAGGGCGGTCCGGCGTACGGCGCCGCTTTCGACCGTGACGGCGCCGACGACCGCGGCATCACCGCGGCGTTCCTCTACCGCACCGACCGCGTCTCGCTGGCCCCGGTCAGCGCCGGCGACCCGGTGCTGGGCGCCGACTCGGGCGTCACCTACCGCGCGCCCGCACTGCCCTACAACACCGACGTGCAGAACCCGAAGTCGCTCAACGCCGACCTCCCGGCTGACGTCGACACGTCCACCGGCGTCGACGGCTCCGACGTCTTCACCCGGGCACCGCAGGTGGCCAAGTTCCTGGTGGCGGCGACGCCCGGCAGCGGTGAGCACCAGGTGTTGTGGGCGATCAGCAACCACTACTCGTCGGGCCCCGACGGCCGCATCGGCCAGCGCCGCGAGCAGGCCGGCTACGGCGCCGAGATCGTCAAGGCGATCGAGGCGTCGGACCCGAACGCCCGCGTCGTCTACGGCGGAGACCTCAACGTCTTCCCACGCCCCGACGACCCGGTGCAGTCCAACCCCGGCGACCAACTGGCACCGCTCTACGACGCCGGTCTGCACAACCTGTGGGAAGACCTGGTGCACGACGTGCCGGCCAGCGCCTACTCGTACTCCTTCGAAGGCCAGGCCCAGACCCTCGACCACCTGTTCGTCAACGAGCCGTTGCACGGCGACCTGGTGCAGATGCGGGCGGCGCACATCAACGCCGACTGGGCGGCCAACTACGACGGCGACGGTTCGCGCGGTTCCAGCGACCACGACCCGCAGGTGGCCCGCTTCTCGTCACGGGCATCGCTCTCGGTCTCCGACGCCACGGTCGCGGAGGGCAACTCCGGCACGACGAAGCTGAGCTTCACGGTGTCGGTCTCCCGCCCGCTCTCCCAGCCGGTGCTGCTCTGCGGCACCACGCTGGGCCTGACGGCCCGGGCCGGCTCCGACTACGACCCGGTGGTCGGTTGCCGCACCCTGCCGGCAGGCGCCACCTCGACCACGGTCGACGTAACGGTGAAGGGCGACCGCCAGCGCGAGGGCGACGAAACCCTCACCCTGATCGTGGCCGGCATCCCCGGCCTGGTCCTCGCGGACCCGATCGGCGTAGGCACCATCCGCAACGACGACTAGCGAGCTCCCCGCTCAACGGCGGCCCGGCCTTCGGGCCGGGCCGCCTCGCTATAGGCACCACTCCGGCCGCAACGGCGGTGGCGGAACATTGCGGTATTGCTTGACCCGGACCTCCCACACACTTCGCCACCGCTGCTGATCCCGCAGCCGGCGATCGCGGTAAAACGTCTCCGGCGGCCGAGCCAGCCCGTAGGCGTCACCCCACCACTCGCCCCGCACCGGATCGAGAATCACGTCAAGGTGAGCAGGAAACCGCCGCCCACCCCCATTGACTGTGTTGTCACTGTCAATCATCGGCCACAGCCGCCGATTGTGCGGATCGATGACAACCACCCGAAACCCACAGGCGCCGAGCAGGCGCTCCATCATCGCGAGGCTGGGGTTTGACTCGCCCGACTCAACTTTGGCGACGGTGCCGTGGCTGACGCCGGCCTTGGTCGCCAACTGACGCTGGCTGAAATCGGCCCGCCGGCGCGCAGCGCGCACGAGCCCGGAAACCGCAAGTGCGGGACTGGCCTGCCTGCTCATCGCCAAAGCATGCAACTTGCACCGCCCACCCAGCCCCGCCGCGACAGAACCTGTGGACAACCAAACCCCTGTGGACAACCCACCCCGCCCCACCTGTTTTACAAGCTTTGCTTTGCACCCCTGTAGGAAGCGCCCTGGTCAGGGCGCGCTTCCTACAGGGGTGCAAAGCAAAGCCTAGAAACAAGGGGGTCGGCGGCGGGCGCGGGGAGATCGAGTGGGGCGCTGGCTAGTAGCGGGAGCGGAGGAGGCCGGCGGCCTCGACAGCCCAGTACGTCAGGATGATCTGGGCTCCCGCGCGGCGGATCGAGGTCAGGGTTTCCAGCAGGGCGCGTTCGCGGTCTACCCAGCGGTTGGCTGCCGCGGCCTCGACCATCGCGAGCTCGCCGGAGATCTGGTAGGCCGCTACCGGGATGTTCACGGCCGCTCGGACCGCCGCGATGATGTCGAGGTTGGTCAGGGCGGGCTTGACCATCACGATGTCGGCGCCCTCTTCGACGTCTAGCGCCGCCTCGCGCAGGGCATCGCGGGAGTTGGCCGGGTCCTGCTGGTAGGTGCGCCGGTCGCCCTCCAGTGACGACTCGACCGCCTCGCGGAACGGGCCGTAGAAGGCCGACGCGTATTTCACCGCATAGGCCAGGATTCCGACGTCTTGGTGACCCGCCGCGTCCAAGGCCTCGCGGATGACGCCTACCTGGCCGTCCATCATCCCGGACGGGCCGACCATGTGGGCGCCTGCCGAGGCCTGGGCGACCGCCATCGTGGCGTACGACTCGAGGGTCGCGTCGTTGTCCACCCGACCCTGGTCGTCGAGGACGCCGCAGTGGCCGTGGGAGGTGAACTCGTCCAGGCACAGGTCGCCCATGACGACCGTGGCGTCGCCTACTTCCGAGACGACGTCGCGGATCGCCACGTTGAGGATTCCCTCGGGGTCAAGGCCGCCGGAGCCTTCCGGGTCCTTGTTGATCGGGACGCCGAACAGCATGATGCCGCCGACGCCGGCGCGGACCGCCTCCGCCGCGGCCTTGCGCAACGACTCGCGGGAGTGCTGCACGACACCCGGCATTGAGGCGATCGGGCGCGGTTCGGTCAGGCCTTCCTTGACGAACATCGGCAGGACCAGTTCCGACGGTGCGAGCTTGGTCTCCTCGACCAGGCGGCGCACCGCCGGGCTGACCCGCAGTCGCCTGGGGCGCACTGTCGGGAAGGACATCAGCGGAACCTCAGCGCGGTCGGGCCCTGGACCTTCGAGCCGCGGCGCTGCTTCGCCGGCATCGCCGCGAGCTTTTCGCGGAGTTCCACGGCGTACGACGCCAGGGCCTCGACCAGATCCGGGACTGACGCGTGCGCCGGCTGGACGTCGACGCGCAGGCCGAACTCCGTCGCCGTCTCCGCCGTCTTCGGGCCGATCACCGCGACCACCGTGCGGGTGTGCGGCTTGCCGGCGATGCCGACCAGGTTGCGGACCGTCGACGACGACGTGAAGAGGACCGCGTCGAAACCGCCCGACTTGATGGCGTCGCGGATCTCGGCCGGCGGCGGGGCCGCGCGGACCGTGCGGTAGGCCGTCACGTCGTCGACCTCCCAGCCCAGCTCGGTCAGGCCCGCGGCCAGCGTCTCGGTCGCTATGTCGGCGCGCGGGAGCAGCACCCGGCCCACCGGGTCGAGCACCTCGTCGTGCGGGGAGAACTCGGCCAGCAGGCCCTCCGACGACTGCTCGCCGGCGGGCACCAGCTCGGGCTGGATGCCGAAGGCGCGAACCGCGTCGGCGGTCGCCTCGCCGATGCAGGCGATCTTCACGCCGCCGAAATGGCGGGCGTCGAGGCCGTGCTCGCCGAACTTCTCCCAGACCGCGCGGACCGCGTTGACCGAGGTGAAGAGCACCCAGGCGTAGCGGCCATCGACCAGGCCCTTGACCGCCCGCTCCATCTGGGCCGGGGTGCGCGGCGGCTCGACGGCGATGGTCGGCACCTCGCACGGGATCGCACCGTAGGCGCGCAGCCGGGCGCTCATCGCGCCGGCCTGCTCCTTGGTGCGGGGTACGAGCACCTTCCAGCCGTACAACGGCCGGTTTTCCCACCAGCTCAGCTTGTCGCGGTGGGTGACGCCGGCGCCCAGGGTGAGCACCACGCGCCCGGTGAAGCCGAGCGCGGCGGCGACGAAGCTGTCGACCGTCGAGGTGGTGGTGAACTGTGTCTCGCCGGTGCCGTCGCCGGTCACCCCGACCGGGGTGGTCCCGTCGAGGCCGGCGGCCAGCAGCCCGTCGCGGAGCGTCGCCAGGTCACCGGCGTCGACCGCGAGCGCCAGCGAGTCACGGGCGACGGCGGTGGCCAGTGCCTCGAAGTCGAGAGACGAGACATCATCCACATCAGCGGCGGTACGCAGGCCGGGCAGCGGCACGCCCGCGTAGGTGGCCACCCCCTCGGCCTGGCCGACGCCCGGCACGACCTCGAAGTGCACGGCGGTGCGGGCGACGGCCTGCACCTCCTTGACCACCGAGTCGTGCCCGAACGGGTCGCCGGCGACCAGGTGCACCGCGGAGAGCCCAGAGCGCGCGGCGGAGAGCAGCACCTTGGCCACGTCTCCGGACGCGCCCTCGGCGGGCGTGAACTGCGCGTCTTCCTTGGCCTCGGCGCGGATCGTCGCGAGCAACGACTCCGGCACGCCGCGGTCGTAGATCACCTGGTCGGCCTCGACCAGCGCGTCGTGCGCCCGGCGGGTCAGCAGGCCCGGGTCGCCGGGCCCCGCCCCGACGAACGCGATGTGGCCGGCGGGCTTACGGGTGCGGGTCATTCTGTGCTCCCAAACAAGGTATCGGCGCCACGGTCGAGGAGTTCGGCGGCCAGAGCCTTGCCGATCTCCGCGGCGGCGGCGGGCGTCCCGGTGCGCGACAGCCGGATGGCACGCTCGCCATCCGGGCTGATCACCGCACCGCGCAGGTAGATCTCGTCACCGTCCTCGCCCTCCGCGAGCTCCGCGTAGGCGGCGACCGGTGCACTGCACCCGGCCTCCAGCGTGGCCAGCAACGCCCGTTCCGCGGTGACCGCGGCCCGGGTCGGTCCGTCGTCGAGCGCTCCGAGCTCTTCGACCAGGTCATGGTCGTCGTGGCGGCACTCGACCGCCAGCGCACCCTGTGCCGGCGCGGGCAGCATCAGCATCGGGTCGAGCGTTTCGGTGATCTCGTCGGCACGCCCGAGGCGGGCGATCCCGGCCCGGGCGAGGACGACGGCGTCAAGGTCGGCTTCCGGGCCGGTGACGCGCCGGATCCGGGTGTCGACGTTGCCCCGGATCGGCGTCACCCGCAGGGGTAGCCGCAAAGCGTTGAGCTGGGCGATCCGCCGCACCGCGCCGGTGCCGACCAGGGCGCCGTCGGGCAGGTCGGTGAGCGTGCGGCCGTCACGGGCGACCAGCGCGTCGCGCGGGTCTTCGCGCACCGGGATGGCGGCGATGTGCAGTGCCGGCGGCACGGCGGAGGGCAGGTCTTTGTAGGAGTGCACGGCGAAGTCGATCCGGCGCTCCATCAGCGCGTCACGCAGCGCCGACACGAACACGCCGACGCCGAGCTGGGCGACCGGCGCGGTCGACCGGTCGCCGGCGGTGGTGATCTCCACCAGCTCGACGGGCCGGCCGGTGGCCGCGGTCAGCGCCGCCGCGACGGTGCCCGACTGGGCAAGCGCGAGCTTGCTCCCCCGGGTGCCGAGGCGCAACGGGGTCATGTGGGGTCTCCCAACGGTGGGACGTCGTCGACCTGTGCGGTCTGCGGGACCTCGAGGTCGAAGAGCTGCCGGAGCAGCGTGGCGTATTGGTCGCCACCGGGCGCGGCGGCGAGTTGCCGGACCTTGACGGTCGGCGTGTGCAGGAGCCGGCGGACCACCCGGTGGACGGTGTGCGCCACCTCGGCCCGCTGCTCCTCGCTCAAGTCTGGCCGGCGTTGCCGCAACCGGGCCAGCTCGGCGGTGACCACCTCGTCGGCCTGGGTGCGCAGGGCGGCCACCGTCGGTGCGACGTCGGCGCCGCGCAGCCAGCCCACGAACGACTCGACCTCGGCCTCGACGATGCCCTCGACCGCAGCCTCGTCGGCGGCGTGGTGGCCGGCGCGCAGCTCGGCGGCGAGGGTGTCGATGTCGACTACGACGACGCCGGGCAGCCCGGCGACATCGGGCTCGACATCGCGGGGCACGGCCAGGTCGAGCAGCACGAGCGGGCTGGTGCGGCCCGGCAGGGCGGCCGAAACCGTCTCCCGGGTCAGCACCGGCTCGGTGGACGTGGTCGCGGCGATCACCAGGTCGACCTCGGCCAGCCGGCTGGACAGCTCGGCGATCGGCACGGCGCTGGCGCCGTAGGCCGTGGCCAGCCGGGTCGCGCGCTCGGCGCCCCGGTTGGTCACCGAGATCGGACCGACGCCCAGCCGCGACAGCGTGGCGACCGACAGGGCGCCCATCGCGCCGGCGCCGACGACCAGCGCGGGCCGGTCGGCGAGGCCGCCGGGGAAGTGCGAGGCGGCCAGGTCTAGGGCCGCGGTCACCACGCTCTGGCCGGCCTTGTCGATGCCGGTCTCGGCGTGGGCCCGCTTGCCGACCCGCAGCGCCTGCTGCATCAGCTCGTGGAGGGTGCGGCCGGCGCTGTCGGCCTCGGTGGCGACGTGGTAGGCGTCGCGGAGCTGGCCGAGGATCTGGGCCTCGCCGATCACCATCGAGTCGAGCCCGGTGGCGACCCGGAAGGTGTGCTCGACCGCGGCGGCGTCGTGGTGCACGTAGAGGTGGTTGGCGAGCTCGGCCGGCGCCGAACCGGCGCGCTCGCCGAGCACGGCGCAGATGTCGCCCAGGCCGCCGTGGAAACCGCTGACGGCGGCGTAGATCTCGACCCGGTTGCAGGTGGAGAGGACCACCGCCTCGCGCACATAGGGCTGCGCGAGCAGTTGGTCGAGCGTGCCGGTGAGGTCTGCCGCCGGCACCACGAGGCGCTCCAGCGCGGCGACCGGTGTGGTCTTGTAGGAAGCGCCAACCACGATCAGGCTCATGTGCCCACCGCCTCTTCCGTTCCGGTCGCCGCGAGCCCGTTGGGGCTCCCGTATCCACCCGGCAGGGCGGTCAGGGCCGACTTGCGGTGTTCGTGGAAGGAGAGAATCTGCAGCTCGATCGCCAGGTCGACCTTGCGGACGTCTACTCCTTCGGGCACCGAAAGCACGCAGGGCGCGAAGTTGAGGATGCTGGTGACGCCGGCCGTGACCAGGGCATCGGCGACGTCCTGAGCGGCGGCTGCCGGCGTGGCGATGACGCCGATCGCGATCGACTCGGCCGCCGCCACGGTCGCTAGCTCGGAGATGTGCAACACGTTGAGGCCGTTTATCGGCTCGCCGACCCGCTCGGGGTCGGCGTCGAAAAGTGCCGCGATGCGGAAACCGCGGCTGGCGAACCCCGCATAGCCGGCGAGCGCGTGGCCCAGGTTGCCGACGCCGACCAGGGCGACCGCGCGGCGCTGGGTCAACCCCAGGGTGAACTCGATCTGGTCGATCAGCAGGGCCACGTCATAACCGACCCCACGCGTCCCGTACGAGCCGAGATGGGATAGGTCTTTGCGCAGTTTCGCCGAGTTGACCCCGGCCGCCGTGGCCAGCGCTTCGCTCGAGATGGTGTCGCTGCCCACTTCGGCGATGGCGTGCAACGCACGAAGGTATTCGGGCAGGCGGGCCACCGTCGCCTCGGGCAGGTCCGGTAGGGCGGGCACGCCGCCGGACCGTCCGTTGGGGCCTCCAGGGCGGTGCTGGCTCATGCGACTCCGTGGTGCGATCGTCCGGCTGGCCCGCGAGCGGGGGGCCCGCGGCAAAGCGCGGTGACCGGCTGTGTTAACGGGATTCGTCGGGGTCTCAGCCTAGGCGCTTGTGAACTCGTGCACAAATCGCGATCTTGGTCGCTCGACAATCACCTATCCCCCGACCCGATTATTGCGTAAAACGGACTTGTGCCACCACTCACCAGGCACGGGTACCGGTCGGGGGTACGGACAGCCCTACCCTGAAGAGGCAAGCGGACGGGATGGGGGTGAGCGGGGCCGATGAATAGCGTCGATGGCATGACAACAGCCGTCGTTTCCAGCCCCGCGGGAACCTCTCCCGTGGCCCACCGTGGCATCTTGCGCCAACTCATGACCGATTCGGCGTACGTCATCGTGGGCTTCCCGCTGGCGATCGCCGGATTCGTCGCGGTGCTGGTCGGTCTCGTGCTCAGTGCCGGCCTGATCGTCACCGGCATCGGCCTTCCCGTGATGGCCGGCGCCCTGCTGCTCGCCCGGGTCTTCGCCGACCTCGACCGGCTGGCCATCGGCCCGGTGCTCCGGCTGCCCCGGGTCCGTCCCCAATACCGCACCGCCGAGCCCGGCTCGGGCCTCTTCCGCCGGGTCATCGCGATCATCGGCGACAGCCAGTCGTGGCTCGACGCCGTGCACGCGGTGGTCAAGTTCGCTCTGTCGATCATCGCGTTCGTGCTCACCGTGGTCTGGTGGGCCGGGGCGCTGGGCGGCATCACCTACTGGGCCTACGACTGGGCGATCCCCCGCAACCCCGACGAGGTCGACCTCAACACCCTGCTGGGCCTGGGCAGCGGCACCGGCCCGCGGCTGCTGCTCTACACCGCTATCGGGGTGTTCTTCCTGCTCATCCTGCCGATCGTGGTGCGCGGCGCGGCCCTGCTCCAGGCCAGCTTCGGCAAGACGATGCTGACCGGCGTCGCCGAGATGCGCAGCAAGATCACCACGCTCGAGGGGCAGCGGCGCGCCGCCGTCTCGGCCGAGGCGACCGCCCTGCGCCGGCTTGAGCGCGACATCCACGACGGCCCGCAGCAGCGACTGGTCCGGCTGGCGATGGACCTGGGCCGGCTTCAGCAGCAGTTCGACCACGACCCCGAAGCGGCCCGCCGGACGATCGACGAGGCGCTCACCCAGACCCGCGAGACGCTCGACGAGTTGCGTTCGCTGTCCCGCGGCATCGCACCGCCGATCCTGGTCGACCGCGGCCTGCCCAGTGCCCTGGCCGCGCTCGCCGGCCGCGGCGTGATCCCGATCGACCTGGCCATCGACCCGGCGCTGGGCACCCCGAACGGCAGGCTCGACCCGGCCCTGGAGAGCGCCGCCTACTTCGTGGTCGCCGAGTCGCTGACCAACGTCGCCAAGCACAGCCGGGCGGAGATCTGCCGGATCGCGGTGACCCGCGAGGGTGAGGCGCTGCGGGTGGAGATCTCCGACGACGGCGAGGGCGGCGCACACGTCTCCAAGGGCCACGGCCTGGCCGGCCTGGCCGACCGGGTGCACGCCGCCGGCGGCCGGCTGACGGTGACCAGCCCAACCGGCGGCCCGACGCTGATCCAGGCGAACCTGCCGATCTGATCGCACCATCGCGAAGGGCCCCTTATCGAGAGGTGGCCCTTCTCACTAGGCTCAACCGGTGCGCATTGTGATCGCCGACGACGCCGTGCTCCTCCGTGAGGGCCTGGTCCGGCTCGTGACCGAGCACGGCCACGAGGTGGCCGCCGCGGTCGGCGACGGGCCGAGCCTGGTCGAGGCCATCGTCCGGGAGAAACCAGACGTGTCGATCGTCGACGTGCGGATGCCGCCGTCGCATACCGACGAGGGGCTCAAGGCCGCGGTCGAGGCGCGCCGCCTGGTGCCCGGCACCCCGGTGCTGGTGCTCTCGCAGTATGTCGAGGTCTCCTACGCCGACGACCTGCTGGCCGACCGGGCCGGTGCGGTCGGATATCTGCTCAAGGACCGGGTGGCGGCGATCACCGAGTTCCTCGACGCGCTCGCCCGGGTCGCCAGCGGCGGCACGGTGCTCGACCCCGAGGTGGTCGCCCAGTTGCTGGTCCGGCGGCGGCGCGACGACCCGCTGCGTGAGCTGACCGCCCGCGAGCGCGAGGTGCTCGGGCTGATGGCCGAGGGCATGTCCAACACCGCGATCGCCCGCAAGCTGGTGGTCAGCGACGGCGCCGTAGAGAAGCACGTGCGCAACATCTTCACCAAGCTGCAATTGCCACCCGACGAGGAGCAGCACCGCCGGGTGCTGGCCGTGCTGACCTACCTGCGGGGCTAGAGCTCGGCGGCCAGCTTGACGGCGTCGGTGAGCGTGCCGGCCACCGGGTGCCCCGACGCCCGCAGCCGCACCTCGTCGGTGAACCCGCCGGTGTAGAGCACGCAGGCCGCGCCGGCCGAGTGTGCCGCGTCGGCGTCGTCGATCGAGTCGCCGATCAGCACCACGGCCGCGCCGTCGAGACCGAGGGCGGCCAGGTGCGACTTGAGGTGGTCGGCCTTGTAGGCGCGATCGCCGCCGAGGGCGGGCCGCAGCCCGTCGACCCGGCGGAACCGGCCGTCCAGGCCGTAAGCCGTCACCGCGGGCACCAGGTCGTCGTGGAACCACATGGACAGCAGCGACTGGCTGCCCGCCCAGGACCGCATCGCCGTCATCGCGTCGTCGGCCAGCGCGCAGGTGGTCAGCCGCTCCCGGTAGGCGTCGTGGAAGATCGCGTCGAGCCGGTCGAACTCGTCGGCGTCGACCGCGCGGCCGAGCACGGCGGCGTAGAAGTCGGCGACCGGGCGGATGAACTGGCGGCGGTGGTCGTCGGCCGTCACGGCCGGCCCGCCGACCGTGGCGAGCGCGTGGTTGGTCGCGGCGACCACGAGGTCGAAATCGTTGAGCAGGGTGCCGTTCCAGTCCCAGACCAGGTGCGTACGCGTCACGAGGACGACTCTAGATCTCGAGTCAACCGATCTTCCTCGACCCGCCAGTAGCCGTGTTCGGCCCCGTCGAGCAGCACTACCGGCAGCCGGTCGCCGTAGTCGCGTTCGAGCTCGATGTCGTCGCTCACGTCGAGCTCGGTCCACTCCTCGCCGGTGCGGGCGGCGACCCGGTCGAGCGCCGCGCGGGCCGCGTCGCACAGGTGGCAGTCGGCCCGGGTGACCAGAGCCACTCTAGGCATCGTCGCCCCGCAGCTCCGCCTTGCGCACCTTGCCGATCGCCGAGTGCGGCAACTCGGCGACGAACTCGAGCGCGGTCGGCATCTTGAACCGGGCGAGATTCTGCTCCGCGTGCCCGAGCAGCTCCTCCGGGTCGACATCGGTGCCGGGCGCGCGCACCACGAACGCCTTGACGGTCTGACCCGTGTAGGGATGCGGCACACCGATCACCGCCGCCTCGGCGACGCCGGGATGCGCCTCCAGCACCTGCTCCACCTCACGAGGGTAGACGTTGAAGCCGTTGACGATGATCAGCTCACTGCGGCGGTCGACCAGGAAGAGGTCGCCGTCGGCGTCGGCGTAGGCGATGTCGCCGGTCGCCCACCAACCGTCGGCGTCGGGCCCGTCGCGACCGTCCGGCCAGTAGCCGTCGAACAGGTTGGCGCCGCGCACGACGATCTCGCCGGGGTCGGTCTCCGGCGCGCCGACCTCCAGGTCGAACTCGTCGCCATCCACATCGGAGAGATCCGACACCGCGGAGCCGTCCGGCGCCACCAGGCGCAGCTCGACACCCGGGATGGGCCGCCCGATGGAGCCGGCCTTCGGCTCCGGACTGGCCAGGGTGGAGGTGACCACCGGCGCGGTCTCGGTCAGCCCGTAGCCGACGAAGACCGGACGCGAGGTCGCCTGGGTGAACCGCACCGCGGTCTCGGCGTCCAGCGGCGCCGCGCCGGAGACCGCGACCCGCACCGTCGCCATCAACTCACCCAGGTCGGGCAACAGCGACCAGGCCTGGAACATCGAGGGCACACCGACCAGCCCGGTCACGCCGTGCCGGGCGATGACGGCGAGCGAGTCGGCCGGGTCGAAGCGCTCGATCAGCACGCCGGTCGCGCCGTGGTAGGCGACCGCGCCCAGCCCCGAGTTGAGCCCGTAGGCGTGGAAGAGCGGCAGCGCCAGCAGCACGACGTCGTCGGGCCGGACCACGGTCGGGGTGATCTGGTCGACCTGCTGGTGGTTGGCCAGCAGGGCGCGGTGGCTGAGCATCGCGCCCTTGGGCCGGCCCTCGGTGCCCGAGGTGTAGAGCAGCACGGCCAGAGCGTCGTCACCGGTCCTGGCCGCGGCCGGCGGCGCGGCCGGACCATCGTCCGGCAGCTTCTCGAGTACCCGCGCCAACTCAGGCAGATCTCCGCGGACGCCCTCGACCAACCGGGCCACATCGGGGCTGGCGACCAGCACCGAGGCGCCCGAGTCGGCGAGCACGTGGCCGAGTTCGCGGGCCGTGTAGTGCGGGTTGACCGGCACGGCGACCAGCCCGGCGCGCAGAATCGCGAACAGTGACACGGCATAGCGAGGTGAATTCGGCAACGCGAGCGCAACCCTGGCGCCGGTCGGGAGGTTAAGCCCGGTGAGCGCGGTCGTGGCGGCATTGACGCGACGGTCGAGCTCGCCCCAGGTGAGCGTCGTGTCGTGCCAGATCAACGCGGGCTTGTCGGGTGTCGCGGCAGCGGCCGCCGCCACCCGGTCGGCAAGTGTGTCGGAACGGCTGTCCACCACGGACGCAGAGTCTGGCACAGTGTCGCCGAACCTGGCCACGGGTGACGTTCGCGGCGTTGTGCGAGTGTGCGTCGCGATCCCACCGACGGGACTGTAAGCACGAGCCGACGAGGCGCCCGCGTGTCGCCGATCGGGCAAACCGCCCCTCGTACATCGGCGTGTCGCGATTCGGCGTGTCGCCCGCTTTTCGCAGGTGATGGCCGTAGCTCTGGCGAGGGGCCTATATGCGGCAGCGGACAAGATGTGCGACACGTTCAGGTGGTATCGGGAAATACTTCGGCTCTGTGTAACGGACTCCCCACACGTGGGTGATGTTGGCCCCTATCATCCTTGGGTCGGCTCACCCCTTTTGTATGTGAGTCGCACCCCTCATCCCCGAGGAGGCCGCTGTGCCCATAGACGCGCTTCATGAGCACCTATGCCCGAGTGCCCCGGCACACGGCCAGGAGGGCGGCAAGTGACGGCTTACAGCTATGCCGGTGAGGGCCTGATGAGCCGCGAGCTGCTCGACGCCCGGCTCGCCCTCAACGCCGGCCTGACGGCCCTGCGGCGGTCACTGCTGATCGAGATGCGGAGCGTGACCGGAAGGCTTCCCGACGCGACCGCGTCGGGACGGCTGAGGACGTCCAGCCTCGATATCAGGGGCGACGGATCCACCTGGCGTGGCGACGGTTCCGTCGCCGACGGGGGCGCCCGGCGGACCCGCAACAAGCCGCACACCGACATCCCCGGGCGACCCGTGGGCCCCGGCAGCAACAGCAAGCAGGTCGGCGGCGGCCGGGTCGGCACGCCCAACCGGCCCACCATGCCCGCACAGCCCGGCGTGGGCCAGAGCCCGGCGGAGATCGGCGAGACCGCCGTCATCCCGGCGGTCACGGTGGTCCCGCCGATCACCGAGCAGCGCACCGGCGGCTCCGGCGGCACGCCGCCGCCGTTCCCCTCCCGCCCCGACCCCTCCGATCCGGCCACCGAGGTGTGGGCGCTGGTCGAGCGGGCCCAGGCCGGCGAGGCCGAGGCGTTCGGGCTGATCTACGACCGCTACGTCGACACGGTCTTCCGGTTCGTCTACTTCCGGGTCGGCAACCGGCAACTGGCCGAAGACCTGACCTCCGACACGTTCCTGCGGGCCCTCAAGCGCATCGGCAGCTTCACCTGGCAGGGCCGCGACCTCGGCGCCTGGCTGGTCACCATCGCCCGCAACCTGGTCGCCGACCACTTCAAGTCGGGCCGCTACCGGCTCGAGGTGACCACCGGCGACGTGCTCGACGCCGACCGCGAAGACCGCGGTCCGGAGGGCAGCCCGGAAGCCGCGGTGGTCGACCACATCACCAATGTCGCCCTGCTCACCGCCGTCAAGCAGCTCAACCCCGAGCAGCAGGAGTGCATCGTGCTGCGCTTCCTGCAGGGCTTCTCGGTGGCCGAGACCGCGCAGGCAATGGGCAAGAACGAAGGCGCCATCAAGGCACTGCAATACCGTGCCGTCAGAGCGCTGGCCCGCCTCCTGCCGGACGGGTTCCAACCGTGAGCGGTGGCGGCCGCCCCGTAACTTTTCGTGCCTTCCGAACGTTGGATTCGATGCGACCGGTGGTGGATCCGAAAGGCGTCTGCCCCGGCATCACTGTCGTAACCAGCGAAGGGAGGTGCCCGCGGTGAACTCCGTGCTTTTCCACCGGCGGCGTGCCGAGCGCTTCGCCCAGCTTCTCGACGAGGCCGACGGTGGCCGTCGTCACCACGTGCGGTCTCCGGTCGACAACGATCTCGCGGATGTCGTGGCTGTCGGGCATCGGGTGTCGGCGCTCAAGCACTCGGTCGACGTCGACGTCGATCCCGAGTTCCGGATGAGTCTGCGGGCGATGCTCGTCGCCGCGGCCGAGCGCGAGGGGATCGGCAACATAGCCGACACCGGCGCGACCGTCGATCTCGAGGCGTTCCGGGCCGCGGCCACCGCACCGAAGCAACGGGCCCGCCGACTGCGCACCCGCGGCGCGATCCTGGCCGGCGTCGCCGTCGGCGCGATCGCCATCTCGGGCATGTCCGCGGCCAGCGAGAACGCTGTGCCGGGCGATGCGCTCTACGGTGTCAAGCGCTCCACCGAGCGGGCGCAACTCGCACTCGCCAGCTCCGACCTGTCCAAGGGCCAGCTGTTCCTCGACTTCGCCCGCAACCGCCTCGCCGAGGCGCGCGCGGTCAGCGACGGTGACGGGTTCGCGCGGGCGCTCGACGATATGGACGCCAACACGACCGAGGGCGTCAAGCTGCTCAACACGGCCGCGACGCAGCGGCGCGACACGGCGGCGCTGGACGCGGTCGACGCGTTCCTCAAGAAGCAGCGCACCGAGGTCGGCAGCCTGCTCGACGGCACCACCGACGCACGCCACGAGCGCGCGCTGACCTCCGTCGGGCTGCTGCTGTCGGTGGAGAAGCGCAGCGACGAACTGCGCCGCTCGCTCGCGTGCGATGCCGAAGCCTCCACCCGGGCCGACGCCCTGGGCCCGCTGCCGGGTTCCTGCCCGGCGGGCACCCCCGGTGCCGACGCACCGGCGACCCAGCCGCAGAACGGCGGCTCGGGTGAGGCCAACGACGTGCGGCCGGAGAAGAGCGACCCGAAGCCGGGCTCGTCCGACACGCCCGCCGCACCCGGCTCGGCCGACCGGCCGGCGTCCAGCCCGGCGGCTACGTCGCCGACCCCGACGCCGAGCCACGACGGCAACGTCGTCGAAGACCTCGGCGATCTTCTCGGCGGCCTCGTCCCCTGACGGCCTACCACGATCGGGGCGTTCTCCACCTCGGGGAACGCCTCGATCGCTGAAGAGGTGCGATCGGGCGGATACCCTCGCATGAGGCGGTGACTTGTCGGCGGCGCCGCCGCCGCCGGGCAAATCGGAGGTATCTGCGTGGCATCGGAGCACCGGCTGACCATCAGCACCGACGCACACGGCCACACCGCCGGCTGGGCCCAGGCCGAGCTCGAAGCGGCGCTCGAGGTCGACATCGACAAGAGCACGGCCGCGTTCTTCGACATCGACAACACGATGCTGCAGGGCGCCTCGATCTACTGGATCGCCCGCGGGCTGGCCGCGCGCCGCTACTTCACCACCACCGACCTGGCCCGGTTCGCCTGGCAGCAGGCCCGCTACCGGCTGCTGGCGGCCGAGCACGCGGGCGATATGTCCCACGCCAAGAAGGTCGCCCTGGCGTTCATCGAGGGCTGGCGGGTCGACGACATCGAGCGGCTGACCCAGGAGATCTTCGACGAGCTGATGGCGCCGCGGATCTGGTCGGGCACCCGCGCGCTCGCGCAATTGCATCTCGACGCCGGCGAGCGGGTCTGGCTGGTGAGCGCCGCGCCGGTGGAGATCGGCCGGATCATCGCGCAGCGGCTGGGTCTGACCGGCGCGATCGGCACGGTGGCCGAGGTGATCGACGGCGCCTACACCGGCCGCCTGGTCGGCGACCTGATGCACGGCCCGGCCAAGGCCGACGCGATCGCCCAACTCGCCAACGTCGAGGGCCTCGACCTGCGCCGGTGCACCGCCTACAGCGACTCGGTCAACGACCTGCCGATGCTCCAGGCGGTCGGCAACGCGGTGGCGGTCAACCCGGACAGCGGCCTGCACCGCACGGCCCGCGAGCGGGGCTGGGACATCCGCGACTTCCGCACGGGCCGCAAGGCGGCCAAGGTGGCGGTGCCGTCGACGCTGGCCGCGGGCCTGGTCGCCGGCGCGATCACCACCGTCCTGGCGGTCCGCCGCCGCCGCCGCACCAGCTGATCTCCCTTGCTCTGCACCCCTGTAGGCAGCACTTGAACGTTCGTTCAGCTGCTGCCTATCTTGATGCAGAGCAAGCGTCAGCGGCCGAACGGGTCGGGCTGCTGCCTATGGGGTGCATAGCAAGCGTCAGCGGCCGAACGGGTCAGGCCGGCGTTCGAGCAACGTGTGCAGCGTCTGCTGGATCGTCTCGCGGACCTGGTCGGCCAGGTTGAAGACGACCAGCGGGTCGTCGGCCTGGTCGGTGAGGTGCGCGGTGGGGATCGGCGGGGAGAACTCGATCAGCCACTTGCTCGGCAGCGGCAGCAGGCCGAGGGGCCCCAGCCACGGGAACGTCGGCGTCACCGGGAAGTAGGGGATGCCGAGCAGCCGGGCCAGCGGCTTGATGTCGGCGAGCATCGGGTAGATCTCCTCGGCGCCGACGATGGCGGCCGGCACGATCGGGGTGCCGGTGCGCAGCGCCGCCGAGACGAAGCCGCCGCGGCCGAAGCGCTGGAGCTTGTAGCGCTGGGCGTATTGCTTGCCGACGCCCTTGAAGCCCTCAGGGAAGACGCCGACCAGTTCGCCGCCGCGCAGCAGGCGTTCGGCGTCGGGGTTGCAGGCGACCGTGCCGCCCGACTTGCGGGCCAACTCCGACACGATCGGCATCCGGAACACCAGGTCGGCGCCGAGCAGGCGGAGGTGCCGGTGGTTGGGCGTGCGGTCGTTGAGGGCGGTGGCCAGCATCACGGCGTCGAGCGCGACCGTGCCGGAGTGGTTGCCGACCACCAGCGCCGGGCCGTCGACCGGCAGGTTTTCGACACCGAAGACCTCGGTGCGGAACCAGTCGCGGTAGAGCAGCCGCAGCAAGGGCAGGAACACCTTGTCGGTGAGCTCGGCGTCGAAGCCGAACTCGTCGACCTCGTAGTCGCCAGCCAGCCGGCGGCGCAGGAACGCCAACCCCTTGGCGACCCGGTCGTCCCAGACGTCGCCGGGCTCGTCGGCCACCGCCGGCGGCAACGGCCCGGACGACGGCTTGTGCCCGTTGTGCTGGTGGCTCGACGGACCCGAGCCGTTGGCAATGGGCGGATCGACGGTGAAACCGCCGGCCGGCAGGCCGGTGCGGGAGGTTCCGTTGGTCTTCTGCGCCGGCGTCCGGCGGACGGCCTTGTGCGTGGTCTTCCGCGGCGGCCGGTCAGCGCGGCCCTGGTCGTCTGTCATCCGTGTGCCTCGCTTCGCTGCGCGCGGCCGGCCCGCGACAGAATCCTCATGGCTTCTCCTGCACGGTCGCGCGGGCCTGGCGGATCCCGTCGAGGATGGCCCGTTCCGCCAGCGCGAGCTGTTCGCGGCGGAGCACCGCACCGCCGCGATGGCCGGCGACGAAGTCGTCGAAGGCGTCGGCGGTGGTGCGCGGCGTGTAGTCGAACTCCTGCACCAGTTTGGTGGTGTCGACCACCCGGCCGTGGACGAACAGGTCAACCTGGTCGAGCCCGTAGCCGCTGCGGCCCAGGTTGCGCACCAGGTTGGAGGCCGCCGACAGGCCCGGCTCGATGACCGGAACGGGTATCCGGCCGGCGCGGCGGATCGCCTGTGACAGGGAGAGCACGCCGGCGCCGGCGACGTTGAACGTGCCGGGATGGTCGTCGAGGACCGCCCGGTGCACGATCTCGATCGCGTCGTCGATGTGCAGGAACTGCAGGCGCGGGTCGCGGCCGAGGACCGTCGGCACCACGGGGCGCGCGAAATAGCGGGTCAGCATGGTGTCGGTGCCCGAACCGATGAACGGCGTGAACCGCAGCACGGTCGCGGTGACGTCGGTGCGCCGCCGGCGGAACCCCCGGACGTAGCCCTCGATGTCGAGGATGTCGCGGGCGAACCCGCCGCGCGGCACCTCCCGCGGCTCGGTGTCTTCGGTGAAGACGGCCGGGTCGCGGAACGACGCACCGTAGGCCGCCGTCGAGGAGCGCATCACCAGCTTGCGCAGCCGGGGTGCCTTCTGGCAGGCGGCCAGCAGGTGCATCGTGCCGATGACGTTCTGCTCTTTCATCGCCGCCCGACCGCCGTTCTGCGGATCGGGCGCCGTCGCCAGCGCCAGGTGCACGACCGCCTCGGCTTCGAGGTCGGCGATGACCGTGCTCGCCGAACCGGCGTCGCCGCGCACCTGCTCGACCCCGTCGAGCAGGTGGGCGAACTCCGGTGGCGGCGCATGCGGATCGAGCCCGACGACACGGCCGATGCGGCCGTCGGCGGCGAGCCGGGCGGCCACGTGCGCACCAAGGAACCGGCTGACGCCGGTGACGACAACCGAGCCTGTTGGTCGCGACCTCACGTTGGCCTCCGGTTCGAAACTCAGGAGGGTGCCGCGCGGACGCGCCGTGCCGCAGGTCTGGACGTCAGATCCGGGCCGGCGGCCCGAACTCAGACCTCAGGCCCGGGACGACGTCACTTGCCGAGACGACGACGCTGGACGCGGGTCTTGCGCAGCAGCTTGCGGTGCTTCTTCTTGGCCATACGCTTGCGGCGCTTCTTGACCACCGAGCCCATACGACAGCCCTCTCCCAGTGAACGTGCGACATGCGTCGGACGTCACGGGGACGTGAAGGCCGACGGCCAGCTGACTTCGGATCCGACCTGGCCTGCGGGCGCATTGCACCACAGCAGGGTCAGAATCGCGATCCAGGGTACGCGTCGACCGTCTCCCCGACCAAAGCGACCCCGGCCGCGGGGCCCGAAGGCCCCGCGGCCGGCTCCCCAGTCGCTCTTATGCGGACTCTTGGAAGGCGCCGCGTAGGTATTCGTTCACGGCGTGTTCCGGAACCCGGAACGATCGACCGACGCGCACCGCGGTGAGATCACCGGAATGCACCAAGCGGTAGACCGTCATCTTCGACACCCGCATCAAAGTCGCCACTTCGGCGACCGTGAGGAACTTGACCTCCGACAGCCTGTCGGCCTGTGGTGATGCCATGGCTCACCAACCAATCCATCCCCGGCGCGCGCCGTCAACGCGCGTGTAGCTAGTACGGTAGCGGTGCGGTTGTTACCGGCGCGATGCCTTCACCGCTTTGATCATGGTTCGTCAAGCCAACTCACCGAGTTTTCCCGAAATCTACCCCTAAAGGGGACATCTCAGACGGGCCGATTCCCAAGATCACGCCGAGCTTGCCAAGATCACGCCGCCGCGGCCCGTACCGCCGCCACGCATTGATCATTGAGCAGCGCCCACGGCTCGCCGAAGACCTCCTGGCTCGCCTCGTCGATCTCCAGCCCGTCGTGGGTGAGCGCCTTCAGGAAGGCCAGCACGTCGGCCTCGCCGAACCGCTCCGCGAGCTGCCGGACGGCCAGGTAACCGACGCCGTAAGCGCCGGCCACCTCCCAGTCGGCGGCGTTGTCAGCGATCTTGAGATCCTGCAGCGGCCCGGCCCAGTTCCGCTCCCGAACCAGCCGGCGCACCTCTTCGATCCCCTCGTAGGACTGCGGCGACGCGCCACCCGAGCCGGCCAGTTCGGCGATCCCCTCGACCAGCCACCAGGCCGACGCCGGGAAGCCCGTCGGCGGCATCGTCGAGGCGTGCGTCATCTCGTGCCGGAGCAGGTCGTCGAGGTTGTTGTGCTGCGGCGCGGCCGCGTTGACGACCACGTCGATCTGGCGCCCGCCGACCGGCAGCGCGTAGCCCGCGGTCCAGGCCGGCCGCTTGCCGCCGAACCAGCGCTTCCATTGCGCCGCGCCGGCGTAGAACACCTCGTAGTGTGCCGGTGGCGGCCCGCCCACCGTGTAGCGGTCGGCGACCACCGCGGCCTTCTCCGCCTCGGCCAGCAGCGTCTTGAGCTGCCCGCGCAACGCCGGCGTGGTGGCCACCATGACCCGCTTGCCGGTCGCGACCACCATCGGGTCGACCTCCCAGGGCCGGGGGCCGTCGTAGGTCGACATGGACGGCTCGACACCGACGAGCTTGAGCCCGGCCGCGGTGTCGGTCCAGACCGTCCCGTAGGTGATGGTCATTGGCTTGCAGCCGGGCTCGACGAAGCAGTGGTCGACCTCGACCAGGGTGCGCCACTTGTTGGTGCCGACCGACGAGGGGATCGCGTCGGCGGTGGGCGTCCAGTGGGTCACCTTCATCGCCCGCAGCGAACCGAACTGCTGGCGCAGCGTCGCCGCCGCCGGGCTGGCCGGGTCGGCGATGGCGAGGAAGCCGGCCTGGTCACCCTTGAGCAGCGCGGCGCCCTGCGCGGTCAGCGCGTCGCCGATCCGCTCGCGCAACCAGGCGGCGGTGACCCGCTCGGCGTCGCCGGCGACCGGACTGCGCGCCGGCTCGGCCTTGGCGGCCGGGGTCGCGGTCCAGGCCGGGCTGCCCAGCCCGCGGAAGACGACCACACCGACCGCGACCGGCGCGACACACAGCACGAGCGCGACCACCAGGCCGATGGGGAGCCACAGGGGCCACCGCCGGCGTGGTGCCGGCGCACCTGTCTCCTCAGCCATCCGGGGGAGATTAAGGCCGTCCACCCGATCGAGGGATCAGCTGTTCGGATGAGTTACTTTCGCGATTTCATCGCGCGGGCGAAGAACAACAGGTTGGCCGGGCGCTCGGCGAGGCGGCGCATCATGTAGCCGTACCAATCGTCGCCGTAGGGCACGTAGACCCGCACGCTGTAGCCCTCGGCGGCCAGCCGCTGCTGCTCGTCGGGGCGGACCCCGTGCAGGAGCTGGAACTCGAACGCGTCGGGGGCCCGGTCGAACCAGCGGGCCCGGTCTTCGCCGATCGCGATCAGCCGCGGGTCGTGGGTGGCCAGCATCGGGTAGCCCTCGCCCGACATCAGGATGTTCATGCAGCGCACATAGGACTTGTCGACCTCGACGGCCGACTGGAACGCCACCGACTCGGGCTCCTTGTAGGCGCCCTTGCAGAGCCGCACCCGGGAGCCCGGCCCGGCCAGCTCGCGGCAGTCGGCCTCGGTGCGGCGCAGGTAGGCCTGCAGCACGGCGCCGGTGCCCGGGTAGTCCAGCCGCAGCTTCGCGAGAATCTCCAAGGTGGAGTCGGTCGTGGTGTGGTCCTCCATGTCGAGGGTCACCGTCGTGCCGGCATCGGCCGCCGCGGCGCAGATCTGCCGCGCGAGGTCGTAGGAGAGTTGCTCGTCGAACTTCTGGCCGAGGGCCGAGAGCTTGACGCTGACCTCGGCCGCCGGGGTCAGCCCGGCACCCTGCAGGGCGGACAGCAGAGCCAGGTATTCGGCCTTGATCCCGGTCGCCTGCTCGGGGGTGAGGGTGTCCTCGCCGAGGTGGTCGAGGGTGACCCGCAGGCCCCCGGCGACCAGGTCGCGGGTGGCGTGCAGGGCGTCATCGGCAGTGGTGCCGGCGATGAACCGGCGGACGACGTCGCGGGTAAGCGGAGCCGTCTCGACGAGCCGCTCGACCCGGGATGACCGGGACGCGGCAAGGATGACCGATCGGAGCATGACGGCAGCGTAACGCCCACGGACGCGGGGTTCTCGGCGAGCGCCTCGTCCCACCATGATCGCTTAGCGGAGTGGCACCGTCGCAGAGTGACCCGACGGACGAGGCACCCGGGTTCCGCGTCGTCTACGGTTGTCGGGTGAACTTCGATGCGTACGCGCGCACCGCCGTTGACCTGGTCAACGCCCCGATGGAGGGGATCGACGACCTGCGGGCCGTTTTCACCTCTGACAACGTCTGGATGCGCGACGAGGTCACCGAGCGTGACGTGGCGGCGTTCCGGCGTGCTCAGAAGCGGCTGCGCGACGTCTTCCTGCTCGGCAGCGCCGGTCGCGACACCGAGGCGGTCAACGAGATCAATACGCTGCTGAAGGACCATCCGGTCCAGCCGCGCATCTCCGGCCACGACGCCAGCGACTGGCACATGCACGTGACCAGCCGCGGCGCGTCGGCCAGCGCCGAATACCTCGCCGCCGCGGTCTGGGGCCTGGCCGTCTGGCTGACCACCCACGGCAGCGCCCGGTTCGGTGTCTGCGCCGACGACCGGTGCGGCAACGTCTACTTGGACACCTCGTCCAACAACTGCCGGCGGTTCTGCTCGGAACGCTGCGCCACCCGCTCGCACGTGGCGGCACACCGGGCCCGCAAGCGGGCCACGTTGGCCGGCGTCTAGCCGGCACAGGCCGACAGCCGGCGTTTCGTCAGACTTTCGCCGGTGCCGGAAGGTGCTGGCGGGCAAACTCGAGCGCGGCCCGAAGATCTGCCTCGCGGACCGCGCGGCTCTTGGCGCCCCGGGTGTTGACCTCAACCGCGATCGACCCGCGGAAACCCCGCCCGGCGAGCGACTGGAGCAGCTCGCCGCAGGGTTGGTTGCCGCGACCGGGCACCAGGTGCTCGTCGCGCCCCTCGCCGCTGCCGTCGCCCAGGTGCACGTGCTTGAGCCCGTCGCCCATCGAGTCGGCCATGGCCAGCGCGTCGGTGCGCGATGCCGCGCAGTGCGACAGGTCGAGCGTGTAGGCGTCGAAACCGGCCTCGGTCGGGTTCCAGCCCGGCTGGTAGGGCACGAACTCGCGGCCCGCCATGCGTACGGGGAACATGTTCTCGATCGCGAAGGTCAGGTCGCTGTGCTTGTGTGCGATGCGTTCCAGCCCCGGCTGGAACGACCGGGCGTAGTCGCGCTGCCAGGTGAAGGGCGGGTGCACGACCACGGTCGGCGCCTCCACCGCCTCGGCGAGCTCGGCCGCGCGGCGCAGCCGCTCCCACGGGTCGGAGCTCCACACCCGCTGGGTGACCAACAGGCACGGCGCGTGAACGGAGAGCACCGGCACGCCGTAGTGGGCGGCGAGCCCGCGCAGGGCACCGGCGTCCTGGCTCACCGCGTCGGTCCAGACCATGACCTCGACGCCGTCGTAGCCCAGCGCCGCGGCCATCTCGAAGGCCGCCGCGGTCGGCTCAGGGAAGACCGAAGAGCTTGACAGGAGTACGGGGGAACGCGAGGTCACGACTGTCAGGGTAGCCCTACGTGGCTCTACTCACTCGGACGAGCCACCGCAAATCCCTCGTTTATGCCGATTCAAGCTGATCAAGCCGCCGCAGGATCACGCCCTCCCGGAGGGCCCAGGGGCAGATGTCGACCGCGTCGATCTGCAGCCGCCGGAGCACCGCCTCGGCGACCACGGCGCCGGCCAGCAACTGGTGCGACCGGCTGGCGCTGACCCCCTCCAGCTCGTAGACCTGGCGCGGCGGGATCAGCCGGATGAAGCCGAGCACCTGGCGCAGGCCGTGCACGGGCAGCGCGCGCGGCTCCCACAGCCCCTGCCGGGACGGCGCCGCACCGGCCAGCCGGGCCAGCGTGCGGAAGGTCTTCGAGGTGGCCACCGCGCGGTCCCACTTGGTGTCGGCCAGCTTCGCGACGGCGCCGTCGAGCTGCTTCTCGACGTAGCGCTGCAGCTCGTCGACGGCCTTGGGCGACGGCGGCGTCGAGGTGTCGCGGTCGACGCCGAGCAGCTCCCGGCTGAGCCGCCCGGCACCCAGCGGCAGCGACATCGCGAGATCGGGCGTCTCGTCGATGCCGGCCGCGATTTCCAGCGAGCCGCCGCCGATGTCGACCACCAGGAGCCGGCCCGCCGACCAACCGAACCACCGGCGTACGGCCAGGAAGGTGGCCCGGGCCTCGTCGGCCCCGGAGAGCACCTGGAGGCGCACCCCCGTCTCCTTGCGCACCCGGGTCAGCACGTCGCGGGCGTTGGTGGCGTCGCGCACCGCGGAGGTGGCGAAGGCCAGCAGGTCGTCGGCCTTGAGCTTCTTGGCGCTGACCTGGGCGTCGTGCGCGGCCTTGACCAACGCGTCGGCGCCGGCGACGGTGAGCGCGCCGTCGGGACCGATCTGCTCGGCGAGCCGCAACACCGCCTTCTCCGAATGCGCCGGCCACGGGTGCGCGCCGTGGTGCGCGTCCACCAACAGCAGGTGCACGGTGTTGGAACCGACGTCGAGCACGCCCAGCCTCATGTGCGCACCTTATGGGGCGCGGGTTGCCGTGCGGCACGCAAGGCTCGCAGCCTATTCGGGCGTAGTCTTGTCAGGTGCCAGCACGCAACCAACTCCGCGTTCTCGTCGACTCGGCCGACGAACCCCGCAGCCGGGAGGTCGACCTCGACTTTCCGCGCGAATGGGTCGAGTTCTTCGACCCGGAGGACCCCAAGCACCTCATCCGTGCCGACCTCACCTGGTTGCTCTCCCGCTGGACGTGCATCTTCGGCAAGGGCTGCCACGGCATCATCGAGGGCGGGTCCGAAGACGGCTGTTGCTCGCACGGCGCGTTCTTCACCGACTCCGACGACGAGGCCCGGGTGCGTGCCGCGGCCAAGAAGCTGACGCCGGAGACCTGGCAGCACTACCGCCGCGGGTTCAAGAACTACACGGAGATGGACACGGTCGACGGCAAGACGCCGGCCCGGCGCACGGCCACGCGAGACGACGACGGGCCGTGCGTGTTCCTCAACGACGCCGACTTCCCGGCCGGCGGCGGCTGCGCGCTGCACGCCCAGGCCCTGCGCGACGGCGTGCACCCGCTGGAATACAAGCCCGACGTCTGCTGGCAGCTCCCGGTGCGCCGCGACCAGGACTGGAACAAGCGCCCCGACGGCACCAAGATCCTGATCACCACGCTGACCGAGTTCGACCGCCGCGGCTGGGGCTCCGGCGGCCACGACCTGCACTGGTGGTGCACATCGTCGCCGGAGGCACATGTCGGCCGCGAGCCGATGTGGCAGTCCTACGAGCCCGAACTGGTCGCCCTGATCGGCAAGGCGGCCTACGCCAAGCTGGCCGAGCTGTGCGCCGCCCGGGCCCGCCGGGGCATGGTGGCACCGCACCCGGCCGACCCGAAGCGCCGCTTGCCGATGGCGCGTGAGGTCCACGGCGGCCGCGAGCCCGCCACCCCGCCGAAGAAGCGCTGACCTAGGGCAGGGCCTACGGCTCGAACTTGTAGCCCAGGCCGCGCACCGTGACGATGAAGCGCGGCGTCGACGGCTCCGGCTCGACCTTCGAGCGCAGCCGCTTGACGTGCACGTCGAGGGTCTTCGTGTCACCGACGTAGTCGGCGCCCCAGACCCGGTCGATGAGCTGGCCCCGGGTGAGCACCCGGCCGGCGTTGCGCAGCAGCAGTTCGAGCAGCTCGAACTCTTTGAGCGGCAGTTGCACGGCCGAGCCGTCGACGGTCACCACGTGCCGCTCGACGTCCATCCGCACCGGGCCGGCGGCCAGGGTCGGCGTGTCGGGCTCGGTGGTCTCCGTGCCGTGGCGGCGCAGCACCGCCCGGATCCGGGCGACCAACTCGCGCGGCGAGTAGGGCTTGGTGACGTAGTCGTCGGCACCGATCTCCAGGCCGACCACCTTGTCGATCTCGCTGTCGCGCGCGGTGACCATGATGATCGGCACCTTCGAGCGCTGGCGGAGCTGACGGCAGACCTCGGTGCCCGACATCTCGGGCAGCATCAGGTCCAGCAGGACGATGTCGGCGCCGGTCCGGTCGAACTCGGTCAGCGCCAAGGTGCCGGTCGGTGCGACCGAAACCTCGAAACCCTCCTTGCGGAGCATGTACGAGAGGGCATCGGAGAACGACTCTTCGTCCTCGACCACGAGCACGCGGGCCACGGACTTCCTTCCTTACCGCTCGGATCGGCTCGACTCGACCGATCCAGTCACGATCTCAATTGACGGGGGTAGCGGGAGGGCGGCGTCCGGCGGGCTCGCCGGGAGCCGGAGGGTGAACGTCGACCCCTCCCCGAGTGTGCTGACAACGTCGATGCGACCGCCATGGTTTGTGGCGATGTGTTTGACGATCGCGAGGCCGAGGCCGGTGCCGCCGGTGGCCCGGGACCGGGCCCGGTCGGCGCGGTAGAACCGCTCGAAGATCCGGTCGACCTCGTCGGCGGCGATGCCGATGCCCTGGTCAGCCACCGAGAGCACGACCGCGTCGTCGTCGAGCGCGGTGGTGATGGTGATCCGGGTCTGCTCCTTCGAGTACGCGATCGCGTTCTCCACCAGGTTGGCCATCGCGGTGGCGACCTGGCTGTCGCTCCCGTAGACGGTCAGCCCGCGCCTGCCCTCGACCACGACCTCGATGTCGCGGGCCGACGCGGTGGTCCGGGTGCGGTCGATGACCTCGGCGACCACCCAGTCGACCGAGACCGGTTCGGCTTCGGGCAGCGGGTCGGCGCCCTGCAGCCGGGCCAGGTCGAGCAGTTCGTTGACCAACCGGCCGAGCCGGGTCGACTCGTGCTGGATGCGCAGCGCGAACCGGCGGGCGGCGGCCACGTCCTCCTCGGGGCCGGCGCCGGGCTGCGGGCCCACGTTGGTCGGGTCGGTGGCGTCGAGCAGCGCCTCGGCGAGCAGTTGCAGCGCGCCGATCGGGGTCTTGAGCTCGTGGCTGACGTTGGCGACGAAGTCGCGGCGCACCCGGCTGACCCGGTGTGCCTCGGTCACGTCGGCGGCCTCGACGGCCACGAAGTTGCCACCAAGACCCACGGCGCGCAGGTGTACGCCGAGCGGGTCGGACGCGCTCCCATCGCCGCGCGGCAGGTCGAGTTCGACCTCGCGGCGGACGCCGGAGCGGCGCACCTGGCCGGCGAGGGTACGGATGATCGGGTGCGCGACCATGCTGCCCGGGGTGCCCGCCGAGCGGAGCAGACCCATCGCCCGTGCCGATGGGTTGACCAGGATCACGCTGTCGTCGCCGCCGAGCACCACCACGCCGACCCGCAGCGAATCGAGGCTCTTGCGACCCAACCCCGGTTGCGGATCGTGCCGGTCGATGGTGATCGCCTGCCTTCCGTCGCCGGTAGCCCGGGCAGCGGCAACCGCCGCTGATCCCCGGCGCCTCATGCGCGGGATCAGCGATCCGACGGCGAAGCCCGCCAACAGGCTGGCGCACACGCCAGCCACGATCGCCCATTCCACGAGGCGATCGTAGGGTCATTGTTTACGAACAGCCTGGTCGGGCCGGGCAAACCGGGCGCAGATCGCCCAATGTTCACCGGCCCGTCCGGCCCCGTTTACTGGCGTTCTGTGACATACACCTACGGTGAACCGGACATAGCTCAACGTCCGACCGGATATTACTCTCCGGTCATCTCCCGTTTTGTCACCGACACCCCGTTTCCAGGAGCACCGAGATGGCCTTGCGCGAAGAGTTCCGCGCTGACCTGCACATCGTCAGCCAACTGTTGGTCGACATGGCGGAGGCGGTGCGCGCCGCGATGAGCCAGGCGACGACCGCGCTGCTGCACGCCGATCGGGCCGCCGCCGAGGACGTGATCTCCCGGGACGCTGAGGTCGACGCCCTCTACCACCAGGTCGAAGACCGGGTGACCGATCTCATGGCCCGCCAGGCGCCGGTGGCCAGCGACCTGCGGGTGCTGATCACCGCGCTGCAGGTGGGCGCCGACCTCGAGCGGATGGGTGACCTGGCCGACCACGTGGCCAAGACCGCCCTGCGCCGCCACCCGTCCCCGGCCGTGCCGGCCGAGCTGCGGCCGGTCTTCATGGCCAAGGCCGACGTGGCCGACAAGATGGCCGCGAAGATCGCCGACGTGCTCTCCAAGCTCGACGCGGTCGGCGCGGCCGAGCTCGAGGGCGACGACGACGCGATGGACGCCCTGCACGTCGAACTCTTCAAGGTCATGCTCAGCCCCGACTGGCCCTACGGCGCGGAGACCGCGATCGACGGCGCCCTGCTCGGCCGCTTCTACGAGCGCTTCGCCGACCACGCGGTGAACGCCGGCCACCACGTGATCTACCTGGTGACCGGCGAACAGCCGGGTGTCACGAACTAGCTAACGACCCTGGTTGGCCACGGCCGCCGCCGCCTCGGCGGCGGCCTCCGGGTCCAGGTAGGCGCCGCCGCGCGTGACCGGACGCAGGTCGGCGTCGAGGTCGTAGCGCAGCGGGATACCGGTCGGGATGTTGAGCTTGGCGATCGCCTCGTCCGAGATCTGGTCGAGGTGCTTGACCACGGCCCGCAGCGAGTTGCCGTGCGCGGCGACCAGCACCGTCTTGCCGGCCAGCAGGTCCGGCACGATCGCGTCGTACCAGTAGGGCAGGGTGCGTACGAGCACGTCCTTGAGGCACTCGGTGCGCGGCATCAGCTCGGGCGGCAGGGTCGCGTAGCGCGGGTCGCCGGTCTGCGCCCACTCGTCGTCGGGGTCGATCGGCGGCGGCGGCACGTCGTAGGACCGGCGCCAGAGCATGAACTGCTCCTCGCCGTACTCCTCGAGCGTCTGCTTCTTGTTCTTGCCCTGCAGCGCACCGTAGTGGCGCTCGTTGAGCCGCCACGACCGGCGCACCGGGATCCACGACCGGCCGGCCTCGCCCAGCGCCAACTCGCTGGTGCGGATCGCCCGGCGCAGCACGCTGGTGTGCAGCACGTCGGGCATCAGGTCGTGCTCGCGCAGCAGCGCACCGCCGCGGCGGGCCTCGGTCTCGCCCTTGTCGGTGAGGTCGACGTCGACCCACCCGGTGAACAGGTTCTTCGCGTTCCACTCGCTCTCGCCATGCCGGAGCAGCACCAACGTCCCCACAGTCATGCAGCCATCCTCGCGCAGCCGGTCGGCGGGCCCGCAACCACCCGGGGTGACGTGGGCCATGTCGAAATGGAGGTGACTTCCAGGGCCCGCACAACTTAGGTTGCGTAAGGCCGCCGTTGCCGGGCGGTCATTACCCCGGGGGGCTTGGCTTGGTGCGTGGCTGGTTGCGCGAGACGGCGGGTGGACTGCCCAAGACGTTCTGGTATCTGTGGTGCGGCACCCTGGTCAACCGGCTCGGCGGCTTCGTACTGATCTTCCTCACCGTCTACCTGACCAAGGAACGCGGTTTCAGCGACATCCAGGCCGGCCTCGTGGTCGGCCTGTGGAGCGCCGGCGGCGGCGTCGGCACGATGGTCGGCGGCGTGCTCGCCGACCGCTGGGGCCGGCGGCCGACGCTGCTGCTCGCACACGTCGGCGGGGCCAGCATGATGCTGCTGCTCGGCTTCTCCCGGCCGTTCGCGATGATCGCCGGCGTCGCGTTCGCGCTCGGCACGTTCGCCGAGGCGGCCCGGCCGGCGTTCGCCGCGATGATGGTCGACGTGGTGCCCGACCGTGACCGGGTACGCGCGTTCTCGCTCAACTACTGGGCGATCAACCTGGGCTTCGCGTCGTCGGCGATCGTCGGTGGCTTCGCCGCACACCTCGACTATCTGCTGCTGTTCGTGCTCGACGCGTCGGCGACGCTGCTCACCGCGGCGATCGTGTTGACCAAGATCCGGGAGACCCGCCCGACCGGCGAGCATCTCGGCGTGCCCGGCGCCGGCGGCGGCCTGCGGGTGGTGCTCCGCGACCGGGTGTTCGTGGTCTTCACCCTGGTCAACCTGCTGGCCGCGATGGTCTTCCTGCAACACGTCTCGATGCTGCCGATCGCGATGACCGACGACGGCCTCTCCTCGTCGACGTTCGGCTGGGTGATCGCCCTCAACGGGGTGCTGATCGTGCTCGGTCAACTGTTCGTCCCCAAACTGATCGCCGGGCACAGCCGCACCCGGGTGCTCGCGATCGGCGCGATCGTGCAGGGCGTCGGCTTCGGCCTGACCGCCCTGGCCGGCAGCGCCTGGCTCTACGCGATGACGGTGCTGGTCTGGACGCTCGGCGAGATGGTCTACTCGCCGTCGAACGCGGCGACCATCGCCGACCTGGCGCCCGCGTCGGTCCGCGGCCGCTATCAGGGTGTCTTCGCCCTCTCCTGGTCGATCGCGGGGTTCACCGCGCCGGTGCTGGGCGGATTCGTGCGCGACCAACTAGGCAACACCGCCCTGTGGGTGGGCTGCGCGCTGATCGGCTGCCTGGCGGCGGCGATCACGTTGGGTGCCGGGCCCAGCCGGGACCGGCGCGCGGCCGAGGTCGCCCGGGCCACTCGCGAGGCACGCGACGCCGTGACCCCGGCGCCGCCGGGCGTGATGAGCGACACGCTGGCGCCGACCTCCGCGGCTTCGTAGCGTCCGTGCGGTAAAGCTTCTTAACTGAAGGAGGCCGGAGTTGCGGGGCTGGTTGCGGAATACCGCGGGGGGCCTGCCCGGCACCTACTGGTACCTCTGGTCCGGCATGCTCATCAACCGGGTCGGCGCGTTCGCCATGCTGATCATGTCGGTCTACCTGACCGACGAGCGCGGCGCCTCGGCCAGCCTGGCCGGGCTGGTCGTCGGCGGCTACGGGCTGGGCGGCATCGCCGGCACGTTGCTCGGCGGCGTGCTCGCCGACCACTGGGGACGGCGGGCCACCCTGCTCTGGTCGCACACCGCGGCCGCCGGCCTGATGGCCGCTCTGGCATTCGCCACGCACCTGCCGCTGATCGCGGTGCTCACCGTCGCCCTCGGCCTGGTGCACTCGATGCCGATGCCGGCATTCGTGGCCGCGATCGTCGACGTGGTGCCGGCCAGCCGCCGGTCGCGCGCCTTCAACCTGCAGTTCTGGTCGTTCAACCTGGGCATGGCCGCGGCTGGCCTGCTGGCCGGCCTGCTCGCGCAGGTCAGCTATCTGGCGCTGTTCCTGGCCGACGCCGGCGCCACGGTGGTCACCGCGATCGTGATCGCCTGGAAAGTGCCGGAGACGTTCCGGCGCGGCTTGGCCACGCGGCACCGCGGCGGTCTGGTCACCGCGCTGACCGACCGCACCTACCTGGTCTTCGTCGGGCTGACGTTCCTGCTGGCCGCGCTCTCCACGCAGACCTCGACGATCATGCCGCTGGCGATGCGGGCCGACGGGCTGAGCCCGGCGGCGTACGGGACGGTGGTCGCGATCAGCGCCGCGCTGATCGTGGTCGGCCAGTTGTTCGTACCCCCGCTGATCGACGGCCACCGCAAGCACACCGTGCTGGCCACCGCGCTCGGCCTGATCGGGATCGGCTTCGGCGCACTGGCCTTCGCCGACCACCTGGCCGTCTACCTGCTCGCCGCGATCGTCTGGACGGTCGGCTCGATGCTGGCCGCGCCGCCCAACGCGGAGGTCAACGCCGAGTTGTCGCCGGAGGAGTTGCGCGGCCGCTACCAGTCGGTGTTCAACCTGACCTTCCCGGCTGCCGCGTTCCTCACCCCGGCCCTGGGCGGTCTCAGCCTCGACCACCTCGGCAGCTGGCACTGGATCGTGGTCGGTTCGATCGGTTTGGTCGCCGCGGCCGGCCACCTGCTGACCGGCCCGGCCCGTGACCGCGAGGCCGCGCGCCGGGCGCTGGCCACCCGGCAGCTAGAACGCGTGGCCGGCTGACGCGGCCGGCAGTCCCCTGGCCCGCACCAGGTGCACCTCGGAGCCGGCGAGCAGCTCACTCGGCGCCGGAATCGAACGCACCACCCGGCCGGACAGGTCGACCACGACCAGTGCGTCGTCGTCGCGGGCCACCAGGTGGTCGGCGTCGTACCAGCCGGCCACCCCGCCGGCCTGGAACTCCGCGGTCACCTCGCCGGTCGTGAGGTCGACGATCCGGACGAGCTTGTCGACGTCGAGAACAGCCGCCGCCCGGCTGCCGTCCGGCGACACGGCGGCCGTACTCCGGACGGCCGCGGTGCCGGTCAGCCCGATCGTTCGCAGGGTCTTGCCTTTCAGGTCGTAGAACCGGATCGCGAGGGTCTTGTCGCGGTCGAGATAGCCCTCACCGCCCGCGGCCGTGATGGTGTGGCCGATGCTGCGCCCGTCCCGTGCCCAGAAGAAGCCCAGGCCGCGGGCGTTGAGCTGGTGCATGTCGGTCATGGGCACGAACGGCCCGGCCGTGAGGGTCTCGGCGTCGACCACCGTGAAACCGCCCGGTTCCTCCTTGCCCACGGAGCTGATCAGCAGCCGGCGGCCGTCCGGCGACCAGTCGACCGCGTTGGTGTGGCTGTCGTAGGCGTCGACCCGGCGCACCGCACCTCCGGCGCCGTCCTTGACGCCGCCGCGCTCCCCGTCGGCCACGAAGAACCGCCGGCCGTCCGGCGACGGCAGCGCCGTGACGTACGGAAAGGCCCGGTATTCGCCGGTGGCCCGGTCCAGCAGGTAGGAGGTGCTGTCGGCCGGAGTGATCGGCTCGTTGCCGGTCGGCCGCTTGGGAAGCACGCCGGCATAGGCGAACACGACGACCTGCGGCGTGGCCGGGACGGCGGGAGGTGTGGCGGTGGTCGGGCTGACCGACGGCGAGATCGGCGACGGCTCGTCGACCCGGTCGGGCCGCAGGAGCAGCGGCACGCCCACGGCGACCACCGCGACGACCACGGCCGCGGCCACCACCCGGTTGCGCCGCCGCCGCCCCGCGAGCCGGATCGACTTCGCGGCCAGATCCGCCGGCGGCGGCACGTCGGTGAGCTCGCGGAGGGCGCGGCGCAGTTCGGTGCTCATCGCCGCTCCTCGGCCAGCCGCGGGGCGAGTTCCGGGCAGAGCACCCGCAGCCGCTCCAGCCCGCGAGCGGCCAGGCTGCGCACGGTGGCTGGCCGGCAGCCGAGCACGGCCGCGATCTCGTCGTCGGGCAGATCCTCCAGATAACGCAGCACCAGCACCGCCCGGTGCTTCGGGCTGAGCCGACCCAGCGCCTGGCCCAGAGCGAGCCGCAGGTCGACCGTGGCGGTGCCGTCGGCGACCCGCCGCTCGGGCAACCGGTCGCTCGGTAGCTCCCGCCCCCAACTCGGCCGGCGGAACCAGTCGATCTGCTCGCGACACATCGCCTTGCGCAGATAGGCGTCCGGGTTGCCGTGCCGCACCCGCGGCCAGTGCCGGTAGGCCTTGGCCAGCGCCGACTGCAGCAGGTCTTCGGCCTGGTGCGGATGCCCGGTCAAACCCATCGCGAACCGGAACAGGCCCGCGGACCGGTCGGCCACGAAAACGGTGAAGTCGTGCCGCGTCTCAGCGTCCACGCCGACTCCACAGATCCACGACGCTAAGAACGTGGGCCGGCGTGGATCCGTTGCAGCCCTAGGCGGATTCTCGGATGATCAGTTCGGTCGGCAGCATGGTCACCGGCTCGATGTCTTCGCCCGCGACGAGGCGCATCAGCAGGCGGGCCATCTCGCGGCCGATCTGCTGGATCGGCTGGCGCACGGTGGTCAGCGGCGGCTCGGTGTAGCGCGCCATCTCGATATCGTCGAAGCCGATCACGGCGACGTCGTCGGGAACCCGCCGGCCGGCCTCCTGCAGCGCCTTGAGGGCGCCGTGTGCCATCAGGTCGGACGCCGCGAACACCGCGTCGAGCTTCGGGTCGTCGTCGAGGAGCTGGCGCATCGCGACCGTGCCGGACTCGCGGGTGAAGTCGCCGATCGCCACGATCGAGCGCCGGTCCGAGTCACGCAGCGCCTGGCGGTAGCCGGTCAGCCGGTCGATGCCGGCGACCATGTCCTGCGGGCCGGAGATCGTCGCGATCCGCTTGCGGCCCGAGTCGAGCAGGTGCCGCACCGCGGCGACCACGCCGCCGATCTGGTCGACGTCGACGTAGGGGACCTCGACCGTCATCCGGCCGAGCGGGCGGCCGCTGCACACCACCGGGATGCCCATCCGGATCAGCGCGGCCGGCAGCGGGTCTGCCCCGTGCATCGAGGCGAACATGACACCGTCGACGTGTCGGCTCATCGTGTAGCGCTCGACCCGGTCGTGCCCCGCGGTCGAACCGGCGATCAGCAGCACCAGTTGCTTGTCGGCCCCGTCGAGCTCCATCGAGACGCCGCGGATGATGCCGTGGAAGAACGGGTCGTCGGAGAACACCCGGGTCGGCGTCTCCGGCAGGATCAGCGCCGCCGAGTCGGTGCGCTGGGTGACCAGGCTGCGGGCGGCGAGGTTGGGCACGTAGCCCAGCTCGCGCACCGCCCGCCGGACGGCCTCCTGGATCGGTTCGGCGACCGTGGTCGAGCCGTTGACCACACGCGAGACGGTGGCCCGGGACACGCCGGCGCGCTGCGCCACCGCCTCCAGCGTCGGTCGCTCCCGCGTGCCGTTCTTCGCCCTGGTCAAGAGATCACCCCGTGCGTAACGCCGTCAGCAGCGTCGGGTCGCCACTGACCACCAGCACATCGAAACCCACCCGGCCGTAGAGCGCCAGCAGCAGATCGCTCGCGGTGCCCTCGGCGTGCACCCGGGCGGGCGGTTCGTGGGCGTCGAGGATGGTGTCGGTGTCGAGCAGGGCGACGCCCTCGCCGCGCAGCCGCACCAGCCATTCCTGGTCGGCGTCGGCCGCTAGGAGTTGCACCACGCCGTGCGGGCGCTCGCCACTCTGCCGCCGGCCGGCCGGCAGCCAGGTGTCGAGCACCTCGGAGATGCCGTCGGCGGCCAGCTTGGCCTCGATCGGCTCGCTCGCTCCGGTGGCCATCTGGGCGTCCCAGCGGTGCACGGCGGTCTCGTGCGCCATCCGGCGATGCCAGAACCCGGCCCGCTTGGTCTGCGGCGCCCAGTTCCACATCGGAGCCTCCGGGTCGGTGGCGTCCAGAGTGGAGAGCAGCGTGTCGTAGCGCATCTGCCACCAGGCCAGCGCCGCCTCGTCGGCCGGCGGGGCCGCCGGCGCCCGGGTCGGGTCGGGCCGCTCGGTGCCACCCCGGTCGAAGAGCCAGGTGACATATTCGTAGCAGCCGCCGACGTGGTGGACGAGATCGGTCACGGTCCACCCCGGGCAGGAGGGCACCGGAGCATCGGCCGGCGCCTGTGCGACCGCGGCCGCGAACGCCGCCGCCTCCGAGCGCAGCGCTCCGAGCCAGAAATCCTTGGTGCCGTGCAGTCTGGTCATCGGGTGCTCCTTAGGTGCCCAGCCGGACCGTCGCCACTGATGCCGGAGGCTCTCAGCCTAGGGTGAACAGCGTGCCAGACGTTAGCCACGAACCTCCCACCGCAGCGGGCCCGCTCGACCCACGAGCGCTCTCCGACTACACGACGCTGCGGTTGGGCGGTCCCGCGGGGCAGGTGCACACGGCCGAAGATCCCCAACAAATCGTGCATTTCGTACGCGCGGCCGCGCGCAACGGCCAACCCGCGATGGTCCTGGCCGGCGGCAGCAACGTGGTCATCGGCGACGCCGGCGTCCCCGGCCCGGTGGTCCTGATCCGCTCCCGCGGCGCCGAAGTGCTCGAGCAGACCGACGACGCGGTCGTGGTCAGGGTGGCCGCCGGCGAGCCCTGGGACGAGTTCGTCGCCACCGCCGTCGACGCCGGCTGGTCGGGCGTCGAGTGCCTGTCCGGCATCCCCGGCTCGGCCGGCGCGACGCCGATCCAGAACGTCGGCGCCTACGGCCAGGAGGTCGCCGAGACGATCGTCGGCGTCGAGGTCTACGACCGGCTCGACGACACGGTCCGGCGGATGACGCCGGACGAGTGCCGGTTCGCCTACCGCACCAGCGTCTTCAAGCACAACGACCGCTGGGTGGTGCTCTCGGTCGACTTCCGGCTGGCCCGCTCGAATGAGTCGGCCCCGGTCCGCTACGCCGAGTTGGCTAAGGCGCTGGCGGTGGCACAGGGCGACCGGGTTCCGCTGCGCGAGGCCCGTGCCGCCGTGCGGGCGCTGCGCGCCGGCAAGGGCATGGTGCTCGACCCGGCCGACCACGACACCTGGTCGGTCGGCTCGTTCTTCACGAACCCGGTGCTCGACGCGGCCGCCTACGAGTTCCTGCGCACCCGCGCCGCCGGCATCGGCGACCCGCCGTCGTGGCCCGGCCCAGGCGGGCTGGTCAAGGTCAGCGCCGCCTGGCTGATCGACAAGTCGGGCTTCACCAAGGGGTACGGCGGCCGCGGCGGCGTGGCGATCTCCGGCAAGCACACGCTGGCGCTCACCAACCGCGGCCAGGGCAGCACCGCGGCCCTGCTCGACCTGGCCCGCGAGATCCGCGACGGTGTGCACGAGCGGTTCGGCGTGACCCTGCACCCCGAGCCCGTCCTGGTGAACTGCTCGCTGTAGGGCCCCTCCTTACCCCCAATGGAAGAGGGCCCGCGGCGCTTTCGCGCGCGAGCCCTCTTCGGTAACCCCCACTGGACCCCCGGGTACGCACCGGGCTGGGGGTGTTGTGCTCCTAGCTCGAACCGTCAGCCTTGAACTGTCAGGCCTCGAAGCGGTGCCGCCGGCGCGAGGCGACGGCCCAGAGCGCGATGACCGCGCCGATTGCCAGCGCGCCGCCGCCGATCCCGGCCAGCGTGCCGGCCTTGGCACCGGTCTGCGGCAGCGTCGGCGTCGGCGCCGGCGTCACCGGCTTCTCCGGCGGGGTCTCCGTCGGCACGCAGTAGTAGTCCTTCTGCACCGAGCCGTCAGGGCAGTCCTTGGGGGCCGCGGCCGCGTACGTGACCGGTGCGGCCTGCGCCGCGACGCTGGTCAGCGCGAAGGCCGGCACCAGGAGTGCGAGGGCGGCAAGAATGAGGGACAGCCGGTTACGCACAGCCTGTCCTCCCCGTCTGTGTGATGGGTTGTTGTCGAACCTCCCAACGAGGCTGTGGCGATTTAGGTAGCGCTGTCCGCTTAAGGGAATTTTGCAGGCATTGACGGAGCGACCGCCGGCCAGGCGACCGTCAGCTCACCGAGTCGCCAGCGGGCCGGCCCGTCGAGCACGGGCCAGCCGCCGGTCTTGACCGCGGCCACCGCGCGCCGCCAGCGTTGCCGGGCACCGAACGTCGCGTACGGCGCCGCGTCGCGCCAGCCGTCGTCGAGCGCGCGGAGCAGGTCGTACACCGGCTGCCCCGGCACGTTGTGGTGGATCAGTGCCTTGGGCAGCCGCTCGGCCAGCGTTGCCGGGGTGTCGAGGGTGGACAGCCGCGCGGCCAGGGTGAGCGAGCGGGGGCCGTCGTGGTCGACGCGGACCCAGGCGGCCAGCCGGCCCAACTCGTCGCAGGTGCCCTCGACCAGCAGCCCGCCCGGTGCCAGCCTGGCGGTCATCGTCGCCCAGGCCGGCGCCACCTGGGCCTCGTCGTATTGGCGCAGCACGTTGAGCGCGCGGACCACCACCGGCCGCAGCCCGGCCAACTCGAAACCGCCGCGGGCGAAGGTCAGCAAGGGCGGGTCCGCGGCCGGCTCGGCGGCGGCGACGCGCTCGGGGTCGATCTCCAGGCCGACCACCCGGACGTCGGGTCGCACCCGGGCCAGCCGGGCCCGCAACTCGACCGCGGTCACCGGTGTCGCGCCGTAGCCGAGGTCGATCACCAGTGGGTCGGCGGCGTCGTGCAGCGCGCCGGCCGCGTGGGCCGCGATCCAGTTGTCGACCCGGCGCAGCCGGTTCGGGTTGGTCGTGCCACGGGTGACCATGCCACTCGGGCGGTTGGGGCCGGTTCTGCCTGCCACTGTGCTGGCTAATCGGCCTGGCGGCCGATGCGGCCCTTGGCCACCTTGTGCTGAGCCGCCTGGGCCAGCGGGCGGACGACCAGGCGGTCGATGTTGACGTGTTGCGGCCGGGTGGCGCACCAGGCCACGCAGTCGGCGATGTCGTCGGCGGTCAAGGGCATCTCCACGCCGGCGTAGACAGCCGCCGCCCGCTCGGTGTCGCCGCGGAACCGGTTCGTCGCGAACTCGTCGGTGCGCACCATCCCGGGATCGACCTCGATCACCCGCACCGGGCGGCCGGCCAGTTCGAGCCGCAGGGTGCCGGTCATCGCGGTCATCGCGTGCTTGGCGGCGCTGTAACCGCCACCGCCCTCGTACACGATGAAGCCCGCCGTGGAACTGAGCATCACGATCGTGCCGGCCTCGGACGCCTCCAGCAGCGGCAGCAGCGCCTTGGTCACCCGCAACGTGCCGAGCACGTTGACCTCGTGCATCCACCGCCAGTCGTCGACCGAGCCGTGCTCCACCGGGTCGAGGCCGAGAGCGCCGCCGGCGTTGTTGACCAGCAGCGTGACCCGTTCGTCGGGGCCGCCCTCCTCGCGGCCGGCCGACTCGGCGAGGTCGGCGACCGCGGTCGCGAGTTCGGCGACCGACTCGTCGGAGGTGACGTCGCAGGGCACGGCGACCGCGGACCCGCCGGCCTCGGTGATTTGCGTCACAAGCTCTGCCAACCGGTCGGCGCGGCGGGCGGCGAGGACGACGGTGAACCCTTCGGCCGCCAGCCGGCGGGCGGAAGCCGCCCCGATCCCGCTGGACGCACCCGTGACGATGGCGATCGGCATGCCCGCAATCCTCTCGCATGGCGTGTCGTGCCTCACGGGCGGATGAAGTCGGTCACGTATGCGTGCCGCTGGGTAGGCGTAGCCACTCGTGCGTGGGGAAGATGTCGCCTGGGGGAAAGGTTTGTATATGGGCGCCCAGCGATATGGGCCCGCGCGAAGGGAGCACATGTGGAGCAGGCGCCGTCCGGCGTCGTTCGGCAGCGAGGTCCCCAGCCCTGGCCGCTCCCCCGACGCATCGCGACCCTGTCCGTTCACACCTCGCCGCTCGACCAGCCCGGCACGGGCGACGCGGGCGGGATGAACGTCTACGTCACCGAAGTCGCCCGCCGGCTCGCCGAAGCCGGGGTCGAGACCGAGATCTTCACCCGGGCCACCTCGGGCGGGCTGCCGCACACGGTCGAGATGGCGCCCGGCGTGACTGTCCGGCACGTCATCTCCGGTCCGTTCGAGGGCCTGGCCAAGGAAGACCTGCCGGCGCAGATGTGCGCGTTCGCCACCGGCGTGCTGCGGGCCGAGGCGGCACACGCGCCCGGCTACTACGACCTGGTGCACTCGCACTACTGGATCTCCGGCCAGGTCGGCTGGCTGGCCCGCGAGCGCTGGGGTGTGCCGCTGGTGCACTCCGCGCACACCCTCGCCAAGGTCAAGAACGCCCAGCTCGCGTCCGGCGACCGGCCCGAGCCGCTGGCCCGGGTGGTCGGCGAGGAGCAGGTGGTCGCCGAGGCCGACCGGCTGGTCGCCAACACGACGTTCGAGGCCCGCGACCTGATCAACCGGTACGGCGCCGACCCCGACCTGGTCAGCGTCGTCGAGCCCGGGGTCGACCTGGACCGCTTCACCCCGGGCGACCAACTCGCCGCCCGGCGGCAGCTGGGCCTGCCGGAGCGCGGCTACATCGTCGCGTTCGTCGGCCGGATCCAGCCGCTCAAGGCGCCGGACGTGCTGCTCGCCGCGGCTGCGGCGCTGCACGCCCGCGACCCGGAGATCGCCCGCGACCTGACCGTGGTCATCGTCGGCGGCCCGAGCGGCACCGGCCTCGACCGGCCGACCGCGCTGATCGAGCTCGCCGCTTCGCTGGGCATCAGCCACGCGGTCCGCTTCCTGCCCCCGCAGACCGGCTCCGACCTGGCCGACGTCTACCGGGCCGCAGACGTGGTCGCGGTGCCCTCCTACAACGAGTCGTTCGGCCTGGTCGCCCTCGAGGCGCAGGCCTGCGGCACCCCGGTCGTCGCCGCGGCCGTCGGCGGCCTGGTCACCGCCGTCCGCGACGGAATCAGCGGCCTGCTGGTCGACGGGCACGACCCCGACGACTGGGCCCGGGCGTTGGGCGGCCTGCTGGCCGAGCCCGGCCGGCGCGCCGAGCTGTCCGGTGGTGCCGTCGCGCACGCCAGCGAGTTCTCCTGGTCGCGCACGGCGAGCGGGCTGCTCGCGGTTTACGGTGGGGCGGTGACAGAGCATCGGGAGCGGCTGACCGCCCGGCTCGCGGGCGACGCGGCGGCATTGGGCGCGGGCACCACCGCGTGGTGAGCCCGGCCGAGGTAGCTGCGCTCATCGAGCGGGTGTGCGCCGAGCGGGAGCTCGCCGTCGAGCCGACCGGCGAGCTGTCCTACGTGGTGACGTTGCCCGGCACCCACAAGCTCAAGACGAGCTGCAACCTGATCGTCGGCGAGCACGCCTTACGCGTCGAGGCGTTCGTGATGCGCCAGCCCGACGAGAACCGTGAAGAGCTCTGGGCCTGGCTTCTCCAGCGAAACGCCCGGATGTATGGCGTCGCGTTCTCCATCGACGTGGTGGGTGACGTCTATCTGACGGGCCGGGTCGGCCTCGCCGGTGTCACCGAAGACGAGCTCGACCGGCTCCTCGGCGCGGTGCTCACCTACGCCGACGAATCCTTCGACACCATGCTGGAAATCGGCTTCGGCACAGCGATCCGGCGTGAGTGGGAGTGGCGGGTCAAGCGCGGCGAGTCGCTGGCCAACCTCCAGGCATTCGCACATCTCTTCGCCCCCGACCAACGGTAAGGACCGATGTGATGGGCGAGACAGGATTCTCGCTTGTCCGTCGATCACGAGAAGAACTACCGTGATTAACGGCGCCACGCTCGAAGGGGTTTCGGGGGAAGCCGCAGGCCGCAAGGCCGGCGACGAGCGACGCATTGGGGGAACGGTGGCCAACCGTTGGGGGACGGCGGCCACCTGACACCGGCGGAGGGCGGGCGACGCTTACGGGGGTGGGCGTCGTCTGCCCCGCCGGTTGCTCTCTGAGATGATCAAAGCGTGTCCCGTCCGCAGCAGATCTTCGCAGTCTCACCCACCGCGCGGCCCGCTTCCACACCTCCGAACCGCCGCAGCGCGCTACTCGACCACGCGATCTCGCTGACCGGTGCCCGCCGTCCCAAGGTCTGCTTCGTGCCCACCGCCGTCGGCGACGACCCGGCCGCGGTGGCCGCCGTCGGTGCGGTGCTCGCCGACGTCGACGGCAGCCACCTGACCCTGTTCCCCCAGCCCAACGTCCGCGACGTGCGGGCCTTCCTGCTGGCACAGGACCTGATCTGGGTCGGCGGCGGCAGCGTGGTCAACCTGCTGGCGGTCTGGCGGGCGCACCGCCTCGACGAGATCCTCCGCGAGTGTTGGGAGGCCGGCGTGGTGCTCGGCGGCGGCAGCGCGGGCAGCATCTGCTGGCACCTGGGCGGCACCACCGACTCGTTCTCCGACGACCTCGACCCGGTCACCGACGCGCTTGGCTTCCTGCCCTTCAGCAACGGCGTCCACCACGACGCGACGACGCAGCCGCGCCGGGCGCTCTTCCAGCGGTTGATCGACGACGGGACGCTGCCCTCCGGGTATGCCACCGACGACGGCACCGGCCTGCACTTCGTGGGCACCACGCTGGCCGAGGCGGTCACCTCGGTGCCCGGCGCCGACGCCTACCGGGTCGAGCCCGGCGTGCACCGGCCGTTGGGCGCCCGGCAGATCTAGGGGCTGTCGGCCTGCAACTCGGCGGTCCCGGTCCCCTTCGCGGCGGTCGCCGGTTCGTCGTCGGGCTCCTCCAGGCTCCCGTACCTGGCCAGCATCAGGCTCGACGCCACCGCCACGGCGAAACCGACCACCGCGACCGGGATGAACCCGTGGCGGGTGCTGTCGCCGAGCGCGATCACGCCGACCACCGACGGCAGCACGGTCTCGCCGATCACCAGGCCGGCGGTCACCGTCGTCACCGAGGCCCGCTGCAAGCCGATCGTGTAGAACACGAACGCGAGGCCGCCGGCCACCACCAGGGTGTAGATCTCCGGCCCGGTGAACCAGTCCGTCCACTCGACATCGGAGATCGACCGCGCGGCCAGCGCGACGATGCCGAAGAACAGGCCACCGACCAGGCCGAGGCTGGCGGCCCGCACGGGCTCCTTGAGCTTGAGGGCGGCCAGACCGATCAGGGCCAGCACGGGTACGGCGATCGTCACGCCGATCCGGAAGCCCCACGAGGGCTGGTCGGCGTTCTCGTGGCCGGCCGAGACGCCGAGCAACGCGAGACCGACGCAGACGCCGCCGACCGCGCCCCACTGGATGGCGCCCAGCCTGAGCTTGAGCAGCGGAATGGCGATCACGGCGGTGACCGCCAGGCTGGCGGCGAGGGCCGCCTGGACAAGGAAGATCGGCACGCTGCGCAGCGCGATGAACTGGAAGACGAAGCCGAGCCCGTCAAGCCCCAGGCCCAGGATGTAGCGCCATTGCGCCACCACCCTGATCAGCGACTTGGCGTCGACCTGTTCGCCGCCGGCGGGCGACCGCCGGGCCGCCATCGCCTGGAAGACGGAAGCCGATCCGTAGCAGATCGCCGAAACGATCGCCAAGACCAGCCCCATGCCCTGAAGGTACGGCCGGCCGCCCGCCCTGGTGAGCGGTTTGCGCGGTTTCGCGTTGCCCTAGTCGTCGCTCGCCGACGCGCTCGGCTGCGGCGTCGGCTCCTCGGTGGCGCTCGGCTCCGGGCTCGGCGTCTCGTCCTCGGGCACGACGCTGGTGGCGGTGCTGGGATGCGGCCGGGGCCCGGCGGTCGTCCTGGCCCCGGCCGACGGGTCCGGCGTGGGCGTCACGGCCGTACTCGCCAGCGGGACCACGACCGGCCCGTCGTCGTAGACGTCGTACTGCGCGGCCGGCGTCGGCGCTTGCTCTTCGGGGGCGGCACCCATCGCACCGGCCCCGTCGGCGGCGGGCTCCGCGGCCCCGCGCTGGCCGAGCGCCCAGCCGGCGGAGATCACCACGGGCAGGCCGATCCCGAGCATCAGCGCGAGGATCTTCTTCGGCGTGAGCTGCACACCGGTTACACCGCTCCGGGCCGCTGCCAGGTTACGGCCGGTCAGCTCCCAGGTCGTCAGATCCTCGTCGACCTTCCCGGTCACACCGCCGCGAGGAGCACGACGGCCGGGTCACCGGTCGCCGTAGGCGTGACCTGGGCGGTCGCCGCCGGCGTCCCGGCGGCGCCGGTGTCGGTCAGCGGTGTCTCCGGCTGCCCCTCGGTGGGCCCACCCGGATCGGTGCCGCCGGTCGGCGGGTCGGTCACGGTCTCCTCGGTGCCGCTGCTCGGCTCCGTGGGGCTGGGCGTATCACCGGGCCCGCTCGGCCCCGTCGTCTCGGGCTCCTGCGCCGGCTGCCCCGGGCTGGTCTCGGTGGGCTGCGCCGGCGCGGGCGCCGCTTCGTCGGGCCCCGGCGCCACCTGCGGCGCACCGACCGTGACGACGATCCGACCCTGCCCGGCGGCGAGCGTCGCGGTGAAGGTGGTGTCGGCCGCGACCGTCTGATCCGGCACGGCCAGCGGCCCGAACACCCGCGTGGTCCCGTCGTCGACGGTGAGCGCGGCGGAATGGCCCGGCCGGGAGGCCTTGGCCACCACGGTGACCGCTTTCTCCTTGCCGTCCCAACCCTTGATGATCGAGTCGGGGTCGACCGGCGCACTCCCGGCATAGGTCAGCGTGTCGTCCTTGCCGAGCACACCGTCCGCGCCGGGTTGCAGCGTCCACATCGGCGGTTGGTTGGCCAGTTCGGTGGTGGCGACGGTCGGGTCGGCGGGGTCACCGAGTCGCACGACCGCGGGCCCGGCGGCGGGACCGGCGGACTTGACGACCAGCGGGTCGGGAATTACCACCGCCTTGCCGTCGGCGGCCACGAGCACCGCGTCGCTCTTCTCGCTCTCGGGCCCGGTCCAGCCGGCTTTGACCGGCACCACCGTGTATCGCCACGATCCGGCCGGCACCTTCGAGTCGGTGCAGGTCTCCTTGGCGACGTTCTCCTCGCAGTCGCCGTGCGGCCGCTGCGCGGCGCCGCTCAGGTCGTACCGCTTGATCCGATAGCTGTCGACCTTGCGTTCACCGAATGTGTTGGGCGTCCAGGAGACCGTGACGAGGTTGCCGTCGGCCGCGACCACCGGTTTGTTGCCCTTGGACAGGGTCGCCGTTCCAGCGGTCAGCACGACCTCTTCGCTCTGCACGCGCCACGCGGCGATGGCCGCGCCGGCACCGGCGACCAGGGTGACGGCCGCGATTCCGCCGAGCACGGCCGGAGAGGTGGCGATCAGTCGCTTCACTTGTTCACCTTCGTCGCTACACCGGTGATCCGGATGGTGAAGGTGGCCCCCACGCATTGGTCGGTCACCGAAATGGGCATCCGGAACGGGATCGAACCGGCTTGGCGCGCCTCGAGGGCGCGCACCGTCAGTGGCAGATCGCCCTGGTGTGGGCCGGCGGTCAGGTTGCCCGGGCGGGCCGGGCACTCCCGCCGGGAGCTCTCGGCCACCTCGGCGCCGAGGCTGGTGATCCGCAGGTCGAACGGGTAGGGGTTGCGCACCAGCACCGGCACCGACCGCTCTGCCCCCGGATAGAGGCCGGAGACCGGCGCGCCTTCCACGGTGAAGGTGCGCGGCCCGTCGGGTCGCAGGCCCGGCCAGGGCCGGCCCGCGCCGGACAGGCGCAGGTCGGCCCCGGCTGGTTGGGCGGCCGAACCGGCCGCCACGCCCACCAGGGTGAGCGCCAGTGCGACGGCGCCGAGCGCCGTGGGCAGTTTCACCGGCTCTTAGTCCGGCAGGCTCACGCCGGCCAGCGCGAGCGTGATCTCGAAGGACGCGCCCTGGCACGACTGCGGCGCGCTGTCGACCATCTCGACGGCGTCTTGGACCACGAAGGTTTTCGTGCCGCCGTCGCCGTCGACCCGCTGGGCGATCGCAGACTTGGTCGGCTTGAGCCGCACGCTGCTCGCCGCGCATCCGGCCTTGGCGTGTGCCGCGTCGACGGTGACCCGCGGATCCTGCGAGAACGACTGCACCTCGACGGCGAACTCGTTGGGGTTGGTGACGCTGACCTCGATGGCCGCACTGCCGCCCGGGAAGAGGTGACCCGTCGGCCTGGCCGTAGCTTGCAACGCGGTCACCTCCGAGGCGGCCACGGTCGCCGTCGCGCTTCCGGTGACCGACCACGCCGCCCAGGCCACACTGGCGATGCCGGCGATGATGACGACGACCAGGGTGATGACGGCGGTGCGCTGAGAGACGTTGCGCATAGGACGTTCGCTCCTACCGAGTGCGGTTTCGACGGCTCGGCGGTCAGGCCGCGTTGTGGCCGGAGTGGCTGGCAGTCGCCACGAGATTTGAGCCGACGCGGCCGCGCGGACTGGCGGACTTCGCCCCGATCTCGACGCGCGGTGGCATACCGGAAGGTCCTTTCAAAGCGGTGCTCAATTGGGCGAAAGAAAATCTCGATGGCGCCGGCCCGGTGGAGGCGGTCCGGCGCCGAGAACAACAATGCCCGAGGCCACGCTTTCTGCTCAACAAGCAACCGTCCCACCTTCTCTGTGCACAAATTCCCCAACTAGGCCCTGACGGCCTAACCCCTTAGAGCGACCCAATATGCCCGTTAAGTCCGCTTTAAAGACGTTTCGTGATCGCGAAGATGTGCCCTGACCTGCGAAAACACCTGGCTACCACATCGTTTCCGGCCCCACCAGCGGAGTACGCCCATAGCGCCCCTGACCTGCTGCTTCAGCGGATCTTCGATTTTTCCGAGCCGTTCTCGCAAACCGTCGGCGCTCTGCTCTTCGGCGGTCGCCGAGAGCAATTCTCAGCACCACTCAATTCCTAATAGGCGCGCTTAACAAGCGCGGAATCCCGACACCCATGTCGAGCATTAATCGCGTTATTGCCTCGTCACCTATTCAGGGTCATCCAGTCCGGCGGCGCCATTCACCTGGTCCGACCGGCAGAACCGCTTGTCGGTGAACAACCAGGGACCGTGTTCTCTATGCCGACATTCGACCTGGATACGGCAAAGTTGCTCGTGTCGCCAGTACGGCCCATCGGGACCGGCAACGGCGATCCCGCCCATTTCCCCGCTGGTCCCCGACTTGCCGGTCAAGCCAGCAAGCCCCGAAAGGCACTCTCCCAATGCAGAAGCGAAACAAGCGAATCCTCGCCGCATCCCTTGCTGTAGCTGGCGTTCTCGGCGCAGGCGGCGTTGCCTACGCGTTCAGCGAGTTCGTGAACACCGGGCCTGTGTCCGGCTCAGCAGCCGACATGGCGCCGTTGACGGTCGGGATCACGTCCACCGAGTACAAGGCGGGGGAGACCTCGCTGTGGCCGGGCGCTAATCACAAGGCCAGCATCGTCATGACGGTCAACAACTCCAACGAGGTCCCGGTAAAGGTCACCAACACTGACGTTCAGAACGTGAGCTTCACGATTGGCGGACCCGCCGGCTGCACCACTGCGCTGAACGTCGGCGCTGTCAGCATCGATGACGGCGCCGGCGGATCCGGGAACAACGTCACGGTGCCGGCGAAGTCCGGGGGCGTTGATGGCACGGCGACGATCCGAATCGTCGAGGTGGTTTGGCTCGCCGACAGCGCCCCTAACGATTGCCAGGGCAAGGCACTGACGTCGAAGTGGAAGGTGACCGCGAACTCCCTCTAATCGTCGGCAGGGCACGCGCCCCGCATCTCTTCGGAGGTGCGGGGCGCTTTCGCGCTAGCCGACCGCCTTGACGTAGCGGTGGCAAGGGACCTGGATCGGACCGTCGGCGGTGCTGGCTGGGTAGTCGAACAACCCCGCGTCGGACCAGCCGCTTCGTTCGTAGAAGCTTCGGGCCCGCGCGTTGCCCGGCGCCACCGCCAGCCAGGCCTCCCGATAACCCTCGGCCGCGACCAGTCGCTCGGCCTCCGCGAGCAGCACCCCCGCGACGCCGGAACCACGGTGGGCCCGGGCCACGTACACCTGCTCGACCTCGTCATCTACCACCATCACGAAGCCGGCCACCGCCTCGCCGACGACTGCGACCGTCGTGTGCGGCAATCCCTCGACCGCACGGATCTGGAACGACTCCGGCGTGCGGAGGGCGACCAAGGCATCCGGCACATTGCCGAGATGGCCGTCGGCCCAGCCCAACCGCCAGATCGACGCGATCGTGTCGGCGTCGTCGTCTGAAGCCGGGCGGAGGGTTACGTTCGGCATGCGCCGAGGCTACGGAAGTGTCGGAGGGCGGCGCTACGGTCTTTCCGTGTCCGCGCCAGGCGACGTGCCACCGCAGGTTCTTGACCGGCTTCGGCCGGTCTGTCTCGGGCTGCCCGAGGCCTACGAAGAGGCGGCCTGGGTCGGGGTGCGCTGGCGGATCCGGCAGCGCACCTTCGCCCACGTCTACACCCTCGACCCCGACCATCCCCGGGCCCGCGGCAAGCCGCTGGTCGTGATGACCTTCCGGGCCCCTGACGACGAGGTCGCCGCATTCGCCAACGGGGGGCCTCCCTACTTCCGGGCCGACTGGGGCGGCAACGTGGTCGGCATCACGTTCGGCCGCCGCACCGATTGGGTCGAGGTGGGTGAGTTGCTGACCGAGAGCTACCGCATCATGGCGCCGAAGAAGTTGGGGGCGCTGGTCTAAGGGCAGATCGGCGCGATTTGGCTGCGGGTCTGAGATCGCCCAGCGATGATCGGAGCATGGCAAAAGCGTGGATTCCGGTCATCGGCGGGCCGCAAGACGGCACTCAGATCGAGGTGCCGATCACCGACGGCCTGCCGCCGAGCCCGTTGACCCACGAGTGGCGCTGGACCGGGCCTGACGGCGACGTCAAGGTCACCGAGACCTACGTCGCCGATGACGCGCCCGGCAGTGAACCGCCGTGGCGCTACATCCCCGAGCGCTGACGGCGCGCGGCACCCAGGTCGCCGTCGCGGAAGTACGCTTAGGGGCATGCCCACGAGCGCGCCTATCTTCTACGACAATGTCCTGGGCGGCATCAACATATTTTTCCTGGTCCTCTCGCTGGTGCTGATCGGTGTGGCGTTCGTGCACTGCCTGACCCAACGCACCGACGCCTTCCCGGCGATCGGCACCCTGCCCAAGGGCGGCTGGCTGGCCATCCTGGGCATCTGCCTGCTGCTGTCATTGCTGCCGTTCGGCACGTTCAGCCTGTTCCGGCTGGTCGGCATCGGCGCCGCACTTGTCTACCTGCTCGACGTGCGGGTCGGGCTCAAAGACCTGACTGACGGCAAAGGCTTCTGGTGAGGGACTTCCGCTGGCCACCACCGCCCGACGGTGGCCCGCGGACCTACGGCCCCGGCCCGAGCGCACCGCGCAGCGGGCGCCCGACGCTGCCCGAGCCCGAAACCGAGCTGGTGGCGACCCCACACGGGGTGCGCCTCGAGCGCCTCGTCACCGGCACCGGCACCCCGACCACGGTGTTCGCCCACGGCCTGGCCAACGGCATCGCGGTCACCCGCCCGCTGGGCAGCGCCGTCGACGGGCGCAGGGTCTTCTTCCAGTTCCGCGGCCACGGCCGGTCCGACGCGCCCGCCGGGCCCTGGACCTACGCCGACCTGGCCCGTGACCTGCGGGCGATCGCCGACCTGTCGGGTGCGACCCGGGCGCTCGGGGTCAGCCTCGGCGCGGGGGCGCTGACCCGACTGGTGGCCGACAGCCCCGACCGGTTCGATCGGCTGGTCTTCTTCCTGCCCGCGGTGCTCGACCTGCCGCGCCCGGCCGCCGTCAAGATCCGGCTGGCCACCCTGGCCGCCGCTGTCGAGGCGGGCGACGTCTCCGCAGTCGCCGACGCGATCTCCACGGAGATCCCGCCCAACCTGCGCGGCACCCCGGCCATCTGGGCCTACCTGCGGCAGCGGATCGACCAGTTGATGCGCGACGGCCTGGCCGCCGACCTGGCCTCGCTGGCCGAAGAGGTGGCCATCGCCGATCCGACGCGGCTCAACCGGGTCGCTGCCCGCGCCCTGGTGATCGGCTGCGCCGGCGACGAGTTGCACCCGGTCGCGGTCGCCGAGCGGCTCGCCGCCGTGCTGCCCAACGCCACGCTGCACGTCTACGACCGGCCCGGCGTGCTCTGGACAGCGCGGGCCGACCTGCGTGCCCGGATCTCCGAGTTCCTCAACGCGCCGGAGTAGTCTGCCCGGTCATGGGCGTTTCCGAACATGGCCGCACACACCGTCTCGACCTGAGCGACCCGACGCTGCGCGAGTGGGAGTGCACGGTGCTGCACTCGTCGCCCGACGAGGGCATCGTGCTGGACCGCTCGGCCTTCTACCCCGGTGGCGGCGGCCAGCCGCCGGACCACGGCACCCTGCTCTGGCAGGGCACCCAGACCCGGATCGTCGGCACCCGCAAGGGTGACGACCTCTACCTGCTGCCCGCCGAGGGCGACCCGCTGCCGCCGGCCGGCACCGCGGTCACCGGCGCTGTCGAAGACGCCCGCCGCACGATGCTGATGCGCACCCACTCCGGGCTGCACGTGCTCTGCGGCGTGGTGTTCCGCGACTTCGGCGCGCTGGTCACCGGCGGCAACATGGAGCCGGGCGAGGCGCGGATGGACTTCAACCTGCCCGAGGTGCCGCCCGACTTCAAGGTCAAGCTGGAGGAGCTGGTCAACACCGAGGTCACCGCCGACCGGGCGGTCGCCGTGAAGGTGCTGCCGCGGGCGGAGGCGCTGGTGTTGCCCGACATCATCCGCACCCAGTCCAACCTGATCCCCGCCGACGAGCAGGAGATCCGGATCGTCGACATCGTCGGCCTCGACGTGCAGGCCGACGGCGGCACACACGTCGCGTCGACCCGCCAGATCGGCCGGGTCCAGGTCGTCAAGGTCGAAAGCAAGGGCAAGGCCAATCGGCGGGTACGCGTACGCATCGCCGACTGATCCCAGGCACGCGAAGAGGGGACCGGCCGGCCGGGTCGGTCCCCTCTTTCGCGACGCGTGCCGCTACTTGGTGTTGGGGGTGGTGTTCTTCTTCGGCGGGGTGACGGTCTTCTTCGCGATCGGCTTGGTCTCCGACGTGCCGAGGCCGCCGTGGCCGTTGCTGCTGGGCGTGTGCCCGTTGCTCTCCGGCTTGGCCGGCTTCTCGGTCTCGATCATGTCGGCCTGCACCGTGTCGGCCGCCTGCACCACACCGGTGCCAACGACCTTCTCGCCACGCGCGACGAGCTGGGTGTAGAACGAGATCGCCCGCTCCTGGAGCTCCTGCGCTCCGACGGCGAACTGCCCGGCCTGCCGCATGGCGAGATCGCGCAGCCGGTCCATGTCGAGGTCTTCCTTGCGCAGCTTGACCGCCCGCTCGTTGGCCTGCCGGTAGGCCGCGGTGGCCCGCTTCTGCAGCTCGGCGGTCGTGGTGATCACCTGCTGGCGCAGCTCAGCGCCGTTGTTGGCGGCCTTGTCACCCAGGTCGTTGGCGTAGGCCGGCAGCTTGAGCAGCTGGCGGAACGCCAACTCCCCGGCGCCGGCGGCCGCGTACAACGGTGCCGGAATGCGGGTCGTCTTCGGCTGGGACATCAGTTCTCCTCCTCGGCGGCCCTTGGTGCCGCCTTCTTCACGGCCTTCTTGGCCGTTTTCTTGACCACCGGCCGGCTCTTCGCCGGCGGTGTTGGGGTGGCTTCTGGTTCGCCGGGCCAGCCGGTCGGGGCCTCCGCGGGCCCACCGGCGGCCCGACCGGCCGCGGCCGCGGCGGCGTCGGCTGCGCGGGCGGCAAGGGCGGCCGCCTCACTCGCGGCTTCGGCCTGCTTGGCCGTCTCCGCTTCCGCTTCCGCGTGGCGCGCGTTCTCGCGGCGGAACGTCTCGTAGATCTGGCTGAGCGACTGCTTCTGCGCGATCGTGAGCTCGGAGTCGGCGGCGATCGCGGTCAGCACGCCATACCCCTCCTTCTCCTCCAGCAGGCCGGCGCGCAGATACATCACCGGGGTGGAGACCCGCAGTGCGCTGGCGAGCTGTTGAAGCACCTCGGCGCTGGGCTTGCGCAGCCCGCGCTCGACCTGGCTCAGGTAGGGGTTGCTGACGCCCGCCTGCTCGGCGAGCTGCCGGAGCGAGATCTGCGCGTTACGCCGCAGATCGCGGATGAACCCGCCGACGTCGCGGGGCAGATCTTTCGAGGGCATGGGTACGACGGTAGCGCCGCCTGCTAGCTCCTGCAAGCGAAACGCTAACCGCAGTTAGCAAAGTGTCGTGCGTCTCACCAGAGGCTGCGCAGCTCTCCCACTCGCGTTCCGCCGCCGAGAACCGCCACGTCAGCGACCTCTTCCAGGGCCGCACCGGTGACGCCGATCCGGCGCAGCGCCGAGACCAGCACCGGCCGGTTGCCCCGGTGGGCACCGTCGTCCATCTTGATCGCCACCGCACCCGCACCGGGCACGGCGACCGCCATGACCCCCTCGGCCCCGGCCTTGACGAGCATCCCGGGAACGGCCCGCATGAGGTTGCTCTCCGTGGTGTCGCGCCCGGAGACCAGGTCGGGGTTGGCCCGCATCGCGTCGGCCGGTCCTGACTCGACAGTGCCGTCGACCAGCCGCAGGAAGCCCCGAGCCAGCGCGGTCAACGAGAGACCGAGCAGCGGGGCGCCACAACCGTCGACGGCCGTGGCCACGATCTCCTCGCCGGCGACGTCGGCCACCGCGGCGGCCAGCGCCTGTTGCAGCGGGTGTTCGGGCTGCAGATAGCCCTCGGTCGGCCAACCGGCGGCCTGGCAGGTCAACAGCATGCCGGTGTGTTTGCCGGAGCAGTTCATCTGGATCCGCGACGGGCCGCCGCCGGCCCGGATCACGTCGGCGGCCGCGGCCGGGTCGAGCGGCATGTCGGGCGGGCAGCGCAGCGCCGACTCGTCGAGGCCGGCCTTCCACAGCAGCGCCTGGACGCGGCTGACGTGGATGTCCTGGCCCCAGTGGCTAGCGCAGACCAGGGCCAGGTCGGCCGGGTCGCCGAGGCGCAGGCCCGAACGGAGCATGCCGATCGCCTGCATGGGCTTGTTGGACGAACGCGGGAACATCGGCGACTCGACGTCGCCGGCGGTGGCGACGGTCGTGCCGGTCGTGTCGAGGACCACCACGGAACCGTGGTGGTAACCCTCCGGGAAGCCGGAACGAACGACCTCGGCGAGGCGTACGCCGCCTTCGTAGAACTTGCCCATGCCAGCGACCGTACCTCTCGGCTCAGCGGCTGGTCGGCAGACCGAGCAGCTCACGCGCGTCCAGCGGGGTCATCGGCGGGCGCTGGGCCAGTTGCGCGAAGCCGACCGCGCGGGCGACGAGTTGCATGTTGGACTCGACCGGGCGGCCCTTGGCGTAGGTGACCGTGTCTTCCATGCCGACCCGCAGGTGCCCGCCGGCCGACAGCGACGCGAGCAGCACCGGGATCGCCGTGCGGCCGATGCCGGTGGCCGAGAACGTGGTGCCCTCGGGCAGGTTGCGCACCTCGTTGGCGCAGGCGACCAGCGCGGCGGTGGTGCCCGGCATCCCGCCCGGCACGCCCATCACGAAGTCGACGTGCACGTGCCCGCCGGCCGGCAGCCCGTGCTTGCCGAGCAGCCGCTCCAGCGCGGCGAGGTGGCCGAGGTCGAAGATCTCGTATTCAGGGACGATGCCCCGCTCCTGCATCCGGGTGTGCAGGTCGACGATGAACTCCCAGCGGTTGAGGAACACGTCGTCGCCGAAGTTGACCGTGCCCATCGTGCAGGAGGCCATGTCGGGGGCGGCGTCGAGCACTCGCAGCCGGTCGGCCTCCGGGTCGGTGACCGCGCCACCGCTGGAGAGCTGCACGATCAGGTCGGTCGACTCGCGCAGCGCCGTGACGGTCTCCCGCAGCCGGCCGAGGTCGAGCGTCGGCCGGGCCTGCTCGTCGCGGATGTGCACGTGGATCACCGAGGCGCCGAGCGCCGCACATTCCTTGGCGGTCAGGACCAGCTCGTCGAGCGTGACCGGAAGAGCCGGCACGTCGGCCTTGGCCGACTCGGCCCCGGTCGGCGCCACCGTGATCAACGTCGTTGTTGTCATGGCGCGATCCTAGAACGACCCCTTACGGCAGGTCGATCGCCGCGGTCGACTCGCCGACCTTGAGCGGGGCGTCGTCGGCCACGTTGCGCTTGAGCACGGCCAGCGCGACCGCGCCGAGTTCGTGATGGCGCACGGCGGTGCCGACGAAGCCGACCGTGCGGCCGTCGACGGTGACCTCGGTGCCCCGGGCCGGCGGCTGGTCGGTGGTGACGCCGTCGAGGTGCAGCAGGACCAGGCGGCGCGGCGGGCGGCCGAGGTGGTGCACCCGCGCGACGGTCTCCTGGCCGCGGTAGCAACCCTTGTCGAGGTGCACGGCCGGCGCGATCAGGTCGACCTCGGCGGGAATGGTGCGGTGGTCCGTCTCCCAGCCGAGCCGCGGAATGCGCGCGGCGACCCGGGTGGCCTCGTAGGCCCACAGGCCCGCCGGTGCGACGCCCCGGTCGCGGACGGCCTGCGTCATCGCCCCGAACTGGTCGCGTGGCACCAGGAAGTCGACGCCGAGCGCGGTGCGCCGGGCGAAGCCGCCGCCGGGCAGCGGGCGCACGTCGTAGATCGTGGTGGGCCGCGGCGGCGCGTCGCCGGCCGAGAACTTGGCGCCCGGTACGGCGACCGCGTCGGGCTCGCGCAACGTGCCCAGGCTCTCGTCGAGCTTGGCCGCGGCGGCGACGGCGTTGGGGCCGACCAGCGAGAACATCGCGTATTCGGCGCTCGCGTCGCGCGGGTCGACCTTGGTGAAGAACCGCATCATCTCGAGGTATTTCAGGAGACCCGCGGTCGCGCCCGGCTCGGTGTCGAGCCAGGTGGTGGTGCCGTCCTCGGCGACCACCGCGTGCTGCTCGACGTGCCCGTGCGGGGACAGCACCAGCAGCTCACTGCCCTGCCCGGCCCGGAGGTCGGCGAGGTGCTGGGTGGTCAGGGTGTGCAGCCAGGAGGCCCGCTCCTCGCCCGGCACGGCGATGATCCCCCGGTTGGAACGGTCGACCAGCCCGACGTCGGTGGCGAGCAGGCGCTGCTCGCGCATCGGGTCGCCGTAGTGTGCGGCCACCCCGCGGTCGGCGCTGTCTTCGTCGATCGCCTCGACAGCGACTGCACCGGGTGTCTCGATCATGCTTGCTCCTGCCCCTCACAACCGCCGCAGTCGCCGAACAGCGCCACGTGCCCGACGTCGACCCGGAAGCCGCGATCGGCAGCCAACTGGTCGACCAGCGGCTGCAGGACCGCCGGGTCAACCTCGGTCACCTCGCCACACGACCGACACACCAGGTGGACGTGTTGATGGCCGCCCGCCGCGTGGTACGTCGGTGAACCGTGCGAGAGGTGCGTATGGGTAACCAACCCGATGTCTTCGAGCAGTTCCAGCGTGCGGTAGATCGTGGTGATGTTCACACCCGCGGCCGTCTCGCGGACGGCGTTGTGCACCTGCTCGGGAGTGGCGTGGCCCAATTGGTAGACGGCTTCCAGGACGAGTTGCCGCTGCGCGGTCAGCCGCAGGCCCCGCGCGCGGAGAACTTCGGCAAGCGAGGAATCCGACACCTTCGAATGATAGTTCGCCGCTGTCAGACCTCGGTCTTCTTGGTCCAGCGGCCGGCGAACTCGCCGACGTAGGGCGCCGGGCCGGGCAGCGGGGCGGCGTCCGGCTGGAAGATGCCGGCCAGCAGCAGCGCCAGGTAGCGGCGGCGGAGTTGGCCGCGGCGCTCGTCGTCGCCGAAGCGGATGGCCGCGATCATCTCGAAGATCTGGCCCAGGTCGGCCAGGGCGAAGTCGGGCCGGACCACGCGCGCCTCGTGCAGGCGCTCGACCAGGTGTTGGTTGAGTTCGCCGGCCCGGATCGCGCCGCGGGTGTGCTCGTCGGTGGGGTGGAACGTGCCGGCCAGCCGCTGGGTCAGCGAGTGCGTGTCGGCGTCGACCACCCGAACCATGAAGGTCGTGAACGCCTCGGCCGGATCGGCCCCGGCGTCGAGCGCGGCGTTGGCCTCTTCGGCGATCGCGACGTAGGCCAGCAGACCGTCCAGGCACAGCTTGGCCAGCAGTTCCTCTTTGCTCGGGTAGCGGCGGTAGAGGGCGCTGATCCCGACGCCGGCCTTCTGCGCCACGGCGGCGATCGGCGCGGACGGGTCGGCGACGAAGACCTCGCGGGCGGCATCGAGGATCACCGCGTCGTTGCGTGCGGCCTGGGCTCGCCGGCCGCTCAGCGGGATGGTCGTCATGGCAGACAACGCTATCACCTATGCGGAACGAAGAGTTCTGTTCTGGTCGGTTCGAATTGCTGGAACGGATCGTTCCGCTCTGCTACTCTCATGACGGAACAGTTCATTCCGCTCCGCTCGGAGGTTGCTGTGAGCACCGTCGTCCTCGAACCCCTCGCCCCGCCAGCGCCCGCGCCCGCCACCCCGGCCGGCCAGCCGCGCCGCTGGCTCGGCCTCTTCGCGATCCTGGCCGCGACGATCATGAATCTGCTCGACACCACGGTGGTCAACGTCGGCGCCCCCGCGATCCAGGCTTCCCTCGGCGGCAGCTTCACCAGCCTGCAGTGGATCGCGGCGTCCTACACGCTGGCGCTCGCGGTCGGGCTGCTGACCGGCGGACGGCTCGGTGACATGTTCGGGCGGCGGCGGGTGCTGCTGGTCGGCGTCGTCGGCTTCGTCAGCGCCTCGCTGCTCTGCGCCGTGGCCTGGTCGCCGGAGAGCCTGATCGCGGCCCGCGTGGTGCAGGGCCTGTTCGCGGCCGTGATGGTGCCGCAGGGCTTCGGGTTGATCCGCGACCTCTTCCCGCCCCGCGAGATCGGCAAGGCGTTCGGCACCTTCGGCCCGATCATCGGCTTCTCGACGATCCTCGGCCCGGTCGTGGCCGGCGCGCTGATCGACGCCGACCTGTTCGGGACCGGCTGGCGGATGGTGTTCGCGATCAACCTGCCGCTCGGCATCTTCGCGCTGCTGGCCGGTCGGGCCGCGCTGCCCGCGGCACCGGCGAGCCGGGCACGCACCCGCCTCGACGTGACGGGCGCCGTGACCGCCGCGGTCGGCATGGTGTTGCTGGTGTTCCCGCTGGTGCAGGGTCGGGAACTGGGCTGGCCGCTGTGGACCTTCGCGATGATGGTCGCGTCTGTGCCGGTGTTCGGCGCGTTCGCGGTGCGGCAACTGCGCCGGACGCGGGCCGGCTCGGGTCGGCACCCGCTCGTCGAGTTGAGCGTCTTCACGCGCCGCTCGTACACCTCGGGCGTGCTGTTCGTGGTGGTGTTCTTCGGTGCGATCGCCGGGTTCTCGCTGGCCGTCGGGATGTTCCTGCAACTCGTGCTCGGCTACAGCCCGATGAAGGCCAGCCTGACCATGGCGGCGTGGGCGGTCGGCGCGTTCCTCGGCTCGGGCTTCGGCAGCACGATGATGCACCGGCTCGGCCGGCGGATCCTCCACATCGGACTGGCGTTGATGCTGGTCGGGATCGGCGTGCTCTACCCGGTGTTCCAGCTCGAGGGCGTGGGCACCCGCGAGCTGCTGGCGCCACTTCTGGTCTACGGCGTCGGGATGGGCATGATCTTCGTGCCGCTGTTCGACATCATCATGGGCGAGGTGCGTGACCACGAGGTCGGCTCGGCCTCCGGGATCCTCGAGTCGCTGCAGCAGCTCGGCGCGGCGCTGGGCATCGCGATCCTCGGGACGGTCTTCTTCAGCCACGTCGACGTGGGCGTGGAGCGGGTGACGCTGATCGCGTTCGGCCTGACCGCGGCGACGTTCGCCGTGGGCTTCCTACTCCCGAAGAAGGCCCGCCGCTGACCGCTGGTGTCCTTGAAACCGGGCCCTCCGCGACGGAGGGCCCGGTTTCAGCGCTGGAAGGCGAACAACCGATGGCCGGCGACGAGCGGCCGGGCCGCGCCGACGAACCGGTGCACGCCGAGCCCGAAGCGGGCGTCCCGCGGAGAGACGAACACCTGCTCGAACCCCGCCGACTCGAACCACTCGCAGATCTGCGGCACGAGATCCGGGGCGCCGCGATGCCGGGTCCAGACGACCATGCCGCCCGGAGCCACGAAAGACGGTGCCGCGGCCACCGTGGCGGCCACGTCGACGTCGGAGATGTTGCCGAACACGCCGCAGAACAGCGCCAGTCGCGCCGGCACGGCACCGACGTAGGGGTCGGTCCAGCCGGCGTCGGCGGTGACCACCTCGACCCGTGACGGCAGGGGCTCGGCGGCCACCCGGGCCGACTCGCACAGCACCGGGTCGAGCTCGACCAGCCGCGCCGAGACGTCGGCGGCGCGCGGATGGTCGGCCAGCACGCCGAGCAGGTCGCGCCCCTCCCCCGCGCACATGCTCACCACGGGGATCGGCCCGGCCGGAGCCGCGGTCAGCGCCGCCCGGATCTGGGCCTGCACCGCCAGCAACCGCTGAGACAGGCTCGACGCCGGGTCGGCGTATGCGGAATGCCACCGCACCCAGTCCATCAGTACACCAACGCCTGCACGCCGTCGACCAGGCACTCCTCGACGAAGGCGGCCGCGCCCGCGATGCGTACGCCCGGAATGAGGTCTGCCTCGGTCATCTCCCGGCGCGCGGCGCACTGGGTGCACAGCGTGACCCGCCCACCGGCCAACACCGCGGCGAGCAGGTCGGCCAGCGGTGCCGAGTGCGGCAACTCGAACGTCTCCGCCCGGCCGGGGAGCGCGAACCAGGCCGATTCGCCGGTCAGCCACAATGAGACGTCGGCGCCCGCGGCCACGGCCGTGGCGGCGACGGTGAAGGCCTGGGCACACCGCTCCGGCGCGTCCGCCCCGGCGGTGACCTTGACGATCAGCGTACGAGCCATTGCCTCAGCATAGGATCGTTCGCGTGGTGACCGAGATCGGGTTCGTCAGCCTGCTCGTGGCGGGCTTTGGCGCGCTGGCGGGTGGCCTGGTCTACCTGGCAGCACGCGTAGCAAGGGGCAGATGGTGACCGACGAGAACCCGATCGCACCCCCGCCGTGGCTCAACGCCCCGCCGGTGGAGCCATATCCGTTCGTGGAGACCTACGACCTCCGCGAGGGCCCGGACCTGCACCCCGCCCTGCAGCCGCTGCTGCCCTACGTCGGCCTGTGGCGCGGCCGTGGGCGGGGCGGTTTTCCGACGATCGAAGACTTCGACTACGGCCAGGAAATCAAGATCACCCACGACGGGCGGCCGTTCCTCTACTACGAGTCGCGGGCCTGGGTGATCGGCGAAGACAACCTGCCGGTCAAGCCGGCCGGCCGGGAGTCGGGCTGGTGGCGCCCCGTCATCGTCGACGGCAAGGGCACCGGCGAACTCGAGGTCATGTTCACCACGCCGAGCGGCATCATGGAGATGCACATCGGCAAGATCGACGGCACCCGCGTCGAGATGGCGACCGACCTGGTCCTGCGCACCCCGACGGCAAAAGAGGTCACCGCCGGCCACCGCCTCTTCGGCATCGTCGAGGGTGCGCTGCTCTACGCACAGGACATGGCCGCCGTCGGTCAGGCGATGTCGCCACACCTGTCGGCCCGCCTCATCCGCGTCGGCGGCTGACCCGGTAGCTGAGCACGACGACACCCGACTCGAACGTCGTGGTGTCGACGTGCTCGAGCGCGGCGACACTGTCCGGCCCGAACAGCGGCTGCCCGCTGCCCTTGATGACCGGGTAGAGCCAGACGCGGTACTCGTCGAGCAGCCCGTGCGCCGCCAGGTCGTCGGTGAGCCGGCCGTTGCCCCAGATCAGGATGTCCTTGCCGGGCCGGTTCTTCAGCTCGGTCACCCGCTCGTGCAGTTCGTCGGCCGGGATGATGCTGGAGTTGTGCCAGTCGGCCGGTTCGCGCAGGGTCGACGAGACGGCGAACTTCTCGATGCTGTTCACGTGGTCGCCGTAGGGATTGCCGCCCATCGCCGGCCAGGCCTGCGCCATGCCCTCGTAGGTGACCCGGCCCAGCAGCAGCGTGTCGGCGCCGAGGGCGAGTTCGAGCGCGTACTTCATGGCGTCCGGGCTGTTGTGCTTCATCGACCACAGGTGCGGGTTGTCGATGAAGCCGTCGAGCGTCGCGTATGTCGAGGCGATGATCCTGCGCATCGTCGTTCTCCTTCCACCGGCCCGGCTGTCGGGCGTGTGGATAGAGTTCCTGTCCAGGCATCCCCGCGGGTAGTGCGGCGCTCAGCGACTCCGGATGAGGAACTCACATGATCAAAGTGATGATCGCCGAGGATGTCCGGCTGCTGCGCGAGTCGTTGGCGGCGGTGCTCGAACTCGAAGACGACCTGACGGTGGTGGCCACCGTGGAACGCGGCGACGAGATCCTCGACGCCGCCACCCGGGTGCGGCCAGACGTCGCCCTGCTCGACATCGACCTGCCCGGGCTCGACGGCATCTCGGCCGCGCAGCTGCTGCGGGAACGGCTGCCGGACTGCCGCACGGTGGTGGTGACGGGCCTGTCCCGGCCCGACCACCTGCGCCGGGCACTGGCCGCCGGCGTCTCGGGCTTTCTGCTCAAGCACTCGGCGCCGCAGACCCTCGTGGACGCGATCCGGAAGATCGCCGCGGGCGATCGGGTGATCGACCCTCAGCTCGCGCTGGCCGCGCTGGAGACCCCGGACAATCCGTTGCCCGCGCGGGAGGTGGACGTGCTGCGACTGGCCGCGACCGGCGCCGGACCCGACGAGATCGCCGGCGTGCTATTCCTCAGCGTGGGTACGGTGCGCAACTACCTCTCGTCGGCGATCACCCGGCTCGACGCGCGCAACCGGGTCGACGCGATCCGCATCGCGACCGACCAGGGCTGGCTTTGACGGCACGGTCGCGACGAGCGTGAAGCGATCGCCGGCGGCTTCGGCGGTGAGCCGTCCGCCCAGGGCGCCCAGCCGACCGCTGAGGCTCTCCAGCCCCATGCCGGGGCTCGGCTCCCCGGCCCCCTCGGCACCGTCGTTGGCGATCGACAGCCGGACCGCGGTGGCGGTGCGCCCGACGCTCAGCCAGCAGCGCCGCGCCGAACTGTGCCGCAGCAGGTTGGTGACCGCCTCGCGGAGCACGATCGAGAGCACCAGGTCGGTCTGCCGGTCCAGCGGCCCCGGCGCGATCTCGCCGGTGACCGCGATGCCGGCATCGGACAGCGCGGCCAGGGCGGTGCGGCCTTCGGCTTCGACGGTCATCGCCGGATATCCCAGCGCGACCGACTCGAGCTCGGCCAGGGCCCGCTCGGCCGCCTCGACGCCCGCGGCCAGCTCGGCCCGGGCCCGCCCGGCGTCGCGATCGATCAGGCGGACCGCCAACTCGTTCTTCAACACCAGCACGGAAAGGCTGAATCCGAACAGGTCGTGCAGGTCCCGCGCGAACCTCAGCCGCTCGTGCACCACCGCGGCCCGCGCCAACTCGGCCCGCGCCGCCACCAGCCGGGCCGTCAGGCCGGCCATGCCGGCGAGGGCGAACACCAGCAGCGCCCGCTCGCCGGACCAGACCGCCTCGTAGGCCAGGCCCAGGGCCGTCGGCACGCCCATGTTGGCGTCCCACAGGAACAGCACCGCGTCGAGGCCGACCAGCGGAACGGTCACGAACCAGCGCAGCGGGCCGCGAAGCAGCACGAGGGTCAGGCCCGGCAGGAAGTACGCCACGTGCCAGACCGGGAAGGCGAGCACGGCCAGCGGCGCGACGGCCAGCAGCCCGGTGGCGAGCAGGATCGCCGGCCACCAGCGCGGTCGTCCGCCGGTGCGCACCGGCAGGCAGCCGGCCAGGTAACAGGCGACGAAGGCGGTCAGCGCCAGCGCCAGCAGGGCCCATTCGCCGGCCGACAGGCCGACCCGCGCCGCCCACCGCAGCTCGGTCGGGACGATCATGAGCAGGACCGCCGTGATGCCGAGCGCCGCCACACCAGCGGTGCCGAGGTCGGCCGCCGGATGGCGCGCGGTGGCGGTATCGGTGCCGGGGTCGGGAGCGGCGTCGGTGGCTTCGGCCGTCGAGGCCGAGGTCGCGGTCGACGTCGAGGCCGCGGTGACGGTCGACGTCGAAGTCGCGGTCACGGTCGCGGTCGCGGTTGCGGTTGCGGTTGCGGTCGCGGTCGCGGTCGCGGTCGCGGTCGCGGTCGCGGTCGCGGTCGGCGTCAACGTCGCGGCGCGGTAGTCGTGGGCGACCGAACGTGTGTCGTTGAGCGCCGCGCGGGCCATGGTGAGTGCCTGGTCCAACTCGACCCGCACGGCGGCGGTGTCCGGCCGGGCCAGAACGGCTTCGCTGTGGCGGATCAGCCGGCGCATGGTGGCACCGACCCGCTCGTTGAGCTCACGACCGAACGCCAGTCGTTGCCGGGCCACCTCCGCGGCGGCCAACGCCAGCCTGGTGTCGCTCACGTCGGTGACCAGGTCGGCCAGGCGGGCGACCGTGTAGAGCGCGACGCCCACGAAGGCCGTGTGACCCACCGCCAGATAGAGCGCCTCGCCGATCGTCGGCCGGACCGGCAGCGCCAGGCCGAACTGTGCGACCACGACGAGGCCGAAACCGGCCCAGGCCAGCCTCGGCGGGCGGATCAGCAACAGCAGCGCCGCGGCCAGGAACCCTGAGTTGCCGTACCAGGTGTCGGCGAACCAGATCATGCCGGCGCCGGTCAGCACGGCCTGGGCCGCGATCGTCCATCGCCACCCGGCGGGGCGGCTGCCGTCGACCGGGCGGACGCAGTTGCGCACGTGCAGGAGGACCAGCGCGCCCAGCAGCGCGAGCGCCATCGGCCGATGGGCGGTCGGCTGGGCGCTGTCGAGGATGCCGACGAGCCCACCGAAGCCGAAGCCCAGGGCGAGCGCCGTCGCCGCCAGCCGGGCGAGCCACAGCTCCGGGTTGGTCCTGGACATCGCGGGAGCCTATCGATGTCGGGCCCGCGACCGGCGGTCGCGGGCCCACGAGCGATCAGCCGAAGCGGCCGGTGATGTAGTCCTCGGTCTTCTTCTGGCTCGGGTTGCTGAAGATCTTCTGGGTCGAGTCGTGCTCGATCAGCCGGCCCGGGTCGCCGGTCTTGTCGATCGAGAAGAACGCCGTGCGGTCGGAGACCCGCGCGGCCTGCTGCATGTTGTGCGTCACGATAATGATCGTGTAGCGGTCCTTCAGCTTGAACATCAGGTCTTCGATCGCGAGCGTCGAGATCGGGTCGAGGGCCGAGCAGGGCTCGTCCATCAAGACCACCTGGGGCTCGACCGCGATCGTGCGGGCGATGCACAGCCGCTGCTGCTGGCCACCCGACAGGCCGGCACCCGGCTTGCCGAGGCGGTCCTTCACCTCGTCCCACAGGTTGGCCGAGCGCAGCGCCTTCTCGGCGGCGTCCTGGAGCACGGACTTGCGCCGCACGCCGTTGAGCTTCAGGCCCGCGACCACGTTGTCGAAGATCGACATGGTGGGGAACGGGTTGGGACGCTGGAAGACCATGCCGATCATCCGGCGTACGGCCGTGACGTCGACATCCTTGTCGTAGATGTTCTCGTCGTCGACCGTCAGGCTGCCCTCGACCCGGGCACCCGGCAGCACCTCGTGCATGCGGTTGATGGAGCGCAGGAAGGTCGACTTGCCGCAACCCGACGGACCGATCAGCGCGGTCACGGTCTTCGGCTCGACGCGCAGGTTGATGTTGTCGATCGCCTTGAACGAGCCGTAGTAGGCGGTGACCCCGGTCGCTTCGACACGCTTGGCCATGTTGTCAGTCCTTCAGTTGCTAGCGAGGGATGCGGTTGCGGCGGGCGAGCAGCTTCGCCGCGATGGTCAGGATCAGGACGAGTGCCACCAGGGTGAGCGCCGCCGTCCAGGCCCGGGCGGGTGCGAAGCGCGAGGCGTCGCCAGCCTGCTGGAACACGAACAGCGACAGCGAGCCCTGCTGCGCCGAGAAGGGGTTGAAGTTGATCGCGGCACTGCCGCCGGCGACCAGCAGCACCGGCGCGGTCTCGCCGGCCGCACGCGCGATCGACAGCATGATGCCGGTGACGATGCCCGGGAGGGCCGTCGGGATGACGATCTTCAGGATCGTCTTCCACTTGGGCACGCCCAGGGCGTAGGACCCTTCGCGCAGGGGCGCCGGCACCAGGCGCAGCATCTCCTCCGTCGAACGCACGATCGTCGGCAGCATCAGCACGCTCAACGCCAGCGCGGCCGCAAAGCCGGAGAAGGCCGGCTTGCCGTCGTTGAACCACGGCGACACGATCAGCACCCAGAAGGCCAGGACGAACAGGCCGGCGACGATCGACGGGATGCCCGTCATGACGTCGACGAAGAACCGGATGACGAAGGTGAACCGGCCGCGGCCGTATTCGACGATGTAGATCGCCGCGAGGATGCCCAGCGGGATGGTGATCAGCGCCGCGATGCCGACCTGCTCCAGCGTGCCGATGATCGCGTGGTAGGCGCCGCCGTCGGGGTCGCGTGCGCCGATGTTGTTCATCGAGGTGCCGAAGAAGTTGCCGTCGAGGCGGTCGGCGCCCTTGGAGATCAGCGTCCAGACCACCGAGACGAGCGGCAGCACCGCGAGCACGAACGCCGAGTGGATCAGGGCGCTCCAGGTGCGGTTGCGCGCCGACCGCCGTCCCTCGATCGCGTTGACCGCGATGTAGACGCCGGCCAGGTAGAGGATCAGCCCGATGACGAGGACGAGCACCCAGTTGCCGATGCCGGCGCCGTAGACCAGCGCGGCCGACAGGCCGAGGGCGACGACCGCGATGCCGAGCAGCGCGACGGTGGGCAGTTTCTTCGTGTGCAGCTTCGGGTCCTGACCCGGAGCCGGCAACTCTGTCGCGGTGGCCATCGTGGTCATGCGGCGGACTCCGTGAACTCGCGACGCCGGTAGATGATCGCCCGGGCAATCATGTTGACGATGAGGGTGATCGTGAAGAGCACCAGACCCGAGGCGATGAGCGCGCCACGGCCGATCTCGCCGGCCTCACCGAAGCCGTTGGCGATGTTGGCGGCGATCGTGTTGCCGCCGTTCTTGATCAGGTTGGGCGTGATCTCGTTGAGGAAGCCCAGCGTCATCGCGAGCGCGATGGTCTCGCCGAGCGCGCGGCCGAGGCCGAGCATCACCGAGGCGATCACGCCGGGCCGCCCGTAGGGCAGGACCGCGGTGCGGATCATTTCCCACTTGGTCGAACCGAGTGCCCAGGCCGCCTCTTCGTTGGCGGTCGGCGTCTGCATGAAGACCTCGCGGGACAGCGAGGTGATGATCGGCAGCACCATGATGGCCAGGACCAGCCCGCCGAGCATCAGCGAACGGCCGAACGGCCCGTCGCCGCCGAAGAGCGGCAGCCAGCTGAAGTATTTGTTGAGCCAGACCGAGAAGTCGCGGACCGGCTGGACGAAGACGATCAGACCCCAGAGGCCGAACACCACACTGGGTACGGCGGCCAGCAGGTCGATGAGGAAGCCGAGGGTCGTCGCGATCCGCTTGTGCGCGTAGTGCGAAAGGTAGAGCGCGATGCCCAGCGCGATCGGCACGGCGACGATCAGGGCGATCACCGCGGTGATGACCGTGCCGTAGGCGAGCGCCGCGATGCCGAAGTGCGGCGGCGTGTCGTTGGCGAACCACTCCTTGGTGGTCAGGAAGTTGGTGTTGTCGGCACGAAGTGCGGGCACCGCCTTCGCGATCAGGAAGACGGTGATCGCCACGATGACGACCAGGACCATCGTGCCGGCGGCCAGCGTCGTGACGCGGAAAACAGACTCGGCGCCGAAACCCTTGCGTCGCGGCAAAGCGCCGCCGCCGCCCAGGCCACCACCGTTGGTGCGGAAGTCAGGCGGCACCGGGGCGTTGCCACCCGGTTGCCCGTCGAGAACGCCGGTCGACGCCGTTGCACCGGCGGGCCGGGCGTGACTGGTGGTCACGCCCGGCCCCCCGGTGCTGACGTCGCCCGAGCGGGTGTGCCTGTCGGCCATCTGCTCGCTCGATTCGTCTTCGGTTCGGTTCCTAAGGTTTCTCAGGCCAGGTTCTTGATCGCGGCCGCGACCTTGGTCTGCACCTCGGTCGGCAGCGGGGCGTAGCCCAGCTCGGTCAGCGAACCCTGACCTTCGGCGCCGGCGGCGTAGTTGAGGAAGCCCTTGACCAGCGCGAGCTTGTCGGCCGGGGTGCCCTTGCTGCAGACGATCTCGTAGGTCACCAGGACGATCGGGTAGGCACCCGCGGTCTTGGTGGCGTAGTCGATCTTCATCTTGAGGTCGTCGCCGGTGCCGGTGACCTGAGCGCCGGCGATGGTCTTGCCGGCCGCGTCGGCGGTCAGCTCGGTGTATTCACCGGCGCCGTTCTTGATCTTGGCCTTGGACAGGCCGCCGTTCTCGGCGTAGGACCACTCCATGTAGGCGATCGCGCCTTCGGTGCTCTTCACCGAGGTGGCCACGCCGTCGGAACCCTTGGAGCCGGTGCCGCCCGGAGCCTTCCACGCCTTCGCGTTGCCGAAGGTCCAGTTGGCCTCGGCCACGGTGCTCAGGTATTTGGTGAAGTTGTCGGTCGTGCCCGACTCGTCGGAACGGTGCACGGTCTGGATGTTGGTCGACGGGAGCGTGGCGCTCGGGTTGTCGGCCTTGATCGCCGCGTCGTCCCACTTCTTGACGGTGCCGGCGAAGATCTTCGCCAGGGTGTCGGCGCTGAGCTGCAAGCCGTCGACGCCAGGCAGGTTGTAGGCGACCGCGACCGGGCCGATCACCATGGGCAGGTGGATCGCCGGGCCGGAAGCGCACCGGGCGTCGGCCTTCGGCTGCTCCTCGTCCTTGAGCGCCGAGTCGGAACCCGCGAAGTCGGCCGTGCCGGCGATGAACGACTGGATACCAGCGCCCGAGCCGTTGGGCTCGTAGTTGATCGTCGTGCCGGAGCACTGCTGCTGGTAGGCCTTGCGCCACTCGTCAACGGCGTTCTTCTGGGCGGAGGACCCGAACGCGTTGAGCGTGCCGGAAGCGCAGTCCGCTGCCGCGGTGGAGGCGCCGCTCGCCGCCGGCGTGCTGGGCGACTCGTTGTCGGAGCCGCACGCGCTGAGCGCGAGTGCCGCCGTCAGAGCGAGGCAGGCGATGGTGCCGTGCCGCTGGAGCTTCACCTGAGGGATATCCCTTCGAAACGGGTTTTTTCGGTAGGATCCCGGAGGCCGCTGCCCCCGGGGTTGAGCCGACGCGTGGCCGGCTACCAGCGAAGTTAAGAGGGATAGGTAGCCGACTCCCCGGACCCGAGTGAACGGGCGGTGAACAGCTCCGGCTAGGAAAGTGGCCACCTGCTGAGCCAGGGATGTCGATTCCGTGAACCGACCGCAGACGCTGGCGTATGGGCGCGAGCGTCTCGACGATGGCAGCGCGCACCCGGCGGCCCGGAGACTGATGGGCATGACCGAACTGCTGACCGTGCGGGGTGGCTTTCTGGCGCTGGCGGCACTGGCGACGGGTCTGGCCGCCGGTCTCTTCTACGCGTTCTCCGTCGCGGTGATGCGCGGCCTGGCCAGCACCGACGACCGCGCCTTCGTGCTCGCGATGCGTGAGATCAACATCAAGATCCTCAATGGCCTGTTCGCGTTCGCGTTCGGGGGCGCGATGCTGTTCACGCTCGTCGCGCTGGCGCTCAACACAGGCGAGCGCACGGTCTGGTGGATCGTCGCCGCCGCGGTCCTCTACGCCGCGCAGCTCGCTGTGACGTTCGGCATCAACATCCCGCTCAACAACGCCCTGCTGGCCGGCACCGACCCGGAGCGGATGACCGACCCGCACGCGGTACGCGTCGCGTTCGAGGCGAGGTGGGTGCGCTGGAACCACGTGCGCACGTGGCTGGTCAGCGGGGCGTTCGTGAGCCTGATCGGCGCACTGGCCGAATACGGCCGGTCACTGTGAGCGGCGATAGCTCACATCGGTCGCCCACACCGCGAACCCGAGCCCCGTGTAGAGCCGGACCGCGGGCGTGTTGGACTCGTCGACGTAGAGCATCGCCTGGTCCAGCCCGGCCGACCGCAGATAGCGCAGCCCCGCGATGGTCAGCGCACCGCCCAGCCCGCGACCGTGCGCGTCCGGGTCGACACCGACCACGTAGACCTCGCCGATGGGGTCGTGCTGGTGCCCGCCCTTGCCGTGCACCTTGGTCCAGTGGAAGCCGAGCAGCGCGCCGCTCGCGGAGTCGACCGCGAGCAGGAAACCGGCGGGGTCGAACCACGGCTCCGCCATCCGGATGCGCAGGTCGTCGATGGTCCACCGGCCCTGGTCGGGGTGGTGCGCGAAGGCCCGGGCGTTGACCCGCACCCAGTCTTCGTCGTCGCGGCCCGGCTCGAAGGCGCGCAGGGTCACCCCGGCCGGCAGGTCGCGCTCGGGCAGCGGCGCGAAGAGCGAGCGGCGCATCTGGAAGAGCACCCGGGCCCGGCTGAAGCCGAGTTCTACCGCCAGGGCGCCGGCCGACGGGTGGTCGCCGTGGGCCCAGAGGCGCAGCGGTCGCGACCCGGCCACCTCGATCGCGGCGTTGACCAGCGCCCGACCGAGGCCGTGCCGGCGGCGCAGCGGGTGCACGACCAACTCGGCGGCCGCGCCCTCGACCTCGTCAGTCGTGTCGACGTGGGCGTAGCCGGCCAGCGAGCCGTCGGGGCCGCGGACGACCAGGTGCACCGCGTGCTGCTCGCCGCCATGCCGGATGTGCAGCACGACGTGCTCGGAGAACGGGTAGGCACCGTCGGTGTCACTGGCCTGCGAGGCCAGGTCGAGCACCGCCGCGATGTCAGCGGCCTCCAGATGGGCGAGCCGCTCCACGTTGGTCACGTGATCACGTTAGCCGTCAGTCCTGTCCTGGGTGCAGGGGCAGATCGCGGCCGTGCAGCAGGGGCGGATCGACACCGGGCGGCAGGGCCGCCAGCGCGAACTGCTTCTCCTGCAGGTCGGGCAGGATCTTCTTGAGCGCGGCGACGGTGCCGTCACGGGGGCCGCCGGCGTCGTGCATCAGCACGATCGAGCCGCGTACGGTGTCGGTCTCGACGACCTTCTCGATGGCCTTCTCGCCCGGGACGGTCCAGTCCACCGGGTCGACCGCCCAGTGCAGCGCCGACATGCCCAGTTCCTTGGCCACCTCCACGGCCGCCGGGGTCCAGGCGCCGCCCGGGTGCCGGAAGTAGGAGATCTTGGCGTCCGGCACCGCCTTGTGGATCGCGTCGTTGGTCCGCACCATGTCGGCCCGGATCGCCGCCTTCGACTTGGTGCCCAGCGTGGTGTCGTGGTTCCAGGTGTGGTTGCAGAGTGTGTGCCCCTTGGCCACGATCTCCTGCACCAGCTGTGGGTATTGCTCGACCATCTCGCCGACCAGGCAGAACGTCGCCTTGACCTGATACTCGTCGAGCAGCGCGAGCACCTGCGGGGTGTATTTCGGGTCCGGGCCGTCGTCGAAAGTCAGCGCGACCTGGAGCGTCCCGGTGGTGACCCGGCTGCCGAACGGCCCGGCGCTGTCGGGCATCAGCGGCGGCTTGCCCGGGCCAACGACGACCTGTTCGTTGAAGACGGCGGGGATGGGCGGTGCGGCCGGCACACCCTGCCGCTGTGGTGCCGCGCCGCCCGGCGCCGCGCCCGACTGGGTCGGCGCCACATCGGCCTTCGGCGGCGAGGTGGCCCGGCCGGCCACGGTCCGGCGGGACGGCGTGGCGACGGGGGTGTCGTCGGCGGCGGCACCGCGGTGCCGGTTGCCGCGCGCGGCGTCGACGTCGTACTCGCCGCTCGCCGTCCTGCCCTTGTCGTGGTCCTCGTGTGTGGCGTTGCCGATGAGATAGGAGCTGCCCAGGATCGCCGAGACGATGACGGTGACGAGCCCGAGGGTCCGGGTGGTGGGTCCGAGCTTCATCAGCTCCACCGGCCAACCGCGTGCGCGCAGGTCACCCCAGCCACCGCCGCCTCCTCAATACGGGTACGGCGCTAGCGTATGAATTTTTCGGGTTTTATATGACCAGAATGGGACAAACGATGGAGGCCACCCCGAAGTTACGGCGTGGCCTCCAACGGGTTTGCCGGAATCAGACCGACAGCAGCTCGTTGTCGGGTAGGGACCGCGACGGCGGCACGACGAACTTGTAGCCGACCTGGCGGACCGTGCCGATCATCGACTCGTATTCGGAGCCCAGCTTGGCCCGCAGCCGCCGCACGTGCACGTCGACGGTGCGGGTGCCGCCGAAGTAGTCGTAGCCCCAGACCTCGCGCAGCAACTGGTCGCGGGTGAACACCCGGCCGGGGTGCTGGGCGAGGAACTTGAGCAGCTCGAACTCCTTGTAGGTGAGGTCGAGCGGGCGGCCCTTGAGCTTGGCGGCGTAGGTGTCGGGGTCGATGGTCAGCTCGCCGCCCCGGATCAGGCCGTTCGCGGCGTTGGTGGCGTTGGTCAGCCGGCCGACCGCGAGCCGCAGCCGGGCCTCGACCTCGGCCGGGCCGGCGCTGGCCAGGACCACGTCGTCGACGCCCCAGTCGGCGTTGAGTGCGATCAGGCCGGCCTCGGTGACCACGGCCAGCAGCGGCACGCCCAGCCCGGTCGCGTGCAGCATCCGGCACGTGGCCCGGGCCTCGGACAGCTCGGAACGGGCGTCGACGAGAACGGCGTCGGGGCTGGGGCCGTTGACCAACGTGCGCACGTCGCGGGGCGCGGTGCGGACCGAGTGCGGCAGCAGGTCGAGCGCGGACAACACGCTCGACGGTTCGCTGGCGCGAGCGGTCACCAGCAGCAGGATCTCCACGCGTCAGTCACCTCCGTCTTAACGCGGCGTGGCGGCCGCGGCGGGGAACCCGGCTTCGCTGACGGGGTGGTGCCAGCCTCGCGCAGCCGTGTTACGCCTGCGTAAACGCCCTCCGCGAGTCGAACTGAGCTTAACCGATGAGAAGGCCGTAACCGGGCGGTGGCGGTCCGTTCATCTGAGCGACCTGGCGGATCGGGCACCGCGAAGTGCCCCTGGTTCGTGCGGGTCTGGCACGATCGGACCGTGTTCCCCTCAGGTTCCACGGAGGCGGCGGCCGAATCCGTCACACCGACCGACGACGATCTCGACGAGATAGAGATCACGCCGGTCCGGCCGGCGCTGTCGGTCGCCATCGCGGCGTTCGCCGCGCTCGTCGGCGTCGGGCTGGTCTTCGGTGCCCAGTCGAGCAGTCCTGGCTCCCGCGGCGCCTTCGCCCTGGTGCTGCTCGGGGTGCAGGTGCTCTACGTGCTGGCCTGGCTGATGGCGACCCGGCCGCCGGCGCTGCTCGTGGTCGGCGGGATCTGCCTGGTCGTGGCCGGGTGGAGCGACCTGGCCGCGGTGCGCTCGGCCGAGCCCGGGCTGACGACGCTGGCCCTGATCGCCCTGGCCGGCATCGCCGCGACGGTGGTCAGCCAGGTCATCCGGCCGGCCGACCGCCGGCGGATCAGCGAGTCGCTGCGGGCCACGCTGGCGCTGGTCGTCGGCGTGGTCGCGTTCGCGGCGCTGATCATGCTGAGCCGGGTGCCGCTGGGCACCCAGGTGATCTTCCTGTGCGTCACGTCCAGCGCGGTCGCGCTCGTCGTCGCCCGGCTGGCCGACGCGGTCTACCCGAAGCCGCGGCTGGCTCCGCAGGTGGCCCGCGGCGCCGCCGGCGTGATCTTCGGTGCGATGGCCGGGACGCTGCTCAGCGCCATCATCGGGTCCTACCTCTACACGTTCAGCCCGAGCAGCGCCGCGGTCGTCGGCCTGGTCACCGCCGTGTTCGCGGTGCTGGCCGACCTCGCGGTCGACTACGCCGAGGCGGGCCGGCAGATGGCCGGCGACACGCCGACGCTGTGGGTGGCCCGGCACATGCAGGGTCCGCTCGGCGGCTTCGCCCTGGCCGCGCCGGCCGCGTACGTCATGACGGTGCTGTTCCTGACCTGACCCGGCTGGGTAAGGAGGAGACCAGACAACGAGGAGGAATGGTGACCACCACCTACTACGCGGAGGAGACCCGCCCGCGCCGTCGCCGCGGACGGCGCGTGTTGATCACGCTGCTGGTGCTGCTGATCGTGATCGCCGGGATCCTGGTCGTGGGTGACCGGGTGGCCGCCAACTTCGCCGAGAAGAAGATCGCCGAGCAGGTCAGCCAGGAGATCACCGCCCAGAACGCGCAGGCCGCCCCGCCGGAGGTGTCGGTCGGCGGCTTCCCGTTCCTGACCCAGGTGCTGGCCGGCCACTACGAGAAGATCACGATCGTCATGCGCGACGTGAAGGGCGACGTCAACGGCGACTCGGTCAGCCTGCCCAAGCTCGACGTGGTCGCGCACGACGTGGCGGCGTCGATCGACACGTTGCGCAGCGGCCAGGGCGACGTGGTCGCGAAGACCGTCGACGGCACCGGCACGATCAGCTATGACAGCGTCACCGCGCTGATCGACCAGCCCGGCCTCAAGCTCTCCGAGCGCGAGGGCAAGTTGGTGGCCAGCGCGCCGATCGAGGTGCTGGGCCAGCGATTCACCGTCAACGGTTCGGCCGAACTGTCGATCAAGGGGAAGCAGATCCAGATCCGGTTCGCCGACGCCTCCGCCGAAGGGCTGCCGGCCGTGCCGCTCGCGCAGCAGGTGGTCGGCAACTTCATCAAGCAGATCTCGATCAACGTGGATGTGCCGGCCCTGCCGTTCCAGATGGTGCTCAAAGAGGTGCACCCCACTCCTGAGGGCCTGGCCGTGACCGCGACGGCCAACGACGTGCCGATCAGCTCGTGACCCGGCTCACCCTTCCGGCACTCCCGGATGGTGGTCAGCTCGGTGACCTCGCAGGGCACGGCTGGTAACGTTTGTTCGCATGGGGACGCTCCTCACCAAACGGCGCGCGGTCGACCTGTGCCGCGTGGCCACCTGCCTGTGTTGCGCCGTCAACTGACGGCGGCTAGCTGAGGTTCCCCCAACTCGTCCGGCAGTGCCGCCGTCGCTCGTACCCGTGATCCCTAGTCCTGGGTCACGCGCGTGGAGCGGCGACCATCCCCCGCGCGCGTTACTCACCACCATCTCCAGCCACACACAGGAGTGAATTGATGAGTCGCGACACCGCACTCGTATCGGCCGACTGGGCCGAGAAGAACCTCGGCGCCCCCGGCGTGGTGTTCGTCGAGGTCGACGAAGACACCAGCGCCTACGAGGGTGGCCACCTGCCCGGCGCGATCAAGCTGGACTGGAAGACCGACCTCCAGGACCCGGTGCGCCGGGACTTCGTCAACAAGGAGCAGTTCGAGGCGCTGCTCTCGGCGCGGGGCATCGGCAACGACGACACCGTCGTGCTCTACGGCGGCAACAACAACTGGTTCGCCGCCTACGCCTACTGGTACTTCAAGCTCTACGGCCACGGCGACGTCAAGCTGCTCGACGGCGGCCGCAAGAAGTGGGAGCTCGACGCCCGCCCGCTGGTCAAGGACGCCGTCGCGCGCGAGCAGACCGCCTACACCGCGCAGGAGCCCGACACCACGATCCGCGCGTTCCGCGACGAGGTGGTGAGCGCCATCGGCACGCAGAACCTCGTCGACGTGCGCTCGCCCGACGAATACGCCGGTCGGCTGCTGGCGCCGGCCCACCTCCCACAGGAGCAGGCCCAGCGCGCCGGTCACATCCCGACCGCGGTCTCGGTGCCCTGGTCGAAGGCCGCCAACGAAGACGGCACCTTCAAGTCCGACGACGACCTGCGCGCCATCTACGCGGCGGCCGGCCTCGACGAGAGCAAGGACACGATCGCCTACTGCCGGATCGGCGAGCGCTCCTCGCACACCTGGTTCGTGCTCAAGGAACTGCTCGGCCACGCCAGCGTGAAGAACTACGACGGTTCCTGGACCGAATACGGTTCGCTGGTCGGCGTGCCGGTCGCGCTCGGCGACGAGCCGGGGAAGGCGTGACGACCATGACCCTTCCCGTAGACGCGAGTTGCGCGGCACCCGACCAGTCCGCGCCCATGCCGGCCAGCGTCGACCTCGAGAAGGAAACGGTGATCACCGGCGTCGTGACGGCGCCCGACGGTTCCGTCGTCGGCGGTGCCTACGTCCGGCTGCTCGACGCCACCGGTGAGTTCGCCGCTGAGGTGGTCACCTCGCCGGCCGGCCAGTTCCGGTTCTTCGCCGCTCCGGGCACCTGGACCCTGCGGGCGCTGTCCCGGCACGGCAACGGCGACACCACGGTCACCGCCGTCCGCGGCGTAACCGAGACCGGTGTCAGCGTCGGCTGAGACGCTCTGACGCTTCGACGACGGCGCCCCGGCCACCGGCCGGGGCGCCGTCATGTCACCATGGCCCGGTGACCGCGACGCGCCGACGACTCCTCGTGTTCGGCGGCCTGCTCGCCTGGGCCCTCGTGCTCGGCGGTCTCGCGGTCGTCTCGCATCGCACCGACCCGCCGACCGTGCGCGAGCAGCGTGACCTGGCCGCAGGGGTCGGCGCGCTCGACCGGGCGCTGGGGTTGACGGTCGGCCAGGCCGGCCCCCGGACCGTCCCGGTGATCATGCCGGTCACGATCAACGAGGGCTGCCGCATCACGCCGATGCGCTCCGGCGCGACCGCCACCGGCGTGGTCCGCTTCTTTACCGCGGCCGGCGGCGCCGAAGACTTCCTGACCGTGCTGGGCGCCGGCTATCCGGCGTCCTACCTGGTCGAGGTCAGCACCGACCGCAAGGCGCTGCGCGCCGACGCCGGCGAGTTCGTCGCACTCCGCGGCAAGGTCATTTCGCCCGAGGAAGTGCAGGTCACGCTGACCACCGGCTGCCGGCCGGTGAACACCGCGGTCGCGCACCTGCTGCCGGAATATCCGCAGGAGGCAGGGCCCCGCGACCTGCTCACCGCGCTCGGCGCGAGCGTGGTCGACGACGAGTCGATCAGCTTCGCGCAGTGCCCGGCCGGCGGGCCCACCGTGACGGCGTCGGCGGTCGGCCACGGCCTCACCGCCGGGCCCGCGGCGGCGCGCGCGCACGACGGCGGCGACCTCGTTCTGGACACCACGAAGGCGTACGCCTACCGGCGCGGCCCTAGCGAGGCGGTCGCGCTGCTGCCGACCGGCGGGCACGACACCCGGGCGTACGTGACGAAACTCTGTTGACCGCTCGGCGCCGTTCCGTACAGTGTACGGCGTGCAGACGGACTTTATCGAGATCATCGGAGCCCGCGAGAACAACCTCAAGAACGTCGCCGTCCGGATCCCGAAACGCCAGATCACCGTGTTCACCGGGGTGTCGGGGTCGGGCAAGTCGTCACTCGTCTTCGACACCGTCGCCGCCGAGGCGCAGCGCCAGCTCAACGAGACCTTCACCGCGTTCGCCCGCAACTTCCTGCCCAGCTACGGCCAGCCCGACGTCGACTCGATCGCCAACCTGTCGGCCGCCATCATCGTCGACCAGAAGCGGCTCGGCGGCAGTTCCCGCTCGACGGTCGGCACCATTACCGACATCAACCCGCTGATCCGGCTGCTCTTCTCCCGGGTCGGCCGGCCCTACGTCGGGTTCTCCAACGCGTTCTCGTTCAACGACCTGCAGGGCATGTGCCCCGAGTGCGAGGGCCTGGGCCAGGTCACCACCATCGACCTCGACAAGTTCCTCGACCGGTCGAAGTCACTCAAGGGCGGCGCCATCCTGCACCCCGACTTCGCCGCCGGCGGGTGGTATCTGAACGGCTATCTGCACTCCGGCTTCTACGACCCCGACAAGCCGCTCGCCGAGTTCACCGACGAGGAGATGGAGCGGCTGCTGCACGGCACCGGCAAGGTCCCGCTCGAGTGGCAGGGCGGGAAGATCAACACCACCTACGAGGGCCTGGTCGACAAGTTCAACCGGCTCTACATCAAGAAAGACCTCGGCGCGATGTCCGACCGCAACAAGGCGGTCCTCCTCCGCTTCGTCACGACCGGCACCTGCCCGCTCTGCAAGGGCGCCCGGCTCACCCAGGCGGCGCTGGCCGCCGAGGTCGCCGGCTATCACATCACCGATCTGCTGGCCATGGAGGCGACCGAACTGCTGGCCACGCTGCGCGAGCTGGCGCCGACCGTCGACGCGGCCGGGCGCCCGATCGTGGAGAGCCTGACCGACCGCGTGCAGAACCTGGTCACCATCGGCCTCGGCTACATCCGGCTCGACCGGGAGACGACCAGCCTGTCCGGCGGCGAGTCACAGCGGATCAAGATGGTCCGCCACCTGAGCAGCAGCCTGACCGACATGATGTATGTCTTCGACGAGCCCAGCATCGGCCTGCACGCACACGACGTGCAGCGGCTCAACGAGTTGCTGGTCAAGTTGCGCGACAAGGGCAACACGGTGCTGGTCGTCGAGCACGACCGGGACGTGATCGCCATCGCCGACCACGTCGTCGACATGGGACCGAGGGCCGGCGCACACGGCGGCGAGGTGGTCTTCACCGGCACGGTCGCCGAACTGTCCGGCGCGCCGACGCTGACCGGCCGGTGCATGGAGCACGCGCTGCCGCTCAAGGCGCACGCCCGCGCCGCGACCGGCGCGCTGACCATCCGCGGCGCGACGGTCAACAACCTCAAGAACGTCACGGTCGACATCCCGACCGGGGTGTTCACCGTGGTCACCGGCGTGGCCGGGTCCGGCAAGAGCTGTCTGATCAACGACGTGTTCCTCGGCCGATTCCCGGACGCGATCGACATCGACCAGTCGGCGGTCGGCGCCTCGATCCGGTCCAACCCGGCCACCTACACCGGGCTGATGGACGACATCCGCCGGCTGTTCGCCAAGGCCAACGGCGTCAACGCCGGCCTGTTCAGCTTCAACTCCAAGGGCGCCTGCCCCAACTGCCAGGGCCTCGGGGTGCTCTACACCGACCTCGGGTTCATGGACGGGTTCAAGTCGCCGTGCGACGTCTGCCACGGCCGGCGGTTCTCCGAGGAGGTGCTCGGCTACCACCTCCGGGGCCGGTCGATCGCCGACGTGCTGGAACTGACGGCGGCCGAGGCGGTGGAGTTCTTCACCGAGAAGAAGCTGCGGGCGATCCTCACTGCGGTCAACGACGTGGGGCTCGACTATCTGCGGCTCGGCCAGCCGTTGAGCACGCTCTCCGGCGGCGAGTGCCAGCGGATCAAGCTCGCCACCGAACTGCACAAGACCGGCACGGTGTACGTCATGGACGAGCCGACCACCGGCCTGCACATGTCCGACATCGCGCACCTGCTGGCGATCGTCGACCGGCTGGTCAACCAGGGCAACTCGGTGGTCGTCATCGAGCACAACCTCGACGTGATCAAAAACGCCGACTGGATCATCGACCTCGGCCCGGAGGGCGGCACCAAGGGCGGCGAGGTGCTCTTCACCGGCACGCCGGCCGACCTGTGCAAGGCCGACACCCACACGGCGGAGGCGGTGCGGCGCGACCTCAGCGGTAGGTGAACCGCGGGCCGCGATCCCCGGTGAGGTCGAGCGTAGGCGTCATCGGGGTGGCCGGCTCGCGGTCGGCCGCGGCCGCGAACACCGATGCGATGTCGGGGCAGGCGCCGACCTGCTTGAGCGTCATCACGGTGGGCGGCAGCATGGCCACCTCGCGGCGCTCGGCCCGGGCCACCGCCTCGGCCGGCCGGATCCACATGGTGTGGTCGGCCTCGCCGGAGACGTCGCGGGTGACCTGGCCACCCGGCAGCGCGGCGACGAAGAAGTAGGTGTCGAACCGGCGCGGCTCGAACTCCGGCGTGATCCAGCGGCTCCACGGCGCCAGCAGGTCGGCGCGCAGGGTCAGGTCACGCTGCCGGAGCAGGTCGGCGAAGCCGAGGTCGCGGGCGACCAGCGCGCGCCGGGCCGCTTCCCAGTCGTCGCCGCTGACGTCGCCGACGACGGTGTCGGCGGTCGGGCCGGCGAGCAGCACGCCGGCCTCTTCGAAGACCTCACGGGCGGCGGCGCAGACGATCGCCTGGGCGCGCTCGGGGTCGGTTTCGAGCCGCTGCGCCAGGGCCGCCGGGTCAATGCCGAGGTCGGCCTGTGAGTCGCCGGGGTCCACGCCGCCGCCGGGGAACGCGTACATCCCGCCGAACGCCATCGCGGCGACCCGGCGGATCAGGTAGACGTCGAAGCCGCCGGCTGTCGTGCCCGCCGGCGCTGTCGGGCGCAGCAGCAGGACGGTCGCGGCCAGGCGGGGCACCGCGGGGGATCTGCCTTCGGCCGCGAAGCGCCGAGCGTGGTCGGCGATCTCCGGCGGCACCTCGAACTCCTCGACCACCGGCAGAGCCTAGCGGTTGGCTCGGCTAACCTGCGGGCCATGACGCGATGGGGAATTCTGGCAACCGGCGCGATCGCGGCCAAGTTCGCCGCCGACCTGCGGTTCGTGCCCGGTGCCGAGCTCGCGGCGGTGGGGTCGCGCTCGATCGAGTCGGCCAAGGCGTTCGCCGACCGCTTCGGCGCGCCCCGGGCGCACGGCTCGTGGGAGGCGCTGGCCGCCGACGACGACGTTGACGTGATCTACGTCGCGACCCCGCACGCGGCGCACCACGCGGCGGCGATGACCTGCCTGCGGGCCGGCAAGCCGGTGCTCTGCGAGAAGCCGGTCACGCTCGACCGGGCCAGTGCCGCCGAGCTGGTCGACACCGCGCGCGACGCGGGCGTCTTCTTCATGGAGGCGATGTGGACCAGAATCAATCCGACCGTACGCACGGTGCTGGACCTGATCGCGGCCGGCGAGATCGGCAACGTGACCACCGTATCCGCTGATTTCGGGATTTATGGTCCTTTCCTGCCCGACCACCGCCTGCGGGCCCGCGAGCTCGGCGGCGGCGCCCTGCTCGACCTGGGCGTCTACCCGGTCACGATGGCCCACCTGGTGCTCGGCGCGCCCGACCACGTCCGGGCCTGGGCCAAGATCGGCCCAGAGGGCACCGACGAGAACACCGGCATCCTGTTCGGCTACGACTCGGGCGCGGTCGCGTCGCTGACCTGCGGCCTGCTGGGGTCGACCGGCGTACAGGCGACGATCACCGGCACCGGCGGCCGGATCGAGTTGCCGGACTTCTTCCACACGACGTCCTACACGCTGCACCGCCCGGGCGCCTCGCCGTCTGTGGTCACCCGCGCGCAGGAGGGCCACGGCTACCAGTTCGAGGCGATCGAGGTGCAGCGCTGCCTCGATGCCGGCCTGCTGGAGAGCCCCCTGATTCCGCACGACACCACGCTCGAGGTGATGGGCCTGCTCGACGAGATCCGCGCCCAGATCGGGGTCACGTACTAACCCAAACCGGCCCGGTTGCCCCGCTCCCGCGGCGAAGATTGGTGAGAAGTCTTCGCACGAGGGGTGGTTGCCATGCAGGCGCTTGTCGGATCGATGACCGAGGCCGAGCAGATGCTGGTGCGGGAGACCGCGGGCGAGGAGCTGGCCCCGCTCGACGAAGACGAGCTGGTGGCGCTGCACACCCGGGTGCGCCGGGCGCGGGACAAATACACCAAGCTCTACCGCCGCCAGTCGGCGGAGCGGGTGCGCTCCACCGGGGCCCGCGGCAAGGCCTACCCGAGGGGCAGCCGCGACCGCGACAAGGCCGAGGTCTTCGAGGCCGCACTGGCCCGGGTGAGCCGCCGCTTGGCCGCGGCCGCCCGCGCCGCGGCCCGCGAACTCAAGGCCGAGCGCATCGCCGAGGCCCGCGCGGCCACGTTCACCCCGCCGCCGCCTCCCCCATCGTCGGGCGGCCGCCGCGATCCCCGCGACGACCAGGTCGCCGACCGCAGCCATCGCACGCCGGACCGCCTCAAGCGCCACGCCACGACCCGGGCCGCCACCAAGCGCGCCCAGGCCCGCAAGGACACCCGCTAACCACCGCGGTCTCGAGGACAGGTCCCTGCACACGTCCAGGCCGCAATGGCATCCGCTAACCACCGTGGTCTCGCGGACAGGCCGCCACCCACGCGTCCGGGACGCAACCGCGAACCGCGCGCGGTCTCGCGGACAGGCCCCCACGCGTCCGGGACCCAAGGACCACCGCTACCGCCGCGGTCTGGCGAACCGGCCGCCGCCCACGCGTGCAGGCCCGCAAAGACAACCGCTAACCGCAGCGGTCTCGCGGACAGGCCCCCACCCAGACGTCCAGGCCCGCAAAAGACAACCGCCAAGCGCCGCGGTCTCGCGGACAGGCGCCCACCCAGAGGTCCAGGCCCGCAAAAGACAACCGCCAACCGCGCGCGGTCTCGCGGACAGGCCCCCACCCAGAGGTCCAGGCCCGCAAAAGACAACCGCCAACCGCAGCGGTCTCGCGGACAGGCCCCCACCCAGACGTCCAGGCCCACAAAACAACCGCTTATCGCCGCGGTCTCGCGGACAGGCCCCCACCCAGACGTCCAGGCCCACAAAACAACCGCTTATCGCCGCGGTCTCGCGGACAGGCCCCCACCCAGACGTCCAG
>NZ_JBFAPI010000002.1:547789-682135 GCF_040676615.1 Asanoa sp. NPDC049573
AGGCCCACAGAACAACCGCTTATCGCCGCGGTCTCGCGGACAGGGGCCTACCCGCGCGTCCATGCCCCTCTGGTGTTGCGTTGCCCAAGCGCGGGCCTGGCAGCGGAGCGAAGCGGAGCGGTCTCTGGCGGGAGCGACGGTCGTGCCCACCGCGGACCCGAGTCATCCGTTTATAGATCTTGGGTTAGAACGCCGGGCGGACCGCGTAGTAGGCCAGGGCGGCCATGGCGCCGGCCGCCGGGAAGGTCAGGACCCAGGCGGCGACGATGTTGCCGGCCACGCCCCAGCGGACCGCCGACAGCTTCTTGGTCGCGCCCACGCCCATGATCGCCGAGGTGATCGTGTGGGTGGTCGAGATCGGCGCGCCCAGCACCAGGGCGTTGAAGTAGAGCACGCCGCTGGCCACCGTCTCCGCCGCGAAGCCCTCGGGTGGGCCCAGGTGGATGATCCGGCGGCCCAGCGTGCGGATGATCCGCCAACCGCCGGCGTAGGTGCCCAGCGCCAGCACCGTCGCGGAGGTCCAGAAGGCCCACTCCGGGATGACGTCCGAGCTGCCCTGGTGGCCGCCGACGTACAGGGCCAGCACGATGATGCCGATCGTCTTGGCCGCGTCCTGCATGCCGTGGCCGACCGACATCGCCGCCGCCGAGACCGTCTGCGCCGCGCGGAAGCCGCGGTTGAGCCTGCTCGGGTGGCCGTTGCGGAAGATCACCTGGATCAGCTTCATGACCACGAAGCCCAGGGCGAAGCCGACCAGCGGCGAGAGCACCATCGGCAGTACGACGCTGTCGATGACCTTGGTCCAGAGGACCGTGCCGGACGCGGCCAGGGTGCTGCCTACCAGCCCGCCGATCAGGGCGTGGGACGACGACGAGGGCAGGCCGAAATACCAGGTGATCAGGTTCCAGACGATCGCGCCCAGTACGCCGGCGAAGACCACGCTCAGGCTGGCCGACCCGGTGGGCAGGTTGACCAGGCCGCTGCCGACGGTCTTGGCGACCTTCTCACCGAAGTGCGCGCCGATGAAGTTGCCGATCGCGGCCATCAGTAGGGCCACGCCCGGGGTCAGGGCGCGGGTGGAGACGCTCGTCGCGATGGCGTTGGCGGCGTCGTGGAACCCGTTGGTGTAGTCGAAAGCGAGCGCTATGAAGATCACCGCGAGAACGGCGATAAGGGGTGCGTCCAACGGTTCAGGATTCCTTGACCGAGATCGTCTGTACGGTGTTGGCCACGTGCTCGAAGGAGTCGCAGGCGGCCTCCAGCTCGTCGGCGACCTCCTTCATCTTCAGCACGGTGAGGGCGTCGTACTCACCGGAGAAGAGCCGCACCAGCAGCATCCGGTAGGCCTGGTCGCCCTCGTTCTCGAGCCGGTTGCACTCGATCCAGTAGTCCTCGAGGTCTTTCATCGACTTGAGCCGCGGCATCGCCTCGGCGGTCAGCTTGGCCTGCTGGTCGAGGACGTTGACCAACTCGTGCATCTCGCGCGGCAGCGCCGGCAGCTTGGTCAGCCCGTAGAGGTAGAGCAGGTTGCCGACGGCCTCGAGGTGGTCCATGACGTCGTCGAGCAGCGAGCCGAGCCGGTAGATGTCCTCGCGGTCGAACGGCGTCACGAACGTCGAGTTGATCTTTTGGTAGAGCTCGTGGGTGATCTGGTCGCTGTCGTGCTCGACCTCGGTCAGCCGCTCGCTGACCGACTGCACGTCGACGCCGGGCAGCGCGAGCTCCTGCAGGAGCTCCGTGCCACGCACGTGGTTGTCGGCCGCTCTGCTGAACAGCTCGTAGAAGACGCCGTCGCTTGGACGGAAGGAGAACTTCACGGCTCGGACCTCGTCGCGTCGAAGGGGGTGTCCGGACGCGCCATCTCGGGGAACGCGTTCGCCGAATGTTAGAAAACCTCGGACCGGTACTTTCGCCGGGCTACCAAGGTCTGCCCGACCGCAACCTTCCGTTCACCTGGCGTTCACCCAGATCAACCGTCCGCTTCCAAACGACGCCGCTGCGCAGCCACGTCGTAGTCCGGCTTCGGGTAGGTGAGCTTCAGGTCGGCGAACGTCTCGCGGAGCAAGTGGGACAGCGCCCAGTCGCGATACCACTTGCGGTCGGCCGGCAGCACGTACCAGGGCGCGGCGTCGGCGCAGCGGGCCAGCGCCTCGGCGTAGGCCGCCTGGTAGTCGTCCCAGCTGGCCCGCGAGTCGAGGTCGTCGGGGTTGAACTTCCACTGCTTGGTCGGGTCGTCGAGCCGCCGCACCAGCCGCTCCCGCTGCTCGTCGCGGGAGATGTGCAGCATGACCTTGACCACGGCGGTGCCGGAGTCGACCAGCTTGCGCTCGAAGTCGTTGATCTTCTTGTAGCGGGGGCGCCACACCGATTCAGGAGCCAGCCCATTCACGCGTACGACCAGCACGTCTTCGTAGTGCGACCGGTTGAACACGCCCACGTAGCCGACCGGCGGTAGCGACTTGCGGATCCGCCAGAGGAAGTCGTGCCGCCGCTCCTCCTCGGTCGGCGGGCCGAACGCCCTGATGTGCAGGCCCAGCGGGTTCATCGCGCCGGCGACCCGCTTCACCGCGCCGTCCTTGCCGCCGCAGTCCATCGCCTGGAGCACCAGCAGCACCGATCGCCCCAACTCGGGCTCGATCGTGCCCCGCGCGAACAGCATCTCCTGCTGGGTGGCCAGTTCGGCACCGATCCGCTCGACCTCGCCCCGGGCCCAGAGCTTGGGGTCGCTGCCGGTGACCTTGCGGCCGGGCAGGCCGGGCGTCGACCCGGGATCGACCGCGGTCAGATCGACCGGGACATCCGGGCTTTCGGACTCCACGCGCAACATGCTCCGCATATCTGGCATATCGGTGACTCCCGGTGCTACAGCGGCCGCCGGCGGCGATGCCGACGCTGGCAGAATGCCCACAAGGGGAGGCCTACATGCAAGACCTGGTGACCGACTTCGAGGCTGAGCGTGACCACCTGACGGCCGTCGCCTACCGCATGCTGGGCAGCCGGGCCGAGGCCGAAGACGCGGTGCAGGAGGCCTGGCTGCGCTATTCGGCGGCGCTGGCCGACCCGGCCGTCCGCGCCGAGATCCGCGACCTGCGCGGCTGGCTGACCACCGCGACCGCGCGGATCTGTCTCGACGTGTTGCGCTCGGCCCGGGTGCGGCGCGAGGCCTACCCCGGCCAGTGGCTGCCGGAGCCCCTGGTGAGCCGGATCGCGTCGAGCACGTTCGGGCCCGACCCGGCCGATCGGGTGGTGCGCGACGACGAGATCGGCATGGCGCTGATGGTCGTGCTGGAGCGGCTCACCCCCGAGCAGCGGGTGGCGTTCGTGCTGCACGAGGCGTTCAAGGTGCCGTTCGACGGCATCGCCGCGGCACTGGGCACCACCGTCCCGGCCGCCCGACAACTCGCGTCCCGCGCCCGCCGCGCGGTCAACGACGGCGCGCCCCGGCACCGCGCCACCCTGGCCGAGCAGCGCCGGGTGCTCGAGGCGTTCGTCGACGCGACCGAGACCGGTGACATCCAGGCGCTGGTGGCGGTCCTGGCACCCGACGTGGTCTTCATCGGCGACTCCGGCGGCCACTTCCCCGCCGCCCGCAAGCCGATCGAGGGCGCCGTGCAGGTCGCCCGCTTCGTCTTCGGCCTGCTGCGCCGGATGCCCACCGAGACGACCGGCGTACGCACGGAGATCGTCGAGGTCAACGGTGGCCTCGGCCTGCTGTTCGACGCCGTCTACCAGGACGGCCGGCCGTTCCGGTCGGTGCTCTCGTTCGCGGTCGACGACGGCCGCATTACCGCGGCCTTCAACCAGCTCAACCCGGAGAAGATGGCCCGGGTGTTGCACACGGCCGACGACGCGCCGGGCTGGCCACCTCGGTAGCCGCTCTCAGACGACGAGGGCGAGCCACTTGCGGTAGGCGGTGGCGAACGGCTCGGTGCCGTCGCCGAGAGCCTGCAGGAGCAGCTTCGCGGCGGCCTCGGCCGCGGCGACCAGGTCGTCGGGGTAGCCGAAGCGGGCCCGGTGCTCGGCGAACTCGTCTTCGTCGCGCAACTCGACGGTGCCGGTCGCGCGGCGGCGGACCACGTCGAGGTCGAGGTCGACCAGGTGCACGGTGTCACCGCGCCAGCGCGCCGGCGTGGTGATGTCGCAGTAGACCTCGCTGGTGCGCGGCGGCGGGTTGAACATTCCGGTCCACCAGGCATCGTGCGGCACAAGCACGACAAACGGGATTTTCTCCACAGACGGCCGGCCGTGGTAGACGGACTCGGTGCCCAGGGTCACGCCGAGCCATACCCCCAGGTCGTCTTCGGCGAGGCGGCGAGCGGGGTAGTCCCTGTGGGCGGATCCGTCATATTTGCGGTAGACCACCCGGACGATGTCGCTCGGCACGCAGACACCCTAACCGATCCCGGGTAACCGCTACCGCGTCACCGGGTTAACGGCACGTGGCGCCAACCGCTTTGGTCGGGGGGTACGGGTACCGTCGCACGGTGACCTCGTCAGCGCGCACCCGTCCGTCGGCCGAGGCATTGCTCAGCGCGGCGGTCGGCGCGGTTCCCGGCGGGGCCGCGCGGCCGGGCCAACAGCAGATGACCGCGGCGATCGCCGAGAGCCTGGCCTCCGGCGACCACCTGCTGGTGCAGGCCGGCACCGGCACCGGCAAGTCGCTGGCCTACCTCGCGCCGGCGCTGACCGTCGACGGCCCGGTGGTCATCTCGACCGCGACGCTCGCACTGCAGTCCCAATTGGTCGATCACGACATGCCCCGGCTGGCCGACGCGGTCGAGCCGGTGCTCGGTCGCCGGCCGACCTTCGCCGTCCTCAAAGGACGCCATCACTACCTCTGCCTGGCCCGGCTCGAAAACTCGGCCGAAGAGGAGCCCGAAGACACCCTCTTCGACTCGCCCGCGCCGGCCGCCGCCGCCCCCGTCAAGTGGCTCGGCGAGGCCGGGCGGCTGGGCAAGCAGGTGCTGCGCCTGCAGGAGTGGGCGATGGAGACCGCGACGGGCGATCGCGACGAGCTCGACCCGGGCGTCGACGACCAGGCCTGGAAGCAGGTCTCGATGCCGGCCCGCGAGTGCGTGGGCGCGCAGCGCTGTCCCTACGGCACCGAGTGCTTCGCCGAGGCGTCCCGGGTCCGGGCCCGCGAGGCCGACATCGTCATCACCAACCACAGCCTGCTGGCCGTCGACATGCTGGCCGGCCGCCACATCGTGCCGCCACACAAGCTGCTGGTCATCGACGAGGCACACGAGCTGGCCGACCGGGTCTCCTCGGCGTCGCAGGCCGAGCTGACCCCCGAGTCGGTCGACCGCGCCGCGCGCCGAGCCCGCCCGATCATCCAGCCCGAGCTGGCCGAGATGCTGCTCGAAGCCGGCGACGCGCTGGCCGTCGGGCTGGCCGAGGCGCCGGCGGGCCGCATCGTCGACGGCCTGCCCGAGCCGCTCCGCGAGGCCTGCACGCTGCTCGACGCCGCCACCCGGCGGGCCCTCGACAAGATCGGCGACATCAAGGCCGACGACCCCGACCCGGTGCGCAAGCAGCAGGCCAAGGCACTCGTCGACGACATCTCCAAGACCGCGCAGCGGCTGCTCGAAGAGGCCGGCCACGACGTGGCCTGGGTGGAAAAGCCCGACCGCCCCGGCGCCGGCCGCCGAGCGCTGGTGGTGGCCCCGCTGTCGGTGGCCGGCACCCTGGCCACCCACCTCTACGACGAGCGCACGGTCGTGGCGACCTCGGCCACACTGGCCCTCGGCGGCCGGTTCGACACGGTCGCGCGGGCGCTGGGCCTGCCGGGCGCCAACGTCCCCGCGCCACGCACCCCGGCCGCCGCCGCTTCGGCGGCCGCCACCGCGGCCCGGTCGCCCAACCTGTCGACCGCGGCGGGCGAGGTCGCCGAGATCGGCGGCCCCGGCTGGCGGTCGCTCGACGTCGGCTCGCCCTTCGAATACGAGCGCCAGGGCATCCTCTACGTCGCCGCCCACCTGCCCCGCCCGGCCGCCTCCGGGCTACCCGCGCAGGCCGGCGAAGAGCTGCTCTCGCTGGTCTCGGCCCTGGGCGGCCGCACCCTTGGCTTGTTCTCCTCCCGCCGGGCCGCGCAGCAGGCGGCCGAGCTGGTCCGGGCCCGCACCGACCTGCCGGTCCTGCTCCAAGGCGACGAGTCGCTGCCGTTGCTGGTCCGCAAGTTCCGCGACGACAAGGCGAGCTGCCTGTTCGGCGTGATGTCGCTCTGGCAGGGCGTCGACGTGCCCGGCGACGCCTGCCAACTGGTGGTCATCGACCGGCTGCCGTTCCCCCGCCCCGACGAGCCACTGGCCGCGGCCCGCGCGGCGGCGGTCGACGCCAGCGGCGGTTCCGGCTTCGCCGCGGTCAGCGTGCCGATCGCGGCGATCCGGCTGGCCCAGGGCGCCGGGCGGCTGATCCGTTCCCACGGCGACAAGGGCGTGGTTGCGGTACTCGACTCGCGCCTGGAGACGGCCCGCGGCTACGGGGCGTTCCTGCGGAAGTCGCTGCCTCCGTTCTGGTATACGACGCGGCAGGAGGTGGCGGTCGGCGCCCTGAAGCGCCTCGCCGCCGCGGCCACCTGACGTCAACCCCCCGCGCCGACGACGGCAGCGTCCGTGTCCGGCAGGGCACCCTGACCACCACAGCCAACCGCCACCAACCGCTGGCGGCCAGCTCGTCAGGGCATCCCTGGCGAAGCGCCACCCAACGACGCGGCAATGCCCACAGGGCAGCTCGACGATCAAGCGGGACCCAGCAACGGCGGCGCAGACGTGACAGGCGCTTCCCACACGGGTGCAGAGCAAGAAGATCAGCTCGCCTATTGGCGCGTGCTGACGACCTCGACACCAGGCGGGATGCTCGGGGGGCGGCGCTTGTTGAGGCGGCGGACGGCGGTGTTGAGCACAGCGATCAAGGGCACCGCGACCAGCGCACCCACGATGCCGGCGATGACCACGCCGGAGGCGATGCTGACGATGATCGCCAGCGGGTGGATCGCCACTGCCCGGCCCATGATCAGCGGCTGCAGTACGTGGCCTTCGAGCTGTTGGACCCCGATCACCGCGCCCAGGATGATCAAGGCGACGATCGGGCCCTGCGCGACCAGGGCGACCAGCACTGCCACGGCGCCTGACAGCGCGGCACCGACGATCGGGATGAAGGCGCCGAGGAAGACCAGCGCGGCCAGTGCGAACGAGAACGGTATTCGGAAGATCACCAACGCGATCCCGATGCCCAATGCATCGATGAAGGCGACCAGCACCGTCGCCCGTACGTAGTTGCCGAGGGCCGACCAGGACGCCTGGCCGGCGTCGTCGATCCGCCACCGGGCGCCGATCGGGAACAGCCGCACGATGAACCGCCAGATCTTGCGGCCGTCGCGCAGGAAGAAGAACGTCGAGAAGAGCACCAGCACGGCGCCGGTCAGCACCTCGGCCACCGTCGCCGCCGTGGCCAGCGCCCCGCTGGTGAACCGCGACGAGTTGTCGGTGATCCACGACTGCGCCTCGTCGATGTAGCGGTTGAGCTGCGCGTCGCTCAGGTGCAGCGGCCCGGTGCGCAGCCAGTCCTGGATCTGCCGGACGCCCTTGGCGGCGTCGTTGCTGAGCTGCGGCGCGCCCGAGACGAACTCGTTGACCACCAGGGTCAACGTGCCGGCCACGGCCGCCAGGCCGCAGACCATCACCACCACCACCGCGAACGTGCGGTGCAACCGGGCCCGCAGCAGCCAGCCGACGGCCGGCGACAGGAAGGCGGTCAGCAGCAGCGCGATGGCCAGCGGGATCATCACGAAGCGCAGGATGCCGACCACCCGCACCAGGCCGTACACCGCGATGGCCAGCACCAGAAGCCGCCACGACCAGGCGGCCGAGATGCGCAGGCTGTAGGGCACGTCGGCGTCGTCGCGGCTGGTCGTCGACGGGTGCACGGGCGCCGGCGGCGGTGGCGGCTCGGCCTCGGGCAGCACGGGTTGGAAGTGCTCGGCCGGGGCCTCGGCGACGGCGACGGGCTCGCGGGCAGCCCGCGCCGCCCGGACGGAGTCGCGGCCCGCCTGGTAGGCGCGCTGGACGCTCGCCCGCACCTGCTGGAACCGACCCAAGACTCCCCCTGACTTGTGAATCGCCCTCCCACGGTAGCGGGAAGCGCCGGACGCCCTTAGCCCATCCGACCCGGAGTCGTCCCGGACTTTGCGCGAGGTAGCGTTCCCCGCGTGATGGCCGACTCCGACACCGACGAGAAGCTGCCCATCCGGCTGCTGCACGACCGCGTCCTGGTCCGAAACGACGGCGCCGAGGGCGAGCGCCGCTCCACGGCCGGCATCGTGATTCCCGCCACGGCCTCGATGGGCCGGCGGCTGGCCTGGGCGACCGCGGTGGGCGTCGGCCCGCACGTGCGCTCGATCGTCACCGGCGACCGGGTGCTCTTCGACCCCGACGACCGCTCCGAGGTCGAGTTGCACGGCCGGCAGTACGTGCTGCTCCGCGAGCGCGACGTGCACGCCGTCGCCGCGCAGCGGGTGGAGAACGACTCGACCGGGCTCTACCTGTAGCGGCTGTAGGGCATCGGCGGGCCGTAGTAGGGCACCGGCGGGGCCAGCACGACCGGGATCGGCACCACCGGGTCGTCGGGCGCGGGCAGTGGGCGGCGTACGCCGTCGGGGAACATCACCTGATAGCCCGTGCCGTCCCAGACGGCCGGCGGCACCTGCGGGTCGCGACCGACGAAGGCCTGCCGATACATCGAGATCTCGGAGAGCAACCGCTGCTCGTCGCGCTCCGCGCGGGCCCGGTCGGCCGGCCGGCTGTCGAGGCCCCGCTGCAGGCCGTCGCGGAGCAGCGCGAGCCGGGTCGCCGCGAATTGGAAACCGCGCATCGCCTTGAGCCCGGACGGCCCGGCCACCCGGCGGGCCCACTGCCGGGCGGAGTGCCGCCGGGCCAGCGAGCCGAGCGACGCCACCTCGGGCGGGCTGAGCCAGCCGGCCTGCACGTAGACCGGCAGGGCCCGCTCGGTGAGCCGACCTTCCCAACCGCGCAGCCAGATGGTCAGGCCGACCACACCGAAGAAGACCGGCACCATCAGCGCGATGTAGCCGTAGAGCAGGATCAGCCCCTCGCCGGTCGCCTGGGCCAGCGTCGGCACCAGGTTCCAGGTGCCGTGCAGCATCATCGCCACCAGCAGGCCGGCCACCGGCGCACAGAACCGCACCCAGCGGTCGGCCGAGCGGGCCGCGATGCCCAGCCCGATGCCGGTCATCGAGGTGAACAGCGGATGGGCGAAGCCGGTCAGGAAGATCCGGACGATGAAGGTCAGGATCAGCATCTGGGCGCCGGCCGCCGGGCCGTAACGCTCCGCGCCCGCCGCGTAACCGTGGCCGCCGAGGTAGAGGATGTTCTCCACCATCGCGAAGCCGACCGCCGACAGCCCGCAGTAGACGATGCCGTCGGTGATGCCGGAGAACTCCCGGCGGAACAGCACCAGGATCAGCGCCGGGCCGAGCGCCTTCATGGTCTCCTCGATGAACGGCGCGACCAGCACCGCCACCAGGCTGTCGGGCAGCCCGAGCCGGGCGAACACGTGCACCGCGCCGGTGTTGACCCCGTAGGCGACCAGAGTGGCGACGAACGCGCCCCAGGTGAACGCGACCGCGAGCAGCCGGGCCGGCTCGGGCTCGTAGCGGTCGAGCCAGAGGAAGCACGCGACCAGCACCGGGACCGGCAGGATCGCCGCGGCGAGGCCGATCACCGTGGCCTGGACGCCGATGTTCCAGCCGAGCACGACCGACATCGTGATGGCGCAGAGCGCGATCACCACGGTGACGCCGAGCAGCACCAGCACCCGCCAGCCCCGCCCACGCTCCTCGGGCACGGCGGGGTGCAGGGGCAAGGTCATGCGGACAGCGTAGCCACGGACCAGAATGGTGGGGTGAGAGATCTCGCCGCCGCCTGGCGCGCTGCTGTCAGGGGCGCCGGCGCGACCGCCGACGACCACGCCGTCGACGCCGAGGGTTCGGCGCTGCTTTCCCGCTGGGCCGAGCCGCACCGGCACTATCACACGCTCGAACACCTGGCGACGGTCCTCTCCATCGTGGATGAGGAGGCCGACCAGGCGGACGAGCCCGACCTGGTCCGGCTGGCCGCGTGGTTCCACGACGCCGTCTACGACCCGCACACGCCCGGCGACGGCAACGAGCGGGCCTCCGCCGAGCTGGCGGTGGTCTCGCTGGTGACGCTGGGTGTGCCCACGACCGCGATCGACGGCGTACGGCGCCTCGTGCTGCTCACCGCCGGCCACGCCAGCCAGGCCGACGACCGCGACGGGGCGTTGCTCTGCGACGCCGACCTCGCCGTGCTGGCCGGGCCGCCGGCCGCCTACGACGCCTACGCCGCGGCCGTCCGCCGCGAGTACGAGTTCGTCCCGGACGCCGAGTTCCGCGCCGGCCGGGCCCAGATCCTGCGCCACCTGCTGGAGCTGCCCGCCCTCTACCGGCTGCCCGACCTGGCCGAGCGCTGGACCGAGCCGGCCCGGGCCAACCTCATCCGTGAGCTGGGCGCCCTCGACCGTTGAGGTGCTTGGGTCGGCGCAGACCGGACTCCCGCAGCAGGCGCACGATCTCCCGACTCGGCACCACCGTCGCGCCCAGCCACACCGCCATCGCGAACCGGTCGGCGGGCACGTCGTAGTGATCACGGTCGAACGCGCGCCGGGGCGAACCGAGCATCTCGGCGAACGCGTGCAACTCGGCGTAGGAGACGTCACTGACCAGATGTGACCAGAGTCGCCCTCGCGAAGGCCAGGCCGGGGGATCGAGGTAGACCACCCGAAGAGGCTAACGTCGCTGGTATGGCTGATCTGGTGACGGAGCTGCGCGCGGTGTTGCCCGAGGGGGCGGTGCTGACTGACCCCGACCTGCTGCGCGGCCACCAGCGCGACGAGGCCGACCTGGTGCCGTTCGGCACGCCGGCCGTCGTGGTCCGTCCGCGGACGACCGCCGAGGTCGTGGCCGTGGTGCGGGCCGCCGCCCGGGCCGGCGTCCCGGTCGTGCCGCAGGGCGCCCGCACCGGCCTCGCCGGCGCCGCCAACGCGGTCGACGGCGCCGTGGTGCTCTCCACGGTGGCGATGGACCGGATCATCGAGATCGACCCCGTCAACCGCTACGCCGTCGTGCAGCCCGGTGTGGTCAACGCCACGCTGGCGGCCGCCGCCGTCGAGGCGGGCCTGCGCTATCCGCCCGACCCGGGCTCGTGGGAGTCGTCGACGATCGGCGGCAACGTGGCGACCAACGCGGGCGGCATGTGCTGCGTCAAATACGGCGTGACCGCCGAGTACGTGCTCGGCCTCGAGGTCGTGCTGGCCTCCGGCGAGGTGCTGCGCACGGGCCGGCGTACCGCCAAGGGTGTCGCGGGTTATGACCTGACCCGCTTGTTCGTGGGCTCCGAGGGCACCCTCGGGGTGATCACCGAAATCGTGGTCGGGCTCCGCCCCGCCGCCGACGCCTCGCTCACGCTGATCGCTCTGTTCCCGACGACGGCCGCGGCCGGCGCCGCGGTGGCCGCGATCTCGTCCGGCGGCTTCTCACCCAGCCTTCTCGAGTTGCTCGACCAGACCCACCTGAAGGCGATCGAGGCGCTGCGCCCGATGGGCCTGCGCACCGACGCCAAGGCGCTGCTGCTCGCGGCCGTCGACACCGGCAGCCGGGCGGCCGAGGACCTGGCCGCGATCGAGGCGGTCTGCGAAGCGGCCGGCGCGCTGGAGGTGTTCGCGGCGACCGACCAGGTCGAGGCGGCCGAGTTGCTGCGCGCCCGCCGGCTGGCCCATCCGGCGATGGAGAAGTTCGCGGCGGAGACCTACCCCGATGGCAGCGGCGGGATCATCATCGACGACATCGCCGTGCCGCGCACCGAACTGGCGGCCATGCTCGACGGCATCGAGAAGATCGCTTCCGAGTACGGCGTGCCGATCGGCGTCGTCGGCCACGCCGGCGACGGCAACCTGCACCCCAACATCGTGGTCGACCGGCTCGACCCGGACTCGGTCGCGCGCGGCCGGGCCGCGTTCGACGAGATCATGCGGCTCGGCCTGGCGATGGGCGGCACCTGCACCGGCGAGCACGGCGTCGGGCTGCTCAAGAAGGACTGGCTGGCCCAGGAGATCGGCCCGGTCGGCATGGCGGTGCACCGCGCGATCAAGACCGCCCTCGACCCGGCCGGGCTGCTCAATCCCGGCAAGATCTTCTAGAGAGCGGCGCTGCTGGGGATCTCCAGGCCGCGGTCGGCGGCCAGGCCGCGCACGTCGGCGGCGCCCATCCGGGCGGCGTCGGCGGTGGCGTCGTCGGGCATTCGCTGCGACTCGCGCTCGGCGTCGACCCGGGCCAGGTAGTGCTCGACCTCGCGGCGGCGCACCGCGTCGTCCCAGCCGAGCACGGCGCCCATCACCTCGGTCGCGTGCTCGGCCGACTCGGCGCCGCGGTGTGCGGTCTCGAACGAGATCCGGGTGCGCCGGGTGAGCACGTCGTCGAGGTGCAGCGCACCTTCCGCGTAGGCGGCGTAGGCCACCTCGGCGGCGAGGTATTCCGGCGCTCCGGCCAGCGGGGCGGCCAGCGCCGGATCGGCCTCGACCAGGGCGAGCAACTCGTTGGTGAGGGTGCCGTAGCGCTCCAGGAGGTGCTCGACCACGCCGGCCGGCACGCCGCGCCGCCGGGCCAGGTCGGCCCGGTCGCGCCAGGTGGCCGCGTAGCCGTCGGCACCGAGCAGCGGTAGCTCCGCCGTGGTCGACCGCTGGCCGCCACCGAGCCGGCGGACCGCGCGGTCGACCACGTCGGCGGCCATCACCCGGTAGGTCGTGTATTTGCCGCCCGCGACCAGCAGCAGGCCGAGCATCGGCTCGATCACCGCGTGCTCGCGGGACAGCTTCGAGGTGGCCTCGGCCTCGCCGCTGAGCAGCGGGCGCAGTCCGGCGTACACCCCTTCGATGTCGTCCGTCGAGAGCGGCCGGGCGAGCCAGGGGTTGACCTGGTCGAGGATGTATTGGATGTCGCGGGCCGACGCGGCCGGGTGCGACCGGTCGAGCTGCCAGTCGGTGTCGGTGGTGCCGATGATCCAGTGCCCGCCCCACGGGATCACGAAGAGCACCGAGGTGGGCGTGCGCAGGATCAGCCCGGCCTCGCCGGTGATCGCGCTGCGCGGCACGACCAGGTGCACGCCCTTGGACGCGCGGACCCGGAAGCCGGGGCGGACGCCGACGTCGCCGAGCATCCGCGACATGTCGTCGCTCCACACGCCGGTCGCGGCGATGACCGTGCGGGCGCGCACCTCGAACTCGGCGTCGGGATCGCCCGGCCGGGCCTCCATGTCGCGCACCCGGACACCGACGACCTCGCGGGCCTGGCGCAGGAAGCCGACCGCGCGGGCGCTGGTCACCATCGCGGCGCCCAAGCTGGCGGCGGTGCGGGCCAGCGTGACGACCAGCCGGGCGTCGTCGACCTGGCCGTCGAAGTAGCGGATCGCGCCAGTGGTCACGTCACCGCGCAGGCTCGGGAACAGCCGCCGGGCGCCCTCGCGGCTCAGGTGGCGGTGCAGCGGCATGCCCCGGCCGTGGCCGAGAACGCCGGCGAACGCGTCGTAGGTCGCGACACCGAGGCCGTAGTAGGCGCGCCGGAACGCGCGCAGCGGCAGCCCGCCGGCCGGCAGCGGCACCAGGATCGGCACCGGGCGGACCAGGTGCGGTGCCAGCCGGGTGGAGAGCAGGCCGCGCTCGGTGAGCGCCTCGTGCACCAGACCGAACTCGAGCTGCTCCAGATAGCGCAGGCCGCCGTGGATCAGCTTGCTCGACCGGCTCGACGTGCCGGCGGCGTAGTCACGGGCCTCGATCAGCGCGACCTTGAGGCCGCGGGCCGCGGCGTCGAGGGCGGCACCGGCGCCGGTCACCCCGCCGCCGACGACCAGCACGTCGAACCGCTCGCTGCGCAGCCGGCGCAGGTCGTCGGCGCGCCGGGTCGCGGAGAGGTGGCTCGCGGCGAAGCGGGATATCGCGGGGTCTCGCACGGGTCCACCGTAACCCCGCCGGGCTTTACGCTGGCGCGCATGGCTGCCCCCGCTGATCGCCCGGCGCCGCCGCGTTGGCTCGGCATCCTCGCGGCGATCGTGGCCGGCGGCTGGATCGTCCTGGCGACCGCGGCCACCCAGGGCCTGGGCTATCTGCTCGACCACCTCCAACTCGTGACGGCGTGGTCGCTGCCGGTGTGGACCTGGCCGGCGGTCGGCGTGTTCGGCTTCCTGCTGATGGGCGTGCCGGCCCTGCTGGCCGCCGTGTTGCCAGTCACCGCGGCCGGCCGGGCCGCCGGACGCGCCTGGTTCTCGGGCGCGGCCCTGCTCGCGGTGTTGACCGCGCTGCGGATCGTCCCCGTCGCGCAGCACGAGCTCTATCTGACCCTGCTCGCGGTGGTGGCGCTCGCGCTGACCGCGCTGGTCGGCCGGCCGGGCCGGTCGGCTTCGGTCCTGCTCGGGGTGGCCGGCGGGGTGCTGCTGCTGGCGCCCTGGCTGGTGCTTGGCGCATTGGGCGGCGTGCTCGAGACCGTGCTGGCGGTGCTGGCGGCGGCCGCGGTCGGGCGGCTGGCCGCGGCGCTGCTCGGCCCGCGGTTCTGGGAGTCGATGGCGGGGTGGAGCCGGGCCCGGGTGATCTGGGTCGGCGGTCCCCGGGCGGCGGTCGCGCTCGCCCTGCTCGGTGCCGGCGTCGGGCACAGCGGCCCGCAGTTGGCGGTCCTGATCGGGCTGCCGCTGGTCGGGTTCGCGCTGGCCGCGCTCCGGGATCCGCCGGTCTCCTGGCTCGTCGGCTTCGCGGTGGTCGGGCCGTTGGCGTTCGTCGACCCCGAGGAGACGACGCTGTTGCTCGCCGGGCGCGACGCGCCCTTCTGGGCGGCCATCGCCGCCGGCGCCGCACTCGTCATCGGGGTGCTCGTCGCCATGGCGTACGGCCTGGGCCTGCGCTTTGTGGCGGTGCGCCGCCCGGTCGCCGCGACGCTGGCCGGAGTGCTGGCCCTCGGCGGGCTGGTGGCCTACCTCGGGCCCGGGCAGCCGGGCTTCGCGGGCGAGCGGCTGTTCGTGGTGCTGTCGAGCCAGGCCGACCTGTCGGGGTTGCCGGCGGGGACCGGCCAGGCGGCGCTGACCGCCCGCACCACCGAGGTCTACCGCCGGCTGGTCGAGCACGCCGATCGCACCCAGGCCGGCCTGCGCCACGAACTCGACCGGTGGCACCTGCGTTACACGCCCTACTACCTGGTCAACGGCATCGAGGTGCACGGTGGCGGCCCGGTGCTGAGGGAGTTCCTGTCCCGCCGGGCCGACGTCGACCGGGTGCTGGTCGACCAGGTGCTGCGACCACTGCCGGCACCCGCGCTGTCGATCCACACTCCCGGCGTGGCGTTGTCGGGCCCGCGGTGGAACCTGGAGCAGGTGCACGCACCGGAGGCATGGGCCGACGGCGTGACCGGGAAGGGCATCGTGATCGGCAGTTCCGACTCGGGCGCCGACGGTGCACACCCGGCGCTGGCGCCCGGCTTCCGCGGCGGCGACGACTCGTGGTTCGACCCGTGGAACGGCACGACGGCGCCGACCGACGCCGGCTTCCACGGCACACACACGCTCGCCACCGCGGTCGGCGCCGGAGTCGGGGTGGCGCCGGGCGCGCAGTGGGTCGGTTGCGTCAACCTGGCCCGCAACATGGGCAACCCCGCCCGCTATCTCGACTGCCTGCAGTTCATGCTGGCCCCGTTCCCGGCCGGCGGCGACCCGTTCACGGCGGGCCGGCCGGCGCGCGCCCCGCAGGTGCTCACGAACTCCTGGGGTTGCCCGCGGATCGAGGGCTGCGACCGGCGCGCGCTGGAGCCGGCGGTGCACGCCCTCGACGCGGCCGGCATCTTCGTCGTCGCCTCGGCCGGCAACACCGGCCCGACCTGCGGCTCGGTCACCGACCCGCCGGCGACCTACGCCGAGACGTTCACGGTTGGTTCGGTCGACTCGTCCGGCACGCTGGCCGACCACTCCAGCCGCGGGCCGGACAAGCCCGACCTGGTGGCGCCCGGGGTCGACGTGGTCTCGGCGCTGCCCGGTGGGCGCTACGGCGCGCTGACCGGGACCTCGATGGCCGGGCCGCACGTCGCGGGCGTGGTGGCGCTGCTGTGGTCGGCGCGGCCCGCGCTGGTCGGCGATGTCGCCAAGACCCGGGAGATCCTGCGCAGCACGGCCGCTCCGGTGCAGGTCGGCGACGTCGGGCCGTGCACGCCGGCCCAGGCGGCCGGCGCCGGGCTGGTCGACGCATCGGCGGCGCTGGCGGCGGCCGGGTAGCCTCCGCTCGTGGATCATCCCTACGAGCTCGCTTCGCTGAGCCCCGACCTCGTCCCTGGCGTCGTGGCGCTGTGCCAGGTCGCGCTGGACCTCGCGGACGACGCCGCCGAGGCCGAGGTCATCGTCGGGCGGCTGCGGCATCCCGGCCCGCTTCCGGGTTCGGCCGGCGAACGGCGTACCACCGGATGGGTCGCTCTTTCCGGGTCTGACGTGGTCGGCGTCGTGCTCGGGTCGACCGGCTTCCGCGACCCCTCGGTCGGGCACGTCGACCTGATCGCGGTGCATCCCGACCACCGGCGGCACGGTATCGGCCGCGCGCTGCTGGCCCGCGTCGAGTCGGCGCTGGCCGGGTTCGGCGCCCGCGCGGTGGCGCTGGTCGGAAACGCGCCGGTGTACGCGTGGCCGGGCATCGACGTGCGCTACACGCCGGCCGTGTGCCTGGCGGAGGCGAGCGGGTACGCGCGCGAGTCGGTGGCGTGGAACATGACGGCCGACCTGACGCCCGGCTCGCTGGCGCTGGAGTCGACGGCGCCGGCGGAGGCGCGGCTCGCCGCGGCCGGGGTGGCGGTGCGCCGGGCGGTAACCGCCGACGTGCCCGGGCTCGTGGAGTTCGCGCAGGAGCACTTCGGGCTCGGGTGGGGTGCGGAGATCAGCGAGTCGGCCGGCATCCACTTCGCGGTGCGCGATGGTTCGGTGCTCGGCTTCGCGTGCTGGGGGTCCTCGCGGCCGTCGTATTTCGGGCCGATGGGCACCGCCGCGGCGGCCCGGGGGCTCGGTGTCGGCGGCGTGCTGTTGCGGCGGTGCCTGCAGGAGCAGCACTCCGCCGGTCTTTCCTCGGCGCAGATCGGCTGGGTCGGGCCGGTCCCGTTCTATTCGGCGAACTCCGGGGCACGGATCGAGCGGGTCTTCTTCCTCTACCGCCGGCAACTATGATGCGTATTTAGCGTGTTTGGTACGCATTTCCACTGCACGATGGATGCGCTGTCCCCTGAGGAGGACCATCGGGTCGCGGCCCCGGTGGAGGCGCGCTCGGTCGGCACCGGTGGGCTGCGCCCGGTGGTGCTGATCAGCACGGCCGCCGCGACCAAGGGCCCGGAGCTGGAAGATATGTAGCTCGCGCGGTGCATTGTGTCGCGATTCCCCGGCGGGATGGCATGCCAACCCCTAACGTGCCGGCATGACCCTCGAAGACGAGCCGACCGCGGAGCCCTCCGGTCCCGGCACGTCCGGCGACCGGCCCGCGGCGGACGACCTTCCGAACGACCTCGCCGCCCGACTTCCCGGCGGTTCAGACGGCGACCTCGCTGCCGAGCTTCCGGGTGACCTTGCGGACGATCTTGGTGTTGATCTTCCGGTGCGGTCCCTGACGAGCCGGGCGGACAAGCGCCGGAACCAGCGCCGGCGGTAGGCCGGAGAGCCGAAAGGGCGGCCCGCTCGCGCGGACCGCCCTTTCGTGGTTGTGCTCGATGGACTTAGAAGTCCATGTCACCGCCGCCCGGCGCAGCCGGGGCCTTCTCCTTCTCCGGCTTGTCCGCCACCACAGCCTCGGTGGTGAGGAACAGGGCCGCGATCGACGACGCGTTCTGCAGCGCCGAACGGGTCACCTTGGCCGGGTCGATGATGCCGGCCTTGAGCAGGTCGACGTAGTCACCGGTCGCGGCGTTGAGGCCGTGGTTGGTCTCCAGGTTGCGGACCTTCTCCACGACGACGCCACCCTCGAGGCCGGCGTTGACGGCGATCTGACGCAGCGGGGCGTCGAGCGCGATCTTGACGATCTGCGCACCGGTCGCCTCGTCGCCGACCAGGTCGAGCTTGTCGAAGGCGGTCTTGCCGGCCTGCACCAGCGCGACGCCACCACCGGGGACGATGCCCTCTTCGACGGCGGCCTTCGCGTTGCGGACCGCGTCTTCGATGCGGTGCTTGCGCTCCTTGAGCTCGACCTCGGTGGCCGCGCCGACCTTGATGACCGCAACACCGCCGGCCAGCTTGGCCAGGCGCTCCTGCAGCTTCTCGCGGTCGTAGTCGGAGTCGCTCTTCTCGATCTCGGCACGGATCTGGTTGACCCGACCCTGGATCTGCTCCTGGTCGCCACCACCGTCGACGATGGTGGTCTCGTCCTTGGTCACCACGACCTTGCGAGCGTGGCCCAGCATGTCGAGGCCGACGGCCTCGAGCTTGAGGCCCAGCTCCTCGCTCACGACCTGGCCACCGGTCAGGATCGCGATGTCGGTCAGCATGGCCTTGCGGCGGTCACCGAAGCCCGGGGCCTTGACGGCGACGGACTTGAAGGTGCCACGGACCTTGTTGACGATCAGGGTGGCCAGGGCCTCGCCCTCGACGTCCTCGGCGATGACCAGCAGCGGCTTGCCGCCCTGCATGACCTTCTCGAGGATCGGGAGCAGGTCCTTGACCGACGAGATCTTGCTGTTGACGATCAGGATGTAGGGGTCGTCGAGGACGGCCTCCATACGCTCCGGGTCGGTCCAGAAGTAAGGCGCGATGTAGCCCTTGTCGAAGCGCATGCCCTCGGTGAGCTCGAGCTCGAGGCCGAAGGTGTTGCTCTCCTCGACAGTGATGACGCCTTCCTTGCCGACCTTGTCCATCGCCTCGGCGATGATCTCGCCGACGCTGGTGTCACCGGCGGAGATCGAGGCGGTGGAGGCGATCTGCTCCTTCGTCTCGACGTCCTTGGCGATCTTGGCCAACTCCTCCGCGACGCGCGCGACGGCGGCCTCGATGCCCCGCTTCAGGGCCATCGGGTTCGCGCCGGCGGCGACGTTGCGCAGGCCCTCGCGGACCAGCGCCTGGGCGAGGACGGTCGCCGTCGTCGTGCCGTCACCGGCCACGTCGTCGGTCTTCTTGGCGACCTCCTTGACCAGCTCAGCGCCGATCTTCTCGTAGGGGTCCTCGAGCTCGATCTCCTTGGCGATGCTCACACCATCGTTGGTGATGGTGGGAGCGCCCCACTTCTTCTCGAGCACGACGTTGCGGCCCTTGGGGCCGAGCGTCACCTTTACGGCGTCGGCGAGGGTGTTCATACCCCGCTCGAGGCCGCGGCGCGCCTCCTCGTCGAACGCAATGATCTTGGCCATACGGCGTTGTCCTCCTGGACACTCACGGTCGCCGCAGCCTGGTCGGCCACGGAGAACCGCCTGTTGTACGCACCTTCGGACGTCACTACCTGGCGACAGTGACGTCCGCCGGCCGGGCCGGATAGCCCGCGACGACCGGCCCCATGCCGCGCCCGTCTCTGTAGGGCACCGGCGGTGGCCTCACCGCCCCGACCATTGGCACTCACGGTTGGCGAGTGCCAATGACTTGTTTAGCACTCGGACCAGGCGAGTGCAAGCGAGTCGGCCCCGCGGGCGGGCGCGGCGCGGCCTAGATGATCATGGCGGCGCCGCTCGTACCCGGTGTGGCGTTTTATGACTCGTCAATGGTTGAAAGGCATCGCTGTCCGCAATGCGCAAAGTCGCGAATAGATGGGAAGTGCACTGATGTAAAGACAGAGCAGCGCCGACCCCGTTAGCGGGATCGGCGCTAGGTCGTCGAGGACCCGGGTGGGGTGCCCGGCTTGACTTCGCTCAAGCGATTAGGCGAACCTGCTCCGCCTGCGGGCCCTTCTGACCCTGCGCGATCTCGAACTCGACGCGCTGGCCGTCGTCGAGAGACTTGTAGCCGTCCATCTCGATCGCGGAGAAGTGGACGAACACGTCCTGGCCCCCATCGACCGCGATGAAACCGTAGCCCTTTTCACTGTTGAACCACTTGACGGTGCCCTGTGCCACGGTGCACTTCCTAACCTTTGATGCGCCTGCCGGTCCAAGACCGCCCATTCGCGGGTGTAGGTGAGCCCTCGAACATTGCGGCCGAAATCGTAAGGTACACGAGGAGTGACGACCGCGCACTACCCCAAAATGGACACCCTGAGCGCCCGGACAGACCGCTCGCTCGTTAACCGAACGTGTTGCGAGGCAGACACGGCGCGCAGCCCGGCCGGCACCGGTCCCACCGGCGGAACGCGCTCCCGGTCCTGGCGGCCGTCCTGCTGATCACCGCCGCGGCGGCGGTCGCGGTTTACTACGTGACGCCGAAGCAGCAGGTCACGGTCGCCGCGGCGAAACGACCGTCGCCCGGCGCCGACCGGGCCCGGCCGCACGCGCTGCGGGTCGGGGCGGTCGACGTACCCGTGGACGGGTTTCTGTCCTGGGCCCTTCTCGACCGGCAGAACGGGCGCATCACGGGGTCGCCGAACATGGCCGAACCGAGCGACACGATGTCGATGGTGAAGGCGTGGTTGGCCGCGGATTATTTGCGACTTTCCGCAGAGAAAGGCGAAGAGCCTTCGGGTTTTCGTTTGGGCCAGCTGACCGTCATGATCCGCGACAGCGACAACGCGGCGGCGATCGCGGTCTACGAGTTGGCCGGCGGCCGGGACTCGATCCTGCGCATGATCGAAATATGCGGCCTCACCGACAGCCAGGCGCACGAGAACAACTGGAGCAACACGCTGATCTCGGCCCGCGACACTGTGCGCCTTGCATCATGCATTGCCGACGGGCGCGCGGCGGGCGAACGCTGGACTCCATGGCTTCTATCGGAGATGCGCGGCGTACGCGGAACCGGCGATTTCGGTGTCCGCCGCGCCTTACCGGAACCGGCCGCGTCGGAAGTAGCGATCAAGAACGGCTGGCTGCTTCGCGACGAGGACGGCCTTTGGCACATGGCATGCCTGGCGGTCTCCGATCAGTGGGCGATCGGCGTGCTGGTGCGTTATCCGGGCAGCCTGGGCTTCGACTACGGCGCCGCCACCTGCCAGACGGTCGGCGCCCAGTTGCTGGCCCCCTCGACCCGCCTGGCGTCGCCGTCCCCCTGACGCCGCGGTCGGCTCGGCGGCCCGGCAGGATCGCACCCATGCCCCTGCTCTTCTCCTACGGCACCCTGCGCGACCCGGCGGTCCAGCGCGCCAACTTCGGCCGGGAACTGCACGGCCGCGAGGACGCGCTGCCCGGCTACCGGATGACCCTGCTGGAGATCACCGACGCCGCGGTGGTCGCGCTGAGCGGCACCGCACAGCACCCCGTGGTCGCACCGACCGGCAACCCGGTCGACGAGGTCGCCGGCATGGTTTTCGACATCACGGACGCGGAGTTGGTCGCCGCCGACGGCTACGAGGTCGACGACTACCGCCGCGAGTTGCTGCCGTTGGTGTCGGGCGCCCAGGCCTGGGTCTACGTGAGCGCCAGATGACCGCGGCCTTGGACTCCCGCCGCCTGCCCGCGTCCGTCGAGGTCCGCCGGGTCCGCCCGGCCGACGCGGCCCGCACCCGCGCGCTGCGCCTGGAGATGCTCGCCGACTCCCCGCTGGCGTTCCTGGAGACCCTGGCCCAGGCCGCGGCCCGCCCGCACGCCGAGTACGCGGCCCGCATCGCCGAGAACTCCACCGGCGACCGGGTGGCCCAGTTCATCGCCGTCGTCGACGACAGGGTGGTCGCACACGCCGGCGGCACCGCGATCGCCGACGAGCCCGGCGTAACGGTGATCTTCGCGGTGTACGTCACGCCGGCCTGGCGCGGCAAGGGCCTGATCTCGGCGTTGACGGCGGCGGTGAGCGCCTGGTCGCGCGCGGCCGGCCGCCCGGACCTGATGCTGGAGGTCGTGGTCGGCAACGACCGGGCGGTCCGCGCCTATGAGCGGGTCGGCTTCGTCGACACCGGCGTACGCCTTCCCCACCCCACCACCGCCGCCATGACCGAACTGCAGATGCGCCGCCGGGCCTGACCGGGCCTTCCGGCAGGTGAGTGCGGACGCCCCGCACGCCGCATGGCCATGGCTCACATGAGGAATGCGACGCGCGCGTCCGACCTCGTGTCGGCGGCCTGACAACACCGGGTCGGCACGGGGCTCCGCGAGCCGTACATGTTTTCGCGTGTAGCCACATGCGAAAACATGTACGCCGCGAACAGACATACCGGCGCGGCGGGACACGCCCGATGAGGCAGCCGGGCGCGCGGACCGGCCGGGCGTCGTGTTGGACGCCCGGCCCGGGGGCGGGTCGCCTGAAGGTCAGGCCGTGTGGCGGCGGGACTGGACGATGCGGAAGCGGTTGCTGACGTAGGCACCGTCGGTCAGCGCGGCGTTTGCCGCCGGGTTCGCGCCTGTCGCGTGGAAGTCGGAGAACGCGGCCGACTGGTTGACGAACACGCCGCCGGTCAGGTTGCAGCTCAGATGCACGCCCGCGTCCAGTGACGCCGACTCGACCGCCGAGAGGACGGCCTCGTCCGTGGAGTAGACCGCGGCCGTCAGGGCGCCCTTGGACAGGACCGTTGAGCGGAAGATGTCGATGCTCGCCTCGGTCGAGTCGGTCGCGATGACGAACGTGATCGGGCCGAACCATTCGCGACCATAAGTCTGCGCGTCGGCGGCGGTCAGGGCGACCACCGTCGGGGTGCGGACCACGGCCTCGGCGAACGCCGGGTGGGTAACCGGCGCCGACGGGAGTACGGCGGTGCCCACGGTCGCTGCCTCGGCCAGTCGGGTCAGGACGCCCTCGTTGACGATCGCGCCGGTCAGTTCGACGGCGCGGGCCGGGTCGCCCGTCAGCTTCGCGACCACCGCGGCGATCGAGTGGGCCACCTCGTCGAAGGTCTTGTGGCCCTGGTCGGTCTCGATGCCGGCGGCCGGGACCAGGATGTTCTGCGGTGTGGTGCACATCTGGCCGCTGTAGAGGGTGAGCGAGAAGCCGATGTTGCGGCACATGCCGGCGAAGTCGTCGGTCGAGTCGACCACGATCGTGTTGACGCCGGCCTTCTCGGTGTAGACCGACGCCTGGCGGGCGTTGGCCTCCAGCCAGTCGCCGAACTCCGTCGAGCCGGTGAAGTCGATGATGCGCACGGCCGGGTCGAGCGCCAGGGTCTTGGCCAGGCCTTCGCCGGGTGCTTCGGCGGCGAGCTGGACCAGGTTGGGGTCGAAGCCGGCCTCTTCGAGCGCGGCCCGGGCGTAGCGCACGGTGATCGCCAGTGGCAGCACGGCGCCGGGGTGTGGCTTGACGATGACCGGGTTGCCCGTGGCCAGGCTGGCGAACAGGCCCGGGTAGGAGTTCCAGGTCGGGAACGTGTTGCAGCCGATGACCAGCGCGACGCCGCGCGGGACGACGTGGAAGGTTTTGGTCATCCGCAGCGGGTCGCCCTTGCCGGCCGGCTTTTCCCAGCCCGCGGTGGCCGGGTGACGGGTCATCTCGGCGTAGGAGTAGGCGAGCGCCTCCAGCGCGCGGTCGAGGGCGTGTGCGCCGCCGGCCTGGAAGGCCATCACGAAGGCCTGGCCGCTGGTGAACTGCACCGCGTTGGCCAGCTCGAAGATGTGCGCGTGCAGGCGGGCGAGGATCTCGAGGCAGACGCCGACGCGGGTCTGCGGGCCGGCGTCGCGCCACGCGGGCAGCGCCGCCGTCGCGGCCTCGATCAGGGTCGACGGCTCGACGTGTGGGTAGGACACGTCGAGCGGCACGCCGAAGGGACTGCGCTCGGTGGCCACCCAGTCGGTGATGCCCGGCTGGTCGAGCGGGAACTTGGCGTCGAGGTAGCCGCGGAACGCGACCTCACCCTCGGCGGCCGCGGTCTCGCCGTAGACACGCGGGCTGGGCGACTCGGGGTAGGCCGACCAGTAGGCGCGCTCTTTGATCGCGGTCGCGGCGCGCTCGAGCGTCTCGGCGTGGTTGGCGAACCAGGGGTGCGGGGTCTCCGTCATGCAGCCATCATGCCTGCTGGGGAACCCTCAGAGGGATATCTGCCAGTTGTGCCACTCGTCGACGGGTCGGAAGCCCATCGCCTCGTTGATGGCGATCATGTGGGAGTTGACGGCGGCGTTCCAGGTGTCGATCACCCGCAGCGCGGGCTCCGACGACAGCACGGTGGTCAGGTTTTCCACCTTGACCAGCGCGCCCAGCCGGTGGCCGCGATGGTCGGGGTCGACCAGGGTGATCTGCTGCCAGCAATGCCAGTCGATGCTCTCGGCGAAGTCGAGCGCCGTCAGGGCGACCAGCCGGCCGGTGGCGTCGTGTCGGGCCGCGGTGGTGTAGACCCGCCGGCCCCGGCGCTCGCGGGCCGCCTCCTGCTCGCGGAACCGCGCCTCGTCGATCTTCTGCCCCTCCAGCGCGAGGTCACCCAGCGGGGCGTCGGACATCAGCCGGCCCTCGAGGTAGGCGATGTCGGCGACGTATTCGTCGGGCACCGCGCCACGCCAGCGGACCAGGCTGTAGCCCGCGGCGTGCGGCCAGGCCGCCTCGACCATCGCGTCGAGCGCCGCACGGTCGAGCGACTCGATGGTCAGCCGGCGCCGCACGTCGGTCAGCGCGAGTTGCGCGCCGCGGGCGCGGGCGAACTCGTCGCCGTCGACCGGCCGCGGGACGCCGCCGGGGAGCGCGCACACCGTGGTGCCGATCAGGTGCTTGCGACCGTCGGCCCGGGAGGTCTGCTCCGCGTAGTCGAGCAGGGCCCGGCCGACGCCGCGTCGCCGGAACTCGGGCAGGACGTCGAGCCGCAGGTCGGCGGTGGCGGTGTTTTCCAGGAACGGCAGGTCGAGCTCGAGGAAGCCCGCCGGGACGCCGTCGAACCACGCCAGGGCGTTGGCCTTGTGCTGGCCCGGCCACGGGTCACGCAGCGACATGAGGAAGTGGCGCTCGTCGGTCGGCGGGAAGTCGGGCAGGTCCGCGGCGTCACTGCGCGACCTGATGTCGAGCGCGTGCCGGGCGCCGACCTCGTCGGTCGCCGGAAGCGGAGTCACCACGATGCTCATGCCCGCCAGCGTGCCCAACCGAGCGTCACGACGCGAGCGAATTTAAAGGCCCCGTCCACAGCTGGACGGGGCCTTCAACAACGTTTGGTCGGAAGGGCGGTCGCACAACGCCTCCGGCGCTGGGTCGCTAGAACTTCAAAAGTCTACGGCGGCTCGCCCTCCCGCACGGAGCATCCTGCGAGATTCCCGTCATGGTCGTCAAGTCCCTGCGGACATGTTTTCTCGACGGACGGCAAATTCACCGCTACGGTGCGAACATGGTGCCTCACCCGAATGGATGAGTCCATCCTGGATAACGGGCCTGTCAGCCGAGCAGACCGGCTTCCCGGGCAGCCCGAAGCGACGGCTTGACGCGGTGGGTGGGTCCAACCTGGCCGGCCACCGCATCGATCGTCTTGAGTCCCTCACCGGTGTTGAAGACGACCGTCTCGGCGGTGGGGTCGAGCCGTCCCGACTCCACCAACTTGCGCAGTACCGCGGTGGTGACGCCGCCGGCCGTTTCGGCGAACACGCCGGTGGTACGCGCGAGCAACTGGATCGCCGCGCGGATCTCGTCGTCGTCGGCGTAGTCCATCCACCCGCCGGTGCGCTTCACCGCTTCGAGCGCATAGAGCCCGGCCGCTGGGTCACCGATGTTGAGCGACTTCGCGATGCCGGTCGGGCGTACCGGGATGATCTCGTCGGTGCCCTTCTGCAGTGCCGTCGCGATCGGGTTGCAGCCGGCCGACTGCGCGCCGAACACCCGCCACCCGCCGGCCGGCGCGTCGACCAGCCCGATCTCTACGAGTTCGGTGAAGGCCTTGTCGATCTTGGTGAGCAGCTCACCGCTGGCCATCGGGATGACCACCTGCGCCGGGATCCGCCAGCCCAACTGCTCGGCCACCTCGTAACCGAGGGTCTTGGAGCCCTCGGCGTAGAACGGCCGCACGTTGACGTTGACGAACGCGGTGTCCTCGAACTCGTCGGTCTCCACCAACTCGCTGCAGAGCCGGTTGACGTCGTCGTAGGAGCCCTCGATGGCGACCAGGTCTCCGCCGTACACCGCGGTGGTAATGATCTTGCCTGGCTCGAGGTCGGCCGGGATGAACACGATCGACGGGACGCCGGCGCGGGCCGCGTGTGCCGCCACCGAGTTGGCCAGGTTGCCGGTCGACGCGCAGGCGAAACGGGTGAAGCCGAGGCCGCGGGCGGCGGTCAGGGCGACCGAGACGACCCGGTCCTTGAACGAGTGGGTCGGGTTGGCGCTGTCGTCCTTGACCCACAACGGCGCGCTGATGCCGAGTTCGGCGGCCAGGGCCGGCGCGTTGACCAGCGGCGTGAGGCCCGGGTTGAGGGTGACCCGGCTAGCCGGGTCCTGCCCGGTGGGCAGCAGCGGTGCGTAGCGCCAGATGTTCTGCGGGCCGGCGGCGATCTGGGCGCGGGTGACCCGGGCCAGCGCGGCGGGGTCGTAGGCCACTTCGAGCGGGCCGAAACACTGGTAGCAGGCGTGCTGCGCGGCCAGCGGGAACTCCGCGCCGCAGCCACGACAGACCAGGGCGCGCGCGGGGCTGTCGGCAACCGGGGAGGCTGTTTCGTCGATGATCGACGTCATGAGGGAGGGTCCTCTCATCTTTCCCGCGCCGCACCATGCGACGGGGGACGGAATTGGCACCTGCGCACCGCGGCTCTTCAATGAGTCGTCGGCGGTGGTTGCCGGGGCGTCGTCGGGCCGTATCCCTCAGCCCCTCTGGATGAGGTATTCAGTTGTGCTCTCCAGGGTAAGGCCTCCGGCCGGATGGAGGCCTGTCCCTTCCCAACGTGTGAACCACGCCTCACAAGGTCAACTAGTCACGTCCTTGCGGGTGAACCGCCAGAAGGCCAGCGACCAGAACAGCGTGGCGTAGACGATCGCCGATATCGCGCCCTTCACGATGTCGTCGAACTGCGCCGGTGTCGACAGCAGCCCGAGCCACGCCGTGCTGTAGTGGGTCGGCAACAGATTGCGCACAGCGCCCAGCGCACTGATCTGGTCGAGGATGCTCGACAGGATCCACAGCAGCACCGCGCCGCCGACCGCGCCCAGCGGCGCGTCCGTCGACACCGAGAGCAGGAACGCGAGCCCGGCCACCACCAGCAGCACCACCGCCAGGTAGCCGAGGATGCCCAGCAGCCGGACCAGGCCCGGGCCCGCCGCGATCTCGTTGGCGACCGTGCTCTGCAGGGGCTTCCAGCCGTAGCGGGCGGTGCCGACGGCCAGCCCGGTGCAGGCGAGCGCCAGCAACGCCAGCCCCGAATAGCCGAGCGCGACGACCAGCTTGACCGCCACCAGACGGGCGCGCGGCACCGGCACCGCCAGCAGGTAGCGCAGGCTGCCCCACTGCGCCTCGCTGGCCACCGTGTCGCCGCAGAACAACGCCACCGCGACGACCAGGAGGAAGGTGGCCGAGACGTAGAGGCAGAACAGGGTGAAGTTGAGGCCGCCGGAGGTGGCCAGGTCGATCAGGCTGCCGAACTCGCCGCCACCGTTGTCATCACCGCCGTTGTCGAACTGGAACGCCACCAGAATGATCAAGGGCAGGGCGACCATCAGACCCAGGGCCCATCGGGTACGCGCACGCGACCACTGCCGTCGCCATTCCGCTCGGATCGGCATCGTGCGGGACGCTCGGTAACCGGCCGCCGCGCCAGCTTCCAGGTCGGTTGCCATCAGCGGTCTCCGCTTCCACTAGAGCTCTCCCCCACCAGGGCGAGAAACGCGTCTTCGAGGCGGCGCCGGGGCACCACCCGTTCCACCCCGATGCCGGCGCGCACCAACTCGGCCACCACCTCGCTGCGGGCCGTGCCATTGGTGTCGACCACGAGTTGCCGCGGGTCGCCGTCGAGCGAGACCGAGCGGACGCCGGCGAGCTGACCGAGCACGTCGGCCGCGGCGCCCGCGTCGGAGACCTCGATCTGCACGGTCGGCGACTCGCCGACGATGTCGTCGACCGGGCCCGAAGCGACGATCGCGCCCTTGTTGACCACCACCACGTGGGTGCAGGTCTGCTCGACCTCGGCCAGCAGGTGGCTGGAGACCAGCACGGCCCGCCCGTCGGTGGCGTAGCGCTTGAGCACGCGGCGCATCTCGGCGATCTGTGGCGGGTCGAGCCCGTCGGTCGGCTCGTCCAGCACCAGCAACTCGGGCAGGCCGAGCATCGCCTGCGCGATCGCCAGCCGCTGCCGCATGCCGTGGCTGTAGGTCTTGACCCGGCGGTGCACCGACTCGCCCAGCCCGGCGATCTCCAGCGCCCGGTCGAGTCGCGCGTCGGCCTCCGGCCGCCCGGTGGCCGCCCAGTACGCCCGCAGGTTGGCCAGGCCGCTCAGGTGCGGCAGGAAGCCCGGCCCCTCGACCAGCGCGCCGATCCGCGAGAGCACCGGCGAGCCGGGCACCAGCGGGTGGCCGAACACGTGCACCTGGCCGGCGGTGGGGTTGGTCAGGCCCATCAGCACCCGCAGCGTGGTGGTCTTGCCGGCACCGTTGGGCCCGAGCAGGCCGACCACCTGGCCGCGCCGCACCTCGAAGTCGACCCGGTCGACCGCGACGAAGTCGCCGTACTCCTTGCGCAGCCCGTCGACCCGCAGCGGCACGTCCGCGTACTCGGGATGCACCGAAGCGTCGTGCCGGCCGCGCCGCCGCCGGACCACCAGCAACACCACGACGAGCCCGATGACGATCGCGACCAGCAGGCCGAGCAGCACGTAGCGCCAGATCACCTGCGGGCTGGCGATCGGCGAGCCGGCCACGGTCGGCAGGGTGACCGCGGTGGCGTCGTCGGGCACCGCGACCGTGTAGACCGCCGGCTGGTTCGGCGTCGCGAAGGCCTGGTCGGAGGTCGCGACCGCGATCCGCAGGGTGTGCCCGGCCTCGACCCGGTGGACGATCGCGGGCAGGGTGACCGGGACCGGCTGGGCCTGTGCGATGTCGGCGGGCAGCCCGGTCAGCCGGACCGGCGCGATCAGCCCGCTGGACAGCGTCGCCACCCCGCCGCCCGGGTCGACGTCGTAGAGCTTGACGAAGAGCACCGCCTCGCCGGTCGGCGACGCGGCCCGGATCCGTACGGTCGGCGCGCCGACGATGTCGACCGGCTGCTCCAACGGTGCCGAGGTGAACCGCGCGTGCTGGCCGGGCAGGTCGGTGACCACGCCGTTGACGAAGGAGGAGAGACCGCCGGCGGCCGGCAGCGAGGAGATCGCGGCTGGGTTGCCGGCGGGCGGGTTGGCCACCTGCTGCGCCGGACCGGCCACGGTCACCGTCGAGGTCGAGGTGCCGGCCAGGCCCGGGTAGGCCGGGTCGGAGTAGCCGCTGGTCACCACGCCCCGGTCGAGCGCGTTGAAGCCGGTGATCCGCGACCAGGTGAAACTGGTCGCCGGCGCGTCGCCGGTGCCCTTGACGTAGTGGTCGAGCCACTGCGCCATCAGGAAGCGGACCCGATCCTGGTCGGACTGCGGACCGTCGCCGCCGTCGTGGCCACCGGTGAACCAGGCGACCCGCACCGGGGTGCCGGTCGCCGCGATGCCACGGGCGTTGGCGTCGGCCTCGCTGAGCGGGAAGAGCGTGTCGGCGGTGCCCTGCACCAGCAGGGTCGGCGCCTTGATCTTGTCGAGCACGGTCGCCGGGCTGGACCGGCGGAGCAGGTCGACGGCGGCCTGGTCGGCCCGCCCGGCCGTGGCGATCCGCTGGTAGGCGGCGCACACGTCGGCCGCGAACCGGCCACAGGACGGGTCGGCGCCGGCGGCCGCGGCGGCGAGGTCCGGGGAAGCGGCGCCCAGATCCAGGGCCGGGCTGGCGCCGTTGCCGAAGAACAGACCGGCCCAGGTCTTCTTGAAGACGCCGTTTACGGGCCCGCGCCCGGTCGACTCCGGCAGGAACGCGCCGGCCAGGTCGTTCCAGGTGGCCATCGGCACCGCGGCGTCGATCCGCTGGTCCTGGCCGGCGAGCAGCAACGCCAGGCCGCCGCCGTAGGAACTGCCGACCACCGCGACCCGGGGGTCGCCGGGCCCGTCGGTGCGGATGTCCGGCCGGGCGGCGAGCCAGTCGACCAACCGCTGCGCGTCGCGTACCTCGTAATCGGGACTGTCCAGGTGGATCTGCCCGCCGCTGCGGCCGAAGCCCTGCGCCGTCCAGGTCAGCACCGCGTAGCCGAGCCCGGCGAGGTCTTCGGCGTCGTCGTAGGTGCTCTCCTTGGTGCCCCCGAAACCGTGAGCGAGCAGCACCGCGGGCACCTTGTCGGTCGCCGAGGCGCCGTCCGGGAGGAACAACCGGGTGTCCAGGTCGACCGGTTCGTCGCCGCGCGGGCCGGACCGCACCGTGATCCGGGTGTCCTGCGTGCGGTAGTCGGGCGAGTCCGGCCAGACGGCCCAGAGCACGGCGCCCGCGAGCACGAGCAGGGCGGCGCCGCCCGCGACCAGGCGGCGACGGATGCGACGGGACAGCGGTGGTGACATGCCGCCAAAGGTACGGCGAGGACGCTGAGCATTGTCTGAGTTCGGTGCGCAGCCGCTTCGTGGGACACGTGCTAATCCCGCGAAATCCGACGATTGACGCCGAGCGGGCAATGAACGTGGAGCAAGTTACGGAGCGTGGTGTTTCGCTTCATGATCCATCACACAGGGCCATAGAAACCGACGGATGAAGCAGAAATGGCTGTTCGGTTTGGGCCTCCCTGGGTGCCCCTCTACTAGTTTCTCCGTCCGGTGGACGGGACGGCCGGGGCAACTCTTCAGCCCGTGCCACCACTTCGTGGAGGGGTTGCCGATGACACGTTCCGCACCGCGTTCCCGGGCCCGCTCGGGAGCGCTGTCCGTGCTGCTGTCCATCCTGGTCGTCGCGCTGTTGGTGCCCACCGGGGTGCTGTTCGCGCAGAACTGGCGCGCCCAGGGCGACCGGGCCGCCGCCACGGCCCGCGAACTCGACGGTGTCGCCTACCTGCGCACCCTTCAACAGGTCGCGTTCGCCGTGGTCGACGCCCAGTCGGCGACGGTGGAAAACAAGCCGGTCTCGCGGGACGCCATCGTCGTCGCGGTGCAACAGGCCGACGCCACCGATGCCCGGCTCGGCGGTCGGCTGCACACGACCGACCGGTGGAACGGCATCCGCAGCCGGCTGGAGACCCTGCGCGCCGCGCCGCCCGCCGCCGACCCGACCCAGACCGTCGCCGCCTACCGGGAGGTCGGCGACCTACTGCTGGCCCTCTACGCGAAGGTGCGCGACGAGTCCGGTCTGTCCCACGACCCTGACGCCGACGCGTTCCACCTCCAGAGCAGCGCGGCGACCGAACTCCCCATCGCGGTCATCGCGACGGGCCGGCTCGCCGACGCCGCGGTGCTCGGCGTCGCGGCCCGCAAGGCGACGGCCGGCAAGCCGCCGACCGCGGCCTCACAGCAGCAACTGTTCACGCTGGTCTCCGAGCTGGCCGCGCAGCGGGCGACGGTGCAGAACGCGTCGGACAAGCTGGTCGACGACCTGCGGGCGGCGGTGGACAGCACCGAGAGCCGCACCCTGGGCGGCAACCTGCTCAGCCGGCTCGACCGCTACCAGCGCACGGCCGACGTGGTCGTGGCGTCGTTCTCCCAGGCCGCCACCGCCGCCGCGGGCAGTGACGGCAGCCAGCCGGCCGCCGACGAGTCGCTCATCGGGAGCGCCCGCGCCGGCCTGCAGGCCGCGGCAGGCGAGCTGTCCAGCACGATCCTCAACGAGGTCGAACGGCTGCTCAACACGCGCTCCGACGCGATCGACCGAAACCGGCTGCTGACCGGTGGCGCCGCGGTCGTCGCGGTGCTCCTGGCGGTCGGGTTCTTCCTCGCCTACTTCCTCGGCGGCCGCCAGCGGCCGGCGCGGCCGACCGGCCCGTTCCCGGAGGCCGGGCCGGCCAACCCCGACGCGCTGCCGCCGGATCGGGCCACGTCGTGGCCGACGGTCGCGCCGATCACCGGCGCGCCCTACCAGGACGCGTCGCAACAGCACGCCACACAGTGGGAGCGATCCGGTGCTACTCGGTAGGCTGCGCATCCGCGGAAAGCTGGCGCTACTGCTCATCGCGCCACTCCTCGGCATCATCGCGCTGGCCGTGCCCGTCGTCGGCGAACGGGTCTCCATCGCCAACCAGGCCGACCGGACCGCCGAAACCGTTGAGGTCGCCGGCCAGGTCGGCTCGCTCGTGCAAAACCTCCAGCAGGAGCGGATGCTCTCGATCGGCTACCTGTTCGGGGTGGTCGAGCGCAACCGGCTGGTGCTGCAGAGCGCGCAGGTCGCCGACGCGGCCGCCGACCTGCGCGCGGTCAGCGGGCTGCCGGGCGAGCTGCAGGTCTCGCTCGACGCGCTGCCCGCGCTGGCCACCATCCGCGCCTCGGTGCTCAAGGGCGAGGCCCGGCCGGAAGTTTTGCTGCCGACGTTCAGCACTGAGATCACCCGACTGATCAACTCGCTGCGGCTGCGCGACAAGGCCGACACCACCACCCCCGAGGGCCGACAGGTCATGGCGCTCGACTCGGTGCTCCGCTCCGACGAGGGGATCAGCCTGGTCGCGACCCAGATCGTGTTGCTCACCGCGGTCCGCGACGCCAACCCGACCGCGGCGGTGCCCTCACTGATCTCGACCATGACCGTGCCGACGATGGCCGTCCTGCTGCAAGACGTCGACCGGTTCCGCGCCTACGCGACGCCCGAGCAGAACGGCGTCTACGACCTGGTCCAGCAGGGCGTCGACGCGCGCAGCACCAGCGGCGACTTCCTCGGCCAGCTGGCCAAGGACCCGGTGGGTGCGCTGGCGAAGATCAAGCTGCCGACGCTCTTCCCGCTGGCCGAGTCGCTGATGACGCTCGGCACCTTCGTCGAGAAACGGATCGTCGCCGACGTCAAGGCCGAGGTCGGCGACCGGCAGAACAGAGCGCTGACGGAGGCGTACGGCGTCGGCTTGGCCTGTCTGCTCCTGCTCCTGTGTGTCGTGCTGCTCAGCGTCGCGGTCGCCCGCGCGGTCGTCCGGCCGCTGACCCGGCTCACCGAGTCGGCCGACGACGTCGCCCAGATCGCCGAGGCCGAGTTGACCAAGGTGGCCGACGGTGAGCTCGACTCGTCGGTGCCGGTCCGGCTGGAAGCCGTCGACGTGCGCGCCCGCGACGAGGTCGGCGACCTGGCCCGCGCGTTCGAGCGCGTCCAGGCCACCGCCGCCCGGCTGGTCGAGCGGCAGGTCGCCGGCCGGCGCAATGTCGCGCAGATGTTCGGCCACGTCGGCCGCCGCACCCAGAACCTGGTCGGGCGCCAACTCGCCCTGATCGACCGGCTGGAGCGGCAGGAGGCCGACCCGGGCCGGCTGCAGCACCTCTACCGGCTCGACCACATCTCCAGCCGGTTGCGGCGCAGCGCGAGCAGCCTGGTCGTGCTCTCCGGCTCGGCCGGCGCCGACAGCCACGTCGCCCCGCTGCCGCTGACCGACGTCATCCGGCTCGCGCTGGGTGAGATCGAAGACTATCTGCGGGTCGACATCAAGGTGCCGACCGAGATCAGCATCGCACCGTCGATGATCGGCGACCTGGTGCTGGTGCTGGCCGAACTGATGGAGAACGCGACCACGTTCTCGCCGCCGCACACCCGGGTCACCGTCACCGGCGTGGTCAGCGATCCCGGCATCCGGCTGCTCGTGGTCGACCACGGGCTGGGCATGTCGGCCGAGCGGATGGCCGAGGAAAACGCCCGGCTGGCCCGGCGCGAGCGGCTCGACCTGGTGCCGACCGAGGTGCTCGGCCTGTTCGTGGTCGGCCGGCTGGCCCGCCGGCACGGCATGCGGGTCACGCTGAGCACGACACCCGGCGGCGGCGTCACGGCCGAACTCGAGGTGCACGAGCGCGACCTGGTCACCGACGCCGAGGTGCCGCCGCGGTCGGCCATCGCCCGGGCCCGGGTGGCCGCTCCCGAGCAGGTCCGGCCCGAGTCGCCCGCCGCGCCCGCGGTGATCGGTGGCGACGGCTCGTCCGCCGCGGTCTACGACCCGTTCCGGCCCGACCGCCGCGCCGGCGTCGGGCGCGGTGCATCATCCGCGGCACCGGCCGAAGGGCCGGCACCCGCACCGGCCGGTGCCGCGGATCCGCAGCAGGCTCCCGCGCAGCCGGCCGCCTCGGCGCCGGCCGACGCCGAGGCGCCCGCGGCCCCGGCCCCGGCGCCGCCGGCCACGGCCGCACCCGAGTGGCCGATCCGGCAGCGGCTCCCCGGACGCACCGAGCCGCCGAGCACGAAGCCCGCACCGGCGGATGACGAGACGCCCGAGGCCACCGACGAGCAGCCGCCGGGCCGCCGGCCCGGAGCACCGACCCGCCGGCCGGGCGGCCCCAACGGCAACTCGCCCGGCTTCGACGAGGCGGCGCTCAGCCGGGCCAGCCGGATGCTCGCCAACGGGCAGCCGTGGAACGCGTTCGTGCCCCAGCCGCGCATCGCCGGCGAGGTCGACGAGCCGGTCAACCAGCGCCCGGCCCCGACGGACCGCCCGAACCCGCCGATCAGGCCGGCGAGGCCGACCCCGACGACCCCGACGAGCCCGACGACCGCCACGACCCACACGACCCCGGCGACCCCGACGACCCCGACGACCCCGGCGAGCCCGACGACCGCCACGACCCCCACGACGCCGACCGCTGCGGCGGCCGCGGCCGCCGCGGCCGCCGCCCGGCCCGGCCCGCTGGCCAAGGGCAGGCCGGCCAAGCCGGGCAAGGCCGCCGACAAGCCCAAGCCCGAACTCTCCGACGAGGAGACCCAGGCGGTGCTCCGCCGCCGGGTGCCGGGCGCCAAGCTGCCGACCGACGGCGCGGCCGAGTCGACGCCGACCTCGGCACCGCCCTCGCCGGCCGACCCGGCCGCCGCCCGCGCCCTGGTCGAAGAGTTCGAGGCCGGCGTCCGCTATGCCGAGCGGCAGGTCCGCGGCGGCGCCGTGCCGGGCGCGCGGCCCCTGCCCGTCAACGGCTCAGCCAACGGCAGGACGGCAACCGAGGCCACCAGCCGCGGCACCGCGACGGCCGCACCGGGCCGCCCGCTCAGCCGGCGCCAACCCGGCGCCACGCTCGACGATCAGGCGGTCTCCACCGAGCGCCAGACGTCTGACCAACCACTGGACCCGGAAGCCGCCCGCGACCTGGTCCAACAGTTCGAATCCGGTGTGGCACGGGCGATGCGCCAGATCAGTGCCGGCCTCCGCGACGAAGAGGGAACACGATGACCAGCCCGTACATCCACGAAAGCATCGAGCGCGCTGATGCGGACGTGTCCAACGGCCAGCTCAGCCAGGAGGCGCAGACCTTCAACTGGCTGCTCGACTCGTTCACCTCAGGCACCGCGGGCGTCGTGGAGGCCATCGCGGTCTCCAGCGACGGCCTGCTGATGGCGATGTCGGCGATCAAGGACCGGGCCAACGCCGAACGGCTGGCCGCGATCGTCTCCGGCATGACCAGCCTGGCCGGTGGTGCCGCAAACTGGTACTCGCTGGGCGGCCTCAACCGGGTGATCGTCGACATGGCCGACGGCTACCTGCTGATCACCTCGATCAGCAGCGGCTCGGTGCTCGGCGTGATCGCCGACCGGTCGGCCAACCTGGGCACGCTGGCCTACGAGATGACGCTGTTCGCGAGCCGGGCCGGTGGCGCGCTGACGCCGCGTCTGATCGCCGAGTTGAAGAACTCCGTGCAGTCATGACCCCGGTGCACGACCCCGAACCAGGCACGGGTGTACGCCCGTACCTGAAGGCGGGGTTGGCCGGCGGGGAGGGTGGCGGGACACCACCCGACGACGACCCGTCGGCGGCCCTGCGGCCGTTCGTGCTCACGTCGGGGCGGGTGGTCGGCGTCGATCCCGCGATCGGCATGGAGACGCAGGTGACCGTCCACGACGGACCACCGCGTACCCACCTGCCGAGCAGCGCGCGCGAACTGCACGCGATCGTGGCGCTGTGCGCCGCACCGATGTCCGTGGCCGAGATATCGGCGCGGTTGCGCATGCACCTCGGGGTCACCCGGGTGCTGGTCGGAGACCTTCGGGCGACCGGCCACCTGGACGTACACACGCTTGATGTCGCTGACCCTCGCGACCCCGAGACGATTCGGCGGGTGATCCGTGGACTACGTGCGATCTCCTGAGTGGCAGCTCACAACCACCGAGCCTGACCCCGGTGGGCGCCATCGTGAGCAGCAGTCGGCGTACGCCCCGAATGTGGGTTGGCACCACATCGGCGCACCCGCACCCGCGGTCGACGCGCGCGTGGTCGGCCCGCCGGCGAAGCGGCGCCGCGCGCCGATTCCGGTCAAGATCGTGGTTGCCGGCGGCTTCGGCGTCGGCAAGACCACCACGGTCGGCGCGATCTCCGAGATCGCCCCGCTGACCACCGAGGCGGAGATGACCACCGCCTCGATCGGCGTCGACGACCTGCATCCAGACTCGACGAAGACGACCACCACGGTGGCGATGGACTTCGGTTGCGTGACCATCGACGGCAGCCTGAAGCTCTATCTTTTCGGCACACCCGGCCAGTCCCGCTTCGGGTTCATGTGGGACGACCTCACCCGGGGAGCGCTCGGCGCGCTGGTAGTGGTTGACAGCGGCCGTCTGGACGAGTGTCATTTCGCCATCGACTACTTCGAACGGGCAGATTTGCCCTTCGTCGTAGCCGTGAACGCGTTCGACGGGCAACTCACCCACGACCTCAACGCCGTGCGGTGGGCGCTGGCGGTCGGCGACCACGTTCCGGTGGTCCGCTTCGACGCGCGGCAACGCCTGTCGGTCCGCGACGCCCTGCTCGTGCTGCTGGACAGGGCGTTGGATCGCGCCTTGCGCGAGCGCGGGGGGTCGTGAGCGAGGCTGTGACGGAGGTCGGTCCGGGTGAGAGACGCGTTCGGCGAAGCGCTGGAGCGCATGGCGCGGCGGGAAGAGTTGGAGCGACTCCGGGCCGAGGCGGCGGCCAACAAGCGGACGTCGGTGGCGGCTGAGGTCGCCGAGGCGGTCCGCCGGGTGGTCGAGCGCCACCCCGACACCACGGTGACGGTCTCGGTCGAGTCGGCCGGGGCCAGCACGGCGTTCCTGGTCGGCTGGGCCAACGACGCGGTGTCGATCTCCCCCGGTCCGGTCAAGGACGCCGCCGCCCAGCTCGCCGAGCTGATCCGCCAAGACCCAACCCTGCTGGGACCAGATCCGGATTAGGGTCGGCGGGTGGCCGACAGTGACCTGGTCCTGACCGCGAGCCTGCGCCCCGCGGCCCTCGACGCCCGCCGCGGCGTCGTCCGGCTGCATCCCGAGGTGCTCCGCGCCCTCGGCCTGCGCCCCGGCGACCCGGTGCGGCTGACCGGGCGGCGCAGCACGGCCGGCATCGTCGCGCCGGGATCGCCGGCCGACGGCCGCGGCCTCCTGCACGCCGACGATCTGATGCTGGGCAACCTCGGCGTGCGCGATGGCGCACAGGTGACCGTTTCGCCGACACCGGTGGTGGCCGCTCGGCGGGCGACCCTGCGGGGTGCGCCAGGCGTGGTGGCGGCCGTGTCGCCGGAGATGCTCCGGCTGGCCCTGCTGGGCAAGGTCATCTCGACCGGTGACGACGTGTCGCTGCTGCCGCAGGACGTGGTGCCCGACGAGGAGGCGCGGTCGCTGGTCGCGGCGGCCCGGCAGAGCCTGGCGAACCGGGTCGGCTACGCCTGGACCAGCACGCTGCTGTCGGTGGTCGACGTCACGCCGGCGGAGGCAGCCCTGGTCACCATGGATACCATAATCGCCTGGGAGAACGGACAGATCACCCAAGCGTCCGGCGTACGGACGACCGTCGGCCACGCCGGTGGAGACTCCCGTACCAGCGCGCCGGCCAGCCCTCCCCCGACCGCCAGCCCCGGCGGCCCCGGCCCCGGCCCCGGCCAGGACCCCGACGTGATCGACGGGACCGTTGTCGAAGGGTCGGTGGTCGACGAAGCGGTGGTCGACGAGGGTGCGCCCGGCGTCGACGACCTGCCTGGGCTGCGCAACCAGGCGCAGCAGCTCACCGAACTGCTCGATCTCGGCTTCCACCACCGCGACGTGTTGAGCCGGCTGGCCACCACGGTCTCGCTCGGGGTGTTGGTCACCGGGCCGGCCGGGTCAGGGAAGTCCGACCTCGTCCGGGCGGTCGCGGCCGCCGTCGGGGCGCGGGTGTTGCCGCTCTGGGCGCCGGAGATCGCGGCGCTCACGAACGACTCGGCCGCGGCCCGACTGCGGGCGCTGGTCGCCGAGCGGTCCGTCGACCCGCCCACGGTCGTGCTGATCACCGACGTCGACGCGCTCGCGCCGCGGGAGAGCCCGGGCCCGCTGGCCACCGTGTTCCGGCAGGTGCTCTCGTCGCTGGTCGACGCCGGCGCCGCCGTCGTGTGCACGAGCAGCCGGCCCGAGGAGATCGATCCCGCGTTGCGCGCGCCCGACCTGCTCTCGATGGAGATCTCGGTGCCGCTGCCGGACCAGGCGATGCGGCGCGAGCAGCTCACCGTGCTGACCCGCGCGACGCCTTTGGCCCCAGACGTGCAGCTTGACGACGTCGCGGCGCGTACGCCCGGATTCGTCGCCGCCGACCTCGCCGCGCTGGTGCGCGAAGCCGGCGTGCGTGCGGCGTTGCGGCAGCGCGAAGCGGAGGCGCCCGTGGTCGCGGCGGCCGACTTCACCGCGGCGCGCGAGGCGGTCCGGCCGACCTCGATGGCTTCGTCCACACTGGAGCTGTCGGGGCTCACCCTCGACGATGTCGGCGACCTGGTCGCGGTCAAAGAGGTGCTGACCGAGTCGGTGTTGTGGCCACTGACCTACCCGGACACGTTCGCCCGGCTCGGGGTGCGGCCGCCGCGCGGTGTGCTGCTCTACGGTCCGCCCGGCTGCGGCAAGACCTTCCTGGTCACCGCGCTGGCCGGCAGCGGCAAGGCCAACGTGCTCTCGGTCAAGGGCGCCGAACTGCTCAACAAGTGGGTCGGCGAGAGCGAACGCGCGGTCCGCGAGCTGTTCCGCCGGGCCCGCGAGGCGGCGCCGACGCTGATCTTCCTCGACGAGATCGACGCGCTCGCCCCGCTGCGCGGCCAGTCGACCGACGGCGGCACCACCGACCGGGTGGTCGCGGCGCTGCTCACCGAACTCGACGGCGTCGAGACGTTGCGCGACGTGGTGGTCATCGGCACGACCAACCGGCCGGACCTGATCGACCCGGCGCTGCTGCGGCCCGGCCGGCTGGAGCGGTTGGTGTTCGTGCCGCCGCCGGACGGCGCCGCTCGGGCCGAGATCCTCAGGGCGGCCGCCCGCGGTGTTCCGCTTGATCCGGAGGTCGACCTCGTCGCCCTCGGGCGCGACCTGGACGGTTTCTCCGCGGCCGACTGCGCCGCGCTGATCCGCGAGGCCGCGCTGGTCGCGATGCGCGAGTCGCTGGAGGCCACCTCGGTCACCGCGAAACACGTCGAGGCGGCCCGGCAGCGGGTGCGCCCCTCACTGGACCCGGTGCAGGTGGCCCGGCTCGAGGCCTACGCCCGGGCCCACTAGCGCCGGCGGGACCGGGCCCGGGTCGAGCGCAGCCGGCGCAGGCGGCCGACCACGAGCGGGTCGGCCGCGAGTGCGGCCGGGTTGTCGAGCAGGCCGTTGAGCAACTGGTAGTAGCGCGTCGACGACAGGTCGAACGCATCGCGGATCGCCTGCTCCTTGGAGCCGGCGTGCTTCCACCACTTGCGCTCGAACGCCAGGATCTGCTCCTCGCGCTCGGTCAACGGCGGCGGCCCGGACTGCTCCACATCGGACTGTGGAGCGTCGTCGTCCTGGGTGTCTGCCTGGTCAGCGGCGGGCGGCATCATGGCGCTCCTCGACACACGCGGCGACGTGGGGATGCCAACCAGACTAACCGCGGCCACGACGCCGTGCACCGCTCATTCACTGTGATCAAGACGTCTTCGGGTCACACCACGTCGCGCCGCCGCATCGACCAGATCGCGCCGCCCAGCGCGAGCACCAGCACGATCGCGAACAGGGCCGCGGACTGCTGCCAGGTGATGACCAACTCGCCCGGATTGCACTGGCCCTGTGCGAAGTCGCAGGCGCGATAGTCGTACAACGTGAACTTCTTGTCGAACCACGCCACCAGGTAGGTCGACAGGATGAAGCGGTCGCCGAACCGCACCTGGACCAACTCGAACGCGATCCGCAGGCCGATCTCGCTCACCACGACCGCGCCGATGCCGACGCCGAGCGCCATCGCGGTATGCCGGCCGATCGACGCCAGGCAGAAGCCGAGGGTCGCCGCGAGCAGCACCGCCACCGCGCCCCGCGCGCCGGTCAGCGCGAACGACTGCCATACCCCGGAGGTCAGCTTGCCGACCTGGCCGTCGTAGCGGCCGATCGCCCAGAACGCCGCCGTCCACAGGGCGCCGACCACCACGGTCAGGCCGAGCATCGCGCCGAGCAGCACACCCAGCTTGGTGAGCAGCACCGGTATCCGGCGTGGCCGCCAGAGCAGCAGGTTCGTCATGCCGCCGGTGTGCCACTCGGCACCGACGAACGACGCGCCGATGACGAACGCCACCAGCGCGAGGATCGCGCAGAACACGTAGACCGAGGGCTGGAACTCGCGGCTGAAGTCGAACTCGAACGGCAGGTAGTTTGCCGGCTCGAAGTATTCGGGCCGCGGGCCGAAGTCGGCGCCGCAGTTGGGCCCGTAACGGACCTCGGTGTCGGTGGCACCGGCCGCCTTCTCCGCCTCGCACTGCGCCACCTGCAGCTTGAAATCGGCGCTGGCCCGCTCGAAGTCCTGCTGTGCCCGCTCCGCCGCCTGGGCCCGCTGCTCCGGCCCGGTCCGCTGGCTGCTGATCGTGAACGCCACGGGGAAGATGGCCAGCCCCAGCAGCGTCAGGATGAGGAAGATGCGGGTGACGCGGCGCTTGAACAGCCGGCGCACCTCTGCCTTGGGCAGGCTCACACGCCCCACCCGCCCTGGCCCGGCGCGACCACCGCGGAGTCGTCGACCTGGCGCGCCTGGCCTTCGACCGGCGCGGTCTGGGTCAGTTCGAGGAAGACGCTCTCCAGGTCGACCTTGACCGGCGCCAACTCGCTCACGTAATAACCCCGCTCCGCGAGGGTGCGGGTCACCCACGCTGACTTCTCGACGTTGGAGACGATCAGATGGTCGGGTCGCGGCGTGACCCGGGCGCCGGCGGCGATCAGGATCTCGGCGGCGTGCGAGAGGTCGTCGGCCGACTCCAGCTTCACCGTCACACCGCCGCCCGCGTGCTGCGCGAGCACCTCGGCGACCGGGCCGTGCACCACCCGCCGGCCACGCGAGATGATCGTGACCGAGTCGCAGATCAGCTGCACCTCGCCGAGGATGTGGCTGGACAGCAGCACCGTCATGCCGGCACCGGCCAGGCCGCGCATCAAGGTGCGCATCTCGCGGATGCCGCCCGGGTCGAGACCGTTGGCGGGCTCGTCGAGAATCAGCAGCTCGGGCTTCTTGAGCAGCGCCGACGCGACGGCGAGCCGCTGCTTCATGCCCAGCGAGTAGGTCTTGACCCGCTCCTTGCCGCGATCGCGCAGGCCGACCAGCTCGAGCACCTCGGGCACCCGCTGCTTGGGCACCCCGCCGGCCTCGGCCAGCAGCGAGAGCGTGTCGTGCGCGGAGAAGTTGGGGAAGAACTGCGGGCTCTCGACGATCGCGCCGACCCGACCGGCGACCCGCGGCAGCGCGGCCGGAACCCGCTCGCCGAGCAGCGTCATCTCACCGCCGTTGGGCGTGATCAACCCGAGCAGGGTGCGCAGCGTGGTGGTCTTGCCGGAGCCGTTGGGGCCGAGGAAACCGTGCACCTGGCCCGACTCGACGACCATGTCGAAACCGTCGAGAGCCTTGCGGGCGCCTCGAAATCTGCTCTGGTAGGTCTTTTCCAGACCCGATATTTCGAGTACGGCCGGCACGTGCGCTCCCCGTCTTCGGCGGTCGGATCGCGCACACCTTACTGGGTATGTAGATATTCGGATAGACCGCTATGCGCTGATCACGTGTACGCCCGCGGCGCGGAACGGCGCGATCGCCTCCGGGGTCGCACCCGAGTCGGTGACCAGCGTCTCGACCCGCTCGATCGGGCAGATCCGGGCGAACGCGTGACCGCCGAGCTTCGACGAGTCCGCGATGATCACCACCCGCCGGGCCCGCGCGACCATCAGCGCGTTCATCGACGCCTCGCCCTCGTGGTGCGCGGCCGGGCCGAGCACCGCGTCGATCGCGTTGGCGCCGAGCAGCGCGATGTCGAGGGTGACCTCGCGGAGCAGGGCGCTGCCGAGCGGGCCGACCAACTCGAACGACTGCGGCCGGACCACGCCGCCGGCCACCACGATTTTCATCCGCGAGCGGACCAGCAGTTCGTTGGCGATGTTGAGCGCGTTGGTGACGACAGTGAGCTGGGCGCCGTCGGCGCTGGAGTTGAGGTCGGGGCGCACCGCCAGGGCGCGGGCCACCTCGGTGGTCGTCGTGCCGCCGTTGAGCCCGACCACCATGCCGGGCTCGACCAGGGCCGCGGCGGCCGCGCCGATGCGCTGCTTCTCGGCGGAGTGCTTGGCCGTCTTGTAGCGCAGCGGCAGGTCGTAGGAGACGCCGTTGGCGACCGCGCCGCCCCGGGTCCGGGTGATCATCTGCTGCTGGCCGAGCTGGTCGAAATCGCGCCGAATGGTCGCCTGCGAGACGTTGAGCCGCAGCGCGGCGTCTTCCACGCTCACCCGGCCGCTGTCGGTGAGCAGCTCGAGCAGGGCGTTCCAACGCGCGTACCGGTCCACATCGACCCCCTGGCACGGACCCCGTGTAATTGCGGTGCACACTAGTGCGCGAAACGAGCGGCAAGCAACGCTTTGGCTGCGCGGTCGCGCGCGATCCGCGCATGCTTGCCGCACGGTGCCTTCTCCTGCACAATAACGCGCGGAAACCGCGATTATCGAGCTGATTCGCGCAGGCTCCCCAGGGGGTGGATCGGGTGACGCACGTCGAGGCGGAAATCGCCACCCAGCCGGAGATGTGGCCGCGCGCCGCGTCCCTCGACCTCGACCCACTGCCGCGCCGCGGGCAGCGCGTGGCCGTCGTCGGTTGCGGCACGAGCTGGTTCATGGCGATGGCGTACGCCGCCCGCCGCGAAAGCCTCGGCCACGGCGAGACCGACGCGTTCCAGGCGTCGGAGTTCCCCCGTGCCCGCTCCTACGACCTGGTCGTGGCGATCAGCCGGTCCGGCACCACCACGGAGATCGTCGACCTGCTGGGCGGTCTGTCCGGTCCGACCCTCGCGATCGTCGGCGAACCCGACACCCCGGCGGCGACCCGGGCCGGCGCGGCGCTCGCGCTGCCCTTCGCCGACGAGCGGTCGGTGGTGCAGACGCGGTTCGCCACCAGCGCGCTGGCCCTGCTCCGGGCCGGCCTCGGCGAAGACGTCGCGACGCTGGCCGGCGACGCTCAGCGGGCCGTCGACGCACCCCTGCCGCTCGACCCGGCCGCGGTCGAGCAGGTGACCTTCGTCGGGCAGGGCTGGACGGTCGGCCTGGCGCAGGAGGCCGCGCTCAAGTGCCGCGAGGCGGCAACGTTCTGGACCGAGGCCTACCCGGCGATGGACTACCGGCACGGCCCGATCGCGATCGCCGGACCCGGTCGGGCCGTCTGGACGCTCGGCGCGCCGCCGACCGGGCTGGCCGAGGAGGTCGCCGCGACCGGGGCGACGTTCGTCGGCGCCGGTGCGGGTGTCACGCTTGATCCGATGGCCGAGCTGATCCTGGCGCAGCGGTTCGCGGTCGCGCTGGCCCAGCACCGCGGGCTGGACCCGGACGCGCCGCGCAACCTGACCCGCGCCGTCGTGCTGGAACCGCGGTGACCGGAGGCGACGACGTCGTCGTGGCGCTCGACGTGGGCGGCACGGTGATGAAATGCGGCCTGGTGTCGCGCGCCGGCGAGTTGCGGCACGCCGAACGGCACCCGACCAACGCCGCCGACGGCGGCCCGGCGGTCGTCGCGACCCTCCTGGACGTAGCGTCCGGCCTCGCCGGCAAGGCCCGCGCGGACGGACTCAACCCCGTCGCGGTGGGCGTCGCGGTGCCCGGCGTGGTCGACGAGGTCCGGGGCGTGGCGGTCTGGGCGGCGAACGTGGGCTTCCGCGACGTACCCCTGCGTGATCTGGTTTCTGATCGTCTCGGCCTGCCCGCCGCGCTCGGTCATGACGTGCGCGCCGGCGGGGTCGCCGAGGCCCGGCTCGGTGCCGGCGCCGGAAACCGGCATGTGCTGTTCGTGGCCGTCGGCACCGGCATCGCGGCCGCGCACGTGGTCGACGGCAAGGCGTTCGCCGGTGCGCACGGCGCGGCCGGCGAGGTCGGCCACATCATGGTCCGGCCGGACGGCCCGATCTGCGCCTGCGGCGCGCGCGGCTGCCTGGAGTCGGTGGCGTCGGCGGCCGCGCTGGCCCGCCGCTATGCCGAGCTGGCCGGTGTGCGGCTGTCCGCCGCTTCGGTCGCGGCCCGCGCGCTGGCCGACGAGCCGCTGGCGGTCCAGGCCTGGGGCGAGGTGGTCGACGCGCTGGCCGACGGCCTGACGATCGCGCAGACGCTGTTCGACGCGTCGGTGGTCGTGGTCGGCGGCGGCCTGTCCGAGGCCGGGGCCCAGCTGCTTTCGCCGCTCGCCGCGGGCGTGCGGTCACGGTTGACGTTCCAGCGCGAACCGGCGCTGGTGCGGGCGGCGCTGGGCGACGCGGCGGGCTGCCTCGGCGCCGGCCTGCTCGGCGGGGACGCGTTGGAGGCGGCGTGAGGATCGACGGACGGGTGGTGACGCCCACCGGTGTCGTGACGGGTTCGATCGAGGTGGCCGGCACCCGCATCGGGTCGGTCACCCCAGGCGACGTCGCCGACCCGCAGTGGATCGTTCCCGGCTTCGTCGACATGCACAACCACGGCGGCGGCGGCGACACGTTCACCACCGGTGATCCCGATGCGGCGCTGCGGGCGGCGGCGTTCCACCTGCGGCACGGCACCACGACGCTGTTCGCGAGCCTGGTCAGCTCGCCGTTCCCGTTGATGCGCTCGGCCACGGCGGCGTTCGCGCCGCTGGTCGACGCCGGCGTGCTGGCGGGCATCCACTTCGAGGGGCCGTACCTGTCGACGGTCCGCTGCGGTGCACAGAACCCGTCGTTCCTGCGCGACCCGTCGTCGACCGAGCTGGGCGAGCTGATCACGCTGGGCGGCGGAGCGGTGCGGATGGTGACGGTCGCTCCGGAGCGACCGGGCGCGCTGGACGCCATCCGCCTGCTGGCCTCGCACGGCGTGATCGCGGCGGTAGGCCACACGGACGCGTCCTACGACGAGACGCTGGCGGCGATCGACGCCGGCGCGAGCGTGGGAACGCACGTCTTCAACGGCATGCGGCCGCCGCACCACCGCGAGCCAGGGCCGGTTTTCGCGCTGCTGGGCGCGGCCAGCGTGGTGTGCGAGTTCGTCGCCGACGGGGTGCACCTGCACGACGGCACGCTGTCGTTCGCGGCGACGGTCACCGGGGCCGACCGGGCCGCCCTGGTCACCGACGCGATGGCGGCGGCCGGCATGCCCGACGGCGCCTACGACCTGGGCGGCCAGGAGGTCACGGTCAGCGACCGGGTGGCCCGACTGACCCACGACGGCGCGATCGCCGGCAGCACGCTGACGATGGACGCGGCCGTGCGCCGGGCGGTCGGCGCCGGCATCCCGATCGTCGACGCCTGCCGGATGGCGGCGACGACCCCGGCCCGGGCGATCGGCCTCGGGGAAACGGTCGGCTCGTTGCAGCCCGGCTGGCGCGCGGACCTGGCGATCCTCGACGCCGACCTGCGGGTCGTCCGCGTCATGCGCGCCGGCTCCTGGGTCAGCTGACCGGCCGCACGCGGCCACCGGTGGCCTACGGCGGCGCTGGCCGCCCCCAACACCGTGCGCACCCAGAGGCCGGCCCCGTCGACGGCCTCGAGGTCAACTGCCGAAGCGGGCGACGTGATGCCAGACGCGTTTGAGCGTCTGCGGGTCGTGCCGGCCGGCGTTGACGGCGGCGCCGACGATGCGGGCGTCCAGGCGCCCGTCCCGTGCGATGTCGAGCCCCGCCTCGATGACCGCCGGCCCTCGATAGTCGGGGTGCTTCACGAACTCGTCGACCGGCAGCACGAAACCGTGGTGCCACTCGACCGGGCACGGCAGCGCGGCCGCGAGTTCCTCGACCGCCGTGTCGCGATAACACGGGTCGAGGACCACCGCCTCGACGTCGGTCGCGAAGCGGATGACCCCGTGCACGTGTGCCTCGATGTAGTCGTCGAGGTAGTCCTGCTCGTCGGCCTCGGCCAGGGCGATCAGGGACATCCGCGCGGCCACGCCGAACGACGCCGGTTCGAACACGCTGTCCGGGTAGCAGAACGTCGTGCGCTCCAGAGTGGACGCACGTAGCCGAAAGTGTGCCGAGCCGAACCGCGGCGACCCGCCGGCCGCCCGGCCACGGTGGTTGAGCGACCCGTACTTTGGCCGCGCGGCGGCCGGCGCACCGTCGTAGGCCCCGCCGAACATCCGGCTTTCCCACCGCCAGCGGTCGCCGCCAGGGACCGCGGTCAGCCCGCCGTTGCTGGTGCCGGTTTCGAACTGCGACCGGTAGACCCCGTCCTGCGCCATCGCCGCGAGGATCGACCGCCCGCCGACGAGCCGATCCGGATGGAAGTGCACGGTGACCCGCAACCGCGGATCGAGCGGCCCGCCGTCGGAAAGGGCGGCCACCCGGGCCACCGCCTTCTCCCAGCTCATCCGCGCCGTGCGCTGATATTGAGCCGCACGTAGTCGACCGTGTCGCCGGCCACCCGGTCCCATACCTGCACGACGTAGTCGCGGCGCCGCGCAGCCGGCAGCAGCTGCGCCCACGGGCCCAGCGGCACCGTCTCCAGATAGGCGTGCGGCTCGTCCGACCTGATCGGAAACGGCTGGAGCCAGCACTCGACGTCGAGGAAGCCCGACCGGGTCAGCCGCCGCACGGTCGCATCCGGTGACGCGAAATGGAAAGGCGGTGTGAAGTCGGTGAAGTAGGACCGCCAGGCCGGCCGGGCCGCCACCTCGTCGGCGGCCGACCGCAGCGCGGCGATGTTGCCCGCGCCGCCGCACTGGGCAACCAGTCGCCCGCCGGGACGCAACACCGCCGCCAGCCGGTCGAAAAGCCGGTCGTGGTCGAGCACCCAATGGAACGTGGCGGTGGAGAAGATCGCGTCGACGGTCACCGGCAGCGACAACTCCAGCAGGTCGCTCTCGATCACCTGGGGCAGCGTCTGCCGGGCGATCGCGACCATCGCCGGGTCGGCGTCGACGGCGATCACCCGCCCGCGCGGCAACCGGGCCAGCAGCTTGGCGGTGATCCGGCCGGTGCCGCAACCCGCGTCGAGCACGGTCTCGTCGCCGTCGAGGGGCAGCCGGTCGAGCACCTGCTGCGCCATCGCGTCCATCGCCACCGACACCCGGTGGTAGGACTCGGCGTCCCAGCTTCGGGCGGTCACCGGGTCACTGCCCGCCGGACAGTTCCGCGACCGCCTTCGCGATCCGTCGCTGCCGGGTCTCCGGCGCCTTCGCCGACTCGACCAGCCGGGCCCATTCCTTGCGCCGGGTGTAGGACAGTGCGTCGAACGCGCTCCTGGCCCCGCCGGCCCGGTCAAGGGCTTCGAGCAGATCCGGGGGTACGTCGACGGTGCGCTCGGCCGTGTCGAGGACGATCTCCACGTCGATCTCGTCGCCGGCGGCCACCCCGGCGGCGGTGCGGTGCTCCGCGCTGAGCGGCACGAAGGAGGCCCCGCCCATCGGCGCGACCGTCGTGCGATAGCTGTGCCCACCCAGGGTGACGATCACCGGTGGCCGCTTGCCCGGCCCGAGCGCGGCCAGCACGTCCGCGGGCACCTCGATGCCGGTCGCTGTCTTGCCGCCGAGCGCGACGATCCCCCGAAACCTCATGATCGCAAGTATGCGCCGGCGCACCCGGCCCGCGGGACCCCCGCGGGCCGGCTGCGTCGGGAGGTCAGCGGAAGTCGGAGTCCTCGCCGGCGACCGGCCGCTCCGACGACGACTTCGACCACTGCCGGTGCCCGGCGCGCTGGTTGTCGGCGGTCGGCGAGACCGACGGCTGAGTCTTCTGCGCCGGAACCTGAGCCGGGGCCTGGCTTGCGGTCGGGGCCTGCGCCTGCCCGGCCGGAGCCGAGCCGGCGCCCTGCGAGGTCAGCGAACCGAGCACCGGCAGGTTGCCGCCGGTGCTGAGCGCGTCCACCGGGAGCTGCCTGATGAGCGGCAGGCCGAGCGCGTTGGAGTTGGGGTCGGCCTCGGTCGCGGTGCCGAGGAAGCCGGGCGGCATCTCGGCCTCGAGCGCCTCGCCGATCAGCGGCGGCACGAGCTCGCCGACCTGGTCGAGTGTGTCGCCCTTCAGGTCGGCGATCGCGAAGTCGCCGGGGTCCGGGGCCGCGTGCTTGCCCACCGCGCCGAGCGGGTCGTCGGTCGACTCGCCGAGGGGCGCGCCGCCGAGCCCGCTGCGGCCCAGGTCACCGAGCCCGGTCTGGCGGGTGACCGAACCGAAGTCCGCGAGCTGGTCGGCGTCTACCGTGCTGCCCAGGGTCCGCATCTGGGAGTCGCTCCCGATCGTGTTGAGGTTGTCTTCGCTGAGCGTGTTGCTGACCGCGCCGGTCAGTTCGTCCTCGCCGGGCGCGCCGCCGGGTTGACCGCCCACCTTGTCGAGCCCGAGGTCCACCGGGGCACCGCCGAGCACGGGCAGCGCCGCCGCGCTCCGGGTGGCGCCGCCGGCCGAGCCGGCCGGGTCCTGGGTCAGCGGCCCGATGGAGCCGAGCGCGCCGCCGAGGTCGTCCATGCCGATTTTCTGGTCACCGACCGACAGCAGGTTGAGGTCGTCGGCGGAGAGCTGGCCCGCGCCCGTGCCCGCTTCCAGCGCCGTGGGGTCGACCCCGGCGGTCGGGCTGCTCGGCAACGCGGCGAGGAAGCCCAGCTGCTGCGCGGGCGCCAGGTCCCTGTTCGCCGCGTCGGCGCCGCTGAACAGGTCGCCGCCGCCCGGGAGGGCACCGAAATAGCCGTCGAGCGAACCACGTAGGTCGTTCACCGGCGCGTCGATCCCGTCGGCCTGCGCGGCACCGCCCGCCAGGAGCAGGGCGCCACCGGCGGCGACGCCGACCGTACCTACCGCGCGATAGATCCACTTGGTCATGTCAGTCCATTCCGTCAGTAGCGCATTAGCGGCATTTACCGCCTAGCTCACCAAACGGACCAACGACGCAGGCTCGGGTTCCGTTGCTCCCAACGCCCAGAGAGCACCTACGATCCGGGGCATGGTCGTTCCGTGGCGCAACCGGGCGCGTCGCGCCGTCGAGACCCGGTTGCGCGACGGCTTGCGCACCAACGGCGACACCCGCCCGCACTACATCGTGTGTGGGCACGACGCGCTCGCCTACCACCTCGTCAACGCGCTCGGCCCGGCGACGGTGCGGGTGACCGTGGTGCTTCCGCCGGGTCGCCATCCCACCGCACCCGACATCGCGAAGATCCGCGGCATCCGGGTGATCCGCGCCGACCGAGTCGACGAGACGGCGCTGCGGGCCGCCGGCCTGGAGACCGCCGCCGGCCTGGCGTTGATGCAGCAGGACGACGTCGGCAACATCCACGCCGCGCTCACCGCGCACGAGATCGCGCCGCGGGTCCGAGTCGTGATGCGGATGTTCAACACCGGTCTCGGGTACGGCGTGAAGCGCCTGCTCGGCGACTGCGAGGTGCTCTCCGACGCGGCGATGGCGGCGCCCACGTTCGTCGCCGCGGCGCTCGGCGAGGTGGCGCCGACCAACTTCCACCACTATGGCCGCACGCTGGTGGTGGCCCACCGCGACGACGTACGCCCGGAGCACGTGGTCTGTGGCATCGCCGACACCAGCGACCCGGCGCACATGGTGATGCTCCCCGACCCGGCGCGGGCCGACCTGGTGCTCGCGGAGGCCACCGGCCAGCAACCGGCCACCGAGGTCGCGGCCAACCGGATCGCCCGGGCGCGCCGGATCCGCCGCCCGCTGCAGGGCTTCGGCCAGGCACTGCGTTCGTTCCTGAGCCGAAAGATCGGCATCGCCACGGCGGCCGTGATCCTGGTCGCGGTGACGTTCGGCTACCTGCTCTACCGCACCGACGGCACCGCGCACCTCGACCCGTGGCAGGCCGTCTACACGACGCTGCTGACCGCGCTCAACGGCGCCGACGTCGAGGTCGACAAGGGCGTCGTCGTCCAGCTCATGCAGATCGTGTTGACGGTGGCCGGGCTGGCGCTGGTGCCGCTGATCACCGCCGCCGTCGTCGACGCGATGGTCAAGGCCCGGCTCGCCCTCACCGCCGGCAGGCTCGCGGTGCCGCGCGAGGGGCACGTCGTGGTGGTCGGGCTCGGCAACGTCGGCACCAGGGTGATCCGCCAGTTGCACAACCTCGGCGTCGAGGTGGTGGCGATCGACAAGGTGGCCGAACCGCGCGGCGCGGTGGTCGCCAAGCAACTCGGCATCCCGGTCATCGTCGGCGACGCGGCCCTGGAGGAGACGCTGGTCGAGGCGTCGGTCGGCACGTGCCGGGCGCTGGTCGTGGTGTCCACCGACGACGTGACCAACCTGCAGGCCGCGCTCAACGGCCGGTCGCTGCAGCCCGACCTGCGGGTGGTGTTGCGGCTGTTCGACGGCGACCTGGCGCAGCGGATCCGCTCGACGTTCAGCATCTTCCGGTCGCACAGCGTCTCCTACCTGGCCGCGCCCGCGTTCGCGGCGGTGCTGCGCAAGCGGCAGGTGGTCGCGACGATCCCGATCGGCCGGCACGCCCTGCTGGTCACGATCGTGGTCGTCGCGAAGGGTTCGCCGCTCGACGGCCGGCCGGTGCGCGATGCCGACCAGCCCCGCGGTGCGCGGGTGATCGCCCTGCTCAAGGCCGGTCAACGCCCGCGCTGGTCACCGCCGCCGGAGACGCTGCTGGGGCCCGGCGACGAGCTGACCGTGGTGGCCCGCCGGGCCGGGCTGAGCGCCCTGATCAAGCAGGCCAGCCCGCCCGCTCCGCCGCCGGTGGTGGTGCCGGCGCAGCCGAGCCCTGAGGCGTCGTCAGACTGACGTGGGCAGGGCCGGCACCTCGACGCCGAGCACCGCCTGCTCGTCAGGGCGGTGCACCAGCACGTCGGTCAGGTAGGACTGCACGGCGGCGGCCAGTCCCACGTCGCGGCCGGCCTCCTCGGAGCGGAACCAGCGGTGCTCGAGCACCTGGGTGTAGAGCTCGGCCGGCTCCAGCTTGCGCCGCAACTCGGCCGGCACGGCCCGGACGACCGGCTCGAACACCTCGATCAGCCAGCGGTGCGCGGCCTGCTGCTCGTCAGGCAGGTCACTGTCGGCCCGGTAGGCGTCGAGGTCGTTGAGCAGCGCCCGGGCCTGGTTCTCCTCCGCGTCGAGGCCGGTCAGCCGGAGCAGCCGGCGGGTGTGGTGGCCGGCGTCGACCACCTTCGGCCGCACGTACGCCCGGCCGCCCTCGACCACCGACATCGACACCTCGGCGACGTCGAAGCCGAGTTCGTTCAGCTTGCGGATGCGCTTCTCGATGTCGTGCCGTGAGTCGCGCGCGATCTCCTGCTCGAACGTCACCTCGTGCCAGAGCCGCTCGTAGCGGGCGATCACCTCGTCGGCCACCCATTCGGGGTCGATCGCCTCGTCGAGCAACTCGGCGGCCTGCAGGTCGAGCGCCTCGCCGAAGATGTTGAGCCGCGCGATCTCCACGTCTTCGCCGCGTTGCCCGTTTGACAACGACGGGCGCAACGCGCCGGTCTCGGCGTCGACCAGGTAGGCCGCGAACGCGCCGGCGTCCCGTCGGAACAGCGTGTTGGACAGGGAGCAGTCACCCCAGAAGAAGCCGGTCAGGTGCATCCGCACGAGCAACGCGGCGAGCGCGTCGAGCAGCCGGTTCATCGTCTCCGGGCGCAGCGTGTGTGAGAACACCGCCCGGTAGGGCAGCGAGAACTGCAGGTGGCGGGTGACCAGCACGGGATCGAGCGGCTCGCCCTTGGCGTCGGCGCGGTCGGCCACGATGGCGACGGCCTCCACGGCCGGGAAGCCGATCCGTTCGAGCTGGCGGAGCAGGTCGTACTCGCGTTCGGCGATCCGCTCGCCGGTCTCCTTGACGGCGTAGACCGTGCCGGCCAGTTGGACGAAGCGCACGACATGCCGGGAGATGCCCTGCGGGAGGGCGACCAGGTGATCTGGCGGCCACTCCTCAAGCGGTGTCGACCAGGGAAGGTCGAGCAACGCCGGGTCGATGAGGGCCGAAGTGATCCGCACCCGTCAAGTCTGCCCGCTGACACCGGCGCTACGCAGTCGACCGTGGCTCGTTACACAGTGGCGAGATGATCTGATTGTCTGCTCTGGGGCTTTTCTCCCTGGTGGCAGTCCATGTAGGAGAGCCAAGGGGGCAAGGTATGCGGCGGACTCTGGCGCTGGTCGCCAGTGCGTGCACGGCAGTGGTTCTGGCCGGCGCGACGGCGTACGCGATGACCGGCGACGGGACCGAAGCACAGCCGGCGGGAATCGCGCGGCTCGGCCAAGCGGCGGCAGCGCCCCCAGCGGCCGCGGCCGCAGAGCAGGGTAAGGAATCCGACACCGCGGCCGGCGGACTGCCGGTCGCGCCGCCGGCCGGCGTCGGTGCCGCGATCGACGCGGTCGGGCGGCAGAAGGTAGGCGCGCTCGAGTCGGTCGGCGCGCTGCTCGACTACCGCTCGGCGGGCACCACCACCGAGACGTTCCGCTACCCCGGTGCCGAGTACGTGAAGGTGCACTTCGACGAACTCGCGATGCTGCCGGGCGACTACGTCACCGTTTCCGACCCCGAGGGCACCGAGGTGCACCGGGTCGACAGCGACCCGCTCGACGTGGTGGGTGGGCTGCTCGGCAGCCGCGCCGAGGCGGCCGACGGCGCCGGCCGGTGGGCGATGTCGGTGACCGGCGACACCGCGGTGGTCACGCTGCACCGCGCCGTGCCCGACCCGCTGGGGCTGCAGGAGGCCGCCGGGCTCGGCGTGCGGGTCGACAAGGTGGCCCGCGGCTTCACCGGCCAGGAGCAGGCGGCGGAGGACGCGTCCGAGTTGCGGACCGCCCGGTCGCTGTCGGAGAACGGCCGCGAGGAGAGCGTCTGCGGCTCCAACGAGGCGCGGGACGCCGTCTGCTACAAATCGGCCGATCCGGTCGCGTACAAGAAGTCGAAGGCTGTTGCCCGGCTTTTGATCAACGGCACCGAGTTGTGCACCGGTTGGCGGCTCGGCACGACCAACCGGATGCTCACCAACAACCACTGCATGGTCACGTCGAGTGACGCCTACGACACCGAGGTCTGGTTCGACTACCAGTGCGCGAAGTGCGGCGGCGACGCGGTCTTCAAGGCCACCAAGGTCTGGGGCGACAAGGTGCTCAGCACCGACCGCGACCTCGACTACACGCTGTTCTCGGTGGAAAACTTCGCGCAGGTGCAGAAGTACGGCTACCTGACCATCGAGCCCACCCGCCCGGTGAAGGGCAGCGAGGTCTACATCCCTCAGCACCCGGGTGGCAACCCCGGCATGATCGCGATGGGCAGCGACAAGGACGGCGGCGGCATCTGCGCGGTCAACGACCCGGCCTACGACGGCTACGGCACGGACTCCGACGTCTCGTACTACTGCGACACGGCGGGCGGTTCGTCGGGTTCGCCGGTGATCTCGCGGAAAACCGACCGGGTGATCGCCCTGCACCACTTCGGCGGTTGCCCCAACAGCGGTGTCCGGATCGACCTGGTCTACAACCGGATCAAGAAGCTTCTGTAGGCGCCTCGGAGCGGGGGTGTGCCGCGCGGATACGGTGGTCACGTGCGAAACGCGATCACCGAACGGGCGGCCGCCCTCCGGCTCCGGCCGGTGCGGCCGGCCGGCTGGTGGTTCGACCTCCTGCTGGTCGGCCTTTTCGCGCTGCTGACCGGCATCCTCGCGGCCGGTGGCCTGCTCGGCGTCGACCAGACCGTGCGCGACTGGTGCGTGACACACCAGACGCAGGTCACCCACACTCTGGCCCGGGTGTTCAACTATCTCGGCAACGGCGGCCCGCTGACGCTGATCAGCCTGGTCATCGCCATCTTCCTGGCGATCCGCCGGCGCAACCTCTACCCGATCCTGCCGGTCGTCGCCGCGTTCCTGCTGACCGGCGTCGTGATCATGCCGCTGAAGATCTGGACCGAGCGGGCGGCACCGGGATACACCGGCCCGCACGCGGTCGATCTTTTCAACAGCAGCCTGCCACCGGGTACGTACGACACCGGCTACCCGTCCGGCCACCTGGTCAACACCGTGGTCTGGTACGGCGTCATCGCGCTGCTCCTGGCACCCTGGCTGAACCGCACGGCCACCCTGTGGTTGCGCATCGCCCCGCCGGCGATCGTCTTCGTGACCACCATCTACCTGGACTTCCACTGGCTGACCGACTCGGTCGCCGGCCTGCTGCTGGGCCTTTTCATCGCCCGCCTGATCGACCGGGCGCCGTGGCAGCTGCCGACCCGCCCGGCCCCGCCTGCTCCGCGCGGCGGCTGAACAGCCGCCGACGGTCGGCCTCGTGAGCCCCCGGCCGGGATCGAACCGGCGACATCTCGCTTACAAGGCGAGTGCTCTGGCCATCTGAGCTACAGGGGCAGCTTTGAGCACAGCATAGCGATCCCCCACCCCGGTGGCGCTTGCCAGGGCAAATGGGGCAGTAGCCGGCCCACACCTTGGCACCATTGCGAGAAACCTTTACGGTGACCTGCAGACAAGGTGTCGGCGCGGTGACGTGCCGGCAGCTCTTTTCACTCGGATCGTCCGGCACGTTCCTGCCGGTGAAAGGAAGCGGTGTCCCCTCATGGCTACGGTCACCTACACCCAGGCCACCCGGATCTATCCGGGCACTGAACGGCCTGCGGTCGACCACCTCGACCTGGAGATCGGCGACGGCGAGTTCCTCGTCCTCGTCGGCCCCTCCGGTTGTGGCAAGTCCACCAGCCTGCGCATGCTCGCCGGCCTCGAAGACGTCGACGAAGGCTCGATCCACATCGACAGCCGCGACGTCACGCACCTCCCGCCGAAGGCTCGCGACATCGCGATGGTCTTCCAGAACTACGCGCTCTACCCGCACATGTCGGTCTACGAGAACATGGCCTTCGCGCTCAAGCTGCGTAAGACCTCGAAGGCGGAGATCGACCGCCGGGTGAAGGAGGCCGCCGGCCTGCTCCAGCTCGAGGAATACCTCAGCCGCAAGCCGAAGGCGCTCTCCGGTGGCCAGCGCCAGCGGGTCGCGATGGGTCGCGCCATCGTCCGTGAGCCGCAGGTCTTCCTGATGGACGAGCCGCTGTCGAACCTCGACGCCAAGCTCCGCGTCCAGACCCGCACCCAGATCGCCTCGCTGCAGGCCAAGCTCGGCATCACCACCGTCTACGTGACCCACGACCAGGTCGAGGCCATGACGATGGGTCACCGCGTGGCGGTCATGCTCGACGGCGTGCTCCAGCAGGTCGACACCCCGCGGGCGCTCTACGACAAGCCGGCCAACGTCTTCGTCGCGGGCTTCATGGGCTCGCCGGCGATGAACATCAAGACCGTGCCGCTGACCGACTCGGGCGCCAAGTTCATCGACCTGGTCATCCCGCTGACCCGCGAAGAGGTCGCCGCGGCCCGCGCCAACGGCGGCGGCGACAAGGTGACCGTCGGCTTCCGGCCGGAAGACTGCGACCTGGTCGGGCCCACCGAGGGCGGCCTGCCGGTCGTCGTCGAGCTGGTCGAAGACCTCGGCTCCGACGCCAACATCTACGGCCACGCGGCCCTCGACGGCGTCTCCGAGCGGTTCACCATCCGCACCGACCGCCGCCACATGCCCAACATGGGCGACACCGTGTTCGTCAAGCCGCGTGCCGACCGGCACCACGCGTTCCACGCCACCGCGGGCACGCGCCTCTGAAACAAGCTCCAGCAAACGGCGGGCCGGGCAACCGGCCCGCCGTTTCGCGTCCTACCCGGCGAAGCGGCGCAGCCGCAGGTCCTTGTCGCCGGCGCAGGCGATCACGCTGGTCGACCAGGTGCAGCTGGCCGAGCGCACCCCGCTGAGCGCGCCGAGTTGCACCGGCTCCTTCGCGCCGAGCACCCAGCCGATCACGTTGTAGTCGTCGACGCTGATGCTCGGCGGTTTCCCGAAAACCAGCACGCTGGCGCCGTTGACCCGCCCCACGACGCCGTCGTGTTCGAGCACCTGCTTGCCGGTCGTGTCGTAGCCGACCACCTTGTCGGTGCCGGACTCGTCACTCTGCACCAGCACGTGGGTCCCGACCGGCAGGATCGCGTCGACGCCAGCTGCCGGCTTCGTCCAGGTCTGGCCGTCCCCACCGATCGGCACGGCGACCAGTTGGGTGCTCTTCGAGTCGTACGAGGTCTGTTCCAGCAGGCAGATCCGCTTGTCGCCGCAGGCGCTCAGCGCGGCCGCCCGGCGCGCCGGATCCGACGCCCGGTAGACGCTGCGCGGCTTGTCGAGTGCGTCGAGGTCGGCCGCGAACACCTCGGTGCTGTCGCTCGTGCGGGTGGTGAACAGCTGGCCGTCGTAGACGGTCGCGAGATCGCCCGGATCGGCGAAGTTGGGCTGCTCTTCGACGATCTCGCCGCTGACCGCGTCGATGACCCGGGCCGACCGGTCGGCGCTGATCTGCACGAGCCGGTTGTCGTCGTCGCGGTCGGGGTCCAGCGCCGTGCCCGTGAAGTCGGCCGGCCCGCCGACGTCGGCCGCCGTCTGGGCGCCGTACACCACGGTCTTGGCGTTGTCGTACTGGTCCTTGGGTGTGGCTTTTTCCCATTTCTGATCGCCGTCGCGCAGCCCGTAGCCGACCAGCTTCGCGTTCTTCCGGTCGACGACGACCAGCCGGTCGGCGACGACGAAGGTCTCGTCGTCGCCGTAGAGGTCGAGGTTCCACAGCCGGCTGCCGTTGTCGGGGTTGAGCACGGACAACCGGCGCGGCTCGGTGCTGCCGATCGCGTCCGCGTAGGCGAGCACGGCGCCCGGCACGGCCCGGATGCCCTGCCACGAATCGGCGGGGTCGGGCACCTCCTGGCTCCACAGCTGCTTGCCCGACTTGGCGTCGGCGGCGACGACCCGCAGCTTCTTCTGCTCGGTCGCGTAGGCGAAATAGGCCCGGTCACCGGCCACGTGCGTCCACGTCGTGTATGCCGCGTCGCCCATCGGCAACGGCTGGCCCACATCGGTGAACGCCGCGAACTCGACCTTGTCGTAACCGTCCCGATTGAGCAGCGTCATCACCACCGAGACCGCGGCGACGACCACGACCAGCGCGAGCGCCGCCGCCGGGATCAGGATCTTCCGGGGTACGCGGCGCGACCGCGCGGCGGGCGACCCCGGCGGCGGGCTCCACGGCCCGGCCGGCGCCGGCGAGGTCGGTCCGGCGAGACCCGCGGCTCCGGCCTGGGCCGAGCCGGAGGCCTGGGCCGGGTCGGTTGCCTGGGCCGAGCCGGAGGCTTGGGCCGGGTCGGTTGCCTGGGCCGGATCGGTTGCCTGGGCGGTGGCCTGGCCAAGCGTGGTCGCACGACCGTGGGCGTCGGCCTGACTGGGAGCGTGGGGCTGGCCGGGGCCGGTCGCCTGGCCAGGGGCGTTGGCCGGCACGTGGGCGGGTGCCCAGGCCGGGGCGGTCGATTGGGCTGGAACCCGCGCAGCCGGCGGTTCGGCGAGTGCGCCCTCGGCGACCGGCAACTCGGGCTGTTCGAGGACCGTCGGCGCGACGCCGAGGTCGGCATGCAGCAGCCGGGCCACCAGGGGCACCCGCGAGGAGCCGCCGACCAGGAACAGACCGGCCAGTTGGTCGGGGCGCAGGTTGGCGCTCGCGATCACCGAGGCGGTCTCCATGACGCCCCGGCGCAGCAGCGGGGTGGCCAGCCGTTCGAGTTCCTCGCGGGTGACGTGGACCGCCTGGTCCACGCCGGGCACCGCGACCGGCGCCACGGCCGCGCGGGAGAGCATTTCCTTGGCACCGCGTACGTCGTCCCAGAACCGCCGCCGGTCGCGCAGTTGCGCGGCGTTGACCGGGTTGCGCAACCGCTCCCAGGCGGCCGGGTCGGTGCCCGCGAGCACCTGGCCGAGATGCCCGACCAGGGCGGCGTCGAGGTCGAGGCCGCCGAGTTCGGCGACGCCACCGGAGGCGACCACCTCGAAGCGCGACCGGCCGCTCCGGTCCGGGCCGGCGTTGCGGACCACCGCGATGTCGAGCGTGCCGCCGCCGAAGTCGAACACCGCGAGCGCCGAACCGACCGGGACCGGGCGGCGCAGCACCTCGGCGAAGTAGCGGGCCGCGGCGACCGGCTCGGGCACCAGCGTGCTGGCCGGCCAGCCCGCGCGGGACAGCGCCTCGGTCAACGCCTGCCGGCGTTGCGGGCCCCAGGCAGCGGGATAGGTGAGGGTGGCCGGCGGCAGGTAGCCCACCGCCTCGACGGCCGCGTGCGCGACGGCGGCGAGGATCGCGGCGAGCAGGTCGACGGTCGCCACCTCGCGGTCGCCGAGCAGCACACTGGGCAGGTCGACGTGGCGCTTCGGGTTGGGCTCGTAGCGCGCCGGGTCGGCCTGGGCGAGCCGCTCCGCGTCGCGGCCGACGTGCAGCCGGCCGGCCTCGTCGAGGAGCACACCAGACGGCAAGAGGGGTTGACCGTCGAAGAGCAACGGCCGGGTGCGCCCGTCGGGCCAACGCAGCACGGCAACCGTGTTAGACGTGCCCAGATCGACCCCGAGCGCGTGCCCTTGCATCTACCGACCTCCGCGGGGGCGAGGGGATGCCCGGCCTGCATAGTACGGCCGGGCATCCCGCTACCTCAGTCGAGGAAGCGCCGGTCGGCGTTGAGGCTCTCGGTCAGCTTCAGCGTGATGAACTCGTTGTTGTCGGGCACACCGGCGGTGCGGCCGGCCGACCCCGGGAAGTTGTTGTCGTTGAGCACGGCGATCGTCTGGTTGTCGAGGATCGCGACGTCTTCGATCGTCTGGAACGGGAAGGTGAAGGTCTTGCCGAACCCGCCGAGCTGCTTCGGGTTGTTGATGTTCATCAGGTCGGCGACCAGGGTCTTGTCCATGGCGCCGTCCTTGTCGCGGTCGCTCATGTTGGCCAGGTAGATCCGCTTGGTCTTGGCGGTGTCGCCCTGGCCGTTGTCGCGCTCGATGACCAGGAACCGGTGGCCGTCGACGGCGATGGCGTCGCCGATCGCGTTGGCCGGGTCGTCGAGCTTGTAGACGTAGTGCTTGCCGGTGTACGAGCCGGCGCGCACGTCGAACTCGTTGAGCCGCAGGGTGCCCGGGGTGTCACCGGCGACGGTGCCCTCCAACAGCGGGTAGAGCTTGCGGCCGTCGGGCGACTGCGCCATGCCCTCGAAGCCCTTGCTGCTGTTGATGTTGTTGGGGGTGGTGCCGCGCAGCGGGTTCTCCGGCGCGAACACGCCGGGGAGCGAGATCGGCGCCTGCATCATGGCGCCGGTGCGGTCGAAGTGCAGCAGGAACGGGCCGAATTCGTCACCGATCCAGTAGCTGCCGTCGGCGGCCCGCTGGATCGACTCGACGTCGAAGTCCTGCCCGGTCAGCACCCGGTCCTTGCGGACGAGCGGCCAGGTCACGTACCCCTTGGGATCGGTCAGGTTGATGCCACCGAGAACGTCGACCTTGTTCTCGTGGAAGACCGGCGCGAGGGTGTGGATGCGCAGGACGAAGTCCGCGCTGTTGGCCTTGTTGCCGAAGCCGTTGTCGGACATGACCTCGTAGCTGCCGTCGCCGTTCTTGACGATGCCGCTGAAGCCCTGCACGGGCTGGTCATCCCAGGGTGCGGCAACGCCGTTGACGGGCGCGGTGTCGAGCAGCGAGCCGGACGGCTCGCTGGCCGGCACGAAGGTGAGCGCCGGGAGCGAAGCGAACCCGGTCAGGGTCGCGGGGCCGAACTCGTCGGCGTCGTGCGCCGACGCCGGCCCCGCGACACCTACGGCGAGGGCGACGGCCATGGCCCCGCCCATCCAAACATTGCGACGTTTCGTCATGAGCCGAGAAGCTAGCCAGCCCGGGTGAACCGGCCGGGGGCTCGATGTGAACGCCGGCTGTCAGGCCGCTTCGCTGCGCCGCCGGGCGATCTCGGCGAGCGCGACCGCGGCGGCGACGCTCGCGTTGAGCGACTCCACCTCGGACACCATCGGGATGCCGACCCGCATGTCGCAGGTCTCGCCCACGAGCCGGGACAGGCCGCGTCCCTCGGAACCGACGACGACCACCAGCGGGCCGACGGCGGCTTCGAGGTTGTAGATGTCGGCCTCACCGTCGGCGTCGAGCCCGATCACCACGAAGCCCTCGCGCTGACAGGCCTTGAGCGCTCGGGTCAGGTTGACCACCTGGCTGACCGGCACCCGCGCGGCGGCGCCGGCGCTGGTGCGCCACGCGGTCGCGGTGATGCCGGCGGCCCGCCGCTCGGGGACGAAGACGCCCTGCGCGCCGAACGCGGCGGCCGAGCGGATCGTGGCCCCGAGGTTGCGCGGGTCGGTGATCCCGTCGAGCGCCACCAGCAGCGGCGTGGGGTGTTCGAGCGCGGCCGCCATCAGGTCGTCGAACGGCTCGTAGGCGAACGGCGGCACCTGCAGGCCGACGCCCTGGTGCAGCACGCCGCCGGTCATCCGGTCGAGTTCGGCGCGGCCGACCTCGAGCAGCGGGATGCCCCGGTCGCCGGCGGTGCGGACGATCTCGGTGATCCGGTCGTCGATGTCGATGCCCTGCGCGACGTAGAGCGCGGTCGCCGGGACCATCGCGCGCAGCGCCTCGAGCACGGGGTTGCGGCCGACCAGCAACTCCGGTGCGTCGCGGGGCGTGTTGGAGCGCCGGCCCGGCGCCACCCGCGGGTTGCCGCCGCGTTGCGGTGCCTGCCGGGTGCCCTGCCGCGGCTTGCTGCCCTTGGTGCCCTTGCCCCAGGTGGTGTCCTTGGTGCCGGGCTGGCCGATCTTGGGCGCGCGACCCTCGGCCGCCGCGGCCCGCTTCTCCTTCTCCTGCTTCCAGGCGGTGCGGTTGGGCAGCTTCTCGGTGCCCGAGTAGCCCTTGTGCCAGGGCCGCTCGTCGGCGGGCAGGGTGCGCCCCTTGCCGGCGAGGCTGGATCGGTTCTTGCCGCCGGAGCCGGCGCTCGCGCCCTTCTTGGGGGTGACCCGTCGGCCACGTCGCTGTGAGTTGCCCGCCATCAGTCCCTCGTTCCGATCGTCCAACGCGGGCCGTGCGGGGTGTCTTCGACGTTGACCCCGGCCGAGTTGAGCTGGTCCCGGACCGCGTCCGCGGCGGTCCAGTCTTTCCTGGTGCGCGCCTGCGCGCGCTGGTCGAGCGCGAGGGCGACGAGCGAGTCGATGATCTCGCGCAACTCCTCGCCCGGCGTGCCACCGGTCGACGCGACCGACCAGGCCGGGTCGAGCGGGTCGAGGCCGAGCACGTCGAGCATCGCCCGGACACTGCCCAGCGCCGCGCGTACGCCCTCATCATCGCCCGCCGCCAGAGCGGTGTTGCCGGCGCGCACGGCCTCGTGCACGACGGCGAACGCGCCGGAGGTGTTGAGGTCGTCGTCGAGCGCCTCGGCGAACGCCGCCGGCAGGTCGCCCGCCGGGATCGCACCCACCGCCTCGACCGCCCGCTGGACGAAGCCCTCGATCCGCCGGTAGGCGGTCGCCGACTCGCGCAGCGCCTCGTCGGAGTAGTCGATGCGGGAGCGGTAGTGCACCGAGACGAAGTAGTGCCGCAACTCGACCATCCGCACGCCGAGTGCCGTCACGTAGTCGAGGTCGAGCACGTTGCCGGTCGACTTGCCCATCTTGGCCTCGCCCAGGTTGAGCAGGCCGTTGTGGACCCAGAAGCGGGCGAACGGCAGGCCGGCCGAGCGGGACTGGGCGATCTCGTTCTCGTGGTGCGGGAAGGTCAGGTCGAGGCCGCCGCCGTGGATGTCGAACTCGGGGCCGAGATAGCGCAGGCACATCGCGGAGCACTCGATGTGCCAGCCCGGTCGGCCGGCGCCCCAGGGGCTCGGCCACTGCGCCTCGACCGGCTCGCCGCTCTTGTGGCCCTTCCACAGCGCGAAGTCGCGCGGGTCGCGCTTGGCCCGGTCGGAGCTGTCGGCGGCACTGGCCATCTCGTCGACCCGCTGCCCCGACAGGGAGCCGTAGTCGGCGTAGGACTTGACGTCGAAGTAGACGTCGCCGGAACCGTCTTCGGCCGCGTACGCGTGACCGTTGTCGATCAACTGGGCGATCAGGCCGTGCATCTCGGTGATGTGGCCGGTGGCCCGCGGCGCGTAGGTCGGCGGCAGCACGTTCAGTGAGCGGTAGGCGGCGTCGAGGATGACCTCGTTGGCGTAGGCGATCGACCAGAACGAGCGGCCCTGCTCCAGCGACTTCTGCAGCACCTTGTCGTCGATGTCGGTGATGTTGCGGATGAACCTCACCTGGTAGTCGTTGCGCTCGAACCACCGGCGGAGCACGTCGTAGCTGACGCCGGAACGAAGGTGGCCGATGTGCGGCTCGGACTGCACGGTGAGGCCACAGAGGTACATCGAGACCTTGCCGGGCTCTCGCGGGACGAAATCCCGCACCGACCGGGTCGCGGTGTCATGCAAACGCAGCGTCACCTGACAAGGGTAGCGTTGATCCGTTTACGCCTATGCTCGCGGTGTGACGCAGCCGGCCTATCGCGCGGGCGAGACCGCCCAGACGCTCGATCGTGGCCTGCGGCTGCTCTATCTGGTGGCCGACACCCCCGAGGGCCTGACCGTCACCGAGGCCGCCGACCGGCTCGGCGTGGGCCGGGCCGTGGTCTACCGGCTGGTCGGCGCGCTCACCTCACACGGCCTGGTGCGCCGCGACGGCGCGGGCCGGCTGCGCCTGGGTGCCGGGGTGCTGCACCTGGCCCGGCGGGCCCACCCGCTGGTGATCGAGGCGGCGTTGCCGGCGTTGCGGCGGCTGGCCGAGGAGGTCGGCGCCACGGCCCATTTGACCATCGCCGAGGGTACGGAGGCAGTGGCGCTCGCCGTGGTCGAGCCGAGTTGGACGGCGTTCCACGTCGCCTACCGGGCGGGGTCGCGGCATCCGCTGGCGCGGGGCGCGGCCGGCCGGGCGATCATCGCCGGGCGATCGGGTTCGCCCGATCCGGTGACCACCATCGGTGAGTTGCAGGCCGGCGCGTTCGGGGTCGCCGCGCCGGTGCTCGGGGTCGAGGGCCTGGACGCGAGCGTTGGCGTGGTCGCGCTGGAGGCATTGGACCTCGCCGACGTGGGCCCACAGGTGACGGCGGCCGCCGCGGCGGTCTCCGGCGCGCTCGCCTCCTAGCGTCTTTCCACAGCCTCCGGACAGTTATCCACAGGCTGTGTACGGCGCTGTCACGCGAGTTATCCACAGGTCTGTCCACCGGCTGGCCCGGGTCGCACGCTGGTTCCCATGACTCGCGAATCGCCCCGACCCGCGGCGCTCGAGTGGCGGGTGTTCCGTGGCAGCGCCGCCGTGGCGGCCGGCCTGCTGTCGGTGCATCAGTTGCGGGCCCGGTGCTGGGCCCGGCTGCGGCACAACGTCTATGCCGACTCCCGGCTGGCCCGCGATCACGCGCTGGCCTGCCGGGCGACGCTGGTCCGGGTGCCCATCGGGTCGGTGGTGCTGGCCGGCCCGTCCGCGGCGACCGCGCACGGCCTCCGGACGGTGGCCGGCCCCGACGACCCGGTTCATCTGATCGTGCTCGGCGACCGGCGCGTGGGCGCTTCGAGCGGCACCGTCCTGCACCGGGTGCCGCTCGACCCGGGCGACGTGTGCCGGGTCCGCCTGGCCGGCGGCGACGACGAGGTGCCGGTCACCACGCCGGCCCGCACCGCCTGGGACGCGGCGGTGTGGCTGCCGCTGACCGACGCGGTGGCGCTCGCCGACGGGTTGCTTTTCCACAAGCTGGTGACGCCCGCGCTTCTGGCCGGGGTCGCGGCCCGGCTGGCCGACCGACCCGGTGGCCGCCGGGCCGCGCACACCTTGTCGCTGGCCGACGGCAACGCGGCGTCGCGGGCCGAGTCGCTGCTGCGGGTGCGCCTGTTCCTGGCCGGCCTGCCGATGGCCCGGGCCCGTCCCCCCGTTCTGCCGGTCCGCCCGCCACTGGCCTGGCCCGAATACCGGGTGGCGCTGTGGTGCGCGCCCGACCGCCACGGCGAAGCAGTCATGATCAACGATGGCTGGCTGGTGTTACGCACGTCCCCCCGGCGGGAGTTTTCCGAGGTGGTGCGCGAGGTCAGGGCGGCCCTGACCGCTCGCGGATGCCGAACCAAGCGAAAACAGGATGTCGTGGAGAGCGCTCTCTCCCCTAACATGCGGTGATGGAGGCAAAGAAGCCGACACTAGAAGACGTGGGCCGCGCGGCCGGTGTCTCGCGCGCGACGGCATCCCGCGTGATCTCCGGCGGCCGCAAGGTGTCCGACGACGCCCGCGGCCGCGTCTGGCACGCCGTCGAGTTGCTGGGCTATCACCCCGACCTGGCGGCCAGGGCCCTGGCCAAAGGCCACAGCGACGTCATCGACCTGATCGTCATCGACGACGCCGGGGTCATGCTCGGCAGCAACCCCTACTACAGCCGGGTCATGTCCGGCATCCTGTCGGCGCTGGCCGGCAGCGACACCCAGATGCGCGTCCACGTGATCGAGCAGCCCGACGCCCCACGCCGCCTCGACGACGTCGCGCGGATCGTCGGCGTCGGCGCGTTGCTGGTCAACGTCTCGCCCCCACTGGCGGCGCGCTTCGCGGCCCGCTGCGACCGGGTGGTCTCGCTGGGCCTTTCGGCGCAGGGCGTCGCCTCGGTCGAGGCGGAAAACACGGCCGGTGCCCGCTCGGCGGTGGAGCACCTCTACCGCACAGGCCGCCGCAAGGTGGTCGCGGTCCACGGCAAGCCCGGCAACTCCTGCGCGACGGGCCGCCGCCGCGGCTTCCTGTCGGCGTCGGTCGACGCGGGCCACGAGCCGATCGGCGCCGAGGGCGGCTTCTGCCTGGAGGCGGGCGTCTCAGGCACACGCCGGTTGCTGGCCGCCCACCCCGATCTGGACGGCATCTTCGCGGCCTGCGACCTGACCGCGATGGGCGTCCTGCGGGCGCTGGAGGAAAGCGGGCGCCGAGTCCCGGATGACGTCGCGCTGGTCGGCTTCGACGACAGCTTCCTGGCCTCGGTGGCCACGCCGGCCATGACCTCGGTCCGCCAGCCCGTCGAACACATGGCGGCCCTGGCCACGAAGGCATTGCTGGCCAGCGAGGCCGGGCCCAACTGGCACCGGGTCGAACCGGCGCCGCTGCAGATCCGTCGCAGCTCGGCGGCCTGAGGAGGGCGGAAGAGTCCGCCGCGCCGAGCGGCACGACCCGCTGGACGCACAAACCGGCCAGCCCGGTGCGACCCGGCCCCACCCACCGAACGCACAAAACCGCCCACCCCGATGCGACCCGGCCCCACCCACCGAACGCACAAAACCGCCCACCCCGATGCGACCCGGCCCCACCCACCGGACGCACTGACTAAGCCGTGTCCTGTCGATCATCGGGTCCGTCGTAGGTCGCGATGACCGGGTACGCCTAGGCGGAGGCGATGCCGCTCGAAACCAGGCGCATGCCGCCGCGCCAGCGGACCCCGACGCAGCCGGGCAGCGCGGACCCGCGGCGAGCACCTCCGCCGCTCCCGCGGGCGGGCCGCACGCGCCGGTGGCGGAGCCTCAATCGCTAAGGCCGGGTCATCCGCAAAACGTCGAGGAGTGAATCCAGCTCGGCTTCGGTGATCTTGCCGCTTTCCACGTGGCCGCGGTCGATGACGACGGATCTGATGGAACGGCCGCTGGCCAGCGCTTCCTTGGCGATCGAAGCGGCCTCGTCGTAGCCGAGGTGGCGGTTGAGTGGGGTGACGATCGACGGGGACCCTTCGGCGTAGGCGCGGGCCACTTCCTCGTTCGCCGCCAGACCGACCACGCACCGGTCCGCCAGCATCCGGCTGGCCGCGGCCAGGAGACGGATCGACTCCAGGATGTTGCGGGCCATCACCGGGAGCATCACGTTGAGTTCGAAGTCGCCCTGGGAACCCGCGAACGCGATCGTCGCGTCGTTGCCGATCACCTGTGCCGCGACCTGCCGCACCGACTCGCAGACGACCGGGTTGACCTTGCCCGGCATGATCGACGAACCCGGCTGAAGGTCAGGGATCCGCAGCTCACCGAGGCCGGCCCGCGGTCCGGAACCCATCCACCGGATGTCGTTGGCAATCTTGTAGAGCCCGACCGCCACCGTGCGAAGCTGCCCCGACGCCTCGACCAGGCCGTCGCGGGCACCCTGCGCCTCGAAGTGGTCCTCCGCCTCGGACAGCGGCAACCCGGTCTCGGCCCGCAGCCGCTCGATGACCTTCGCGGCGAACCCGGGCGGCGTGTTGACGCCGGTTCCGACGGCGGTGCCACCCAGCGGCAGCGACGCGAGCCGGGGCAGGGTCGACTCCAGGCGGGCGATGCCGTTGCGCACCTGGGTCGCGTACCCACCGAACTCCTGACCGAGGGTCACCGGCGTGGCGTCCATCAGGTGGGTACGGCCGGCCTTGACCACGTCGGCGAACTCCACGGCCTTCGCCGACAGCGCGCCGGCGAGGTGGTCGAGCGCCGGAATCAGCCCGTTGACCACGGCCTCGGTGGCGGCGAGGTGGATCGACGAGGGGTAGACGTCGTTGCTCGACTGCGACGCGTTGACGTGGTCGTTGGGATGCACGTCGCGCCCGACCTCCCGGGCCGCGAGCGTGGCGATCACCTCGTTGGCGTTCATGTTCGACGAGGTGCCCGACCCGGTCTGGAACACGTCGATCGGGAACTGGTCGTCGAACCCACCACCGGAGACGTGCGCGGCAGCGACCTGGATCGCCGTGGCCAGGGCAGCGTCGATCACCCCGAGCTCACCGTTGACCGCGGCCGCGGCCCCCTTGATCTGCGCAAGCGCCCGGATGTTGCCCGGCTCGATCCCGCGCCCGGAAACGGGGAAGTTCTCCACCGCCCGCTGCGTCTGCGCGCGCCACAACGCCTCGGCCGGCACGCGTACCTCACCCATGGTGTCCCGCTCGACGCGGAACCCGTTCTCTTCGGCTGCACTCACCGTTCCATCCTCCCCCTCCGCGACGAGGGACGCAGAGTGATCCACCCCGCTCGGGCCGCCCCTCCGCACGGGACAACGGTGCATCGCCGCCGCACCTAGAATTTGCGACCACCGATATTCAGGAGGAACGGTTGTTCCGTCTTCTGGTCGCCGCGGCGGCCATCGGCGCAATTCTCATCCCGGCCGGGGCCGCCCAGGCCGCGCCAGCGAATCACCGACCCGCCGTGCCTTCGAGCCTGTCCGTTTCCGGCATCACCTGCGGTGACAAGGGCATCTTCATCGGCACACCCACGCCCGAATTCGTCGCCGCCCTCGACGACCCCGATTTCGGCGTCAACCCATACGAAAAGGTCACCGCGACCTTCGCGCTGTGGCCGGTCGGCCTGCCCGGCCAGCGGGTCGAGTGGCCGGCGACCCCGCTGACCAGCGGCGGCGTCGCCCGGGCGGCCGCGCCGGCGACCCTGACCAACGGCGTGCGCTACCGGTTCGAGGTGCGCGCCACCGACGCGGCCGGCGCGAAGTCGCTCTGGTCGCCAGAGTGCGCGTTCACCATCGACACGACCACGCCGCACGCGCCCACGGTGACCTCCACCGACTACCCCGCGACCAGCCAGGCCGGTGGCCCCGGCATTCCGGGCAGGTTCACGTTCGCGGTCGCGGGCGCCGACACCGATGTGGTGGCCTTCCGCTGGTCCGCGGTGGGCGCCGGCCTGACCGAGGTGCCGGTGGGACGCACGGGCAAGGTCACCGTCGAGTTCACCCCGACCTTCTACGGCACCAACATCATCACGGTCCAGGCGATCGATCGCACCCTCAATCGCTCCGCCGCGACGACCTACGCGTTCGTCGTACGCAACACCGAGCCGCGGCTGACCGACCTGACCCCCGACGCCGGCCCGGGCGAGCCGCACACGTTCCGGGTCGTCCCCGGCAGTCTCGGCGGACTCGTCTCCTACGACTACCGCCTGAACGACGAGCCTGCCCAGACGGTCGCTGCCGCGGCGGACGGCACCGCGACCTTCGTCGTCACGCCCACGGCGCCGGGCCGCAACACCATCTCGGTAACCGGTCACACGGCAACCGGCGTTCCCACGGCTGAGGCGTCGGCAGTCGTCTACGTCGTCTACCCGCCCACGACTCCCACGGTCACCTCGCCGGACTTCCCGGCCGACGGCACCGCGCCGCCCCTGGTCGGCCAGGAAATCACGCTGGTCTTCCACCCGGGCACCCCCGGCGTGACCGAATACGTCTGGTCAACCGACTTCGGCGCCACCGAGCAGGTCGCACCCGCCGGTCCCGACGGCACGGCCACCGTCCGATACACCCCGCGCGACTTTCCCTTTCTGCCGTTGCAGGTACGCAGCCGCACAGCCGACGGCAGCGAATCGGAGATAGCCGAGATCGGCTGGGACCTCACCTCGCACGCACCGCAGGTCTCCTCACCGCAATACCCGATGTGGGGCGTCGGTAGTGGCAGCGGCGAGTTCACCTTCGCACCCGCTCACGAGGGCGTGACGGGCTACGACTACTCCTTCAACGACGGTCCGGTCGAGACCGTCGACGGAGAGACCTCCACGATCACGTGGACCCCGGAGACGACCGGCTGGGTCATGCTGCGAGTTCACGAGCATGTCGGCGACATCGTTTCCGACGTGACCGAATACCAGTTCCGCGTCGAGTGAGAGAAGGTGGTCGGCCGCCGGGCGGCGGCCGACCGCCTACCGCTTGCCGATCTGCAGCGTCAGGGTGGGCTTGGTGACCTCGGCGAAGAAGTCGTTGCCCTTGTCGTCTACGACGATGAAGGCCGGAAAATCTTCGACCTCGATCTTCCAGATCGCTTCCATGCCCAGCTCGGCATACTCGAGCACCTCGACATGCTTGATGCAGTCCTGGGCCAGGCGCGCCGCCGGGCCACCGATCGAGCCCAGATAGAACCCGCCGTTTTCCGCGCACGAGCGCGTCACCTGCGCCGACCTGTTGCCCTTCGCGAGCATCACCTGGGAGCCGCCGGCCGCCTGGAAGCGGGCCACGTACGAGTCCATCCGGCCGGCCGTGGTCGGGCCGAACGAACCTGACGCGTAACCCTCGGGCGTCTTCGCCGGACCCGCGTAGTAGACCGCGTGATCACGCATGTAGGACGGCATCGGCTCGCCCGCGTCCAGCCGCTCCGCGAGCTTCGCGTGTGCGATGTCGCGGGCGACGACCAACGGCCCCGTGAGCGACAGCCGGGTCTTCACCGGGTATTTCGACAGCTCGGCCCGGATCTCGTCCATCGGGCGGTTGAGGTCGACCCGCACCACCTCGCTCGCGTCGAGATGGGCGTCGGTGACCTCCGGCAGGAAGCGGGCCGGGTCGGTCTCCAGGCGCTCCAGCCAGACGCCGGACGGGGTGATCTTCGCGACCGCCTGGCGATCGGCGGAGCAGGAGACCGCGATCGCGACCGGGCAGGAGGCGCCGTGCCGGGGCAGCCGGACGACGCGCACGTCGTGGCAGAAGTAGCGGCCGCCGAACTGGGCGCCGATGCCGAACTGGCGGGTCAGCTCCAGGACCTCGGCTTCCAGGGCGACATCGCGGAAGCCGTGCGCCGTCAAGGAGCCCGAGGTGGGCAGGCCGTCGAGATACTTGGCCGAGGCCAGCTTCGCGGTCTTGAGCGCGTGCTCGGCCGACGTGCCGCCGATGACCACGGCCAGGTGGTAGGGCGGGCAGGCCGACGTGCCGATCAGTCGCAGCTTCTCCTCCAGGAACTGCATCATCCGCGTCGGGTTGAGCAGCGCCTTGGTCTCCTGGTAGAGGAACGACTTGTTGGCCGAGCCACCGCCCTTGGCCATGAACAGGAACTTGTAGGCGTCGGGGTGCCCGCCGGGATCCTCCGCGTACAGCTCGATCTGCGCGGGCAGGTTGGTCCCGGTGTTGCGCTCCTCCCACATCGTGATCGGCGCGAGTTGTGAATAGCGCAGATTCAACCGGGTGTACGCCTGGTAGACGCCGCGGGCGATCGCTTCCTCGTCGGTGCCGTCCGTCAGGACGTGCCGGCCCCGCTTGCCCATCACGATCGCGGTGCCGGTGTCCTGGCACATCGGCAGCACGCCGCCGGCCGCGATGTTGGCGTTGCGCAACAGGTCGAGGGCGACGAAGCGGTCGTTGGGCGACGCCGCCGGGTCGTCGATGATGGAGCGCAGTTGGGTCAGGTGGGCGGGGCGCAGGTAGTGGGCGATGTCATGCATCGCCTCCGCGGTCAGCGCGGTGAGCACAGCCGGGTCGACGGTAAGGAACTGCCGGCCGCCCGGGCCTTTGACCACGTCGACGCCCTCGTCGCTGACCAGCCGATATTCGGTCAGGTCATCGCCGGTGGGAAGCAACGGTGAGTAGCTGAAGGCGGCGGCGTCGCTCATGAGCGGCTAGCCTAGCCGGCCTTGCAGACCTCTTGTTTGGGCCCGCCACACTCCGCACCGGGGCCGGGGGTGCCGGCGGGTGGATTGCCGCCGGCGGGCGGCGGGTTGGGCACCCCGCCGGCGCCCTGGAACGGCAGGTAGGCCAGGTTGCGGCCGCTCACGATGATCAACCCGGCCGGGCCGACAGCCAGTACGTCGGCGTCGGAGCGCACGTTGACCAGTTCGGCACCCGTGGCCGGGTTGAGCGCGATGATCTTGTCAGGGCGCTCGTCGACGACCACCACGGCGGGCGCGGTCAGCGCGACCTTGCCGGCCGACGAGACCGGGCGCTGCCATCGGCCGCGGCCACCCAGTTCGGCGCTGCGGATCGAAGCGGCATCGGCGGTACGCACGACCGCGTAATCGTCGTTGACGCCGAGCAGGTGCTCGCCCGAGGCACCGGTGAACAGGATCCGGCCGTCGTACGCGTCGATCACCAACTCGCGGGCGTCGGCCGCGACCCCGACGACCACGTTGCGGCCGCCGGCCGGGTCGTCCCGCTGTGCGCAGCCGCCGTCCTTGGCCGTACGCATGTTGATGCCCGCGTTGCGCCACACCTCGCCGCCGGTCGCCGCGTCCGACGCGACGACCGAGAAATAGCAGGTGCCGTCGGCCGAGACGGCCTTGATCCGAAGCACCCGGCCACCGACCACGACGACCCGTTCGTCGCGGTCAGGTTCGATCTCGCGGACCACCTGGCCCTCGGCGGTGTCGACGACGTACACCCGGTTGTCGATCGGCAGCCCGACCATCGGCGGCATGAGGTCGGGGCCGCCGGCGTTGTCGTCGATCCGTTTGGTGGTCATCGGCTTGGTGCCGAGGATGTCGGGGTTGTCGGCGAACAGCACGAAGCCGATGCCCGGGATCTCGACGGTCCACCGCGGCGAGGTGCCCAGCGGGTCCCAGGCCGACAGCGTGCAGTCTTCGGCGCCGTGGCAGCGCACGTCGAGCATCCCGTTGCGATAGGTCCAGACGGCCCGCGCCTCGGTGTCGCGGCGGCGCACCGAGCCCGACATCGGGTCGACCACCTCGTAGCCCTTGACCAGCAGTTTGCCGGTGACCACGACGGCGGAGTTGCCCTCACCGGCGACGGCGGCCCAGTCGGCCTTGTGCTCCCAGAGTTGGGCGCCCGAACCGAGGCCGCGCGACTCGACCAGGGTGCGCTGCTCGATGATGACCGCGCCGCCGGCGATGGTGGCACTCCGTGGGGTGCCGCCGAGGCGTTGCTGCCAGAGCGGCGCGGGGGTGGTCAGCGGCTGATCGGTGTTGACCATGGCCCAGACCCGGTCGAGCAGCGGAGTGAGCACGCCGGTGAAATAGCCCACGACGAGGAGGACCGCGACGAACGCGGCCCAGCATTTCACGCAGGGGCCCTCGCCTTTACCCCTCGCCACCCGGGCACCATAACGACACGCCGACGCACGATCCGGGACGGCGATAAACCCGTGTCGATGCGATTTGCGAAATTAATCCGCGTCCACGGAGGCCGGCGGAGCCGCCGGGGCCGCGGACCCGGAAGCCGGCGCCGCGGGCGAGACAGCCGCCGCGACCAAGGGCAGCACCCGGAACGCGATCTGCTCCGTCAACGAGATGATCGTCGAGGCCCGGGAGACCGCACCGTGCGCCACGATCTGGTCGATCACCCGCTGCAGGTCGGCGTTGGAGCGGGCGACCACGCGGCACATCAGGTCGCCTGACCCGGTGATCGTGTGCGCCTCCAGCACCTCGGGGATGCGCGACAGGTGCACCGCTACCGGATCATGCCCCTGCCGCTGCGCGATCTCCAGCGTCACGAACGCGGTCACGCCGTACCCGATGGAAGCTGGTTCGATCTCCGGCCCGAAGCCGCGGATCACGCCGCGGCTGACCAGCTTGTCGAGGCGCGCCTGGATCGTGCCGCGGGCCACCCGCAGCCGCCGGGAGCATTCGAGGACGCCGATCCGGGGCTCCCGGGCGAGCAGGTCGATCAAGGCGGCGTCCAACTCGTCGAGCTGGACAATTTGCGATGTCATTTCGCCCATCCCCCGGACGGATTGCACAAGCTGCGCAGACAATTCTAGGACAGTTGACCAGCATCTGGGATCCAGGTGACGCTCAGCATAGACGGCAGCCACACGAGGGGAGTCGACGATGACTCAGGCGCTCAACGAAACCGACCAGGCCACGGCCGACCGGCTGATCGGCGCGGTCGAGCACGACATCGCCGCCGATCCGTTCCCGGTCAAGGGGCTCGACCACATCCTCTTCCTGGTCGGCAACGCCAAGCAGGCAGCGCATTACTACTCCACCGCGTTCGGCATGACCTGCGTCGCCTACCGCGGCCCGGAGCAGGGCTTCCGGGAGTACGCGGAGTACGTGCTGACCAGCGGCACCGCCCGGTTCGTCTTCCGCGGCGCGGTCAGCCCGCAGGCCGCCGACGCGGCGCACGTCGCCCGCCACTCCGACGGCGTGGTCGACATCGCCCTCGAGGTGCCCGACGTCGACGCCGCCTTCGCCTACGCGATCCGGCAGGGCGCGAGCGTGCACACGGAGCCGACCGACGTCACCGACGAGCACGGCACCGTCCGGTTCGCGGCGATCGAGACCTACGGCGACACCCGGCACTCGCTGATCGACCGGTCCCGCTACTCCGGGCCGTTCCTGCCGGGCTTCGTGGCCCGCGGGCCGATCGTCGACCGCTCCGCCGCCATCGCGGCCGGCGTGCAGCCCAAGCGCTATTTCCAGGCCGTCGACCACGTGGTCGGCAACGTCGAACTCGGCAAGATGGACCACTGGGTCGAGTTCTACAAGCGGGTCATGGGCTTCACCAACATGGCCGAGTTCGTCGGCGACGACATCGCGACCGACTATTCGGCCCTGATGTCGAAGGTGGTCGCCAACGGCACGCGCAAGGTGAAGTTCCCACTCAACGAGCCGGCGATCGCCCGCAAGAAGTCGCAGATCGACGAATACCTCGAGTTCTACGACGGCCCGGGCGCGCAGCACATCGCGATCGCGACGAACGACATCCTGGCCAGCGTCGACGCGATGCGGGCGGCCGGGGTCGAGTTCCTGGATACGCCCGACTCCTACTACGACGACCCGGAGTTGCGGGCCCGGATCGGCACCGTGCGGGTGCCCATCGAGCAGCTCAAGGATCGCAAGATCCTGGTCGACCGCGACGAGGACGGCTACCTGCTCCAGATCTTCACGAAGCCGGTGCAGGACCGCCCGACGGTCTTCTTCGAGCTCATCGAGCGGCACGGATCGCTCGGCTTCGGCAAGGGCAACTTCAAGGCCCTCTTCGAGGCCATCGAGCGGGAACAAGAGGCTCGGGGAAACCTGTAACACTGTCCGGGTGCATCCCGACCCCCAGCAGAACCCAGGCGCCGGGCCGCCGCCGGCCTATCCTCCGGCCGGCCCGGGCCACATACCGATGCAACAGGGGTACGCCGGCCCCTGGGTGCCACCGCCGGCGCCCATCGGCCCGAGCGGCCATCCGCTCGCCAGCTTCGGCGACCGGTTCCTGGCCTACCTGATCGACGGCCTGATCATCGGGGGCATCACCCTCGTGCTGTCCTGCCCGATCATGATCTTCACGGTATTCCTGCCGCTGGTCCACGCCGAAGACCTGGAGCAGGATCGGTTCCCGGTCGAGGTGTTCGTCTGGTACCTGGTGTTCTACGCGGCCGTCTTCGCGCTACAGGTCATTCTCAGCTACCTCTACTTCGTCGAATACCAGCTACGAACCGGACAGACGGTCGGCAAGCGGGTGATGTCGCTGCGGGTGCTGCCGCTCCAGCCGGGTCGGCCTCTCGACCGGGGCATCCTGGTCCGGCGCTACCTGCTGCAGTTCGTCGCCGCGATGTTCGTGCCGTTCCTCAACATCCTCGACGGCCTCTGGCAACTGTGGGACAAGCCGTACCAGCAGACCCTCCACGACAAGGCCGCCGAGACAGTGGTAGCTAAGGTCGTGCAGTGAGCTCAGTGTCCCCGGGTTGGTACAAAGACCCAGCCGAACCGACCACCCAGCGCTATTGGGACGGTGAAGGCTGGATCGGCGCGCCTATCCCCGCCGACGCGACACCCCCCGACGGCCCGCCCGAGGAGCCTCCGCCGCCACCGGAGCCCACCCCGCCGCCCGGCGGCACTCCGGCACCGACATCGCCGGCCGGCCAGATCGCCAACGGAGCGCCCCTCTACGGCCAGAGCCACGGGGGCAACGGCTACCCCGGCTACGGGCAGCAGCCGAGCTACGGGCAGCCGCTCTATGGCCAGCAGCAGACCTACAGCCGGCCCCAGCCGCTCCCCGTGCAGACCATGCCGCAGCCCGCGGCCATGGCGCCGGCCGGAGTGCCGCTCGCGCCGCCCGGGCTGCGCCTGGTCGCCCGTCTGATCGATATCGTCGCCGTGCTGCTGCTCAACGTGGTCGTCAACGGCTGGTTCGTTTACCAGTACGTGCAAGAGGTGCGGCCCTATTACCGCGAGTTCAACGCCCGCGCTGCCGAGGGCGACTCGCTCACCGAACTGATGCAACTGACTCCCAGCGCCCAGGCCAGCCGGCTGCAGATCGTGATCCTGCTCATCGCGTTCGCCCTCTGGTTCGCCTACGAGGTGCCGGCGGTCGCCAACACCGGCCAGACCCTCGGCAAGCGGCTGGTCGGGCTGCGCGTGGTGCGCACCGACGGCGTGCCCAAGATGGGCTTCGTCCGGTCGGCGCGCCGGTGGAGCATCCCGGGACTGTCGACGCTGTTGTGGCCCTGCTGCATCGGCTTCATCCTGCAGTTCTTCGACTCCCTGTGGGTGGCCGTCGACCGCCCGTTGCACCAGGCCCTGCACGACAAGCACGCGAGGACGGTCGTGGTCGTCGCGCGCGCCTACCCGCCGGCCGGGACCGCCCCGCCGCCCCCATCTGGAGGCCCGTCATGACACCTCGACTCACCCGGGCCGACCTCGACTCGCTGCCCAGCTACGTGCCCGGCCGCAATCCCGCCGACCTGGCCCGCGAGTTGGGCATGACCGAGGCGATCAAGCTGGCCAGCAACGAGGTGCCCTACGGCCCGCTGCCCGGCGTCGTGGAGGCGGTCACCGCGGCGGCCGCCGGGTCGCACCGCTATCCCGACCTCGCCGCCGTCGAGTTGCGGGACGCGCTCGCCGACCGCCTGGGTGTCGACGCGGAGCGGATCGCCACCGGCTGCGGCTCGGTCGCGCTCGCCGAGCACCTCGCACGGGTCACCTGCCTGCCGGGCGACGAGATCCTCTACTCGTGGCGGTCGTTCGAGGCCTACCCGATCATCGCCACCACCACCGGCGCCACCAGCGTGCGGGTGCCCAACACCGCCGGGCACGGCCACGACCTGCGGGCGATGTCGGCGGCGATCACCGACCAGACCCGGATGATCCTCGTCTGCAACCCCAACAACCCCACCGGCACCACGGTCGGCCGTGCCGAGCTGGATCGCTTCCTCGACACCGTGCCCGACGACGTCCTGGTGGTGCTCGACGAGGCCTACCGCGAGTTCATCACCGACGCCGACGTGCCCGACGGCATCGGCGCCTACGGTGACCGGGCCAACGTCGTCGTGCTGCGTACCCTCTCGAAGGCCTGGGGCCTGGCCGGCCTGCGGATCGGCTATCTGGTCGCCCAGCCCACCGTCGCGGCCGCCGTGCGCAAGGTCGTCACGCCGTTCTCGACCAGCATCGTCGCGCAGGCGGCGGCCATCGCCGCGCTCAAGCAGGCCGACGAGGTCGAGCGCCGGTGCGCGCTGGTGGTCGCCGAGCGCGATCGGGTCACCACCGCGATCCGCGAGCTGGTGCCCGACGTGCCGGCCTCGCAGGCCAACTTCGTCTGGCTGCCACTGGGCGCCGGCTCCGCCGAGTTCGCCGCCGCGTGCGAGAAGCAGGGCGTGATCGTCCGGCCGTTCCAGGGCGAGGGCGTACGGGTCACGATCGGCACCCCGGCCGAGAACGACGCGTTCCTGGCCGCGGCGGCCAACGCGCTCTAGGAACGGGCGAGCAGCACCGGCTGGGCGTCGAAGTAGTAGTCGGCGTCGTCCTCGGCCGCCGGCTCCGCCAGGCGCTCGGTGAGCACGAAGCCGCGGACGGCGTAGGTGTAGCCGGGCACCCAGTTGGTCCGCTCGGCGAAGTAGGTGTAGCGGATCCTGGATCGCTCGGCGCCGGTCGCGGCGTCGAGCGTGATCAGGTCGCGGTCGGCGGTCAGCACGTGGATCGTGCCGGGTTGCACGGCGATCACCTGGGCGTCCGGCCCGGCGAGGTCGTGCCGCCAGCGCGCCGCGCCGTCGCCGGCGTTGGCCGCGACCACGGCCGTGCCGTCGACCCGGACCGTGAGCCCGTCGACCAGCCAGGCGTCGGCGGCGGCCAGGCCGGGGCCGGTGCTGCCTTCGGCCGCCTCGCCGACCTGCCGGGGCTGCTGGCCGTCGAACAGCCAGGCCGTTCGGTGCCCGCCCTGGTCGAGACGCAGCCCGGCGCAGCCCGACCGCGGCGCGGCGCAGTCCAGCGGCTCGGCGGCCAGGTCGCCGGCGCTGCGGGCGATGCTGCCGGCGGCCGCACCGCTGCCGGCGTCGAGCAGCGTGATCGCGGTGTCGCAGGCCCGCAGCACCGCCACCCGGTTGTCGGCCGTGGTGAACCCGGCGGGGTCGGGCCCGCCGCAGGGTGCCGGGTCGTGCCAGCCGGCCGCGCCGGTGGTCGCGTCGTAGGCCTGTGTCGCGGTCGCGCCCGCCACCACGACCGTGTTGCCGGCCAGGAACAGGCCCGGCGGCTCGTAGACGGTCTGCGCGCCGGTGCGCCGGCCGGCGTACCCGGGGGATGTCGGTTTCTCGCCCTTGGCCCGCCAGGTGGCCCGCCCGGTGCGGGCGTCGAGGCCGACGAGTTCGCCGTCGGACCAGCGGGTGACCACGGTCGTGCCCGCGGCCACCACGCCGACGAGTTCGGCCGGCCAGCGCCGGAACGACCAGTAGGGCGTGTTGAGGTAGCGCGAGTCGACCGGGCCGTCGGCGCGGACCTGGCGCTTGTCGGCGACCACCCGCAGCCGGCCGTCGACGATCAGTGGGGCGGCCGGCAGCGTGCCGAGCACCGCCGCCGGACGCGGGGTGGGCGCCGCGGGATAGCCGCTCGACGGCTCGGCGAACACCTCGCCGGGTGCGAAGACCCGGTAGACCACGAGACCGGCGCCCGCCACCAGCACAAGGCCGGCGAGCACCGCGATCACCCGGCGCCGGGCCGATCCCACCACGGTGGGCACCTTACCGGTGCGGCGCACCGGCGGCGACGATGGTGCCGGACACCTCGCCCAGGCCGACGGTGACACCGTGTGGCCCGGGCGCGGTGGCACTGATGGTCACCGTGTCGCCGTCTTCGAGGAAGGTGCGCTCGCCGCCGTCGAGCTTGACCGGCTCGGTGCCACCCCAGGTCAGCTCGAGGAACGAGCCCGTCTCGTCGCGGGCCGGGCCGGAGACGGTGCCGGAGGCGTAGAGGTCGCCGGTGCGCAGTGCGGCGCCGTTGACGGTGAGGTGGGCCAGTTGCTGTGCCGGGGTCCAGTACATCCCGGCGAACGGCGGCCGGCTGACCACCGTGCCGTTCCAATCGACCGCGAGCCGCAGGTCGAGGCCGAGGTGCGGGATGTCACGCAGGTAGTCGTGTACCGGCGGGTCCTGCTCGGGTGCCGGCACCCAGGCCTCGGCCAGCGCGTCCAGCGGCACCACCCACGGCGACACCGAGGTGGCGAAGGACTTGGCCAGGAACGGGCCGAGCGGCCGGTATTCCCAGGCCTGCAGGTCGCGGGCGGACCAGTCGTTGACCAGCACGACGCCGAAGACGTGGTCGGCGAACCGGTCGACCGGCACGGGGCTGCCCAGCGGCGACGGCGTGCCGACCACGAAGCCGACCTCGGCCTCGATGTCGAGCCGGGTCGAGGGCCCGAAGGCCGGGCCCGTCGAGGTGGCCCGCTGGCCGCTCGGGCGGATCACCGGCGTGCCGGAGACGACCACCGTGCCGCCACGGCCGTGATAGCCGATCGGCAGGTGTTTCCAGTTGGGCAGCAGCGGTTCGTCGTCGGGCCGGAAGATCCGGCCGACGTTGGTCGCGTGCGCCTCCGACGAGTAGAAGTCGACGTAGTCGCCGACCTGGAACGGCAGCGCCAACTCGACCTCGGCCAGCGGCACCAGCAACGGCTCGACGGCGGCCCGGTGCGCCGGGTCGGTCAGCAACTCGGTCACCCGGGCGCGGACCGCGCTCCACTGTGGCCGGCCGAGGGCCAGGAACGCGTTGAGCGTCGGTGTGCGCAGCGCGCCGCCGGCGAGCACCAGCCCGGCCGCCTCGGCGCCGTCGAGGTCGAGCAGCAGGTCGCCGATCCGCACACCCACCCGGTCGGGCCGGCCGCGGTGCCGGAACACACCGTAGGGCAGGTTGTGCACGCCGTACGGCGAGCCCGCAGCACCCGGAACCCAGGTCATCCCTCGTATCCCCCGTTCACCAGCCCGAGCCGGATCAGGTCGGTCAGCGGTTCGATCATGCTGCACGAACCGAACCCGACCCACAGGCCGCGCGGCTGGTCGCGGCGGGCCCGGGCCGGCTCGATCAGCGGCACCGGGTCGGTCGCGGCGAGCACCTCGGCCACGTCGGCGACCTCCGCGCCCTCCGCCGCCAGCGCGGTGCCGACCAGCACGTTGAGGAAGCCGTGGTGGGTGAACCCGGTCTCCGGGTCGGCGTGCCGGATGGCGTGGTGCAGCCCGGCGGTGAGCTTGAAGGGCAACTCCCGCTCGCGACAGGCGCAGATCACCGCGGCCAGCTCGACCGGCGTCGGGAACAGCTCGGCGGCCAGCCCGCCCGTGCGGAACTTGACCGCGACCCGGGCGCCGCCACGCCGCGCTTCCGCGACCGTGTCGAGGCCGGCCAGCAGCCCGAACGTGAGTGGAAGTTCGGCGTAGACGTCGAGTTCGGGCAGGCGGTCGGCGAGCGCCAGCAACCGGGCGATGCCGGGCTGAGGGTCTTCGCCGCGCTTGGCGGCGGCCGCCTCGATCTGGCGGACCGACACGCGCGGGTCGTCGGGGACGCCGAGCCGATCGATCGGCAGGTCGCCGATGATGCCGATGGCCAGCCGCTCGGCCGGGTCGAGGAGGGCGGTCAGGGCGTCCGCCGACGACGCCGGCACCAGCAGCGGGCCGACCAGGTCCGCGTACCAGGCGGCGCGGTGTTCGCGGTGTGCCGTGACCGCGTCGGGCAGCGCGGCGTTACCAGGCGGGAAGACCGCCGCGTCATCGACGAGTCGATGGAAGAGCGAGGCGATCAACGGCTGGTCCGTTGGCGTCCGGCGATCGGTTGACACGGTTACTGAACTTAGTAGACGCTACAAGAAACGGACAACGGTGTCCGATTATCGGACGCCAACGGGAGGTCGACATGCCCTACTACCGCAGCGTCGGCGAGGTACCCCGCAAGCGGCACACCCAGTTCCGGCAGCCCGACGGCAGCCTCTACGCCGAAGAGCTGATGGGACAGGAAGGCTTCTCGTCCGATTCGTCGCTTCTCTACCACCGTGCGATGCCTACCGCGATCGTGGCCGCCGAGGAGTTCGACCCGCCGGCGTGGACCCGCACGCCCAACCGTCCACTCAAGCCGCGGCATCTGCGCACCCACAAGCTCGACACGCCCCGCGCCGACCCGGTGCTCGGCCGGGCCCACCTGCTGGCCAACGACGACGTGCGGATCTCCTACGTGACCGCCGACCGCCCGTCGCCGCTCTACCGCAACGCGGTCGGCGACGAGTGCCTCTACGTCGAGGCCGGCGCGCTGCGGGTCGAGTCGACGTTCGGCGTCCTCGACGCCACCGCCGGCGACTACGTGATCATCCCGACCTCGGTCATCCACCGGCTGGTGCCCACCGGCGACGAGCCGCTGCGGCTGCTGGCGATCGAGGCGACCGGCCACATCGGCCCGCCCAAGCGCTACCTGTCGGTGCGCGGGCAGTTCCTGGAGCACTCGCCCTACTGCGAGCGCGACCTGCGCGGGCCCGAAACCCCGCTGGTCGAAGACGGTACGGACGTCGAGGTGCTGGTGCAGCACCGGCGCGGCTGGACCCGGCACGTCTACGCCAGCCACCCGTTCGACGTGGTCGGCTGGGACGGGCACCTCTACCCGTGGGCGTTCTCGATCCACGACTTCGAGCCGATCACCGGCCGGGTGCACCAGCCGCCGCCCGTACACCAGACGTTCCAGGGTCCCAATTTCGTGATCTGCTCGTTCGTGCCGCGCAAGGTCGACTATCACCCGCTGTCGATCCCGGTGCCCTACAACCACCACAACGTCGACTCCGACGAGTTGCTGTTCTACACGGGCGGCAACTACGAGGCGCGCCGCGGGTCCGGGATCGAGCAGGGCTCGATGTCGCTGCACCCGTCGGGCTTCACGCACGGCCCGCAGCCGGGCGCCGCCGAGCGCTCGATCGGCATCGACTATTTCGACGAGCTGGCCGTCATGGTCGACACGTTCCGCCCGCTGGACCTCTGCGACGCCGCGCTGTCCTGCGAGGACACCGGCTACGCGTGGACCTGGTCGGGGCGCACGCTCTAGAAGCGCAGCTTGGAGACCAGCGCGACGCCGGCCACCGCGGTCGCGGCGATGGCCGCCACCAGCGGCCAGGGTGTGCCGACGACGGCGTAGAGCAGGATCAGCAGCGGGCCGGCCAGGGCCGCGTAGCCGGCGACGGCGGAGGCCCGGTCGGCGTGCACCTGGGCCCCCAGCGGCTTGGGCAGGCGCATGGCCAGCACCCCGAGCAGGCCCAGGCCGCCGGCGCCGAGCACCAGGGCCAGGCCGCGCGAGGCGCCGGGCGTGGTCGGGTGCAGCGTCGCGGTGAGCACCGCGACGGCGACCGTGTAGGCGCTGGCGTAGACGGCCAGCGTCGGGATCCGGTGGGCGCCGGCCAGCACCGGCGGGCTGGTCGCGTAGCGGCGCAGCAGGCCGGTCACCGACTCGAGCTTCGGGTCGAGCCGCACCGCCTCGCCACGGGCCCGCTCGGCCAGCTCGGTCAGCTCCAGCCGCCCGGCGATGCCGGCCAGCACCAGGTGGGCCCGGGCGTTGTCGGGCTCCAGCGCGACGGCCTGCCACGCGGCGTCGAGGGCCTGCTGGCCGTTGCGCGCCTCGCCGAGGATCGCGGCGCCGTGCAGTTGGGCGTACGGGTCGTCGGGGCCGGCGGCCAGGATCTGGTCGGCGACCGCCGCCGCTTCCTTGAAGCGGCGCAGCTCGCAGAGGGCGAAACCCTGCTCGACCAGCGGCGGCAGGGCGCCGGGGTCGGCCGCGACCGCCCGCTGCGCCGCCGCCAGGCCCGCCTCGGCGTGACCGGCGGCGATCTCCACGGCCGCGAGCAGGAGCAGGGCCTCGGTGTTGCCGGGATCGCGGGCGATCGGCGCGGCGAGCTCGGCCACCGCCTCGTCGTAGTGACCCAATTCGGCGAGCAGCTCGGCGCGGCGCAGATATCCCTCGGTCGGGTCGGCGTCCTGGGTCACGCGCCCGAGCGTAGCCCGCGGGGTCAGGACGCCGGGTGCAGCAGCGCGACGGCGATGCCGGCCAGGCCTTCGCCTCGGCCGGTCAGGCCCAGCCCGTCGGTGGTGGTGCCGGAGACCGTGACGGGTGCGCCGGCGGCCGCGCCGAGCACCTTCTGCGCCTCGTCGCGGCGCGGGCCGATCTTCGGGCGCACGCCGATGACCTGCACGGAGATGTTGCCGATCACGAAGCCGGCCGCCCGCACCCGGCGGGCGGCCTCGGCGAGCAGCGTGACGCCCGACGCGCCGGCCCACTCGGGCCGGTCGACGCCGAAGTTGCTGCCCAGGTCGCCCAGGGCGGCGGCGGAGAACAGCGCGTCGCAGGCGGCGTGCGCGGCGACGTCACCGTCGGAGTGGCCGGCCAGGCCGTCGACGCCCGGCCAGAGCAGCCCGGCGACCCAACAATCGCGGCCCGGCTCGAAGCCGTGCACGTCGGTGCCGATGCCCACCCGAGGAAGCTCCACGGTGGGCAGCTTATTCGGTGGCCAGCAGGTGCTCGGCGAGCAGCAGGTCGAACGGGCGCGTGATCTTGAGCGCGTGGTCGGAGCCGGGGACGCAGGTCACCCGTACGCCCTGCTTCTCGACCAGGCCCGCGTCGTCGGTGAGCGGGTCGACGGCGGCGGCGTGCGCGGCGGCCAGGACCTGCCGTTGGAAGCCCTGCGGCGTCTGCACCGCCCGCAGCGGCGCCCGGTCGACCGTGCCGCGGACCTCGCCGCTCGGGCCGACCTCTTTGATCGTGTCGACCACCGGCAGGACCGGGATCACCGCCTCGGCGCCGGCCCGGACGGCCGCGGCGACGGCTTCGACCAGCTCGGGCGGCGCGAGCGCGCGGGCCGCGTCGTGCACCAGCACGATCGGCAGATTCAGGGGTACGGCAGCCAGCGCGGCCGCCACCGACGCCTGCCGGTGCTCGCCGCCGGCGACCACCGTGACCGGCGCGACGGATGCGAGCAGGGCCCGCACCGCGTCGACCTCGGCGGGCGGCGCCGCGACCACGACGAGGGCGACCGAGGGGGCCAGGCACACCCGGCGCAACGCGTGCACCAGCAGTGGCTCGCCGCCCAGCAGCCGCAGCGCCTTGGGTGCGCCGGGGCCGAGCCGGGTGCCGCTGCCCGCAGCTGGAACGAGGACCGCGACGTCACCGCGCGGGTTGAGCTGCGCGGTCACGTCGCGGTCCTCGCGAGGAGTTGATCTGTTGCGGAACGGACGTCAGGCCTCGGTGAGCACCTTGTCGAGGAGGATCTCCGCCTCGTCCTTGGTGCTCTTCTCGGCGAGCGCCACCTCGCCGACCAGGATGTCGCGTGCCTTGGCGAGCATGCGCTTCTCGCCCGCCGACAGGCCGCGCTCCCGCTCCCGACGCCAGAGATCACGAACGACCTCGGCAACCTTGAGCGGGTTGCCGGACGCCAGCTTCTCCAGGTTTGCCTTGTAACGCCGCGACCAGTTGGTCGGCTCTTCGGTGTGCGGAGCACGGAGCACATCGAAGACCTTGCTCAGGCCCTCTTCCCCGACCACCTCACGGACACCGACGATCTCGGCGTTTTCGGCGGGCACCCGCACAGTCAAGTCACCCTGAGCGACCCTGAGAACCAGGTAGAGCTTTTCCTCGCCCTTGATGACCCGAGTCTCGATTGCCTCGATGAGTGCGGCCCCGTGGTGGGGGTAAACAACGGTCTCGCCGACACTGAAAACCATAGGTTCGAAACCCCTTTCGCTGTGTCTAGGGTAACACGCGGGAGCACCGATGTCCCATCCCGGTCCTGACCGTTAGTGCAGCTCAGAGGGCTTGTGACAGGTCTTTCTCAGGCTTGACACGCTCCGCGCCGACGTTTTCCAACACGCTGAGTAACCTTCGGGTTACGAATACGCAGGGGCTTCGTCGATATCGCACGTGAATGCTTCCCACCTCTAAGGGTAACCCGCAGGGGTCGTTCGCCGCCCGCGTGCGGGCGACGACAGTGACGTTATGCAAGATCGAATAATGGCGAACTCCGGGTGAACTGTGGCGCTCATCCGCCTCGTACGCCACTCTGGATGGAGGCGCGGCTTCGGCCGCGATCACGGGCGCAGGGGGCAGCATGGGCACGCCGGATAACGGTGACAGCGGGCCCTTCGACGAGCTTCCGGAGCTACCGCCAGACGTGCGGATCCCCGACGACGCGTCAGAGCTCGCCGAAGAGGCCGCACAGGTGCGGCAGCAGTTGCGCGAGGAGCGGGTCGGCGGAGCCCGGTCCGGGCGGGTCTTCCCGAGCGCCGGCTTCCGCGGCAGTGTCCCGCCCGACGGCGACGCGGCCGCCACCGAGCCGGCATCGCTGCGGATCCCCTTACTGATCATGACGGCGGCGCTGCTGGCCGCGGTGATCAGTCTGTTCGCCGCGGCGTGGCCCGACGAGCGGCGTGGCGCGCAGCCGCCGGCCAGCAGCGTCTCGGCCAGCCCGGCCGCGGCCACCAGCGGCGCCCGCCGGATGGTGCCGGTCTTCGACCTGATCGACGAGCGCGGCAGCCCGGTGCCGCTGACCTCGCTGCTGCCGGCCGTGCTGATCCTGCGCCCCGACTGCCCGTGCGCCGCCGAGATCGCCGAAGCGGCCCCGGCCGGGGTGACCGTCGTGGCGATCGGCAACGTGCCGTCACCGTCGCCCTTACCCGGCCCGGCCGACGCCACCGTGCGCCGCCTGCGCGACCCCGATGGGGTGCTCGACGACTTCCTGGCCGGTGCCGCCACACCGGGCACCGCGCTGAGCGGTGCGGCGCCGCCAGGCACCGCGCTAAGCAGTGCGGCCACACCCGGCTCCGCCCTGGGCGGTGCGGCGACACCGGGCGCCGTGACCGGGCCGATCGCGCTGGTCGCCCGCTCCGGCGAGGTGACCCGCGTGGTCGACAGCGCCACGCCGCTCAGTGCCTACGGCGCCGACCTGGCATTCCTGCCCGTCCGCTGACCCGCGTAGGTATGCCTAGGCGCCGCTGAGGACCCGGGTAAGCACCCCAGACCGGCCAAGTTAGGGAACCGCTCCCGATGTCTCGGGCGGCGCCGCGGCCGACGATAGATACATCAAAGCGAACGCCACTCAAGGAGACGCGACGATGTATCAGAACCCCGAGTTCATGCTCACCCTGGCCCACGAACACCAGCGCGACCTGATCGCCGAGGCCGACCGCAAGCGGCTGTTCAACCGGATCACCCGCGTGCGCCGCGCCCAGCGCGCCCAGCACGCGCGCTCGACCCGGGGGCCGTCACACTGATGACCGGCCGGCGCCCGCTGGGCGCCGGCCGGCTTCTCAGTTGCGCACCATCAGCGTGGCGTAGAGGGTCAGCCCCGGCCCGAACGCCAGCGTGACGATCCGCTCCGGCGGGTGGGCCCGGCGCCGGAGCCGTTCGAGGATCAGCAGCACGGTCGGCGACGAGCAGTTGCCGTTCTCCGCCAGGGTCTCCCGCGACGCCGCCATGTCTTCGGCGCTCAACGCGAGCTCGCGCTCGACCACGTTGAGAATGCGCGGCCCACCGGGGTGCACCGCCCAGCCGTCGACCTCGCCCCGGCTCAACCCGTGCCGGGCCAGCATGCCGTCGACCAGCTCCCGCACGTGTTGGGACAGCACGTTGGGCACCTTGGGCGACAGCCCCATCCGGAAGCCCAGGTCGGTGACGTCCCAGGTCATGTGGTCGGCGGTGGTCGTGTCGGTCACCGAGACGACCTCGGCCAGGGCATATCCCGGGCCGCCGGGCATCACCACGACGGCGGCCGCGGCATCGGAGAACAGCGCGTGCGCGACGATCTGCTGCGTGTCGAAACGGGTGGCCGTCGGCTGGATGTGCAGGCTGGTCAGCTCGGCGCAGAGCAGCAGCGCCGGGCGGCCCCGCGCGGTCACGTAGTCGCCGACCGCGCCGAGCCCGGGCAAAGCCGCATAACAGCCCATGTGCCCGATGAACAGCCGTTGGGTGCCCGGTGCCATCCCCAGGTCGCGACTGAGCAGGATGTCGAGGCCGGGCGTGACATAGCCGGTGCATGAGCAGACCGCGAACATGCCGATGTCGTTGATCGACAGGTTGGCGTCGGTCAGCGCCCGGCTCACCGCCTCCTTGCCCAGCGGCAGCGCCTCGATCAGATAGCGCTGCATCCGCTTCGCGGTCGACCAGTCGGAGACGTCTTCGAGCAGCGGACTGACGCACGCCTGACGGGTATCCACACCCGAGTGCGTGAAGATCCGCTCACCGAGCGACCGTGCGGAGGGTGGAAGGTGCTCCCGGAAATAGCTCTCCCAGAGGTCGGTCTGCTTGGCCGCCGGCGGCAACGCCAATCCGATCCCGGCGACGGTGGCTGTCCCCGTCACCACCGAGGGGCCGATCCGTCGTGGTCAGGGTCTCCGCCGAGCGCCGCGATGCCGAGCCAGTCGGCACAGACGTCGGAGGTCGCGGGGTGCAGCGAGCCACAGCGGGCGTCGCGGTAGAGCCGCTCCAGCGGATGCCCGCGCCGGGTCGCCGACGTGCCGGCCGCCTCCAGCATCGACGCGGCCACCTCGGCCGCGGTCGTGCCGGCGAGCAGCTTGGCCCGCCAGACCCAGCGGTTGGTCTCCGGGTCGCCGGGCTCCTCGTCGACCCGCCGGCCGGCCTCCGCGACCGCCAGCCGGGCGGCCGCCACCGCCGCGTCGGCGCGACCCACCCGGGCCCGGACGGCCGGCAGGTGGGTCAGCTTGCGGGCCTTCAGGTGCTCGACCGCGGCGTCGATCGAGGCCTGCGCCACACCGACGTAAACGGCCGCGTAGCTGGCGATCAGCCAGTGCGGCATGAGCTGGGCGACCACCAGCGCCAGCCCCTCCATGCCACCGAGCAGCCGGTCGGCCGGCACGGTCACGTCGAGGTGCAGGTCGTGCGAGGAGGTGGCCCGCATGCCGAGCGAGTCCCAGGTCTTCTCCACCTGTAGCCCGTCGCTGCCGGCCGGCACCAGGAACTGCGAGACCACCGACTGGTCACCCACGCTGCGGGCGGCCACGAGGTAGGCGTCGGCGTGACCGGCACCCGAGCAGAACGTCTTGGCGCCCTTGATGTGATAGCCACCGTCGACCACCTCGTAGGTGGTGGCCAGCTGGGACAGGCGCGAGCCGGCGCCACGTTCGCTCATCGCCACGCCGTACCAGGCGCCGTTGGCGGCGTCGGTGAGCAGCCCGTCACGGGCGGCCAGCGCGCTGTCGGGCAGGCCCAGCGAATCGGCCAACTCCTCGGTGACCGCTCCCAGCGCGCCGGTGACCGAGGCATGCATGTTGAACACCAGCGCCGACGCGCCGTTGCCGCGGGCCAATTCGTAGGCGACCGCCGTGTAGTCGGCGAAGCTGGCGCCCACACCGCCCAGTGCCGAGGGCACCATCAAACCGAAGAGTCCGGCCGTACGCAGGTCCGCGAAGTCTTCGACCGGGAAGTCACCCGCCCGGTCGTAGTCACCCGCTCGAGCCGCCATTCGCGGCGCTATCCGTCGCGCCGAATCCAGCGCGTTCACCACCGCCACCACTTGCCCCCTCCGGGTCCCAGCATTTGTCAACGTCCTAACGGTCCTTGCGGCCACGCCCCTGGTAGAGCACGGCGGTGGTCGCGACGGGAAGGATCCGCCGGCGGCCCGGGCGCGGGCGGCGACCGGCCAGCCACCCGGCGACCGCCGGCACCGACGGCCGGATGCCCCGCACCTCCAGCCGCACGCCGTGCGCCGCGCACAGCCGGGTCAGCCGGTCGGGGTCGACGAACAGAGCCGGATCGTGGATGCCGCGCGGCGCCCGCGGCATCCGCTCGGCCACGTGCACGGCGAGGACCCGGCACAGCGCGGTGTCGTTGAGCGTGTCGAGCACCAGCAGGCCGCCCGGGCGCAGCACCCGGCACACTTCGGCGACGGCGGCCGGCAGGTCGGGGACGTGCTCGAGGATCTCGCCGGCGACGACCACGTGCGCGCTGCCGGTGGCGAGCGGGATCGACGCGGCGTCACCGGCCACCGGCGTGACACCGTGGCTGGCGGCCTGCTCCAGTGCCGACATTGTCAGGTCGACACCGACATGGTGATAACCGTGCGCGCTCAGGTGCGGTGCCAGCAGCCCGGCGCCGCAGCCGACGTCGACCAGCACGGCGCCCGGCACGGTGGCCGGAGGCACCAGCCGGGCCCGGGCCTCGGCGAGCCAGTGCAGGATCGCGAAGGGGCCGTCCGGCCGCCACCATTCGCCGGCCAGCTCGTGGTACTGGCGCGGGTCGTTACGGAGGCGGGGAGACCGCATTTGCAAAACGGTACAGGCACGTCGTGCCTGGCACGACGGCTCGCGAACCGACAGACTTCGTTCATGTCTTGGTCTTTTCGGGCGCTGGTGCGCGCCTCCCACCCGGAGCCGGCCGCCGCGGTCACCACGGTCACCGCGTTGCTCGCCTGGGGTGTCGGGCACGACGGCGCCGGGATCGTCAAGACGGCCGGCGCGATCTTCGCCAGCCAACTCGCGATCGGCTGGGTCAACGACTGGCTCGACGCCGAGCGCGACCGGGCCGTCGGGCGGGCCGACAAGCCGGTCGCCGCCGGCGCGATCGACCGGCGGCTGGTCGGCTGGTGCGGGCTGGCCGCGTCGGTCGCCTGCGTGCTGGTCGCGCTGACCACCGGCTTTCCGGCGGCGCTGCTGATGATCGCGGCGCTGGTCTCCGCACTGCTCTACGACTGGCCGCTCAAGCTGACCCCGCTGTCCGTCCTGCCCTATGCGGTGTCGTTCGGTCTGTTGCCGGCGTTCGTGGTGGTCGCCCTACCCGGTGCACCGGCCCCGCCGGCCTGGCTGGTGCTGGCCGGCGCGTTGCTCGGCGCGGGCGCGCATTTCGCCAACGCGCTGCCGGATCTCGACGACGACAGCCGCACCGGTGTACGCGGCCTGCCGCAGCGGTTGGGCCCGGCCGGCTCGCGCCTCGCCGCAGCGGTCCTGCTGCTGGCCGCGACCGTCGCGCTGGTGGTCGGTCCGGCCGGTCCACCGTCCTGGGCCGGCGTCGCGGCCGTGCTGGTGGCGGCCGTGGTGCTGCCCCTCGGTTGGACCCTGGGCCGCGCGGCCGCGGCCCGCGGTGGCCGGCCCGTCGCGATGTTCCAGTCGGTGATGGCGGTCGCCGTGATCGATGTGGTCCTGCTGGTCGCGAGCGGTCGCGTGGTGTGACCGCTCAGGAGCGCGGCGCGCTGCGTGCGGGTCGATCGTCCACCGCGGATCACGCCCCACTACCCTGGAGCGCGGCTTGCCGGAGAGGCCCGGCCGCGAGATCTGCAAGCGAGGAGGAGCGACGTGACGCGCTCGAAGTTCCGGACCCGCCGTGCCGCGGTGCTGCTCGCCGGCCTGGCCGTCGCGGCATCGGCGAGCCTGCTGATGTCGGGCTGCGGTTCCGGCCAGACGTCGTCGACCGCCGACACGGTGCCGGCGATCGACGGCATCGACGCCGACCTGACCGCCAACAACGGCCAGGGCTCCTACAGCGTGCGCAACATGACCGTCGACTTCAAGCTCGAGGGCTACCCCGCCGGTTCCGACGCGCGGCTGTCCCTCGTGCTCTACAACAACACCGGCGAGCCGGTGACGGTGCGGGTCAGCAGCCCGGGCGCGGAGGCCGTGCGGCTGGTCAACCCCAACGCGACGCCGAGCCCCACGCCGGCGCAGCCGACCGCCACGGCCACGCCGACCGCCGGCGCCACCGGGACGCCGACGCCGACCACGCCCGCCGCGCCGGCCACCCAGGCGCCGGTCGGTGGCCCGGCCGAGCTCACCATCCCGCCGGCCGGCTTCGTGCAGCTCAACCAGCAGCAGGGTTCGTTCCTGCTGCTCACCGGGCTGACGAAGGCGCTCACCGCGGGCGACTCGGTGCCGGTGGTGTTCGACTTCGGCGGCCAGCAGCTCACCGCGCAGGCCGGGCTCGCGGTCCCGTTGTCGCCGGTGCCCCGCGGCCCGAAGGTCGTGCCGGACGAGGGCAACGAGGCCGATGTCGCGCCCAACCAAGGCTGATTGTCAGACCTTCTCGATAGATTCCGCGGGTGAGCACCCGATCCGCGGCCACGCGCCCGGCCTATGTCTGTGACGCCTGCGGCCACCAACCGCCCAAATGGCTGGGCCGCTGCCCCGAGTGCGGTGAGTGGGGCTCGGTCGTGGAGAGCACGACCGGCCCGGCCGTCGGCGGCAAGGTGGTCGCCACCCGCCTGCCGTCCGAGCCGGCGCGTCCGATCGCCACGATCAGCGCCGCGCCGGCCCGGGCCCGCCCGACCGGCGTCAGCGAGCTCGACCGGGTGCTCGGCGGAGGCCTGGTGCCCGGCGCGGTGGTGTTGCTCGCGGGCGAGCCCGGCGTCGGCAAGTCGACCCTGCTGCTCGACGTGGCCCAGCGCTGGGCCGAGGCCGGTGAGACACCCTCGCTGGTGATCAGCGGCGAAGAGTCGGTCAGCCAGGTCCGGCTGCGTGCCGAGCGGATCGGGGCGCTCGACGAGCGGCTCTACCTCGCGGCCGAGAGCGACCTGGGTGCGGTGCTCGGCCATCTCGACGCGGTCAAGCCCGGCCTGCTGATCCTCGACTCGGTGCAGACCATCTCGCTGCCCGGGGCCGAGGGGGTGCCCGGCGGGGTGACTCAGGTGCGGGCGGTGACCGCGGCGCTCGTCTCGGTGGCCAAGGAGCGCGGCATCGCCACCGTGCTGGTCGGTCACGTGACCAAAGACGGCCAGGTGGCCGGGCCGCGGGTGCTCGAGCACCTGGTCGACGTGGTGCTCCACTTCGAGGGCGACAAGCACTCGGCACTGCGCCTGGTGCGCGGCATGAAGAACCGCTTCGGCGCGGCCGACGAGGTCGGCTGCTTCGAGATGCACGAGGCCGGCATCGCCAGCCTGGCCGACCCGTCCGGCATGTTCCTGACCCGCTACGCCGAGGCCGTGCCGGGCACCTGCGTGACCGTGGCGATGGAGGGGCGACGCGCGCTGGTCACCGAGGTGCAGGCGCTGATCGGCGCGGCCGTGCCCGGTTCGCCCCGGCGCACCGTCTCGGGCATCGACAGCGCCCGGCTGGCCATGGTGCTGGCGGTGCTCCAGACCCGCACCAAGCAGCTCACCCTGCATGACCGCGAGGTCTTCGCGGCCACCGTGGGCGGCATTCGGGTCACCGAGCCGGCGGCCGACCTGGCGATGGCCCTCGCGGTCGCCTCCGGGGGGCTCAACCTGGCGATATCGCCCCGGCTGGCCGCGATCGGCGAGGTCGGGCTGACCGGCGAGGTGCGCCGGGTCGGAGCGGTCCCCCGCCGGCTGGCCGAGGCGGCCCGGTTGGGCTTCCAATACGCGCTCGTGCCGCCGGGTTGCGGCCCGGCCAAGACCGGTGTCGCCGCGCCCGGGCTGCGGGTCGAAGAAGTCGCCGACCTCTCCTCGGCGTTGCAGTGGGCGGCGCGGTTCTCGGCCGAGTGACCAGCGGCGATTCGCCCGATTCAGCCGAACTTGCCGGCGGATCCGGCGACGTCGGGGCCCACTCGGCGGCCCCGGCGCCCAACCGTGACCGCAGCGAGTTCATGACGGTCCGTAGACTGTTGCCCGTGCCGTTCGACCGCGACCCCAACAAGACCCCTGGCGCGAGCCTGCCGGGCCGCGCTGGTGTCGCCGGCGCGCCACAGCAGCGAGTCGTCGGGTCACCCGCGCCGGCGGTGTCGTCCAACGGCACCCCGACGGGCGACCCGTTGCGGGCCAACCTCGCACTGATGGCGCCCGGCACCGCCCTGCGCGACGGTTTGGAGCGGATCCTGCGGGGCCGCACCGGCGCGCTGATCGTGCTCGGCTACGACAAGGTGGTCGAGTCGATCTGCACCGGCGGCTTCCCGCTCGACGTCGAGTTCTCCGCGACCCGCTTGCGCGAGCTGTGCAAGATGGACGGCGCGGTGGTGCTCTCCAGCGACGGCACCCGCATCGTGCGGGCCGCCGTGCACCTGATGCCCGACCCGTCGATCCCGTCGGAAGAGAGCGGCACCCGGCACCGCACCGCCGAGCGGGTGGCCAAGCAGACCGGCTTCCCGGTCATCTCGGTCAGCCAGTCGATGCGCATCATCGGCCTCTACGTCGCCGGCCACCGCCACGTCCTCGACGACTCGGCCGCCATCCTGTCCCGCGCCAACCAGGCGCTGGCGACCCTCGAGCGCTACAAGATGCGCCTCGACGAGGTCTCCGGCACGCTGTCGGCGCTGGAGATCGAAGACCTGGTCACGGTCCGCGACGCCGTCGCGGTCGTGCAGCGCCTCGAGATGGTCCGCCGGATCGCCGACGAGATCTCCGGCTACGTGGTCGAGTTGGGCACCGACGGCCGCCTGCTGGCCCTGCAACTCGATGAGCTGATGGCCGGCGTCGACGCCGACCGCACCCTGGTCATCCGCGACTACCTGCCGGTCGGCCGCCGCGCCCGCACCCTCGACGAGGCGCTGGTCGAGCTCGACCTCCTGTCGGCGACCGAGCTGATCGACCTGGTGGCCGTGGCCAAGGCGATCGGCTACCCGGGCGCCTCCGACGCGCTCGACGCCGCGGTCAGCCCGCGCGGCTTCCGGCTGCTGGCCAAGGTCCCCCGACTACCCGGCACGGTGGTCGACCGCCTGGTCGGCCACTTCGGCAGCCTCCAGCGCCTGCTCGGCGCCACGGTCGAAGACCTGCAGGCGGTCGACGGCGTGGGCGACGCCCGTGCCCGCGGTGTCCGCGAAGGCCTGTCCCGGCTGGCAGAAGCGTCCATCCTGGAGCGCTACGTCTAGCCGGCCTACTTGAGGGTCAGCTTCACCGGGTTGCTGGTCTTGGTCGCCAGCCGGCCGAACACCTGATAGTCGCCTGCCGGCGGGATCGGGCCGTCGGCCAGGATGCCGGCGCACTTGCTCACGTCGTGACCGTTCCAGTCGACCCGGTATTCGCGCTCGAAGCCCGGCGTGAACGGCTGCACGTCGGTGCCCTTGACATTGCCGCAGGTGTCCGAGGACCACACCTTCGCGGCGCCCTTCTTGATGTAGAGCTCCTGCTGGTCGGCGCCGACGTCACGGTTGCAGGTGCGCTTGCCGGAGTTCTTGATCCGCAATCGGATCGCGATCAGCGTGCCGCGGTCGGCCGAGGTCACCTCGGGCACCGGCGTGACCAGCATTTCCGCGTCGGTGCACGAGCCGTCGTCGGGCGGCGGTGCGGCGTCTCCGGTGCGCGGGGCCGGGTTGCTGGGCGGCGGGTCTTGGGTCGGCGCGGCCTCGTCGGTGGTCGGGTCGATCTGCGGCCGCAGGACGGTGGTCTTCGGCGCCGCGGCCGGTGCGCTGCTGTGTCCATTTTGGGCATTGCCCGACGAACTGGCATCGCCGCCCGAGCAGGACTGCACGATAAGGAAGATAACGACCACGGCCGTGCCAAGCACAATTGCCCGACGCCGCCAGTAGACGGCGGGTGGCAGGGGGCCAACCGTCAGTCGCATGATGGGATCACCGTATCGGTGCGCGCCGTTCTTGCCATTGCGACGCGCCGCGCGACATTCCGGCGCGCGGGTCGTTTACAGATAGACCTTGCGCTGATACAGCGCGTGCGCGCCGGCCACCCGGTCCAGGAACAGCATGCCCGCGCAGTGGTCGATTTCGTGTTGCAAAGCGCGGGCCTCGAACCCGTCCGTGGTGAGCCGCACCGGCTCGCCGGTGCCGGGCAGGGCGCCCTCCACCACCACCCGGCTGGCCCGCTTCACGTCGCCGGTCAGGTCGGGCACGGACAGGCAGCCCTCGCGCCCCGGACGCCAGCGGGTCGCGGAGACGATCGTCGCGTTGCAGAGCACGAACGTGCCGTGCACGGTCACCGCCTTCGGGTGGCCCGTCACGTCGACGGCGAACAGCCGCGCGGACTCGCCGATCTGCGGTGCCGCCAGCCCGACGCAGCCGGGCGAGACCCGCATGGTGGCGACCAGGTCGGCGGCCAGCCGGAGCACGGCCGGGTCGGTGGGGTCGACCTCGTCGCCGGCCCGGGCCAGCACCGGGTCGGGTGCGTTGACCACCGGCCGGACCACACCGGGTTGGGCCAGGGTGGCGAGCCAGGCGTCGAGGCTCACGCCGGCTTCACAGGACATCGGACTCGGCGCGGCGCAGCACGACGTCGACGCCCAGCCCGGCGGCGGCCGCGTTGAGCCGCTGCTCGGTCTGCTCGGCGGTGCCCGGCGGCAACTCCACCTCGGCCACCAGCACGTAGAGGGGGCCGGCGAGCCGAGTCGTCAGGTCGGTGATGTTGCCGCCGGCGTCGGCCACGACCCGGGTCACCGCGGCCACGATGCCGAGCCGGTCGGCGCCGTGCACGCTGAGCACGTAGGGCTCGCCGGCCGGCGTGGTGGCCTCTTCCGGCCCGACCGCCCGCACGGTGGCCAGCAGCCGGGTGCGCACGGCCAGCGGAGCGAGCGCGGCCTCGACCTCGCCCGCGTCGGGACCGGTGCACACCAGGGTCATCGCGAAGTGGCCGCGCAGCCGGGTCATCGTCGAGTCGGTGAGGTTGGCGCCCAGGTCGGCCAGCGCCTCGGCGACGTCGGCCACGATGCCGGGCCGGTCCCGGCCGATCACGGTGATCGCTAGCTCGTCCACCCGACAGAGTCTGCCGGATCCGCACCCGAGCCGAAGGCCGCCGCGCGGAATGGCAGGATCGACGATGACGTGAAGGTGGCATGCCGGGCGACCTGGGTGAGGAGCGGAGAGACATCGTCGACGAGACCATCGCCGCGGCGGCGATCCGCTGGTTCGACGCCAACGCCCGTGACCTGCCGTGGCGCCATCCCGACGCAGGTGCCTGGGCGATCCTGGTCAGCGAGGTGATGCTCCAGCAGACGCCGGTCACCCGGGTGCTGCCGGCCTACGAGGCGTGGCTGGCCCGTTGGCCGACGCCGGCCGCGTTGGCCGGTGACGAGCCCGGTGAGGCGATCCGGATGTGGGGCCGGCTCGGCTATCCGCGGCGTGCGCTGCGCCTGCACGAGTGCGCCACGGCGATCGCCGAGCGGCACGGCGGGGTGGTACCCGACGACCTCGACCCGCTGCTGGCCCTGCCGGGCGTCGGTGCCTACACCGCGCGTGCGGTCGCCGCGTTCGCCTACCGGCAGCGCCAGCCGGTCGTCGACACAAACGTGCGGCGGTTCGTCGCCCGCGCCGTGGCCGGTGCCGCCGACGGTGGGCACACCACCCGCCCGGCGGACCTGACCGCCACCGCCGCCCTGCTGCCCGCCGAGCCGGCCCTGGCGGCCCGGGCCAGCGCCGCCTTCATGGAACTGGGCGCCGTGGTCTGCGTGGCGCGGACGCCCCGCTGCACGATGTGCCCGGTGGCGGACCGCTGCGCCTGGCGGGCCGCCGGCCGGCCGGCGCAGGGCGGCCCCAGCCGGCGCACACAGACGTACACCGGAACCGACCGCCAGGTCCGCGGCCTGTTGCTGGCCGTGCTCCGTGAGGCCGTCGAGCCGGTGCCCCGGGCACGGTTGGACGTGGTCTGGCCGGAGCCGATCCAGCGCGACCGGGCCCTGCGAGGGCTGATCGACGACGGCCTGGTCGACCCGCTCCCCGGCGACGTTTTCGCCCTGCCCCGGGGATAGCGAAAGGGCCCGGCGCTGACGCGCCGGGCCCTTCACACGGTCGAACTCCTACTCGGTGGCCTCCGCCGCGCCGAGGTCGGCCGGCACCGCGTCGGGCACCTCGACCGGCTTCTCCGCGCCGCGGAACACCAGCTTCGACTTCTCGATGTCCTGCGGGTCGCCCTCGCAGTCGACCACGACGATCTGACCGGGCTTGAGCTCGTTGAAGAGAATCCGCTCGGACAGGTTGTCTTCGATGTCGCGCTGGATCGTGCGGCGCAGCGGCCGGGCGCCCAGCACGGGGTCGAAGCCCTTCTTCGCCAGGTACTTCTTGGCGTTGTCGGTCAGCTCCAGGCCCATGTCCTTGTTGCGCAGCTGAGCCTCGATCCGCTGGATCATGATGTCGACGATCGAGAGGATCTCGAGCTCGGTCAGCTGGTGGAAGACGATGGTGTCGTCGATCCGGTTGAGGAACTCGGGCCGGAAGTGCTGCTTGAGCTCGTCGTTGACCTTCTGCTTCATCCGCTCGTAGTTGGACTCGGAATCCTCAGAGGCCTGGAAGCCCAGCGACACCGCCTTGGCGACGTCACGCGTGCCCAGGTTGGTGGTCAGGATGATCACCGTGTTCTTGAAGTCGACGATGCGACCCTGACCGTCGGTCAGGCGACCGTCTTCCAAGATCTGGAGCAGCGTGTTGAAGACGTCGGGGTGTGCCTTCTCGATCTCGTCGAAGAGGACCACCGAGAACGGCCGGCGGCGCACCTTCTCGGTGAGCTGGCCACCCTCGTCGTAACCCACGTAGCCGGGAGGCGCCCCGACCAGGCGGGAGACCGTGTAGCGGTCGTGGAACTCCGACATGTCGAGCTGGATCAGCGCGTCTTCGCTGCCGAACAGGAACTCGGCGAGCGCCTTGGACAGCTCGGTCTTACCGACGCCGGACGGGCCGGCGAAGATGAACGAGCCGGAGGGGCGCTTCGGGTCCTTGAGGCCGGCCCGGGTGCGGCGGATGGCCTTGGACACGGCCTTGACCGAGTCTTCCTGGCCGACGACCCGCTTGTGCAGCTCGTCTTCCATGCGCAGCAGCCGGGAGGTCTCCTCCTCGGTCAGCTTGTAGACCGGGATGCCCGTCCAGTTGGCGAGGACCTCGGCGATCTGCTCGTCGTCGACCTCGCTGACGACGTCGAGGTCGCCGGCCTTCCACTCCTTCTCCCGCTGGGCCTTCTGCCCGAGGAGCTGCTTCTCCTTGTCGCGCAGCTGCGCGGCCCGCTCGAAGTCCTGCGCGTCGATCGCGGACTCCTTGTCGCGGCGGACCTGTGCGATCCGCTCGTCGAAGTCACGCAGGTCTGGCGGCGCGGTCATCCGGCGGATGCGCATCCGGGCGCCCGCTTCGTCGATCAGGTCGATCGCCTTGTCGGGCAGGAAGCGGTCGGAGATGTAGCGGTCGGCGAGCGTCGCCGCGGCCACCAGCGCCGCGTCGGTGATCGACACGCGGTGGTGTGCCTCGTAGCGGTCCCGCAGGCCCTTGAGGATCTCGATGGTGTGCGCCAGCGAGGGCTCACCCACCTGGATCGGCTGGAACCGGCGCTCGAGAGCGGCGTCCTTCTCCAGGTGCTTGCGGTATTCGTCGAGCGTGGTGGCGCCGATGGTCTGCAGCTCGCCACGGGCCAGCATCGGCTTGAGGATGCTCGCCGCGTCGATCGCGCCCTCGGCGGCACCCGCACCCACCAGGGTGTGGATCTCGTCGATGAACAGGATGATGTCGCCCCGGGTGCGGATCTCCTTGAGCACCTTCTTGAGGCGCTCCTCGAAGTCACCGCGGTAGCGGGAGCCGGCCACCAGCGCGCCGAGGTCGAGGGTGTAGAGCTGCTTGTCCTTCAGCGTCTCGGGCACCTCGCCCTTGATGATCCGCTGGGACAGGCCCTCGACGACCGCCGTCTTGCCGACGCCGGGCTCACCGATCAGGACCGGGTTGTTCTTGGTGCGGCGGGAGAGCACCTGCATCACCCGCTCGATCTCCTTCTCGCGCCCGATGACCGGGTCGAGCTTGCCCTCGCGGGCGGCCTGGGTGAGGTTGCGGCCGAACTGGTCGAGCACCAGGCTCGTCGACGGCGCGGCCTCGCCCGGGGTGGCACCGGCCGCGGCCGGCTCCTTGCCCTGGTAGCCGGAGAGGAGCTGGATGACCTGCTGGCGGACCCGGTTGAGGTCGGCGCCGAGCTTGACCAGCACCTGGGCGGCGACGCCCTCACCCTCACGGATCAGCCCGAGCAGGATGTGCTCCGTGCCGATGTAGTTGTGACCGAGCTGCAGCGCCTCGCGCAGCGATAGCTCGAGCACCTTCTTGGCCCGCGGCGTGAACGGGATGTGCCCGCTCGGCGCCTGCTGACCCTGGCCGATGATCTCCTCGACCTGCTGGCGGACGCCTTCCAGGGAGATACCGAGACTCTCCAGCGCCTTCGCCGCGACACCCTCACCCTCGTGGATGAGGCCGAGCAGGATGTGCTCAGTGCCGATGTAGTTGTGGTTGAGCATCCGGGCTTCTTCTTGAGCCAGGACGACAACCCGTCGCGCTCGGTCGGTGAACCGCTCGAACATGCCCTCGTGCTCCTCACGTGCCGTGCGCCTGAGTCTGGCCGGACCAGCGACTTGGCGGAACCAATGCACAGACGCCCGGGGAAGACGCCTGCGCACCCTCACTCTATCGCCGCGGGCGCGGTCAGCTACGGCCGTGCGCGCCGGACTGGCCCCTGTCCGCGACGTATCTGCCAACTCTGCACGCTTATCGGCTGTTCCCGGGTGGGAACGTGTACGCGCAGAGCGAACACGGTGGGGCTGCGATTTCGGTGATCAGGAGCGACGCGACCGGGTACCGACGGGGATCAGGTCGCAAACCGGGACAAAGCGCGAGACGACATTTCTCGGGAGGGAGCCCGGCCGGGGCGGGGACAGCCGGCCGCGCTCGGCGGCCGGCAGGGAGGGGCCCCCGCCCGGCGACGTGTCCGCTTAGCGGCCGGCCTTCGCGTGGTATTCGTCGACGATCTCCTGCGGGATCCGGCCCCGGTCGGAGATGTCCTTGCCTTCCTTCTTGGCCCAGGCGCGAATGGCCTTGTTCTGCTCGCGGTCAGCGGCAGCCCCGCCGCGACCACGTGCCGCGCGACCGCCAACGACGACCCCGCCCCGACCCACCTTCGAGCCGGCCGCCAGGTAGGGCGCGATTGCGTTCCGCAATTTGTCGGCGTTCTTCTTCGAGAGGTCGATCTCGTACTGAACACCGTCGAGGGCGAACTTCACCGTCTCGTCGGCGTCGCCTCCGTCGATGTCATCGACCAGCTTGTGAATGATCTGCTTTGCCACGGGCCGTCCTTTCGCGTGGTCCCTCCCACAAACAAGAGCACAATAGCTCGTTCGCCGCGCGATCGGTCAATAGGACGGCGAAATCAGCACCGAGTCTTGCTCTTTCCTTAAAACGTGGCCCCGGATCCCGGCGCCACGATTACCGATTGGGCAACAGAGCGTGGTTGATTCGCGCCGTCGCGGTGAACCGGGACACGATCCATCGGCCCGTCCCACGCAACCCACGTCGCGAGTTGTTGTTAGGCGCGTCACGCTCTGATCGGAATCTCGTGGATCGGACTCGAACGCATCGAACGCCCGCTCGCGATGATGAGCAGGCACCGACACCGTGGGTCACCGAACGGCTGGCCGCAATCGCACCGATCCATTGACAGTGCTCGGATCGGTGGCCGTCACATTGCCGTCGGTCACGAATAAGTGCGCTAGCCTCAGGCGCGATGGACGCCAAGAAGAACAACGCGCTCTCGTTCGGCGCAGTGGCCGCGCGCTACGACCGTTTCCGCCCGTCGTATCCGCGAGCGGCCATCGAATGGGCGGTCGGCGGCCCGCCACCGAGCCGGGTGGTCGACCTCGGTGCCGGCACCGGCATCCTGACCCGAGGCATGATCGCGTCCGGTTACACCGTGACCGCCGTCGAGCCTGACCCGGAAATGCGCGCCCAACTGGCCGCCGCCACGCCGGACCGAACAGCGTTGGCCGGCAGCGCGGAAGACATTCCATTGCCGGACGGAAGCGTCGACGCGGTCGTCGCGGGTCAGGCCTACCACTGGTTCGACCCGGACGTGGCGCATGCCGAGGCGGCCCGGGTGCTGCGCCCCGGCGGCTATTTCGCCGCCATCTGGAACCTGCGTGACAGTCGGGAACGATGGGTCGCCGCGCTCGACCGGATCGCTCGCTCGGCGGGTGACCAGGAACACGACCGGCCGGTCTCGTTCGGTGCGCGGTTCGACGCCGTACAGGTTCGCGAATTCGCACACGAGACGTCGCTCACGGGTGCCCAACTGGTGGAAATGATGACCACCCGGTCCTATTACCTGACCGCCGGCGCGGCCGAGCGGAAACGCTTCGAGGCGGCGCTCACCGAACTCGTGGAGACGCATCCCGACCTCGCCGGCCGGGATTCGTTCACGCTGCCCTACCGCACGTGGGTCTACCGGGCGTCGACGTTGCGCTCGTAGACCATCCGCAGGCCGATCAGCGTGATCATCGGCTCGTGGTGGGTGATCGTGCGGCATTCGCCGAGCACCACCGGCGCCAGCCCACCGGTCGCGATGACCGCCTTGACCGAACCCAGCTCTTCGGTCATCCGCTCGACGATCCGGTCGACCTGGCCGCCGAAGCCGAAATAGAGCCCGGACTGAAGGCATTCGACGGTGTTCTTGCCGATCACCGAACGCGGCTTGGTCGCTTCGACCTTGCGCAGTTGGGCGGCGCGGGCGGCCAGCGCGTCGAAGGAGATCTCGATGCCCGGCGCGAACGCGCCACCGAGGAACTCTCCCCGCGCGCTGATCACGTCGAAGTTGGTGGTGGTGCCGAAGTCGACCACGATCGACGGACCACCGAAGAGGGTGTACGCCGCCAGGGTGTTGACCACCCGGTCGGAGCCGACCTCCTTCGGGTTGTCGATGGCCAGTTGCACACCGGTTTTCACACCGGGCTCGACAATCACATTGGGCAGGTCGCCGTAATAGCGGGCGAGCATCGTGCGCAACGAGCGGAGTGCGGCCGGCACCGTCGAGCACGCGGCCACACCGCTGATCTCCACCGCGTCACCCGCCAGGAGGCCGCGGAACATCAGACCGAGTTCGTCGGCGGTGGATCGGGCGTCGGTCTTGATCCGCCAGTTGTGCACCAACTTGTCGCCGTCGAACGTGGCGAGCACCGTGTTGGTGTTACCGATGTCGATGCACAGCAGCATGTGGTGTCAGCTCCGACTCAGGTGCGGCGGACGAAGATCGAGTGCGATGTCCAAGATAGGTGACGAATGCGTCAACGCCCCTACGGAAAGGTAGTCGACGCCGGTGGCGGCGTACGCCGGTGCGACCTCCAGGGTGAGTCCGCCGGTGGCCTCGAGCTCGGCGCGGTCGCCGACCGCGGCGACCACCTCCCGCAGCACCGCGGGTGACATGTTGTCGCAGAGCAGGAACGAGGCACCGGCCTCGACCGCTTCGGTGGCCTCCTCGACCGTGGTCACCTCCACCTGAACGGGCACGTCGGGGAACGCCGCCCGGACCCGGCGGAAGGCCTCGGCCACGCTGCCAGCGGCCAGCTTGTGGTTGTCTTTGATCATCGCGACGTCGAACAGGCCCATCCGCTTGTTGGTGCCGCCGCCGGCCCGCACGGCGTATTTCTCCAGCGCGCGCAGGCCCGGCGTGGTCTTGCGGGTGTCGAGCACCATCGCCTTGGTGCCGGCCAGCGCGTCGGCCCAACGCCGGGTGTGCGTCGCCACCCCGGAGAGGCGGCTGAGCAGGTTGAGCGCGGTGCGCTCGGCGGTGAGCAGGGTGCGGGTGGGCCCGGTCACGCTAGCCAGCAGGTCACCGGCCGAGACCCGGTCGCCGTCGCGGGCCTTCAGAACGATCTCCGGGAGGTCGGGCCCGGCGAGGGCGAACACCGCGGCCGCCACCGGCAGCCCGGCGACCACGCCGTCGGCCCGGGCCACCACGTCGGCGGTGTCGACCTGCTCCACCGGGATCGTCGCCTCGCTGGTCACGTCGCGGTGCTCGGGGCCGAGGTCTTCGTCGAGCGCGGCGCGCACCACCTGCTCGACCGCGTCGGGGTCGAGACCCTTCGCACGCAGGTCGTCGGTGATCCACTGCGGTAGCATCACGCCTCCCAGGTCAGTGTCGGGGTCCCGGTGCCGTCGAGGGCGGGAAAAAGGTGGCCCAACCACTCGGGGCGGGCCGCCGGATGGTCTTCGCGCCAGTGGCAGCCGCGCGTCTCCTCGCGGGCCGTGGCCGCCGCGACCAGCGCCGCGGCCACCGTCACCAGGTTGGTCGCCTCCCAGCTCGCGGTCGTCGGCCGGCCCCTGGTGGCGCCCAGGCCGACGATCGTTCCGGCGGTCGCGGCCAGCGACTCGGCCGAGCGGAGCACCCCGGCCCCGCGGGTCATCGCCCGCTGCAGCGCCGGCCGGACGCCCGGGTCGAGCACCCAGGCGTCGGCCTCGGCCGGCACCGGCTCAGACTGCTCGGGAAGGTCGGCGGCGATGTGGTCGGCGATCCGCTTGGCGAACACCAGCCCCTCCAGCAACGAGTTGCTGGCCAGCCGGTTGGCGCCGTGCACGCCGGTGCAGGCAACCTCGCCGCAGGCGTAAAGCCCCGGAATCGAGGTGCGGCCGTGCAGGTCGGTGCGCACGCCGCCGCTGGCGTAGTGCGCGGCGGGCGCGACCGGGATCGGCTCGGTGGCCGGGTCGACGCCGGCCGCCAGGCACGACGCGACGATGGTCGGGAACCGCTGGGCCAGGAACTCGCCGCCGAGGTGCCGGGCGTCGAGGAAGACGTGGTCGGTGCCGTTGGCCAGCAACACCCGGTGGATGCCCTTGGCGACCACGTCGCGCGGCGCCAGCTCGGCCAGCTCGTGCTGGCCCACCATGAACCGCTTGCCGTCGCCGTCGACCAGGTGCGCGCCTTCGCCGCGCAAGGCCTCACTGACCAGCGGCTGCTGGCCCCGGGCGGTGTCGCGCAGGAACAACGCCGTCGGGTGGAACTGCACGAACTCGATGTCGGTGACCTCGGCGCCGGCCCGGATCGCCAGCGCGACGCCGTCGCCGGTCGAGACCACCGGGTTGGTGGTCGACGCGAACACCTGGCCCATCCCGCCGGTGGCCAACACGACGGCCCGGGCCATGATCGAGCCGACCCCGTCTTCGGTGCCCTCGCCGAGCACGTGCAGGGTGATCCCGCAGGCCCGGCCGGCGGCGTCGGTGAGCAGGTCCAGCACCAGCGCGTGGTCGACCACCCGGATCCACGGGTCGCGCCGCACGGCCGCGTGCAGCGCCCGCTGCACCTCGGCACCGGTCGCGTCGCCGCCCGCGTGCACGATCCGGTTGGCGTGGTGGCCACCCTCGCGGGTGAGCATCAGCGAGCCGTCTTCGTTGCGGTCGAACTCGGCGCCCAGGCGCATCAGCTCGCGGACCCGGATCGGGCCCTCCTCGACCAGCACCCGCACCGCGGCCGGGTCGCAGAGCCCGACGCCGGCGATCTCGGTGTCGACGGCGTGCGCCTCCGGGGTGTCGAAGGGGTCGAGCACCGCGGCGATGCCGCCCTGTGCCCAGCGGGTCGAACCGTCGTCGATGTTTTCCTTGGTGACCACCGTGACGTGCCGGCCGGCCTCGCGCAGGTGCAGCGCCGCGGTCAGCCCGGCGATGCCGGAACCGATGACCAGCACGTCGGTCGACTCGACCCAGCCCGGCTCCGGGCCGGCGAGGCGACGGGGCAACTCCGGCAACTCCGCGACACGGGGGTCCATCCATTCAGTGAACCCCGTCAGATCATCAGATGTCCGCCCTGAGCCGCCAAACTGTGCTGCGGCTAACTCGGCAGGCCGATGTTGGCCGGAAAACCCTTCTCGCCGACGCCCTTGACCGAGGCGGTCAGCGGCCGGAACCGGATCCAGGCGAAGCACCGCACACCCCGGTCGCCCATCGCCCAGGTGGCCTTGTCCGCCAGCACCGGGATGTAACCGGTCCGCGCGCCGAACCCCGGCTCGTAGGGCATCTTGACGTAGGCCGCGATGGTCTTCAGGCAGCCCTCGTAGAACGGCACGTAGTCGCGGTCCTTGACCGGGTAGGGCACCTTGCCGGGCGCCGTCCACACGCCGGCGAACTCGCCCTCGTGCTTGACGTCGCAGGGGCTGGCGGCGACGGCGTCCACGTTGCTGCGCTTGTCGAGCTTGACCAGCGCGCAACCGAGCCGCAGCGGCGCGTCGGGGGTGGCCAGCGCGCCCTCCAGGCTGCCCGAGCGCTCGGCGACCTTGGCGTCGGGTCCGACGCCGGTCAGCTCGACCAGGTCGCAGCGGTACCAGCGCTGGCCGGCCGCCCAGGCCGACGCCGAGGGCACCACCAGGTCGAGCCGCAGTCGCGCCGTGCGCCAGTCGGCGCCGAGCACGGTCGCCGCTTCCTTGTCGCACTCGCGGAAGGCCGCGGGCACCGCGCCGGCCGGCAGCGCCGCCGCCGTGACGCCGGCGAACTCTCCGGTGTGGACGGTCTCCGCCTCGTGCGGCGCGGCACAGTCGACGGTGCCGGCGAGTGTCTCGGCCGTGCGCGGCCCGGCCTGCTGGTGGCAGCGCGGCGGCGCCGGTGTGGCCGCGACTGGCGCGACGGCCGACCCGTCGCCTCCGCCGGCGTCGGCCGTGCCGCACGCGGCACTCGCGAGGACCAACACCATGACCGCTGGCATCCAACGACGCATCGCGTCCTCCCCACGGGCGCCGGGCGTTGCGTTCAGGCACCTAAGCGGAGCACATTGGAACGTCGGAGCGCAACCGCCTGGTCACGCCAGGTTATCGATCAACCAAGATCGATCGGGGCGTTGTCGATCAGCCGGGTGCCACCGACCCGCGCCGCGACCAGCATCCGGGCCGGGCCGTGACCGGGCGGCGGCCCCAACTCGGGATCGAGCAGCACGAGGTAGTCGAGGTGCACGTCGGTCGTACCGTCAGCGAAGACCTGATGTGCCGCGGCCAGCGCTCCGTCGGCGTCGGCGCCGCGCACCGCGGCGGACGCACCCGCCCGCAGGGCGCCGGAGAGCCGCAGCGCCGCGACCCGCTCGGCCTCGGTCAGGTAGCGGTTGCGGCTCGACAGCGCGAGCCCGTCGGCCTCGCGCACCGTCGGCACGCCGCGCACCTCGATCGGCAGGTTGAGGTCGAGCACCATCCGGCGGATCAGGGTCAGCTGCTGGTAGTCCTTCTCCCCGAAGAACGCGAGGTCGGGACGGACCAGGTTGAAGAGCTTGAGCACCACGGTCAGCACGCCGTGGAAGAACCCCGGCCGGCTGGCGCCCTCGAGCAGTTCGCCGAGCGGGCCCGGGTTGACCCGCACGTGCGGCTCGCCGCCGGGGTAGACCTCGTCGCGGCCGGGCGCGAACACCAGGTCGACGCCGGCCCGCCGGCACATCTCCAGGTCGGCTTCCATCGTGCGCGGGTAGCGGTCGAAGTCTTCGTTGGGTCCGAACTGGAGCGGGTTGACGAAGATCGTCGCGATCACCGAGTCGGCATCGGCCCGGGCCGCGCGCAGGAGCGCCTCGTGCCCGGCGTGCAGGGCGCCCATGGTCATCACGACCGCGACCCGACCGGGCAGTGCGGCACGCGCCTCGGCGAGCGCCTCGCGGGTGTCGACCAGTTTCATGCCACCCGCTCCGGACGGTCGCTGGCCAGCACGTCGAGCAGCGCCTCGGCGTCGCGGGGGCGCAACCGGCCCGCGGCGATGGCCCGGTCCGCGGCCCGCCGGGCCAGGGCGACATACGCGGGTACGGAGTCGGGCGCCGTGCGGGCCAGCGCCTCGAGGTGGCGGGCCACCGTGCCGGCGTCGCCGCGGGATACCGGCCCGGTCAGCGCGCCGTCGCGCATCCGCAGCGTGTTGTCGAGCGCCGCGTGCAGCAGCGGCCCGAGCACCTTCTCCGGGTAGACGACGCCGGCGTCGCGCAGCCGGTCCATCGCCTCGTTGACGAGCGTGACCAGGTGGTTGGCACCGTGCGCGAGGGCCGCGTGGTAGAGCGCCCGGTCGTCTTCGGCCACCCACTCGGGGTGGCCACCGAGATCGTTCACGAGGTCTTCGGCGAACGCCTTGAGATCGACCGGCGCGGTGATCCCGTAGGAGATCCCCGGCAGCCGATCGAGATCGGCGGCGGTGCCGGTGAAGGTCATGGCCGGGTGCAGGGCGAGCGGCCGGGCGCCGGCGATCGCGGCCGGCCCGAGCACGGCGAGCCCGTGCGCGCCGGAGGTGTGCAGCACGACCTGGCCGGGCCGCAACGCGCCGGTGCTCGCCAGCCCGCTGACCACGCCCGTCAGGGCGTCGTCCGGAACGGCGATGACCAGCAGGTCGGCGGCCTGCGCGACCTCGTGGGCGGGAAGGACGGCGGCGCCGGGCAGCAGGCGGGCGATCCGGCCCTTGGCCGCGGCGGAGACACCGGAGGCGGCGACCACCCGGTGGCCGGCGGCCTCGAGGGCGGCACCGAGGACAGCTCCGACCCGACCGGCGCCGATGACGCCGACGGTGAGCGGCCCCGTCGAGGGGTGGCGCGGCAGTGCGCTCATATTGATCCAGTCCTCGTCAGGTTAGGTACCGGTCAACATCAAGTATGCGATCCGGAAACAGATCGGACACAGCTTGTGTGAAGACTTTCACGGGCGGTTTGAACCCCGTCTAGGCTTCTCGGGTGCGCTGGTCCACCGCGATGTCCCGCGCCCTCTACGGCCCACCTGGGTTCTTCGTCTCGGGCGCCGGCCCGGCCGGGCACTTCCGCACCAGCGCCAACGCCTCCCCGGTCCTGGCCGAGGCCGTCCTACGCCTGCTGACCAGGGTCGACACGGCGCTCGGTCGCCCCGACCGGCTGGATTTCGTCGATGTCGGCGCCGGCCGCGGCGAGTTGCTGACCGGCGTGCTGGCGCTGGCCCCGACATCCTTGCGCGACCGCCTCCGGCCGCTGGCCGTCGAGTTGGCACCGCGGCCCGCCTTCCTGCCCGACGAGATCGACTGGCAGGACGCCCTCCCGGCCCGGGTGACCGGCCTGTTGATCGCCACCGAATGGCTCGACAACGTGCCCCTGGACGTGGTCGAGGGTGACCGCTACGTCGAGGTCGAGCCCGCGACCGGCGCCGAGCACCCGGGCGAACCGATCGACCCGCCCGACGCCGCGTGGCTCGACCGCTGGTGGCCCTTGCTCTGCACCCCTGTGGGAAGCGGCGTCGGTGACGCCGCTTCCCACAGGGGTGACGCCGCTTCCCACGAGGGTGCAGAGCAAGGGGGTCGGCGGGAGGTGGGGCGGCCTCGGGACGAGGCGTGGGCCGGGGCGGTGGGCGCGGTCGAGCGGGGGTTGGCCGTCGCCGTCGACTACGGGCATCTCGCCGAGGCGCGGCCTTTTGACGGGACGCTCACCGGGTATCAGGGCGGGCGACAGGTGGCGCCGGTGCCGGACGGCAGTCGGGACGTGACGGCGCACGTCGCCGTGGATTCCGTCGCCGCGGCGGGGGCGGCGGTGGCCGGGCGCGCGTACACACTGATCACGCAGCGGCAGGCGCTCAAAGCGCTCGGGGCCGACGGCCGCCGGCCACCGATCGGCCTGGCCGGTTCCGATCCCGCTGGTTACGTGCGGGCGCTGGCGGCGGCATCCGCCGCGGCCGAGCTGCTGGCGCCGGGCGGGCTGGGCGATCACTGGTGGTTGCTCCAGCCGGTGGGTATCGACGACTGGACGTGGGACGATGGCCGGCATGTCGGATCTCCGTGAGGTGACCGTCGGCACCGGTGCCGGGCTCGACACCGCCGACATGGTGCTCAACATCGGACCGCAGCACCCGTCGACGCACGGCGTGCTCCGGCTGCGGCTCGTGCTCGACGGTGAGCGGGTGGTCTCCTGCGAGCCGATCGTCGGCTACATGCACCGGGGCGCGGAGAAGCTGTTCGAGGTGCGCGACTACCGGCAGATCATCGTGCTGGCCAACCGGCACGACTGGCTCTCGGCCTTCAGCAACGAACTCGGCGTGGTGCTCGCCGTCGAGCGGCTGATGGGCATCGAGGTGCCGGAGCGCGCGGTGTGGCTGCGCACCGCGCTGGCCGAGCTCAACCGGGTGCTCAACCACCTGATGTTCCTCGGCTCCTACCCCCTGGAGATCGGGGCGATCACGCCCGTGTTCTACGCGTTCCGCGAGCGCGAGACGCTGCAGACGGTGATGGAAGAGGTCTCCGGCGGCCGGATGCACTACATGTTCAACCGGGTCGGTGGCCTCAAGGAAGAGGTGCCGGCCGGCTGGACCAAGCGGGCCCGCGCGGCCATCGGCGAGGTCCGCCGCAGGATGCCCGACCTCGACAACCTGATCCGGCGCAACGAGATCTTCCTGGCCCGCACGGTCGGCGTGGGCGTGCTGACCGCCGAGCAGGCGGCGGCCTACGGCGCCTCCGGGCCGGTCGGTCGGGCCTCCGGCCTCGACCTCGACCTGCGCCGCGACGAGCCCTACCTGGCCTACGGCGAGCTGTCGGTGCCGGTGGTGACGCGCACGGCCGGCGACTGCCACTCGCGGTTCGAGGTGCTGCTCGACCAGGTGTACGCGTCGCTCGACCTCGCCCAGGAATGCCTCGACCGGGTCGACCAGCTCACCGGGCCGGTCAACGTGCGGCTGCCGAAGGTGGTCAAGGCGCCCGAGGGGCACACCTACGCGTGGACGGAGAACCCGCTCGGCATCAACGGCTACTACCTGGTCTCGCGCGGCGAGAAGACGCCGTGGCGGATGAAGCTGCGGACCGCGTCCTACGCCAACGTGCAGGCGCTGACCACGCTGATCCCCGGCTGCCTGGTGCCCGACCTGATCGCGATCCTCGGCTCGATGTTCTTCGTCGTCGGCGACATCGACAAGTGACCTACCGCCAGCGGTCGTCGCCGCCGCGGTCGTCCTCCTCGTAGTCGCCGCGGCGCCAGTCGTTCTCGGCTGCGGGCAGGGCGCGGCTGGACGACCACTCGTCGCGGTCCTCGTCGCGGCTCGACCCATACGCGCTGCCGCCCGTGCCGTACGTGCTGCCGCCCGTGCCGTACGTGCTGCCGCCGGAGTTGGCCTGGCTGCCGGACCAGGCATCGGCATACCAGGCATCCGGGCCGCGACCGCCAGCGCCGCCGCTGGCCCGCTCGTCGTCGCGGCGGACCGCCGCCCAGCGGTCTTCGATCCGGTATTCGGTGCCCGACTCGTCGGCGCGCACGGACGCGCGGCGCTCGCCCACCCGCAGCTCACGGCCGCGGTCATCGGCCCGGACGGAGGCCCACCGGTCGCCGGCCCGGGCCGAGGACCACTGGTCGGCGTAGACGGGGTCGGCGTCGCGCTCGATCGCGGGCCGGTCGCCGCGCAACTCGCGCAGCCGCCGGTCGGTGAACGACTCTTCCCGGTCGCCGGCCGGCCGCGGCTCGGTCCACGAACCCGGCGGTTCGTCGTCGGCCCGGCTGCGCCGCCCCGCGTAGCTCTCGTAGGTCGGGGCCGCCGGGCTCTCGTCCTGGCCGCGCCGACCGCCGTAGGTGCCGGCGGAGCGGTAGTCAGGACCACTGTCGGCATAGATGTCGCCGGTGCCGTAGCCGCCGCGCCCGTCGACAACCGTGTGCCGGGTGGTGACCTGGACGGTTTCGGTGTGCCGGACCACGCCACCGGCCGTGCGCGCCCGCGGCGGGGTGGCCGCGCCGCGCCCGTCGGCCGGTGCGCCATAGGTGCGCGCGGACGACGCCATCGCCGGCTCGTCGTCGGCCGCCGCCTCGCGCCCGTAGCCGCTGTCGTAACCCCGCCCGGCGGAGTCCCGCCCGTAAGTGGCGCCTGCGGCGCCCGGCTCTCGGCCGTAGCCGGCCGCCGCCGGCTCACGCCCGCCGGCCTCACGCCCGAAGCCGGCCGCCGCCGACTCCGGCCCGAAGCCGGCCGCCGCCGGCTCCCGCCCGAAACCGGCCGCCGCCGGCTCACGCCCGCCAGCCTCACGCCCGTAGGTGGCCGCCGCCGGCTCACGGCCGCCGGCCTCACGCCCGTAGGTGGCCGCCGCCGGCTCACGCCCGTAGGTGGTGGGTTCGCCGCGTCCGTAGGTCGCGCCCTCGCGCGCCGGTGCGCCGCCGTATCCGGCCGCGGTGCCCGGTTGCGCGGGGATGCCGGCCGCCGCTGGCCGGGCCGCGCCGCGTTGGGCCTCGAGTTGGGCGCGCAGCGCGTCGACGGTCTGCTGGAGGGCCTGGACCTTCTCGCCCAGGGAGCGGTGGGTGGCCCGCGCCGCGGTCTCGATGTCGCGGCGGACGTCGCTCTGCAACTCGTCGATCTCGTCGGCGACCAGGTCTTCCAGGTCGGCCCGGACCGAGTCGGTGTCGCCGCGCAGCCCGATCGAGAGTCCGATGAGGACGACCGAGAGCACGGCCAGCACGGCGGCGATCCGCAGGGGGCCGTTGCCGTCGGCGATGAGGAGCAACCCCATCGCGAGCGGTGCCAGCCCGATGCCCGCCCAGAACAACAACTTGAGCAGCGGACGGCCCCGCGGCTCTTCGTCGTCGCGCGTCGGCATGGGTCGGAAGCCTACCTAGACATCCGGAGCAGCGGAATGGCTTGCCCGACTGCCCGGTCGGCCGATGCGGTCAGCACCAGCCTGGTGACCCGCGGTTACCCCGCGCGGCCGGCACCCGGCTTCCCGGGTGCCGGCCGCGCGGGAACCGGTCAGGTGGTGGCGAGGTCGCCGTCGGAGGACAGCACCAGGCCGACACTGATCGCGCCGGTGCGCAGCGCGTTCTTGGTCTGCGGGCCGCCCGCGTCGAGCGAGCTGAACTTGCCGGCGTTGAAGTTGTAGGTCGCGACCAGACCCTGCTGGCACTTGGGTCGCTGCGGGCACTCGGGCGGGCCGCCGAGGATGGTGGCCGAGCCGGAGCACTTGTCGGCGAGCTGCGACAGCGTGGTCACGCCGTATTTGTCGGAGAACTCCTTGGTGACGGCGAACGCGTTCTGGTCTTGCGCCGCCGACGGCTCGCCGAACGTGATGCCGACCTTGTCGCCCAGCGGCCGGAGCGCGGCCATCGTCGTGTTGATGTCGGGCGAGGAGAGCGGCTGCGCGTTGGCGCCGTTGACCTTCGTGTTGAGGAAGTCGAGCGCCGAGGCCGCGTATTCGGGAACGACCTGGACGTCGCCCTTCTCGAGCGCCGGCTCGTAGAGCTCACGGTTGCCGATCTGCTGCACCGTCACGTTGTAGCCGGCAGCGGTCAGCACGATCTTGTAAAGCTCGCCGAGCGTCTCGTTCTCGCTGAAGTTGGCCTCGCCGACGATGATGTTGCCGCCGGGGCCCTTCTGGATGCCGGCGGTCAGGTTGTTGGCGGTCGCGAACTCCTGCGCGGCCACCGCGGGCGTCTTGCGGTCGACGTCGACGGCGCGGTTGAGCTGGATCAGCTTCGGGGTGTCGAGCGCCTGGGCGACCTTGTTGGTGGCCGCCACGACCTGGGGACTGGCCGCCTTGGTGTTGATCGCAGCGACCACGTTGTCGCTGTTTTGGAGCTTTTTGTCGTCTTGCAGGACGACGAGTTGCTGGCCGGCCACCGGAGCACAACCCGCACCCCCGCCAGTGGCCGCCGGCGCCTGCGCGCCGGATGAGCCGGCGTCACCGCAACCCGCAAGAAGACCAGCCGCGAAGAGGGCTCCTGCCGCCCCCACCGCGAGCCGTGAAACTGCGCGCATAATGCCCGCCTTCCGTGTCCCGGCGCGACCCCATCTGGGCCGGCCGCGTGTCCGACGGACGGAGGGACAAGCTTCCCGTCCGCGATTTCTCACCCAACATGTTGTCAGTGGGGACCGACAAGAAAGTGAGGATGTTGTCACTGAATTGTCACTGTCGCGTAGTCGTGCCCCAACCGTCCGAAGCACCGAACTGGGACTTTATCCGCGACGGCGGTAATTAGCAGGGCAAACTGCTCAGGCGGCGCCGGTGGCGATGGTTTCCCGGTCGGCCCGCCGCCGCGCCGGGCGCAACGGCGCCGGCGTCGCCAGCCGCTCGACCAGGGCCAACGCACCCTCCACCAGCAACGCCAGGGCCGCCACCAGCACGCCGCCGGCCAGGATCTGCCCACCCGCGGCCGAGATGCCCAGGCCGAAGCCCTCGGCGATGATCTGGCCGAGCCCACCACCGTTGACATAGGACGCGAGCGCCGTCGTCGCGACCACCTGCACCGCCGCGGTGCGAAAACCGGCGGCCAGATAGGGCACGGCCAGCGGCAACTCGACGCGACGCAGCAACTGCCAGCCGGACAGGCCCATCCCCTTGGCCGCGTCGCGGGTTTCCGGGTCGACCTGTCGTACGCCGGTGTAGGCGTTGGCCAGCAGCGGCGGTAACGCGAACACCGCCAGTGCCACGATGATCGGCGGCTTGCCGAAGCCGAGGAAGGTCAGCGGCAGGATGGTCAGCAGCGCGATGGTCGGGATCGCCAGCGTCAGGTCGGAAAGCAGCACCACCAGGCCACCGCCGCGGCCGGTGTGGCCCAGCCAGATGCCCAGCGGCCAGGCGACCAGCAGACCCAGCCCGACGGCGGCGCCGGAAATCGTCAGGTGCTCCCCGAGCCGGTCGAGGATCCCGCCCGAGTTGGTCCAGTTGAGCGGGTCGTTGAGGTAGACCCAGGCCTCCTGCACGACGTTCATCGGGCTCTCCTGCTCCAGGGCGTGAGCGCCCGTCCAGCGAAGATCAGGATCAGATCGAGCACCAGCGCGAGCAGCACGCACAGGATCGTGCCGGTGGTGATCTGGGCCTTGAAGAAGTTGTTGCGGAACCCGCCGAGGATCAGGTTGCCGAGGCCGCCCTTGCCGATCAGCGCGCCGATGGTGACCAACGCCACGGTCGAGACCGTGGCCAGCCGGACGCCGGTGAGCAGGCCGGGCAGCGCGAGCGGCAGGTCGACGCGCAGCAGCCGGCCCCAGCGGGAGTACCCCATGCCGGTCGCCGCTTCCTGCGCCTCGCGTGGCACCTGGTTGAGCCCGGCCAGCGTATTCCGGATGATCAGCAGCAGGGCGTAGAGGACCAGCCCGATCAGCACCGAGGTCGACTTGGTCGGGCCCACCGCGGGTGCGATGAAGGCCAGCAGCGCCAGCGACGGGATGGTGTAGAGCACGCCGGACAGCGCCAGGATGGGCCCGCTGAGCGGGCGGTACCAGTAGGCGACCACGGCCAGCGGCACGGCGACGACGATCGCGACGGCCACGGCTTCGGCCGTCAACGTGACATGCTCGCCAAGAGCGTCAAGGATGGTGCTCGAGTTGGTCCGGATGTAGTCCCAGGAGAACCAGGGATTGGCGGCATCCTGATACGCCAGGTCGCGGAGGGACATAGGTGGACGCTACCCCGGAGGGCGGTGCGAGCGCGCCGGCCGATCGCAAGGCCGCGCCTATCGAGCTGCGGGACGTGCGCAAGCAATACCCCGACGGCACGGTGGCGGTCGACAAGCTGAGCCTTTCCGTCAACGCGGGCGAGCTGGTCGTGCTGATCGGCCCGTCGGGCTGCGGCAAGTCGACGGTGCTGCGCATGATCAATCGGCTGATCGAGCCGACGGCCGGCCAGATCCTGATCGACGGCGAAGACGTCACCACCACCGACGCGGTGCGACTTCGCCGGCGCATCGGGTACGTCATCCAGAACGTCGGCCTGTTTCCACACCAGACGATCCACGCCAACGTCGGTACGGTGCCCCGCCTGCTCGGCTGGCCCAAGCAGCGGACCCGGGCCCGCGCCGACGAGCTGCTCGACCTGGTCGGCCTCGACCCGGCGCGCTACGGCAAGCGCTACCCGCACGAGCTATCCGGCGGTCAGCGCCAGCGGGTCGGCTTCGCCCGGGCACTGGCCGCCGACCCCGTCGTACTCCTGATGGATGAGCCGTTTTCCGCCGTCGACCCGATCGCCCGCTCCGGGCTGCAGCGCGAGTTCCTCCGCCTGCAGGCCGAGGTGCGCAAGACGGTCGTGCTGGTCACCCACGACCTCGACGAGGCCGTGCGGATGGGCGATCGGATCGTGGTCCTCTCCCAGGGCGCCCACCTCGAGCAGTTCGGCACGCCGGCGCAGTTGCTGGGCGAGCCGGCGTCGCCGTTCGTGCGCGAGTTCGTCGGGAAGGACCGCGGCATCCGCCGGCTGGCCGTGATGCCGGTCACCGAAGAGATGCTGAGCCCGACCGCGGCGGGGCCGGATCGGTTACCGGCCGTCGAGCTGGGCATCTCGCTCTACGACGCGCTCGCGGCGATGCTCGTCGCCAACGCCGACTACGCCGAGGTCAAAGACGGCGACCGTACGGTCGGCCTGATCAGCCGGCACCGGATCCTGAGCATCGACTACCCGGCCGAACAGGCCGAGGACCCGTCGGGGGAGTGACGGGTCCTCGGCTGGTCGGGCGGAGTCAACTTCGAGTGCCGCGCCACCCGCCGAGGGTGGCGATGCCGATGATCCAGCCGACGAACAGGCCGTAGGTGGCGCCCTGGCCAGCCGCGTTGAACGCGCCCAGCAGCGACGGGTTGCTGCGCACCAGCGCGGTGATCAGACCGGCGAACGCGCCGGCGAAGACGTACGAGCCCCAGCCGGCGAAGAACTGGCTGAGTGTGCCCCGGGCCCGGGCGAGTTGGCTGCCGGGCAGCAGATAGAGAAAGAGCGCCGTGAGCACCACGACGAGGATCGCGCGCAGGTCATCGGCGAGCACGTCCTGGAGCGAGTCGCTGGAGTCGAACCGCCACGCCGGGTAGCTGAGCAGCCGGAGGAACCAACCGCCGGCCGTCTTGTCGGTGTAGTGCTGGTTGACCCAGTCGCGATACCAGGGGCTACCGAAGACCAGCACCAGGACCAGGGCAGCGATGGTGCCCGATCCGGTAGCGGTCTTGTACCGGTTGGTGAGAGCCATGGCGCCGTAATTCCCGGTGGAATCCGGCGGCGAAACCTACGCGAATGATATGCATCGATTTGTCTGATGCCCGCGCCGACCTACTTCGCGGAGTCGTGCTTGAGCAGGTAGTCGATGAACTTCGCGCGCAGCAGCGGCTCGTCGTCGCCGAAGTCGTGCCCCTCGAACTCCCGGAACAGGGCGAACCACTCGTCGACGGTCGGCCCGACCGTGTTGAACGCGCCGTCGAGGCTCGCCGCGGTCTCGGCGTCCGGCAGGTGGCGCACCACGTCCCAGTAGAACCCCACGTCGAGGTGCTTGCGCGCGACATGGAACGCCCGCTCGCGCAACTCCTCGGTGGACAGGGCGTCCAGCGCGGCGAACTCCGGCGATTCGGTCATGATCCGAGCGTAGCCCGCCGCGCGGGCCGCCGCCCGTGCCGGGTCAGCGGTCTCCGCCACTCCACCGCTCGGTGTCCCAGGTGTCGGCCCGGCTCTCGGTGGGCTGCGCCGGCAGTGTCGACGACCACGAGTCGGTGCGCTCGCCGATCGGCCCGCGCGGCGCCACGGCCGGCGCCGGTGTGGTCTGCCACGGAGTGTCGTCGATGCCGGCCGACTTGGGCCGCCCGAACGTCTCCACGAGCCTGGTCACCACGAGCCCGAGCGCGACCGCCCCGGCACCGAGCACTGCGGGCGTGATGTCGTTCCAGCCGCGCTCCGCGACGTAGCGCTGGCCGACGACCAGCAGCGCGACCGCGAACACGGTGCCGAAGATCCCACCCCGGCGTCCGTACGCACTGGTGCCGCCGACCAGCGCCGCGCCGACCGCGAGGCCGGTCCACTCGAGCCCGCTGGTCGGCACGACCGGGCCGTCGCTGCTGGCGGCGATCAGCACGCCGGCGCCGGCCGCGAGCGGCATCGAGACGGCGATGGCGCCGCCGGTGAGCGCCGCGGCGACGGGGCCCCGGCGCCGGGCCGGGTCGGCGACCGGGCGGAACCGGCCGACCGCGCGCCGGACCGACTTGACGGTGCCCAGGAGCCCGCCGAGGACGAGCACGACGGCGACGCCGGCGAACAGGTAGAGCGCGTGGTTTGTCGGGTCGTAGCCGCCCTGCACGTTGACCGGCGCGGGCCGGCGCTCGATGAAGACCAGGGTGCCGAGCGCCGCGGCGAGGCTGGCCGCCCAGCCCGGCACGTGGAAGATCACCACGACGAGACCCACCACCAGGCCGAGCACCAGGGCGGCGACCGTCGCCTGGGCCAGCGTGGGCACGATGCCGCGATCGCCGTTTTCGGCGAAATGCAGCGCCGAGGCCACCGCGACCGGGCCGAGGGCGAGGTTGACCGCACCGGCGCGCAGCGTCAGGCCGGCGCCCATCGCGAGCAGTCCGAGCGCCGCGCCCGCGACGAGCAGTTGTTCGAGCGCGTTGCCGCGTAACGCTCCGGAGTCTTCGCGGATCAACAGGTAGCCGACGCCGCCGACCGCGAGCAGGAGGACGACCTCCCAGACGATGTGGAACGCCAATCGGTCGCGGCCGGGCTCGCCGTGCGCGGGGTCGTCGAAGACGTCGTCGAGCACCGCCGCCGGAACGCTCTGCCGCCCGGGGTCGGTGGTGTCCGGCCCGTGCAGGTCACCTACGCCGAACTCGCCCGGCGGATAGTCGTCGCGGTAGTCGCCCGGACCGCCCGCGTCGAAGCCTTCGCCGTCGCGTCGCCGGTAGATCGATTCGTCGTAGCCCATCAGGTGCGCGCCTTCCTACCATTCGCACGCACCCTAACCGCGCCTATGCCCGGACGTCACCCCCTGTGCACAACGGGCAGCACGGGTCAGGGATGAGTCGAGCGGGCGTCGTCGTCCTTGTTCTCGTCTTCGTCGTCGCGCTTGGGCACCCGGCAGGCGCGTTCGAGCAGCAGGGCGGCGATGACCAGGATGATCGACCCGACCAAGCCGCCGATCGCGGCCGGCAGATCATGCCGGGCCGCATCGGTGTGCTTGAAGATCAAAAAGATCAACAGGCCGGCGAAGAACCCACCGAAGATCGAACCAACCAGAGAAGAAGCCTTGGCGAGTACGGCGAAGCGGGCCACCGCCAGCGGGTCGACCGCCGGGTGGCCGGGCTTGCGCTGGATCCGGGCCCGGGTGTTGAGCGCCAGATAGCCCTCCAGCACGCCCAGGCCCGCCAGCACGGCGGTCGGCGACCAGGGCAGGTCGGGCAGGCTCGCGTAGGTCATGCTGACCAGCAGCCAGGCCAGGGCGGCGGCCACCAGTGCGGCCAGCACCAGCGTCGCCGGTTGGGTCGGACCCATCCGGGGCCGGTGCGGCCCGGGGCCGCGCGAGGGAGACTGCTGGCTCATCCCGCCGACTGTATCCGCAGATCCGGTCGGGCACGCACCGCCGCGACGTCGCCTACCACCGGCTCCGCCCGGAGCAGGTCGGCGATCCGGCCGTGGCCGGGCAACCGGGCATCGGGATCGAGGTCGGCCCACGGCCGGAGCACGAACGCGCGCAGGTGGGCCCGCGGGTGCGGCAGCGTCAGCACCGGGTCGTCGCTCCGCACCGGTCGGCCGCCGGCGTCGAACACGACAATCACGTCGATATCCAGCGTACGGGGGCCGAATCGCCTGTCCGGGTCGCGTACCCGACCCTCGGCGGTCTCGATCGCCTGTGCCCGGTCGAGCCAGTCGCGTGCCGTCGCGGCGTCGTCCTCCACCAGAGCGACGAGGTTGAAATAGCTCGGCTGGTCCGGATCGCCCCACGGCGGGGTTTCATAGATTGTCGACACCGATTCGAGTACGGGTGTCAGTTTTTCGATGGCGGCCGTCAGGTGGGCCAGCCGGTCACCGAGGTTGCTGCCCAGCGAGAGCACCGCCCGGGTCAGCGCTCCGCCCTCCCCCGCCGCAGGCGCACCGCGACGTCGGCGAACTCGTGCGGGATCGGTGCGTGCGGCTTGTGCACGGTGACCGTCGCGGTCTGCACCCGTTCGTCTTCGAGGCAGACCTCGACCAGCCGGTCGGCGAGCGTCTCGATCAGGTCGACCGGCTCGCCGGTGATCACCTGGACCAATCGGCCGGCCAGCACCCCGTAGTCGACGGTCTTGGTCAGGTCGTCGTCTTTGGCGGCCGCGCTCAGGTCGAGGTCCAACGCCACGTCGACGAGGAAGTCCTGCCCCTCCGCGCGCTCGGCCGGCAGCACGCCGTGCCGGCCGCGGGCCCGCAGCCCCTTGAGGGTGATCCGGTCAGCCACTGTGTTTCTCCCCCGGTTGAGCCAGCCGCGGGCGGCCGCTGGCCCGCCACACGGCGATCGCGTCGACAGTCTCGCGCACCTCGTGCACCCGGACGCCCCAGGCGCCGGCCGCGACGGCGAGCACGCTGGTCGCGATCGTGGCCGCGGTGCGCTCGTCGACCGGGCGGGGCGCGCCCTCGGGCCCGGCCAGCAGGCGGCCGAGGTAGGACTTGCGGCTGGCGCCGAACAGCACCGGATAACCCAGCGAGACCAACTCCGGCAGCCGGGCGGTGAGCTGCCAGTTGTGCTCGGCGTTCTTGGCGAAACCGAGGCCCGGGTCGATCACGATCTGGTCGGCGGCCACCCCGGCGGCGAGCGCGTCGTCGATCCGCTGGCTCAGTTCGGCGCGTACCTCGGCCACCACGTCGTGGTAGTTCGCCAGGTCGGCCATCCGCCGCGAGTGCCCACGCCAGTGCATCAGCACCCACGGGCACCCGGCGCCGGCGACCACCTTGGCCATGTCGGGATCGGCGAGGCCGCCGGAGACGTCGTTGACCACCGTGACGCCCGCGTCGAGCGCGGCCGCGGCGACGGTCGCCCGGGTGGTGTCGATGCTCATCGGGACGCCGACGGTGGCCAGTTCGCGGATGACCGGCAGGACCCGGGCCGCCTCGGTCTCCGGGTCGACCCGCTCGGCACCCGGCCGGGTCGACTCGCCGCCGACGTCGACCAGGTGGGCGCCGTCGCGACGCATGGCCAGGCCGTGCTCGACCGCGGCCGCCAGACCGCCGCCGGCGTCCGTGGAGAAGTAGCGCCCGCCGTCGGAGAAGGAGTCGGGCGTGACGTTGAGGACGCCCATCACCACCGGGTCGGGCGACCGCAGCAGATCGACCACCTGTAGACCGTACCGTCTCGATTTTCGAACTCGTGTGCCACGGCCGCCACACCGGGCACGGGGGCCACACCGGGCCCATTCTTCGTAGCTTGTTCGAAGCAGGGAGCCGCCGTACGCTTTGCAATTGCTAATGATTCCGGCGCCAAGACGGAGGAGACGGGCCGAAAGCGGGACAAAACACCCGAGTATGAGACACCGTTAGCGGTGAGCGCACAACACCCGGGCTGCCGGACAAGACGTACGACGAAACGTCACCCGAAGGCCTGACAATCACAGTGCCGCGGCTCCGCCGGCCGCTCGGCACCGGGGAGGTTTTTCCGATGATCGCCATTGAGCTCGTCCAGCAGGCGTGGGGCGCGTCCGCGCAGGCCGCCTCGGGCGTGCTCGCCCACGTCATCGCGGGTGAGGCAGACCCCAAGGGCATCGACACGCAAAACATCGTCAGCTTCTTCGCTGGCAAGGTGGCGCCGATCCTGCTCGCGGTGCTTGGCGTGATCTTTATCGGGCGCGCGAGCAAGGGCGAGGTCAGCAAGGTTCTGACCAGCTCCGCCATCGCCATCGTCGGCCTGGTGTTCATCGCGGGCGCGGCGACGCTGTTCTTCGTCGGCGACTTCCTGATCCAGCTGATCTTCGAATAGGCCGCGGGGCACGAGATGCGGCTGCGCACCGACGACGACATCTACCGGGCCCGCCTGGTCTACCTGGGCCCGCCGGGATACACGCTTCCCGTCCACCTGCCCTACGCGCAATACGGGCTGTTCATGCTTCTCGTGCCGCTCTATGTGTTCATCCACTGGCTCTTCACGCTCAGCGTCGACCTGTTCCCGGCCTGGGAGATCGCGCTGGCCATCGTGACGACCTCGTTCATCTTCCGCCACGTCGACCCCGACCGGCCGGCGCGAGTGGTGATCCGCACCGCGCTCACCGACTGGCGCCGCACCCGCGAGCCCGCCGTCGAGCAGCGCGACCCACGTCTGGTGGCAACCAAGATCCGGATTCGCGAGGAGCTGGTATGACCCGGCACCCCCAGCCCGTCCGGCAGACCACTCGGCCGTCACCTGGTCGAAAACGAGGCGCGTTCGCGGAACGGAGCGAGGTCCTCGCATGAATCGACCGGTCCCGCCGGAGCCCCGTCCGGCCGACACGCAGTCCGAAAGCAGCGGTCACCGTCAGCGATCAAGTGACTACCCTGCGACGGATCTTGATGAGGATCGCACGGATAACGAGCTGGTGACCACGCCCGGGCACGGCTCGGTCGCGGTCTTCCAGGCCCCGGGCCCAGTGCGGCCGCGGCCGGCCGACGAGCGCGGCCGCGCGGTGCCGGCCGGGCGCCGACCCGGGCCGCCGCCGGACGCCGACATCGACTCGCCCTTCCTCGACCTCTTCGGTGGCGCGGCGCATTCCCAGCCCGCGCCCGCCGGCGAGCCGGCCGAAGGCCGACACGCGGCCAACGGCGGCGGGCCGCACCCGGTCGAAGCCGGGCGGGCGCTGCCACCCGGCACCGAGCCGCCGCTCTTCCCGGGCGACGAGCTCCCGCCACCGCAATACCCCACGATCAGCGACCCGTTCCCCAACGGCGGCGACCCTTCGCGCCGCACCGGCGGCAACGACCGGGACGCTCGCGTGGCCGCACGCCGAGCCGGCGACGCGGGGCGCCGCGGCATTGCCGAACCGCCCGCTTCTCCGCGCCGAAGCGACGACCCGGCCGCGGTTCGCGGTGGTGTCGACCCAGGTGCGCGCGGTGCCGGCCGCTCCGGTCACGGCGACCAGCCCGCGCTGCCCGGTGGTGTCGACCCAGATGCGCGCGGTGCCGGCCGCTCCGGTCACGGCGACCAGCCCGCGCTGCCCGGTGGTGTCGACCCAGATGCGCGCGGTGCCAGCCGCTCCGGTCGTCACGACGATCCGGCCGCGCTGCGCGATGGTGTCGAGCCGGCAGGCGCCCGCAGTGGCGAGTGGTCGGGTCGCGGTGCTGACGAGTCATCGGGCGCCCGCGATGTGCAGCGGTCCAGCAGCGGTGACGACGAGCGCGTCCAGCGTGGCGTCGAGCGGGCTGGCTGGTCCAGCCGCGGTGACGACGAGCCCGTCCAGCGTGGTGTCGAGCGGGCTGGCTGGTCCGGCCGCAGTGACGACGCGCCGGTCCACCGGGGCGGTGTCAAGCCGGCGGGCAGCCGCGACGCCGACTGGTCCGGTCGCGGTGACGACGGTTCGCGGCGTGGTCCCGAGGCGCCGCGGCTGGGGGCCGACCGGCAGCGGATCGTCAGCCGGGCCAACCGGGTGCTGCCCGACAACCGGAGTGGCCGGCGCGCTGACGCTTTCCTAGAGCCGGGCGTCGAGGCGCTGCCCGAGCTTCCCGACTCGCGGCCCGAGCCGCGGCGGCGGTCCGAGCCGCCGACGTCGAGCCGCCTCGCGGCGCCACAGCAACCCGCCCGGCCGAGGCGACCGGCCGCGGGGCCCGGCAACGCCGTACCCCCGTTGCCCTCTGCTCCCGAACGTGGTGCGGAGGTCGCGCCGCGGACGGAGCGGGCGCCCGACCGACCGGGCGCGCAGTTGCCGATCGTGCGCGAGCCCGCGCAGCCGCCCCGCCGCAAGGAGAAGGAGCGCCGCGAGCCGGCGAAGAAGCCGGTCACGGTCAAGCCGCCGGCGATCAAGTTCGGCGACCGCGACCCGAGCATCGGGCTGGCCATCACCGAGATCGCGGGCCATCTGACGTTCACGCCCAACACGGTGACCGCGTGGTACTGGCTGCCCGAGGTGCGCTGGGCCTTCCGGCCCGACGCCGAACGCGAGGCGCTGCTCTCCGCGATCTCCGAGCAATATGCCGGTCTTGCCGGCTTCCGGCTGCACCTGCGCCGCACCACCCGGCCGTTCCCGGCCGACGAGTGGGCCCGCACCGTCGACGCGCACACGCCGGCGCCGCTGGCCAGCGTCCCGGGCGCGGTCTCCTGGGCCGATCACCTGGTCGCGGCGCAACGCCACCTGCTGTCCGTCAACCACGCCGAGGGGCAGACCTATCTGGGTGTGACCTTCGCCCGGCGGTCGCTCGGCAACACGCTCACCGAGCGGGTGCTGCGCAGCTTCGGCCGCGGGGTCGCCGAGGGTGAGCGGCGCAAGCTCGGCCGCACCGTCGAGCAGTTCGACGAGGTGCTCGGCGCGTTCGGCATGCGCGGCCGCCGGGTCACCCCGACCGAGCTCGAGTGGTTGCTCTACCGCTCGGTCGCGCTGTGCATGGAGCCGCCGCGCACGCTGTCGCCGGTCTCCAACGGCCAGTGGGAACGCGGCGACCTGCTCGGGCTGACCGAGCAGATCGAGCGCTACCGCACTCCCTACGGTTCGACGGTCAAGCTGGTCAACCGGATGACCGGCGAGGAGCGACACGTCGCGATCCTGGCCGTCGGCCGGATGGAGCCGCTGGAGATCCCGGAGCGGCACGAGCCGTGGATGCATTTCCACGAGCGGTTGCCCTGGCCGATGGAGATCTCGTCGCGGGTCGACGTGCTCGGCTCCGGTGACTCGTTCCGCAACCTGGAGCACCGGCTCAGGATGATCCGGTCGCAGCAGCTCGACTACGCCGAGCACGGCATCGACGCCCCGCCCGAGCTGGAGCGACTCGCCAAGCGGGCGCTGGTGATCGGCGACGAGATGACCACCGGCATGCCGGTCGAGTCGGCCCGCGCGCACGGCTGGCACCGCATCGCGGTCGGCGGCCGCACCCGCGACGAGTGCCTCGAGCGGGCCCGCCGGCTGATCCAGCTCTACTCACGCGAGCTACGCATCTCCCTGCAACACCCGAAGAACCAGGATTGGCTCGCCCGCGAGTTCATCCCTGGCGAGCCGATCGCCAACACGGGCTACATCCGCCGGATGCCGGTCAAGCTGCTCGCGGCGGCGTTGCCGCAAGCCGCGTCAACGGTCGGCGACCGGCGCGGCGACCTGATCGGCCGCACCGCCGGCACCTGCCGCCGGCCGGTCTTCCTGGACCTGCACTTCCCGATGGAAGTACGCGAGCGCTCGGGCCTCGCGGTCTTCGTCGCCGAGCCCGGCGGTGGCAAGTCGACCCTGCTGGGCGCCCTGGGCTACCTGGCGGCGCGGCGTGGCGTGCAGGTGACCCTGCTCGACCCGTCCGGCCCGCTGGCCCGGCTGTGCGCGATGCCGGAGCTGCGCCCGTTCTCCCGGGTGCTCAACCTGACCGGTTCAGAGGCCGGCACGCTGGCGCCGTACGCCCTGATCCCGACGCCCCTGCGCACCGAGTTCTCCTTGGGCGCGCCGGGCGACCGGGAGTACGAGATCGCCGTCTCCAACTCCCGGGCCGAGCGCCGGATGCTGGTGCAGGACATCTGCATGATGCTCGTCCCACCGCAGGTCGCCCGCCAGGCGTCGACAGCGACCCTGCTGCGCCACGCGGTGCGCCAGGTCCCGGCGGAGGAGACGTCGACCCTCGACGACGTGGTCGCGTGCCTGGCCGCGATGGACGACGACGACGGCAAGGAACTGGCCAACCTGCTGCTCGACACGGCCGAAATGCCGCTGGCCCTGCTGTTCTTCGGCCGCCCACCCGAGCACCTGCTCGGCTCCGACGCCGCCCTGACGGTCATCACGATGGCCGGCCTACGCCTCCCCGACCTCAAAATCGAGCGCGAATACTGGTCGGCCGAGGAAGCATTGGCGCTGCCAATGCTGCACACCGCACACCGCCTGGCCGTACGCCGCTGCTACGGCGGTTCCATGTCGCAGCGCAAGCTGGTCGGCCTGGACGAGGCCCACTTCATGGAGGGTTGGCGGTCGGGCAGGTCTTTCCTGGTCCGCCTGGCCCGCGACTCCCGCAAGTGGAACCTGGCCGCACTGGTCGCGTCGCAGAACCCACGCGACATCCTCGGCCTCGACGTGCAAAACCTGGTCTCGACGGTCTTCGTAGGCCGCATAGCCGAAGACCAGGAAATCGCATCGGAGGCGTTGCGCCTGTTGCGCGTCCCAGTCAACGACGGCTACGAGGCAACGTTGGCGTCCCTCTCCAACATCGACACCTCATCCGCCACCCGCCTGGGCTTCCGCGAGTTCGTCATGCGCGACGTAGACGGCCGGGTCCAAAAGATTCGCGTAGACGTCTCCTACGTAGACGGCCTGCTGGACCACCTGGACACCACACCAGCGGCGGCCACAACGCCGTCCATCCTGCCGCCAAGCCCCCCCGCCGACCTGGAGGAATGAGATGCCTCGGGCGCGAGCACGGGTAACTTCTCTGATCCTCACCCTGCTGGTGGCGGCGCTGGCCACCATCAGCTGGCCCGCCCTCGGCGCGGCCGCGTCCCCGGTGCCCACCAAAGCTCCGGGGGACGTGTGCTCCATCGAGCAGTGGGAAGCCAACTTCAAAGCCTGCGTCGACAAGCTCCCAGACGTTGTTAGCAGTCGCGCCACGTGCCTGAATCCGCCGACACCCAGCGCGCCTGACTCAGGCCTCGCGGGTTGGTTCGCCGATCGGCCTGACGCCTCGAACCGGTCCGGCGTTCCCGGCATGTACAGCGACTACGGGTACGCCGGGTACAGCTACACGACGTACGACGTCGAGGGCGGATGCGCGTCGACCGTGCTCCACCCCGACTACCGGTTCCTGACGACGGTCGCGAACGGCGAGTTCATGATCGCCACCGCCGTGATCGGCGCGTCCAACGCCGTGCGAGAACGAGCTTGGGACCCAGAAACGATGTGGGGCTGGGCCGATCCCCTCGTCGACCAGGCAACCAAGGCTGTCTACACCAAGGTATTCACGGTATTCGGCGTCGTCACACTCGCGGTAGTTGGCCTGTACCTCCTCTGGCGTTCACGCCAGAGCGACATGAGCAACGCCATGACCACCGCAGGATGGGCGCTTCTCGTGATGGTCGCGGTGACTGCCCTTGCCGCGTGGCCGGTGAAGTCAGCGAACGTTGCAGACGGCACCCTCGTCAGCGTGTTAGGCGTGGTCCACGATGCCGTGGGTCCGCGACCGAAGGATGCTCCGGCCGGGCAGTGCCAGCTTGGCGACCCAGAGGCGTGTAAGGACAGTCGACCCCCCGCCGTCCGAGCAAGCGACACCGTCACCGAGACGATGCTCTACCGCAACTGGCTCCGCGGTGTGCTTGGTTCCGCCGATAGCGACGTAGCAAAAAAATATGGGCTTGCCCTGTACGACGCTAAGTCGCTGGGTTGGGAAGAAGCAGCACGCGCGAGAAGCAATCCGGCTGATCGGGAAGAGATCAACGCCCAGAAGAACCGCCAATGGGAGAAGGTCGCTGAGCAGATCAAGGCCGAAGATCCAGAGGCATATGAATATCTTCAGGGAAGCAAGGACATGGAGAGGGTCGGCGCCGGCTTTATCGCGCTGCTGGCCGCAATCCTCTTCTCACTCTTCGACCTGACTGCCTCGTTACTGGTGCTACTCGGCTTCCTGATCTTCAGGTGGGCCGTGATCGCGGCGCCGATCCTAGGAACTGTCGGGTTGATGCGCCCCGCCAGCGCCGGTCTCCGGCGACTTGGCAACGCGGTGGTCGCGGCCGTCTTCAATATCGCGATCTTCGGCACCGGCGCTGCGATCTACCTATTCGCTGTCGACCTCATCATGAATACGGCGACCCTTCCCGGATGGCTTCAGGTTGTCTTGGTCTGGCTCTGCGGCGTGGTCGGCTGGCTTCTGCTCCGGCCATACCGACGGATCACCCAACTCGGCGGGAAGGACAGCACGGCTGCCATCACATCGGCGGGCTCGTGGCACCGCAGGTTCTTCAGAGACATGCGCGAAGCAGCAAAGCTTGATGTCGCCCAGCCCGGCGGCACAGCTGAGCCAAAGTTCGCAAAGCGTGGCGGCGTTGTCGCCGAAGGAACTTCCCTCCGACCGGAGGCACGGCTCGAGGATCCGAGCCACGCCGTGCCTAGCGGCAGCGAGCGCGTGAGGCCTGAGGAACGATCCGACGTGCCCGTGCCGGCAACGACCTCCAACGGTGGCACGCAGGTGCGAACACGCCGACCGGCACGTTGGGTCGAGCCAGACGTCCCAGAGACTGCGCCCGCGAGCTACGCCATCTACCGCCCAGAGTCCACCAAGGACGCACCGCCTGCGCCGACCCCGCCACGGATCCGGTCCGAGGCGAGGTGACCAGGTGCGTCGGGTACTCCAACTCCTCGGTACCTCAGCTCTCCGGTCCCGCCTCGGGATCGCAGTGGTTCTCGCAATTGTGATCTTCGGAGTCGTCGGAGTAGCCCGAGTGTTCTCCGACCCGGACCGAGCTTCGCACGTGGGCGTCATCCCTGTGGAAACCTCAACATCCGCAGCGAGCGTCGAGCCGGACGACGATGGCGTCGTCGAACCTGAGTCGACGACTCCGACTGCGGTGGATCCGGGACCGAGTCTCAAGTCAGGCGCAGCGAGGCCCCAGACCGTGGCCGAAGCGTTCGCAACCGCGTGGCTCGATCGGGAGGCTTCGGCAGAGGCCTGGTATTCGGCGTTGCGGCCGCACGTCACTTCGCAACTGGCAGCAAAGCTGAAAGACGTCGACCCCGTCGTCGTCCCGGCTGAGCGGTTGACTGGTGCGGCAACCGTCGCGCCGCAGGGCAGCGGACTGGTCGAAGTCTCGTACCCGGTTGACTCCGGAACGTTGTTGCTTCGTCTTGTCGTCGTCGATGGCCGGTGGTTGGTTGATGGCGTCGACTGGGAGCGCGCATGACGCTACTTGGAGAAAAGGACGGCGCTGGTCAACCCCGCCGCCCGCGGCGGGTAGCGCTGCTCATCGCGGCCACGGTTACGCTGGCTCTACTCTGCTGCGGGGGAGGTACCGCTGCTTTCTTCTTCGACGGGCTGAGTACGGACGATCAGGCGCTGTCAACGTACGGATGTGGCGCCGCGGGACCCCTTCCCCCCAACGGGAAGTTGCCGCGGGTCGGCGCCTACGGAGAGACCCAGATCCGTAACGCCGCGATCATTGTCAACGTCGGCGCCAAGATGAAGGTACCGCCCAAAGGCTGGGTGATCGCGGTCGCGACAGCAATGCAGGAGTCGGCGCTGAACAACCTGGGCGACCTCGGCAACCGCAACGACCATGACTCGCTAGGCCTGTTCCAACAGCGGCCTAGTCAAGGTTGGGGAACACCGAAACAGGTGCGAGACCCGGAATACGCGAGCCGCAAGTTCTACGAAAAGCTGCTGAAGGTCCCGGGTTGGGAGCGACTGGCGTTGACCGACGCTGCACAAAAGGTACAGCGAAGTGCGTTCCCGGACGCCTATGCAAAGCACGAGTCGGACGCGGCGGAGATCGTGAACCTATTGGCCGACGGTGCGGCCCGCGCGACCGGCGGAAACGCCACGTTGGCTTGTGCCACGATGGGTGACATCGCGGCATCCGGCTGGACCGCGCCGGTCAAGGCAGGCGTGGTCTCCGGTTTCCGCACCCCAGAACGACCCGACCACCAAGGCGTCGATCTTGGCGCCTCGCGTGGCGACGACATCCTGGCAGCCGCCGCAGGCGTTGTCATCGTCTCTCGCTGCGACAACGACAGCCAACCGCCCTACCGCTGCGATCGCGATGGTTCTCCGTCGACACCCGGCTGCGGTTGGTACGTCGACATCATGCACGCCGACAACGTGATGACCCGCTACTGCCACATGTTGTACCGCCCAAAGGTTCGCGTTGGTCAGACAGTCGCTGCCGGCCAGCCGATCGGCATCGTCGGGACGAGCGGTCACTCGTCAGGTCCGCACCTACACTTTGAAGTGCACCTGAACGGTGACCGCAGCAGTTCGGGTGCTACCAATCCATTGCCGTTCATGCGAGACAAGGGCGCGCCAGTGGGCACCGGCGCCTAGTGCCGACCATCGGCGTGCGGACCGGAGACCACGGATGAGCCGCGAGCCGATGCCTGATCCGTTCGCCGATCAACCAGACTGGGCACCGCGACCGCCGAGGCCTGTGGTGCCGTCGCCAGCTGCGACTATGGTCGACCTGCGGGGGCGACGGTTGATTGTGGGCTTCCCTGGCGCCGGCTGGCGCGGAGACTTGCGCGCTGACGACCGAATCGTTCAGGGCAGCCGCACATACGTCCCAGCGATCCCTGAGCAGGAGTGGTACCGGGCTGAATCTGAGCAGATCGAGGTATTCGCACCGCTCGTGCCAGTCGACCGAGTCTGGGTGGAGACGCTCGGAAGCACCGACTCGCCCGCCGCGGGACACCGCGACGTGATATCTCGACTGGTTTCCCTGGACGCGCCCGCGACCCGGTTGCCGGTGCCCGCAGTGGACGTCGACGCGCTGTCTGGGCGACGAGTAGTCCAGGTGATCGACGGTGTTGAGCGACGCGACCTGCGCGCGGTTACAGAGGTGCATACCAACGCGGATGGCGACATCTGCGTACGGCTGGCAACAGAGTTGGAGTGGTATCGATGGGCCTGGAGCGGTCAGGCACCCAAGACCCTCGAAGTCCCAGTTCATCTCCTCTGGATCGAGTAGTTAGCTAACGCGTTGGGCACCGCAGACGCGCCAACCGCCGTTCTCATCCACCAGAGTGAACTTCCAGGTCTGAACCGACCGCTCCGCCCCCGCGATGCTGCGGGTGACCTCGGTCGAAACCTCGCGGCCGGAGCCCACTTCGTTGATCGTCATAGGGCCCCATACGACCGCGATCGTGATGTCGAAGCTTCGTTCGCGCATCTCGATGTCCTGCCTGAAGGCGCGCATCGGCTCAAGACCTTGGTCTGCCGCACAGGTGAAGAGTGCAGCCTTCTCGTCGTCCCGGTCGACAAGGTAGGCCCGCAGGTAGTTCGAGACGGCCACGTCGGGATTCTCGCGGTCGATGGCGGTTGCTTCGTCGTAGAGGTTGATGCCTACGCCGACCCCGCCCAGGCAGAGGAGTGTCAGGACCCCTGCGACCACCATCAGGAGGAGGCGCAGCGGGCGGGTGCTTCGCACGACCGGGTTCGTGCGTGCGGGGGATACGGCATCCACATGCCGAGGTTAGCCGTACGGCACGCGGTGGGGAGCGTGGGACATTCTGGCGCGCTGCTATACGGTCACTCCGGGAGGTGAGCGGTGTGTCCAGGGCGCAGGCGCGAGCACTAGAGGCCGCCGCGCTGCACCGCCAGGCCGCTGCGGCTGTCGATGCTGCCGATGGGGCGCTTGCCGGGGTTCGGGCGCCGGTCGCCGACGAGCGGGCGCAGCACGAGCTTGCCGAGCAGATGCGGGTCGCCGCCAGTGTGCTTACTCCCGGGTGGCTCGGTGGGCAGCTTGACGCCCGGTTCGAAGACACGCCGCTCGGTGGGCATGGGGTGCCCGCCTTCGTGCGCATCGGCACCGCGCAACCGCTCGACGACGCGCGATTTCCGGCGATCGTTCCGCTGCTGGGCGCCGGGCATCTGACGATCGACGCCGACGCGCGGGATCCGCGGGTCGCGGGGCTGTTGCGGGCGACCCTGTTGCGGCTGCTCGCCGCCGCCGCGCCGGGATCGTTGCTGGTCCGCGCCGTTGACGCCGGTGGCGGGATGCTCTTCGCGCCCTTCGCCGCCCTTGCCGATGCCGGGTTGATGCCGCCACCGGCCACGGATCGCACCGCCCTCCGCGCGACACTCGCCGAGGCCGAGCAGTGGGTACGCCCGGCCCGGCCTGCCGCTGCCCGGCACAACCGCCGGGAGCGCACGCTTCTGCTGGTCATCGCCTCGTTGCCCGAGTTGACCGAGAGCGCCGACCTGGCCCGGATCAGTGCCCTCGCACAGGTCGGGCCCGACGCCGGCCTGCATCTCATCGTCGCCGGTTGGCCGCCGCCGCCGTTGACTCTGGAGACAACCCAGCAACCACTGCCGCGGGCCACCCGCATCGCGTTGCGCAACCCCCACGCCCTGGTCAGCGATCCGCCGGGAGCCAGCTTCGCCAAGCCGCCGAATGTCGGGCTCAACGCGCCGGTATTCCTCGACGACGATCCGCCGCCGCATCTGTTCGAGCGGGTGTGTGCCGAGCTCGGGTCGCGGTTCGCCGCCAGCGCCCGGCTCGCCCTGGCCGACCTGCTGCCCGGCGACCCCGCCGACATCTGGGCCCACGACTCCGCGGCGGGCCTGGCCACCGTGGTCGGGCACGACGGTGACCGGCCGGTCAACCTGCAGTTCAACGACCTGACTCCACACTGGATGGTCGGTGGGCGGTCCGGTGCGGGCAAGACCGCCTTCCTGATCAACGTGCTCTACGGGCTGGCCACCCGCTACGGGCCCGACGAGATGACCCTCTACCTGCTCGACTTCAAAGAGGGCATCTCGTTCGCCGAGTTTGTCCCGACCGAGCGCGACCGCACCTGGCTGCCCCACGCGCGGGCGGTCGGCGTCGAGTCCGACCGGGAGTACGGGCTGGCCGTCCTCCGCGAGCTCGACGCCGAGATGGGCCGCCGCTCGATCGCCTACAAGAAGGCCGGCGTCACCCGCTTCACCGACCTGCGCGAAACCCAACGCCTGCCGCGCATCGTCTGCGTCGTCGACGAGTTCCAGGTGCTGCTGGCCGGCGGCGACCGGGCCGCGACCGAGGCGGTCACCCTGCTGGAGTCGCTGGCGCGCAAAGGCCGCTCGTACGGCATCCATCTGGTCCTGGCCAGTCAGACCGTGCTCGGCGTCGAAGCGCTCTATGCCAAGCGCGACTCGATCTTCGGTCAGTTCCCGGTGCGGGTCGCATTGCCGGGCGGCGGCGACGTGCTCGAGCCGACCAACGACGCGGCCGCCGGGTTGCCGCTCGGTGCCGCGGTGGTCAACACCGCCGGTGGCCTGGGCGGCCCCCGCGGCGCGACCCGCGGCCACGAGCGGTTGATCCGCTTCCCGGACCCGCACGGCGACCGATCCGCGCTGGTCAAGCTCCGTCATTCGCTCTGGGAACGCCGCCGGGCCGACGCCGCACCACCCAAGGTCTTCGCCGGGTACGCGCATCAGCACCTCAACGACGACCCCACCTTCCGGGCCGCGCTGGCCGGGCGTATCACCCGCCCGGCGGCCCTGGTCGGCCGGCACATCGACGTGCCGCTGTCGACGGCGACGTTCCCGCTCGACACTGCGCCCGGCCGGCACCTGGCGGTGATCGGGCCGAGCGCGACCGGCGCCGGCGTGCTCGACGCCGCCGCTCGAGGCGTTGCCGCGCACCACCCTCCGCGCACCGCCCGCTTCGTGATCGCGTCACTCGTTGCCGAAGGTGACGAGGTTGCCGCAACACTGGCCCGCGACCTCGCCGAGCACCAGGAGGTCGAGCTGGTCACCGCGGCCGGGCTCGCCGACGCGTTGACCATCGACCGCCCCGGCTACATGGTCGTGTTCGGCATGGACGCGATGGCCGGCGGCGCGTTGCCGCCCGACCGGCTTCGCCTGGTGTTGCGCACCGGTCCCGGCCGCGGCGTGCACCTGCTGTCGTGGTGGCGCGGCCTGCGCCGGTTCACCGACGAGGTCGGCCCGGGCGCCCGCGAAGACGTCGCCGGCCTGGTCTTCCTCAACGTCCCGGCGTCCGACGTGAGCCTGCTGCTCAGCCGCCCGGTCGACTGGCAGCCGCGGGAGAACCGGGCCCTGCTGCACGACCGGCACACCGACCGCACCTCGGTCATCGTCCCGTTCGTCCGTCCCGAGGCCGACCGATGACACCTCACGACCACCCGACCAACGGCACCCCGTTCACCGTGCCCGACCAGCCGACGCCCGTGCCGGTTCCGGTCGGACCAGCCACGCCCGCCGTACCCCAGCAGTCGTCCTACGGTCACAAGCGTGACGACCCCGCCGCCGCGTGGGACGCCTACTGCGCCGCGGCCCAACGCCTCGACACGGTCAGGCGCGGTGCCGCCACGGCAGCCGGCGAGCAGGCCCAGGTGGTCCGCGCCGCCCGCGACGAACTGGCCGCGGTCCGCGCCCGGCTGTTGCCGCAACAGGCGCGGTTGCGCGAGGCCGGCGTACCCGAAACCGAGCTGCACCCGACCCCCACCGACGCCGCGGCGGCCGATCGGGCCGTGGCCGGCGGGCCGTCGGCGGTCCTGGCCGCGTTGCAGCAGGCCCGTTCGACCGCCGACCGCGCCGACGCGGCACTGCTCGGGGCGCCCGGCGCCGCACTGAGCCAGGGCCCGCCGGTCCGCACATGGTTGCGCAACATGCTGGTCTACGCCCCGTTCGCGGCCGCGGTCCTGGCGGTGCAGATCGCCCTGTTGGTGACCGCCGGCGGCACGCCGATGTCGATCTACTCGCTCGGCTGCGGCCTGACCCTGCCCCTGGCCGCGCTCGCGTTCGCGTGGGTCACGATCGGCGCCGCGTTCCCGGCACCCGACGGCAAGGTCGACCGCACTCTCGGCATCGGTGCGATCGTCTGCTTCGCGCCCGTCCTGATCACACTCATCGGCACGGCCGTGCTGGCCGTCACGGGGTAGGTGACCGCATGCCAAACGTCGAAGAGGTCAAACTCAACCTGGCCGCGTCGGTTGACCAGACGCAACACGCGCTGGCAACGTTGCGCGGCGTGGCGGACTCGTTCGACGAGGCGCTGACCCGCCTCCGGATGACCGCGATCGGCTCGCTGCACCCGTCGATCGTCGACGCCATCACCCACCTCGAACAGGCCCGCGCCCGCCTCGACGAGGCACAGGCGCTGGCGAGCAGCGCGATCAGTTCGGCCGACAGCTATCGAACTGTGGTCTGAAAATCTGGTCCCGGGTCCGTCGGGGGAACGACCGTCGCTCCCGCCGGACCGCTCGCTTCGCTTCGCTGCCAGGTCCGCGACACACAATCCAAAAGACAACGGACCACCGCGGCGCATAAGGTGCCCTGGTGAACCTCTTCGTTGTCTCGCCACCGCCCGCCCGGTAACGACCGTCGTTACCTGACCCCGGCTCGTGCCTCTTTCCCGAGCCCGGGTTCTCTCGCGGGCGCCCGGGCGGCGACGACAACGGAGTTCCAACGTGAATGTGCGATCCAACCTGCCCGTGGGGCGGGGAATCTTCTATATCCTGACGGCCGCGGTCGCCTGGGGCACCGGCGGCGCCGCGGCCTCCCTGCTCTATGCCGACAACGGCATGGGCCCGCTCGCGGTGTCCTTCTGGCGGTTCGTCGGTGGGGCCGTGTTACTCGGCGTCGGCCACCTGGTCCTGCGCCCGCGCTCGGCCCAGCGCTGTCGCTGGCGGCACGTGGTGATCACCGGGGTTGGCCTGGCGGTCTATCAGACGGCCTATTTCGCCGCGGTCGGCTACGCCGGGCTCGCAGTCGCGACGGTGGTGACGCTCGGGTTAGGCCCGATCTTCATCGCTGTCGGGTCGCATTTCGCCCTGGGCGAGCCCTTGGGCCGCGGCGGTGCGGCCGCGGTCGGGTTGGCGACGCTTGGCTTGATCCTGCTGGTGGCCGGTGGTGGTGCGACCGCCGGCTCCGCGCCGGCGCTGGGGCTGGCGTGCGCGTTGCTGTCGGCAACCGGGTACGCGGTGGTCACGCTGCTCACCCGCCGGATCGGTCGCGATGGTGCGAGCGGAGGGTCCACGCTCCCGGCCAGTTTCATCGTCGGCATGGTGTGCCTGTTCGCGCTGGCGTTGGCTGAGGGTCTCCTGCCGACCTCGGGTGACGGGGGCACAGCGTTCGGCCTACTCGCGTACCTGGCGGCCGGACCCACCGCGTTGGCTTATGCGTTGTTCTTCGCCGGGTTGGCGGTCGTCCGCGCGACCACGGCGTCGATCGTGGCCCTCATCGAGCCGGTGACCGCCGCGGTGATCGCGGTGCTCTGGCTCGACGAGCAACTGACACTCGCGGCGGCCGTCGGATCGACCCTGCTGGTCGGTGCGGTCCTGGCCCTGACCTGGTACGAACGCCGCACACCCCAGTCGGCAGTGATGGTCGAGGCGGAATCCACGGTTAGCGGATCGGGGCGGTCGGCGGTACCCCTCTAGGGCTCGCTGGCCTCTACTCCTGACAGGGCCTGCGGCTGGCAGGCCGGGTCGGGATCGTCATACCTGTTCGCCGTGGTCGCAGGCGGTCGCGGCCGGGCCACCTATCAACGGCGGTGCGCGGGCTGTACCGAAAGGCTGGCCAGACGCCAAAGCGGTGGGTGGCAGAGTCCCATCCAGGCGTGCCGTCGTAGCCAGACCCCGACCCGTCCCCCGCTCCCAGTCAGGCGGCCGGCGGCCGCCAGCGTGCGTGAAGCGGGCATAACTGCGACACCCGGCCCTGCAACCTGCTGGAAGTCGAGCGGGTTGCGGGGTCGCGTCGCCGCAGAAACCGCCGACGACGGGGACCAACACAATGGGGGATGCCGGCGGCACGATCGGTCTCGACCCGAGGGAGCACGGCTCGTTCGACGACTGCGTCGCCGCATTGGCGACAAACGCCGTCGGGGCACGCGGGCAGTAATGCTAGGGAAATACAACTAGGGCCACCTCTAAAGAGGTGGCCCTAGTAGAAGATGTCCGGCGGTGTCCTACTCTCCCACACCCTCCCGGGTGCAGTACCATCGGCGCTGGAGGGCTTAGCTTCCGGGTTCGGAATGTTACCGGGCGTT
>NZ_JBFAPI010000003.1:0-224018 GCF_040676615.1 Asanoa sp. NPDC049573
CAGCCGGCGTCCCCGGCCCGTCGCGCGATCGCGGCGTGGCGGCCCGTCGCGCGATGGCGGCGTGGCGGCCCGTCGCGCGATGGCGGCGTGGCGGCCCGTCGCGCGATGGCGGCGTGGCGGCCCGTCGCGCGATGGCGGCGTGGCGGCCTGTCGCGCGTCCGGCCCGTCGCGCGATGGCGGCCTTGTCACCCGCCGCTGGGCACCCCGGTGCGAGCCGCCCCGCGCACGAGTCGGCCGCCCAGTTGGTTCAGCCGCCCGGGTCGTCGAGCGGGACGACGGCGCTCAGCCCGGTCAGGGTGAGCAGGGCGACCAGGCGCTCGTCGGCACCCTCGACGCTGACCTCGCAGCCGTGCCGGCGGGCGGTCAGGCAGAGCCGGGCCAGTGCCTCGACGGTCAGCATGTCGGGGCAGGCGACGGCCCGCACGCAGACCACGACCCGGGTCCGGCAGGGCAGCGCGGCCAGCCGCTCGCAGAGACCGATGATCTCGCCGCGCCGGATGGTCGGGCCGAGCGTCAGCACGCATCGGCCGATCGACGGCTGCATGCGCACCTCCGGCGGGGACGACGCCCTGCCCCACGAGACCGCCGTCACCTTCAGACATCATCGCGGTTGCGCCTGGTGAAGTGTGCGGCGGGTGGCCAGCAGGGCCGCAGCGAGCGCCAGCGCGGCGCACACCACGACCACCGCGCCGACCGCCGGCCAGGGCACCACGAGGCGCACGTCGACGCCGGTCTGGCCGGCCAGCGCGGCCCGGATGCCGAGCAGGGCGGGCAGCGCGACCAGCCCGCCGACCACGGTGCCGAAGAGCACCACCAGCCCGGTCTCCGCGCCGACCATCCGCAGGATCTGCCGGTTGGTCGCCCCGGACAGGCGCAGGACCCGGAAGTCGCGGCGGCGGTCACCGGTGGCCATCACCAGCGTGTTGGCCACCGCGATGCTCGTATAGCCCACCGACATCCCGACCATCACCAGCACGAACAGCCACACCAGCTGGTCCTCGTCGTCGTCCGACGAGTAGGCCAGCGGGTCCTGGGCCAGCGCGCCCAAGGCGGCCACGGCCGCCGGCGGCGCGCCGCGCACGTACGCGGTCAGCGTCAGCGCCGACGGGTCGTGCGCCCGCACCAGGTCGCGGGGCAGCAGTATCGGCGTGGTCAGCGTGCCCGGCTCGACCGACGCCGCGACCTTCAGCGGCACCACGACGCCGTCGGCGAAGGTCAGGCGCAGCGTCTCGCCCGCCCGCCAGCGCGGATCGGCCACCACCACCGTGCCGGCGGTCAGGGCCGAGGCGTCGCCGCGCACCGGCACCGCGCCGGGCACCACCCCGAGCGCGTCCACCGGCAGCTTCCCGTCCACGAAGACCGATGTGGACAGTCCGGACAGGACCTCGCCGGGGATCGCCGCCACGGTGGCGTCGGAGAGGCCGGGTGTGCCCTCGGCGGTGACCACCGTGTCGACGCCGAGCGCGCGGGCGTCCTCCCCGCCGAACGCCGGCGACATCGTCTTGACCATGCCGAGGATCAGCATCGCGAAGCCCACGGTCAGCACGATGGGCCCGGCGGTCGCGGCGGTCCGGCGCACCGCCGCGCCGGCGCTCTCCCGCACCACCTCGCCCGTCGCCGAGCGGCGCAGCGGCCGCGTCAACGCCCGCAGGGCCGGCGGGATCAGCACCGGAGCCCACAGCGTGATGCCCACGATCAGCGTCAACGCCGAAAAGATGGCCGTGGTCAGCGCCGAGCCGTCGTCGACCGCCGGGGTGAGCACCGCCAGCGCCAGCCCGGCCACCCCGAACAGGCCGCCGAAGACCCACCTCGACAGCGTCATCGCGCGCCGGTCGACGGCGGCTTCGCGCAGTGCCTGCATGGGCCGGATCCTGGCCGCCCGACGAGCCGCCGCCCAGGCACCCACGACCGCGACCGCGACGCCGGTCAGCACCGCCGGCCCGACCGAGAGCAGCGACGGGCTCGGCGCGAAACCGGCCGGTTCGAGGTCGGCCCGCACCAGCAGGTCACCTAACCAGGGTGCGGCGAGCACGCCGAGCAGCGCACCGGTCGCGGCCGAGACCACCCCGACCACGAGCGCCTCGCCGAGCAGCAGCCGCCGGGTCTGCCCGGGCGTCGCGCCGATCGCCCGCAGCAGCGCCAACTCGCGCCGCCGCTGGTAGGCGTTGAGGGCCGCCGTCGACGCCATCACGAAGACGGTGGCGAACGCCGCGAGCAGCACCATCACGGTGATCAGCTGGGTGCCCAGCCAGCGTGTGCGGCTGACCGCCTCGGGCTCCAGCGCGGTGCGCGCGTGCCCGGCCAGCACGGTGCCGGCGCCACCGATCCGCGCCCGCGCCGCCGCTGCGACCGCGTCCGGAGAAGCACCGGGCGCGAGGACCAGGCCGATCGCCTGTACGCCGGGCGCCAGCGTCGCCGCGTCCGCGTCGGCCACGTAGATGCCGGGGCCGTTCACCGTGCCGGTCACCCGCCGCTCCCGCGGCCCGGTCGCGGTCAGCACTGTCGCGGTCGAGCCGGGCGCGATGCCGTAGCCCGCGTCCAGCACCACCTCGCCGGTCGCGGCCGGTGCCGTGCCGGCCACCAGCCGGTAGGGCGCCAGCGCAGCCGTCGACCAGCCGTGCCCGATCGGGTCACCGGCCGGCGGGTCGCCGACCGGCCGGCCGGCCTGCACGAGTTGGGCGTAGAACGAGCGGTCCGGCACCGCGTCGGCCACCCCCGGCACGCCCCGCAGCGCGCCGGCCAACTCCTCGGCGCGCGCCGACGGCCAGGGCACGTACTCGACGTAGGAGTCGGCGTCTTCGGCGCCGGCCGGCGCCTGCACGACCACCGCCGCGCCGGCCAGCCGGTCGGGCACCTGGGGCCGGGCGGAGACGAACACCACCAGGGAGGCGGTCAGCACCCCGACGCCGAGCGTCAGAGCCACGAACGAGCCGACGAAACCCGTCCACCGGTCGCGGACGGTCGACCACGCGAGCATCACGCCTCCAGCCGGGCCATGCGGGCCGCCACGTCGGCGGCGAATCCGGTGTCGCCGGCCCGCCCGGGACCGGTCAGCTCGTCGACCAGGTGGCCGTCGGCGAGGAACAGGACGCGGTCGGCGTACGCGGCGGCGAGCGGGTCGTGGGTGACCATGACGACCGTCTGGCCGTGCTCATGCACGGCGCCCCGGAGCAAACCGAGCACCTGGTGCGACGAGCGCAGGTCGAGCGCGCCGGTCGGCTCGTCGGCGAACACCACCGCCGGCCGGGTGACCAGCGCGCGGGCGATCGCGACGCGCTGCTGCTGCCCACCGGACAGCTCGCTCGGCCGGTGCCCGCCCCGGTCGGCCAGCCCGACCGACGCCAGCGCCGCGGCGACGTCGGCCGGTGCCGGGCGGCGGCCGGCCAGCCGCAGCGGCAACGCCACGTTCTGCGCCGCGGTGAGCGCCGAGACCAGGTTGAACTCCTGGAAGACGAAGCCGATCAGCTCCCGCCGCAGGGTGGTCAGCCGGTGTTCGGAGAGCCCGGCGAGGTCGGTGCCGCCCACCGAGACCGTGCCGTGGGTGGGGCGGTCCAGGCCGGCGGCGCAGTGCAGCAGAGTCGACTTGCCCGAGCCGGAGGGGCCCATCACCGCCGTGAAACTGCCGCCGCGGAAGCCGACGGACACCCCGTCGAGGGCGGTCACCGCCGCGTCGCCGGTGCCGTACGTGCGCCGGACAGACCGCAGCGTGACCGCCTCGGCCTGATGCACACCAGTCGTGATCGTCATGCCTGTCAGCCAACCGGTGGCCGGCCCCCGGCACATGGGCGCGAAGGCGACAACCGGGGGTATACCTGGGACTACCGTCGGCCGCCGCACCGCCGGGTACGGTCGGCTGGTGACCGCGCGGACCGCCTTCCAGGCCGTGAGCGAACGCCCACTGGGCTTCCTCGCGTCGTCCTGGCCGTGGCGGTCGATCGCCTACCTGATCTCCGGCGTGCTGCTCGGCGCGGTGACCGCCGGCGTGCTGATCGGCCTGCTGCTGGCCGGTGCGCTGCTCGCCCTCGCGGTGGTCGGCCTGGCCGCGTTCCTGGCCGTGGCGCTCTCCGGCGTCGCGGTCGGCCGGTTCGAGCGGTGGCGGCTGCGGCTGATCGACCCGGACCCGCTGCCCGACCCGCACCGCCGCCCGGAGCGCAAGGGCCGGGTGGCCTGGGTGCGCACCCGGCTGCGGGAGCCCGCCACCTGGCGCGAGCTGGGCTACACCGTGGTCTCGCTGGGCGCGCTGTGGTGGATCGACGCGCTGATGCTCGGCCTCGTGCTCGGCATTCCGGTCTCGCTGATGGCCACCCCGCTCTTCCAGGAGCAGAGCGAGATCGTCCCGGGGTTCCTCTTCGTCTTCGCCGGGCTCGCGCTGCTGCCGTTCGCCGCCTACCCGGTGACCGTCTGGGCGGCGGCCCGGGCGGCATTGGCCCGGGCCATCCTCGCGCCCCGCGACGCCGAACTCGGCGCGCAACTGGTCGAGGTCGCCCGCTCCCGGGCCCGGCTGGTCGACGCGTTCGACGTCGAGCGCCGCCGGATCGAGCGTGACCTGCACGACGGTGCGCAGCAGCGGCTGGTCGCGCTGAGCATGGCGATCGGGCTCGCCCGGCTGGAAGTGCCCGACGACTCGATGGCGGCCAAGCACCTCATGGCCGCCCAGGACGAGGCCGAGCGGGCGCATGCCGAGTTGCGGGAGCTGATCCGGGGCGTACACCCGCAGGTGTTGACCGATCGTGGCCTGCCGGCGTCGGTGACCGACCTGGCCGACCGGTCGCCGGTGCCGGTCGCCGTCGACGTCGAGCTGCCCCGCCGGCTGCCGGCACCGGTCGAGGTGACCGCGCACTTCGTGGTCAGCGAGGCGCTGACCAACGTGGCCCGGCACAGCGGCGCGACCGCCGCGACGGTGCACGCCCGGTTGCACGTCGACACCCTGCTGATTGAGGTGCGCGACGACGGGGTGGGCGGTGCCGACCTGGCCGGCGGTACGGGCCTGGCCGGGCTGGCCGACCGGGTCGCCGCAGCCGGCGGGCGGCTGCTGCTCTCCAGCCCGCCGGGCGGGCCGACCCTGGTCCGGGCGGAGCTGCCATGCTCCGGATAGTCGTCGCCGAAGACGCGGTGCTGCTCCGCGAGGGACTGGTCGGCATCGTCGAGCGGTTCGGCCATCAGGTCACCGCCGCGGTCGGCGATGCCGCGGCGCTGACCGCGGCCGTCGCCCACGACCGGCCCGACGTGGTGCTGACCGACGTGCGGATGCCGCCCGGCTTCACCGACGAGGGGTTGCGGGCGGCGGTCGCGCTGCGGGCCGGCCACCCGGGGCTGCCGGTGCTGGTCCTCAGCCAATACGTCCAGCCGACGTACGCCGCCGAACTGCTCGACAGCGGCGGCGGCCGTGGCGTCGGCTATCTGCTCAAGCACCGGGTGGGCCGGGTCGAGGAGTTCATGGACGCGCTGGTGCGGGTCGCGGCCGGCGGCGCGGCGGTCGACCCGGAGGTGGTCGCCCAGCTGCTGGGCCGGCGGCGTGACCCGCTGACCCGGCTGACGCCGCGGGAGCGGGAGGTGCTCGGGCTGATCGCCGAGGGCCGCTCGAACGCGGCTATCGCGCGGGCCCTGGTCGTCTCCGAGGCGGCGGTGGCCAAGCACATCGCCAGCATCCTGCTCAAGCTCGACCTGCCGCCGGCCGCCGACGACCACCGCCGGGTGCTGGCCGTGCTGGCCTACCTCAGGGGATAGCCCGCACTTCGAAGACGACGGCGTTTTCCGGGCGCAACGCCGGCACCTGGAGGCCGACCGTCCGGAGGGCGCGGCCGGTGGTGGTGACGCCCGCGGCCTCGGCTCCCCAGCAGCGGCTCACCTCGTAGCGGCGGTCGGCGACGAGGCCGGGCAGCCTGATCCGGCGGGGCTGGAGGTCGGCCGGGTTGTCGAGCTGCGCGTAGACGAAGACCGCGGCTTCCTCGCCGACCACGCCGTAGACGTCGCCGTGCACGGGCCGCCCGTTGTGCAGCGTGCCGCGGAGTCGCTTGTAGAGCGCGGCCCACTCGGTGAGCAGGTCGAGTTCGCCGTCGGTGCAGGTGCTGATATCCCACTCGATGCCGGCGTGACCGACCAGCGCGGTCGCGCACCGGAAGGCCAGACCGGCGCTGCGGCCGGTGGTGTGCGCCGGGCTCGGGCCGACGTGGCTGCCCATCAGCTCGGGCGGCAGCAACAGCCCGGTCCAGCGCTGGATCTGCTGCCGGTCGAGGGCGTCGTTGGAGTCGGATGTCCACACCCGGTCGGTGCGGGCCAGGATGCCGAGGTCGATCCGGCCGCCGCCGGACGCGCACGACTCGATCTCCAGGCCGGGGTGAGCCTCGCGGAGCCGGTCGAGCAGCCGGTAGACCGCCGCGGTCTGCCGGTGCACGCCGGCCGCACCGTCGTGGGCCGCCTCCAGCAGGTCGCGGTTGTGGTCCCACTTCAGATAGTCGAGGCGGTATTCGGTGACGAGCGCGTCGATCCGCGCGAACAGGTGGTCGGCGACCTCCGGCCGGCCCACGTCGAGCACCTGCTGGTGCCGCCAGGGCCGGGGCAACCGGCCCGGGCTGGCCAGCATCCACTCCGGGTGGGCGCGGGCCAGGTCGGAGTCGGGGTTGACCATCTCCGGCTCGAACCAGAGGCCGAACCGCATGCCGCGGGCGTGCACATGGTCGACCAGCGGGTGCAGTCCCCGCGGCCAGACCGCCGGGTCGACGACCCAGTCGCCGAGCCCGGCGGTGTCGTCGCGGCGGCCCGGGAACCAGCCGTCGTCGAGCACGAACCGCTCCACGCCGACGCGGGCGGCCAGGTCGGCGAGCGCGGTGAGCCGGTCGAGGTCGTGGTCGAAGTAGACGGCTTCCCAGACGTTGAGGGTCAGCGGGCGCGGGCTGCGCGGGTGGCTCGGGCGGTCGCGGACCATCCGGTGCAACCGGGCGCTCAGGTCGTCGAGCCCGCGGTCGGACCAGGCGAAGTAGCCGACGGGCGTCGTGTAGCTCTCGCTGGGCGCGAGCCGCACCTCACCGGGGTCGAGCAACTCGCCACCGCCCAACACAGCAGTGGCGCCGGCGACCCGCTCCGCGTATTCCTCGTGCCCGCCGCTCCATCCGATGTGGACGGCCCAGACCTCGCCGGCGTCGAAGCCGAACCCGTCGGTGCCGGCGATGAGCAGCGGTGTCGCGTCGTGCCCGGTGCGGCCGCGGCGGCTCTCCCGGGCGTGGGTGCCGTGGCCGAGTGGCCGGCGCTGCGGTTGCCGCTCCAGGCCCCAGCGCCCGGCGAAGTCGAGCACCTCGGTGGCCCGGTCTGGCAGCGGCAACAGCGTCCGCAGCGCGGCGACGGCGTACTCGCCGGCGCCGGTGTTGGTCAGTGTGTGCCGCACCTGGAGCACGCCGTGCGGGTCGAGCCGGATCTCGGCGCGCAGCCGCACGCCGGCCGTCTCGTCGACCGCCTCGGCGACGACCTCGCGGTCGGTCACCCGCACCGCGCCGGTCCGCGCGAGCCGCAGGTGGGGCCAGCGCCCGGCCCGGTCGCCGGTGACTCCCGGTCGGCCGGCCCAGCCGTCCCATTGGGTCGGCAGCAACGGCACGCTGCCCACCGGCTGGATCGGCCCGTCGACGGCGGAGGCGAGATCGCCGCCCGCGGCCGTCACGAGCGCGATGAGGTCGGCGGCGTCGAGCGGCCCGGGATCGGCGCCCCAGTGCACGACGCGGGGCAGCCCGGGGCCGGAGACATCGAGGATCACGGCCGCGCCCGCGGCGGCCAGCACGACGGGCTCGGTCATCGGAACAGCGTACGGTGCGGTCGCGGGTCTTTGTAGGTCGTGTTCCCGGCTCGGCTCGGGACGACCGGCTCGGCACGGCCTATGGCGTGGCGGTGGCCTTGGCGGCGGCCTGGTCGGCCTCGGGCGGGATCGGCGAAGGCGCGTCGGTGGTGGTGACCGCGGTGTCGGTCGGGGTGCCTTGGGCGCGGGCCAGGGCCAGGAACGGCAGGGCGAAGGCGGAGATGACGCCGCTGACGGCGTAGGACGCGGGGTAGCTCCAGACGTCGGCGACCCGGCCCAGGACGGGCTGGGCGACCACGCCGCCGGTCGAGCTCATCAGCGAGTCGAACGAGAGGATCGTGGCCCGCTGGCGCGACGGGATCAGGCCGTTGAGGAACGCCTGTCGGATCGGCATCGTCGCCGCGCTGAGCAGGCCCCAGACCACGATCAGCGCCAGCACCAGCCAGAAGTTGGCGACCAGGCCCATCAGCAGGATCACGGCGACGCTGATCACCCCGGCCGCGATCAGGGCCGAGGTGCGGCGCCGGAACAGCGACCGGACCCGGGTGGTCAGGAATCCGCCGGCGATCTGCGAGCCGGCCAGGATCGCGGCGACCAGGCCGGCGACGCCGTAGGCGTGCGGGTCGCCGTAGAGGTCGAGCAGGTAGGGCTGCAGCGCGTAGAAGATGTAGACCCCTACGCCGCCGACGAACGGGGCCGCGAGCATCAGGTAGCGGACGGTCGGGACGCGCAGGCCGTAGTCGACCGAGTCGGTGACGATGCGGCGGATCTCGGTGAGCGGACGGCCGGCCCGGTCGGGGGTGAAGCCGATGTCGCGCATCACGAGTGCGGCGACCGCGAACATCACCGCCAGCACCCCGGCCCGCACCACGAACGGCACGCCGAGGTTGGTCAGCTGGGCCAGGTAGCCGCCGCCGGCCGAGCCGGCCAGCATCGCCGCGCCGGAGAACACCTGGGCCCGGCCGAAGACCGCGTCGAGTTGGCCGTCGAAGCCGGTCGCGGTCAGCGCGTCGACCAGCCAGGCCTCGGTGGCGCCGGAGAAGAAGGTGAAGCCGAGCCCGAGCAGCGCGGAGACGACCGCCCACTGCCAGAACGGCGCCTCCAGGTGCCAGAGCAGCACGTAGAGCGCGGTGGTGACGGCCAGCGTGAGCGTGCCGAGCAGGAACGAGGCCCGCCGCCCGCGCAGGTCGGCGACGATGCCGGTGGGCACCTCGAAGAGCACCATGCCGGCGGTGAAGAACGCGTTGGCGGCGAACGCCTCCAGGTTGTTGAGCCCCGCGTCGAGCAGGAAGATCGTGTTGATGCCCCAGATCAGTGACGCGGCGAGCGTGTTGCCGACGGTGAGGACGTAGTAGATCCGCTTGATCGAGGCCGGTGTCGCGGTCATGCCGGCGGCCGCTCCGCGCGGACCAGCGTGTCGATCGCGTCGCGCTGGCCGGCCACCGGGCGGCGGACCCGCTCGGCCCGGCCCACTCGCAGGCCGCCGAGCGCCGCGACGATGCCGTCGACCGACCAGAGCCGATCGAGGTCTTGCGGGCCGCCGGTGCCCTCGGTGAGGTTGGTCTGGTCGTGGCCGACCAGCAGCAGCGTGCCGCCCGGCGCGACCGCGGCCGCCGCCCGGGCCAGCACCGGCTCCCACAGCGCCGGCGGCACGTGGAGGTAGGCGATCAGCACCAGGTCGGCCGCGGGCGGCCGGTAGTCGGCGAGGTCGGCGTGCACCCACTCGACGCCGAGCCCGCGCGCCTCGGCGATCGCCCGGCCCTTGTCGAGCGCGACGGCGGAGAAGTCGACCGCGGTCACCCGCCAGCCCAGGCTGGCCAGCCAGAGCGCGTTGCGGCCCTCACCCGCCGCCAGGTCGACGGCCGTGCCCGGTGGCAGGTCGGCCAACTCGGCGGCGACGAACTGGTTGGGGTCGGCGCTCCAGACCAGGCCGGCCTCGGCATATCTGCGGTCCCACGAATCGGCGTCCATCGCCGCTAAAGCTATCCCGCGGGTCCGACAATAAGACAATGATCAGACGTCGGGTGGTCGTGTCCGGTCGGGTGCAGGGCGTCTTCTTCCGCGACACCTGCCGGCGCGAGGCGATGGCGACCGGCGTCACCGGCTGGGTCCGCAACCTCGCCGACGGCACCGTCGAAGCGGCCTTCGAGGGGCCGCCGGGCGCCGTCGAGCGCATGGTGAAATGGACTCGCGAAGGGCCGCCCGACGCGGTGGTCTACGACACCTCGGTGACCGACGAGCCGCCGGAAGGCGACGACACGTTCACCGTGCTGCCGACGCCCCGCTGACGAAGGGATCGACATGGGTGTGCTCGACCAGTTCCGGCTCGACGGGAAGGTCGCCATCGTCACCGGCGCCTCGAGTGGCCTGGGCCTGGCCACCGCGGTCGGGCTCGCCGAGGCGGGCGCGGAGGTGGTCGCGGCCGGCCGCCGCGCCGACCGGCTGGCCCAGACGGTCGCCCTGGTGGAGCAGGCCGGCGGCAAGGCGCACGCGGTGCCCACCGACGTGTCCGATCCCGGTGCCTGCCGCGCGCTGGCCGCCGCCGCGGTCGACCGCTTCGGCCGGCTCGACATCCTGGTCAACAACGCCGGCATCGGCACGGCCGTGCCGGCCTCCCGGGAGACGCCCGAGGAATACCGCGCGGTGCTCGACATCAACCTGATGGGCGCCTACTGGATGGCCCAGGCGGCCGCGAAACACATGACCGACGGTGGCTCGATCATCAACATCTCCAGCGTGCTCGGTCTGGTCTCGGCCGGCATGCCGCAGGCCGCCTACTCCAGCGCCAAGGCCGGCCTGCTCGGCCTGACCCGCGACCTGGCCGCCCAGTGGACCGGGCGCAAGGGGATCCGGGTCAACGCGATCGCGCCCGGCTTCTTCCCGTCGGAGATGACCGACCAGTACCCCGACGGCTACTACGAGCAGCGGATCGCCCAGGTGCCCGCCGGCCGCGCCGGCGACCCGATGGAGTTCGCCGCCACGGTCGTCTTCCTCGCCTCTCGTGGCGCCGGCTACATCACCGGCGCCACGATCGTGGTCGATGGCGGCGGCACTATCGTGTGACGCTCAACCGCCGCCGGAACACCCAGTAGGTCCAGCCCTGGTAGAGCAGCACCAGCGGGAGGAACACCCCGGCCACCACGGTCATGACCTTCAACGGGTACGGGCTGGCAGCGGCGTTGGCGACCGTCAGCGTGCCGGCCGGGTCGGTGGTCGACGGCAGCACAGCGGGGTAGAGCGCGGTGAACAGCGCGATCACGGTGAGCCCGATCGCGGCTGCGGTGCCGGCGAAGGCCCACCCTTCCCGGCGCCGCCGGTTGGCGACCAGCGCGGCGACGGCGGCGACGGCCGCGCCGATGCCGAGCGCCACGGCCACCGGGTCCCGCCGCACGTCGCCGAGCATCCAGGCCAGGAAGCCGAGCAGCAGCGCGACGGCCACCGGACCGAACCGCGCCGCGAGCGCGTTGGCCCGGTCGCGCACCTCGCCGGTCGTCTTGAGCGCCACGAACACGGCGCCGTGCAGCACGAAGACCGCGCCGAAGGCGGCCGCGCCGAGCAGGGCGAACGGGTTGAGCAGGTCGACCAGGCCGCCGGCGTAGTCGTGGTCGGCGGCCAGCGGCACCCCGCGCACGATGTTGGCGAAGACCAGGCCCCAGAGCAACGCCGGCAGCACCGAGCCGACCAGGATGGCCAGGTCCCATCGGCCCCGCCAGGCCCGGTCGGCGCGCTTGCCGCGGAACTCGATGGCCACGCCGCGCACGATCAGCGCCAGCAGGATCAGCAGCATCGGCAGGTAGAAACCGGAGAAGACGGTGGCGTACCAGTGCGGGAAAGCCGCGAACATGGCGCCGGCCCCGGTGATCAGCCAGACCTCGTTGCCGTCCCAGACCGGGCCGATGGTGCCCAGCAGCAGGCGCCGCTCCGCGTCGTCGCGGCCGAACGTGCGCATCAGCACGCCGACCCCGAAGTCGAAACCCTCCAGCACGAAGTAGCCGACGAACAGGAAGGCGATCGCGCCGAACCAGAAGGTGGTCAGGTCCACTGTGGTCTCCCGTCTAGTAGGCGCCGGCGAGGGCGGGCACGTCTTCGTCGCCGGCGGACTCGTCGGGTTCGGGCTCGTCCGGCGGCAGTCCGGCCCGCGCGTAGCGGAACAGCAGCCGGCCTTCGATCACCGCGAGCAGCGCGTAGATCAGCGTGAAGGCCAGGAACGAGGTGAGCACCTCGGTCAGCGAGACGCTGCGGGAAACCCCGTTGCGGGTGAGCAACTCGCCGAAGACGATCCAGGGCTGCCGGCCCATCTCGGTGAACAGCCAGCCGGCGGTGCTCGCCCCGAGCGGCAGCAGCGGCAGCACCAGGCCGGCGCGGACCAGCCAGCGGTTGCTGGGCGTCCGTCCGCGCCGCTGTGACCAGAGCACCAGCAGCGCGATGGCGCCGGCCGCGATGCCGAGGCCGACCATCACCCGGAAGCTCCAGTAGGTGACCGGCACGATCGGCGCGTAGTTGCCCGGGCCGTACTGCGCCGCGTATTGCGTCTGCAGGTCGTCGATGCCCTGCACCGAGGCGGTCGGGTTGCCGGTGGCCAGGAACGAGAGCAGGTAGGGCAGCTTGATGGCGAAGACCTCGCGGCTGCCGTCGAGGGTGCCGATGGTGAACGCGGAGAACGACGCCGGCGCCTCGGTGCGGTAGAGCGCCTCCGCCGCCGCCATCTTCATCGGCTGCACCTCGGTCATGATCTTGCCCTGGATGTCGCCGGTGAACACGATCGCCGCGGTCGCGACGAGGGTGACCCAGGCGCCGAACCGCAGCGCGAACCGGTGCTCGGCGGTGTCCTGGCCGGGCCGGCGGGCGACATGCCAGATGGAGACCGCGACCAGCAGCGCGCCGGCCACCATGAATGCGGCGGCGAGCGTGTGCGGGAAGGTGATCAGCGCGACCTTGTTGGTCAGCACGGCCCAGATGTCGGTGAGTTCGGGCCGCCCGGTGTCGGGGTTCATCCGGTAGCCGACCGGGTTCTGCATCCACGAGTTCGCGGCCAGGATGAAGAACATCGACAGCACGCTGCCGAGCGCGGCGGTCCAGATGGTGGCCAGGTGGATCCGCCTCGGCAACTTCTTCCAGCCGAAGATCCACAGGCCGAGGAACGTCGACTCCAGGAAGAACGCGAGCAGCGCCTCCATCGCCAGCGGCGCGCCGAAGACGTCGCCGACGTAGCGCGAGTAGTCGCTCCAGTTCATGCCGAACTGGAACTCCTGCACGATGCCGGTGACCACGCCCATCGCGAAGTTGATCAGGAACAGCTTCCCGTAGAAGTGGGTCAGCCGCAGGTAACGCGGGTTGCCGGTGCGATGCCAGAGCGTCTGGAACGTCGCCACCAGCGGGCCGAGCCCGATGGTCAGCGGCACGAAGAGGAAGTGGTAGACGGTGGTGACACCGAACTGCCACCGGGCGACGTCGAGCGCGTCCATGCGAACCCCCATTTACTACGGCCAGTAGTAATACTACGGGGCGTCGTAGACGGCGCAGTTGTCGGATGTATCACTCCGCGCCAGCGGATAAACCCCACGGGCCACCGGCCCGATGGCCGTTGACATCGGATGTATCGATTACTATCGTCGCCTCGTGCCGGATGGCGTTCCGTCGATCGATCTCGTCGCCGGCCAGTGGGACGGTCCGCGCGACCGCTGGCTGGCCGCTTTCACGCCGGGCAACGACACCTTCTCCGGGCACCTGCCGGCGCTCGTCGAGGCGCCGGACCCGCTCGCCCGGAGCTATTACCTGGCCGCCTGGCAGGCGGTCCGCGGCGATGCCGGCCCGCGCGCCGCCGCGCTGCTCGACCCGGTGCGCACCCGGGCCCGCCTGCTCGCCGCGCTGGCCAGCGCCGCCGGTTCGTTCCGTGCGGTCGAGTCCTACCTGGTGGTAACCGGCGATCTCGACCTGCTGGCCGAGAAGGCCGGCGGCGCCACCGTGCTCGACCACCTGCGGGCGCTGGCCGCGATCCCGGCCGGCAGCGCACCGGTCGCGGTCGACGCCGCGCGGGTCGGCCGGGCCCGGGCCCTGGCCGCGCTGCTGCGCCGGCTGGGCGAGGCCGACGGCGCCGCGGCGGTCGAACTCGCCGCCGCCGACCGGGCCCGCGACGTGCTCGGCCGATATGCGGGCGGCGGCCGTTGGCACGCGCCGTCGCGCCGGGCGGGCGATACACCCGATGACTGGGCCGGCGCGTTCGTCGCGGTCGCCGGCGAGATGCCCGAGTTCCTCGACCTGCGCCAGCGCACCGAACTGGTCGAGTTCGCCGTCCGGCACCTCGGCGAGGAGTCGCGCGGCGCCGTCGCGTACCCCCTGTGCCGCTTGGGTCGCACCGATCTGGCGGCGGACCTGCTCGCCGGTGCGGAGCGCCCCGGCCCGGCCGACCTGGAGGCGATCCTGGCCGGGCTGTTCGGGATCCGCGCCGATTTCGCAGGCTGGGAGGCCGGCACCCGCCGGGTCAGGCAGCGCGGTCTCGGCCGGTTGGAGAACCTGCCCGCGACTCTGACATAGGATGAATCACAGCTCAGCACCCTCCCGTCCGGGCAACATCGGTGGTTATTCTCCTCACACCTCCGATGTATGGGATGGCTCGATGCCCCACTTTGTCTCGCTGGACACCTACGACGTGCGTTTCCCGACCTCGCTGCAACTCGACGGGTCGGACGCGATGAATCCCGACCCCGACTACTCCACGGCCTACGTGGTGCTGCGCACCGATGCGCCGGGCGCGCCGGAAGGGCACGGGTTCGCGTTCACGATCGGGCGCGGCAACGAGGTGCAGACCGCCGGCATCGCCGCGCTGCGCCCCTACCTGGTCGGGCGCGACGTCGACGAGGTGCTGGGCGACCTCGGCGGGTTCTGGCGCGAGTTGGTGCACGACTCGCAACTGCGCTGGCTGGGCCCCGAGAAGGGCGTCATGCACATGGCCATCTCGGCCGTGGTCAACGCGCTCTGGGACCTGCGGGCCAAGCGGGCCGGGCTGCCGCTCTGGCGGTTGCTGGCCGGCCTGACCCCGGAGCAGTTGGTCGACCTGGTGGACTTTCGCTACCTGACCGACGCGCTGACCCCCGACGAGGCGCTGGAGATCCTTCGGACGGCCGAGAAGGGCCGCGCGGAGCGGATCGAGACGCTGCTGGCCGGCGGCTACCCGGCCTATACGACCACGCCGGGCTGGCTCGGCTACGACGACGCCAAGCTGCGCCGGCTCTGCCGGGAGGCGGTCGACGCGGGCTTCACCCAGATCAAGCTGAAGGTGGGCGCGGACCTGGGCGACGACCGGCGCCGGCTGCGGATCGCCCGCGAGGTGTGCGGCCCGGCCTTCCGGATCGCGGTCGACGCCAACCAGCGCTGGGACGTCAGCGAAGCGATCGAATGGGTGTCGGCGCTCGCGGAGTTCGACCCGTGGTGGGTCGAGGAGCCGACCAGCCCCGACGACCTGGTCGGGCACGCGGCCATCGCCCGGGGCATCGCGCCGGTGCCCGTGGCCACCGGCGAGCACGTGCAGAACCGGGTGATGTTCAAGCAGTTGCTGCAGTTGGACGCGGTGTCCTATGTGCAGCTCGACGCGACCCGGGTGGCCGGCGTCAACGAGAACATCGCGATCCTGCTGCTGGCGGCCAAGTTCGGCAAGCCGGTCTGCCCGCACGCGGGCGGGGTGGGGCTGTGCGAGCTGGTGCGGCACCTGTCGATGTTCGACTTCGTCGCGGTGTCCGGGACGATGGACGACCGGGTCATCGAGTTCGCCGATCACCTCCACGAGCACTTCGTCGACCCGGCTGTCGTACGCGACGGCCGTTACGTGGCGCCACTGGCGCCGGGGTTCAGCGCCACCATGCGGCCGGAGACGCTCTCCGACTACGCGTACCCTGATGGCCCGATCTGGAGCGGGAGACAGTGATGGGTGAGTTCGACGGTTTGGCGGCCGTGGTCACCGGCGGCGGATCGGGCATCGGCCTGGCCACCGCACGCTTCCTGGCCGCCCGCGGTGCCAAGGTGGCGTGCTTCGACCTCACGGTCGACGGGCTCGACCCCGGCCTGCACGGCGTGGTCGGCGACGTGACCGACGACGCCGCGGTGCGGGCCGGCATCGAGAGCGTGGCCGAGCGACTCGGCGGCATCGACATCGTGGTCAACAACGCCGGCGTCGGCGCGGCCGGCACGGTGGCCGACAACTCCGACGCCGACTGGCACCGGGTGCTCGACGTCAACGTGGTCGGCATGGTCCGGGTCAGCCGGGCGGCGCTGCCCTACCTGCGCGCGTCCGCGCACGCCGCGATCGTCAACACCTGCTCGATCGCCGCGACCGCCGGCCTGCCCAACCGCGCGCTCTACAGCGCGAGCAAGGGCGCGGTGCTCTCGCTGACCCTGGCGATGGCCGCCGACCACCTGCGCGAGGGGATCCGGGTCAACTGCGTGACGCCGGGCACCGCCGACACCCCCTGGGTGCGCCGGCTGCTCTCGGCGGCCGACGACCCCGACGCCGAACTGGCGGCGCTCAAGGCCCGCCAGCCCAGCGGGCGGCTGGTCTCCGCCGACGAGGTGGCCGCCGCGATCGGCTTCCTGGCCAGCCCGCTGGCCAGCGCCACCACCGGCACGGCGCTCGACGTCGACGGTGGCGTGCACGGCCTGCGACTGCGGCCGCTGTCGTGACCGCCTCGCTGGCGCTGGGCTGCGCCTCGATCGGCAACCTCTACCACCCGATCGACGACGATCGCGCGGCGGCGACCGTCGACGCCGCGTGGGACGCCGGGATCCGCTACTTCGACACCGCGCCGCACTACGGCCTGGGGCTCTCCGAGCGCCGGCTGGGTGCGGCGCTCGCCGGACGGCCGCGGGCCGACTACACCGTCAGCACCAAGGTCGGCCGGCTGCTCGAGCCGGTCCCGGGCGGCGGCGACCGGCTCGACGACGGCGGCTTCGTGGTGCCGGCTACCCACCGGCGGGTCTGGGACTTCAGCCGCGACGGGGTGCGCCGCAGCCTCGACGAGAGCCTCGACCGGCTCGGACTGGACCGGGTCGACCTCGTGCTACTGCACGACGCCGAAGACCACGCCGACCAGGCGATCGACGAGGGCTACCCGGCGCTGGGCGAGTTGCGCGACCAGGGCGTCATCGGCGCGATCGGCACCGGCTCCAAGGACACCGCGTACCTGGCCCGGTTCACCGCCGAGTGCGCGCCGGACGCGATCATCATCGCCGGCCGTTACACGCTGCTGGAGCAAGCCGCGCTCGACGCGATCCTGCCGGCCTGCGCGGCGGCCGGCACCGCCGTGCTCAACGCGGGCGTCTTCAACAGCGGGCTGCTGGCCGCCGAACGCCCGCACGCCGGCCTGCCCTACGAGTACGGCCGGGCGCCCGCCCCGGTGGTGGCGCGGGCCGCCGCCATCGCCGACGTGTGCGCCGCGCACGGCACCACGCTGCCGGCCGCCGCGCTGGCGTTCGCCGCTAGCCACCCGCTCGTCCGCTCCGTCATCGTCGGCGCCGACTCGCCCGAGCAGGTGCGGCAGAACGCCGCGCTGTTCGGCACGCCGCCACCGGCCGCGCTGTGGCCAGCGCTGGTCGAGGCCGGCCTGCTCGACCCACGGGCGGCGGTCGCATGATCGTCGACGCGCACCACCACCTCTGGGCGGTCGGCCCCGGCTACACCTGGCTCGACGAGCCTGCTCTGGCGCCGATCCGGCGTACCTTCACGCCCGAGATGCTCACCGCCGAACTCGCCGCCGCCGGGGTGGAGCGCTCGGTGCTGGTCGAGGGCGGCCGCTGCGACACGGCGGAGGCGGCGGTGCTGCTCGGGCACGCCGCCGCGACGCCCGCGATCGCCGGGGTGGTGGCCTGGGCCGATCCGGCCGCGGCAGACCTCCCGGCGACCCTCGCCGGCTACCGCGCATTGCCCGGCGGCGACCGGCTGGTCGGGATCCGGGCCCAGGTCCAGGGCGAGGAGCAGAACTATCTGGACCGCGCCGACGTACGCCGAGGGCTGGCCACGATCGGCGCCGCCGGTCTGGCTTTCGACCTGGTCGTCCGGGTCGACCAGCTTCCGTCGGCGGCCCGGGTCGCCGCCGCGCTGCCTTCCGTCAGCTTTGTCCTCGACCACCTGGGCAAGCCCCGGATCAGCGCCGGGGGTTTCGCCGACTGGCAGGCGGCGATCGCACCGCTGGCCGCCTGCCCGAACGCGACCGCGAAGCTGTCCGGCCTGGTCACCGAGGCCGATTGGGCGGCCTGGAGCGTCGATGACCTGCGGCCCTATCTGGCCGAGGCGGTCGCGCTGTTCGGGCCCGACCGGCTGATGCTCGGCTCCGACTGGCCGGTCTGCCTGCTCGCCGGCAGTTACGGCGGGGTGCGCGCGGCCATGCTCGACGGCTTGCCCGTCCTGCCGGCGACCGAACGGGCAGCCATCCTGGGCGACACGGCGACCCGCGTCTACCGGCTTTCCGCGTAGATTTCATCGCGGAGGGTGAGCGGATGGCACTGACCGACGAGGCGATCGACAAGATCAAGGGCATGATCATGTCCGGCGAGCTGGGCCCGGGCGCCCGGCTGCCCAAGGAGGCCGACCTCGCCGAGCGGCTGGGCCTGTCGCGCAACTCGCTGCGCGAGGCGGTGCGCGCGCTCTCGATGATCAGAGTGCTCGACGTGCGCCAGGGCGACGGCACCTACGTCACCAGCCTCGAGCCCAACCTGCTGCTCGACGCGCTCAGCTTCATCGTCGACTTCCACCGCGACGACACCGTCCTCCAGTTCTTCGAGGTGCGCCGGATCCTCGAGCCGGCCGCCGCGGCGCTGGCCGCCGAGCGGATGCTCGACGACGACATCGACAAGCTCCAACTCGTGCTCGACGACCTGGGCGACGACCCGACGATCGAGGCGCTGGTCGCCAACGACATCGAGTTCCACCGGCAGATCGCGGTCGGCGCCGACAACGCGGTGCTCGCCTCCCTGGTCGAAGGGCTCTCCGGGCCGACCATGCGGGCCCGCATCTGGCGCGGTCTCACCCAGGAGGGCGCCGCGGCCCGCACCCGCGAGCAGCACCAGGCGATCGTCGACGCGATCTCCACGCGGCAGCCCGACCTGGCCCGCTCCTGGGCGACCGTGCACATCGCCGGCGTCGAGGAGTGGCTGCGGCGCGTGCTCTGAAATCCGGTTGCCCGCGCTGATAGTTTCGGCGTATGGGCAGTCTGTGCATCCGGATCCGCATCGCCTAGCGGCGAGCTGATCCGAAACTCCCTTCCTCAGCTCCGCCGCGTCCGGTCTCCCGCCGGTGTGGCGTTTCGCGCTGCCCGGCTCCGAATCCGATCCCGCGGAGCACGCACATGTCTCGCCAATTCGGCGGTCGCCACGAGCTGGGCCAGAACTTTCTTGTCGACCAGTCGGTCATCGCCGACATCGGGCGGATCGTCGCCGCCACCGAGGGGCCGATCCTGGAGATCGGGCCCGGCGACGGCGCGCTGACCCGGCCGCTCAGCCGGCTCGGCCGGCCGATCACCGCCGTCGAAATCGACCCGCGCCGGGCCAAACGCCTGGCCGAGCAGACGCCCGGGCACGTCACGGTGGTCAACGAAGACGTGCTGTTCCACCGCGTCGGCGGCCGGCCCGGCGTGGTGGTCGGCAACGTGCCGTTCCACATCACCACCAGCACGCTGCGCTGGCTGCTGGCCGCGCCGCACTGGCAGGCGGCCGTCCTGCTCGTGCAGTGGGAGGTGGCCCGGCGGCGGGCGGGCATCGGCGGCGCCAGCCTGCTCACCGCCCGGGTCTGGCCCTGGTTCGAGTTCGAGGTCCACTCCCGAGTGTCCAAGCGCGCGTTCCGCCCGGTGCCGACCGTCGACGGCGGGCTGCTGGTGGTGCGCCGCCGGCCCACGCCGCTGGTCGCCGAGCGCGACGCCTACCAGCGGTTCGTGCGGGCGGTGTTCACCGGCCGCGGCTACGGCCTGCGGGAGATCCTGACCCGATCGGCGGGCGTGCCGGCACCGGTCGCGCGCGAGTGGCTGCGCACGCACGGGGTGCCCGCCAACGCCCTGCCGCGTGACCTCACTGCGGAGCAGTGGGCGGCGCTGTGGCGATCAGTTCGGCACCCGCGACGTATGCCATCGCCTTGACGAACGTTGCCGAACGGGTCAAAGTAGGTCAGCATTAGTCCTACTTGATAGGGCATGATATGTGTCGTGACCGACACGCCAGGGCGACTTCTCCGGCTGTTATCGCTGCTCCAGACCCCGCGCGAGTGGCCGGGCAGCGAGCTCGCCGAGCGTCTCGGGGTCAGCCAGCGCACCGTGCGGCGCGACATCGAGCGGCTGCGCGAGCTGGGCTACCCCGTCGAGGCGACGATGGGCGCGGGCGGCGGCTACCGCCTCTCCGCCGGCGCGGCCATGCCGCCGCTGCTCCTCGACGACGAAGAGGCCGTGGCCATCGCCGTCGGGCTGCGCACCACCGCGCGGCAGCCGGTCGCCGGCATCGCCGACGCCTCGGTGCGCGCGCTGGCCAAGCTCCAGCAGGTGTTGCCGGCCCGGTTGCGGCAACGGGTCGGCGTGCTGACCACCGCGACCGCGCCGACCGAGGCCGCACTGGTCGACCCCGAGCAGCTCACCGCGCTGGCGGGCGCCGCGGCGGGCAACGAGCGGGTCAACTTCGACTATCGCGACCAGGACGGCAGCGCCACGCAGCGGCTGGTCGAGCCGCACCGCCTGGTGGTCACCAACCGCCGCTGGTATCTGGTCGCCTACGACAACGAGCGGCACGACTGGCGCACGTTCCGCGTCGACCGGATCGACAACACCAAGTCAACGGGGGTACGCGTGCCGGCGCGCGACCTGCCCAGCGACGACGCCGCCGCGTTCGTCACCAGCCAACTGCACGACCTGGCGCCGGTCTACGCGGCGGTGGCGACGCTGCACCTCCCCGCCGCCCAGGCGGCCAGCCGGCTCGGTGACCACGCCGGCGTCCTGGAACCGCTCGCCGGCGGGGCCTGCCGCTGGACCAGCCCGGCCGACACGGTCGACTGGCTGGCGTTCCGGCTGGCCACGCTCGGCTGCGACTTCACCGTGCACGAGCCGGCCGAGCTGATCGACCACCTGCGGCGGGTCGGTGCCCGGATCGCCCGCGCGACGGCCGGCTAGAATTTTCGATCATGACGGCGTGGGACGTGGCGATCGTCGGTGGTGGCCCGGCCGGCCTTTCCGCCGCCTATGAGGCTGCCCGGGCGGGTGCCCGCACGCTCGTCGTGGAGAGGGCGGTGCATCCGCGCTACAAGACCTGTGGCGGCGGCCTGATCGGCACCACCATCCGGCAGGTCGAGGGTCGCATCGAGATCCCGGCCGCCGACCACACCGCCACGATGGTCGTCACCCTCGACGGGCGGCGCGAGTTCGTGCGCACCGACGAAGACGGGCCCGTGCTGGCCATGGTGCGGCGCAGCGAGTTCGACGACCGGCTCCGCGCCGCGGCGGTCGACGCCGGCGCCGAGGTGCGCCAGGGTGTCGGGGTGCGGGGGATCGAGCAGGCCCCCGACGGCTGCCGCCTGCGGCTGGCCGACGGCACCGAGGTGCGCGCGGCGACCGTGGTCGGCACCGACGGCTCGTCCGGCGTCACCGCGCGGCACGTCGGCGTGCTCTACAGCCAGGTCGACCTCGGCCTCGAGGTGGAGCTGCCGGTGCCGGTCGCGCTCCGTCCACAGTGGCGCGGCAGGGTGCTGCTCGACTGGGGCCCGATTCCCGGCTCCTACGGCTGGGTCTTCCCCAAGGACGACGTGCTGACCGTCGGCGTCATCGCGGCGCGCGGCAGCGGCGAGCGGACCCGCGAATACCTGCGGTCGTTCGTCCGCCGGCTCGGGCTCGACGGCATCACCCCGATCGAAGACTCCGGCCACCTCACCCGGGTACGCGCGCCGGAGTCCCCGCTGCGCCGCGACCGGGTGATCGTCGCCGGCGACGCCGCCGGCCTGCTGGAGCCGTGGACCCGCGAGGGGATCAGCTTCGCCACCCGGTCCGGCGCGATCGCCGGGCGGCACGCCGCCAAGGACGACCTCGGCGGCTACCCGGCCGCGATCGATGCGGCGCTTGGTGCCGAAATGCGGGCCGGGCGGCGGTTGATGGCGACTTTTACCAAGCGCCCCTGGGCGTTCCACGCGGTCTTGGCGAGCCCGCCCGGTTGGCGTATGTTCCGGCGGTGGTGCCGTGGCGAGACCACCTTCGACGCTCTCATCGAGAAGCTACCGGTGAAGGTCGCGCTGGCCCTGCTCAGTTGACGTGCCGCCGCATCCGGAGGTGACCGTGGAGCCCGACTGGTCGGCGTTGCGCAACCACATCAGGGGCGAGGTGCTGCTGCCCGCTGATGCCGGCTACGAGGCGGCCCGCAAGCCGGCGATCGCCCGCTTCCACCACGTGCGGCCGCAGGCCGTCGTCCGGTGCGCGGCCGACGCCGACGTGGCGGTCACGATCGCGTTCGCCCGCTCGGTCGGCCTGCCGGTCGCGATCCGCGGCGGCGGGCATTCGTTCGAGGGCACCTCGTCGACCGAGGGCGTCGTGGTCGACCTGAGCCGGATCGACGGAGTGTCCTTCCTGGACGGCAACGGGTCCGACTCCGGTGTCCGCCTCGTGCGGGTGGGCGCCGGCGCCCGGCTGGGCACGGTCTACGACGCGCTGGCCCCGGCGGGCGTGACGATCCCGGCCGGTTGCGGCCCAGCGGTCGGCATCGCCGGGCTGACCCTCGGCGGCGGGCTCGGCGTGCTCGGCCGGGCCCACGGCCTGGCCTGCGACGCGCTGCGCGCGGCCCGGGTGGTGCTCGCCGACGGCCGCATCGTCGACTGCGACGACGAGCTCGAGCCGGAGCTGTTCTGGGCACTGCGCGGCGGCGGCAACGGCACGATCGGCGTGGTCACCTCGCTGGTCTTCGCGTCGGTGCCGGCGCCGGCGATGACCTCGTTCCACTTCACCTGGGAGCCCGAGCACCTGCCGGCCGTGCTCGCGGCCTGGCAGACCTGGGCGCCGTCGGCACCCGACACGATGGCGGCCAGCCTGGTCGTCTCGACCGCGGCCGACCCGGCGCTGATGCCGGTGACCAGTTTCTTCGGCGCGGCACACGGCACCGAGGCGGCCGACGTCGCGCTGCTCGAAGAGTTCGTCGACCGGGTCGGGGAGCCGGCCGCGACCCAGACCCACCAGCGCGGCCCGCACCGCGACACCAAGCGGCTGCTGGCCGAGTTGGACGTGCACGGCGTGCCGCCCCGGGCGGACGCCCACGCGCACAGCCGTTCGGAGTTCTTCGCCCAACCGCTCGACGGCGACACGTTGACGGGGCTGATCGCGCTGCTGACCACCGACCGCCGGGCCGGCGAGGAGCGCGAACTCGACTTCACGCCGTGGGCCGGTGCCTACAACCGGGTGGCGCCGACCGCGACCGCGTTCCCGCACCGCCGCGAGCGCTTCCTGCTCAAGCAGGCGGTGGCGGTCGACGCCGACGCCGGGGCCGACGAACGGATCGCGGCGCGCGACTGGCTCGACCGCTCGTGGCAGCTGACCCACCCGTTCGGCACCGGCGGGGTCTACCCGAACTTTCCGGACCCGTCGCTCGACAACCCGGCGCGCGCCTATTTCGGCGCCAACGCCGACCGGCTGCGCGAGGCCGTCCGGGCCTACGACCCGGACGGCGTCTTCGCGGCCGGCCTATTTGGCGCCGAGGTCGGTTAGCGCCTGGTCGGCGCCGCGGTGCAACTGGACCGGGTCGGTCTGGCGCGCGGTGTCGAGGCTGATCTCCTTGGCGGCCGCGTTGGCCTGTTCGAGTTGGGGCTTGCGGTCGAAGAGGGCCTTGGTCAGCGCGCAGGCCACGTTGGCGTCCAGGTCTTCCTTCACCAGCAGCAGGTTGGGCACCACGATGGTCTTCGCGTCGGCCGGCAGCGCGTAGGTGGCAGCCGGGATGGCGCCGGCTTCGTACGCCGGACTGATCTTGTTCATCTCGGGCAGCAACGGGCTGATGTCGACGAAGCTCACCTGGTCTTTGGCCGTGGTGAACAGGTCGGTGATGCCCGGGGTGGGCAGACCGCCCGACCAGAAGAGCGCGTCGATCGAGCCGTCCTTCATGCCGTCGACGGTCTTCTGCAGGTCGAGCCGCTGCGCCTTGACGTCTTTGGCGGGGTCGAGGCCGGCCGACTGCAGCAGCCGGTTGGCGATCACCTCGGTGCCCGAGCGCGGTGAGCCGGTGGAGACCGCTTTGCCCCGCATGTCGGCGACGCTGGTGATGCCCGCGTCCTTGCGGGCGATCACCTGGGTGTAGTTGGTGTAGATCCGGGCGAGCGCCCGCACCGGCTGCGGCTGGGTGAAGCTACCTTTGCCCTGCACCGCGTCGGCGGCGGTGTCGGCCAGCGAGAAGGCGAGCTGGTAGGTGCCGCTGACCAGTTGCTGGATGTTCTGCACGGAGGCACCGGTCTCGGCGGCCGTCCCCTTGATCTTCCCGTTGGTGGCATCGGAGAGCTGTGCGGCGTAGGCGTTGCCGAGCGCGAAGTAGACCCCGGTCGAGTTGCCGGTCGCGATCCCGATCCGGGTGTCGCTGGTGACCTCGCAGCTGACATCGCCCCCGGTATCGGTGCCGGCGACGTCCTGCCGCCCACCACACCCGCCAAGGCCAACCGCAAGCCCGACGACGAGAGCGGCGGTCCAAACCCTTTTAGATCGTCTCATGTGGACTCCTTCTCCGTGGATGAGGGCGCGGACGTTTCGGCCGTCGCCCGGTCGGTGGGGCTTGCGGTAGGCCCGCCCGACGAACCGCGGCGTTGCCAGCGGATCAGGGTCGCGGTGACCACGAGAAGAGCCGCGGCGATCGCGATGGTGACCGGGTCCAGGTAGAGGAGCAACAGACCGGCCAGGGCGGCCAGGACGCGGGGAACGGCGGTGGCTCGGCCGACGCCCAGCAGCCAGCCGCCGGTGGCGACGGCCAGGGCGGCGACGGCCGCGCAGGCCGCCACGGTGGCCCAGACGATGCCCAGCCAGGGGCCGCGGGCCAGGAGGTATTCGCCGGGGTCGGTCAGGACGAACGCGATCGGCACCAGGAAGGCGGGCAGGGCGTATTTGAGGGCCTGCCACATCGTGGCCACCGTGCGGCCGCCGGTGATGGCGGCCGCGCCCACCGCGGCCAGTGCCGTGGGTGGGGTGACCTCCGAGAGGACCGAGTAGTAGAAGACGAACATCGCGGCGGCCGGGGCCGAGACGTCCAGGGCCAGCAACGCCGGGCCGATGATGACCCAGCCGATGATGAACGACGCGGTGACCGGGACCGCGAGGCCGAGCAGGGACAGGGCCACCGCCGCGAAGACCACCGTCAGCGCCAGCACCGCGGTGCGGTTGTCGGCCAGCGCGTCGGCGGTGCGGACCAGCAACGACGCCAGTTGGGCCCCCAGGCCGGTCTTGGTGGTGGTCGCGGTGATGATGCCGGCCGCCGCGCAGACCGCGGCCACCGGCAGCACCCCGCGGACGCCGGCCGCCAGTGCCTCGAACAGGCGGCGGGGAGTCAGCCTGGCCTGGCGGTCCAGGAACGAGAGCAGGAAGGCCAGGCCGGTCGCGTAGACGACCGCGCGGGTCGCGGTGACACCGACCGCGAGCAGCACGACGATCGCCACCAGCGACGAGAAGTGGTAGCCGAACCGAGCCAGCAGCCGCCGGACCGAGGGGACGTCCAGGTCGACCGCGCGGACGCGGAAGCGGCGGGCGTCGATCTCGACGGCGAGCAGGATGCCCAGGTAGTAGAGGACCGTGGGGATCATCGCCCAGCCGAGGACGACCAGATAGGAGACGTCGAGGTATTCGGCGACGATGAACGCGGCCGCGCCCAGGGTGGGCGGCGACAGGATCGCGCCCACGCCGGCCGCCGCGAGCATGCCGCCCGCCTGTTCCGGGGGATAGCCCGCGCGGCGCAGGATCGGCCAGGTCACCGCGCCGACGCTGACCGCGGTGGCGGTGCCCGAACCGGATACGGTGCCGAGCAGGAAGCCGGACGCCACGGTCGTGCGGCCGGCGGCGCTGCGGGAACGCCGGAACGCGGCCACCGACAGGTCGACGAAGAACCGGCCCGCGCCGGAAAGGTCGAGCACCGCGCCGTAGATGGTGAAAAGCACCACATAGGACGCCGCGACGTCGAGGGGTGTGCCGTAGAAGCCGCTGCCGGAGTTGTAGAGCGCGTCGACGATCTGGTCGAAGTCGAGCCCGGCGTGCGCGATGGACCAGTTCTGTGGCAGCAGGCCCCCGTAGTAGCCGTATGCCAGAAACAGCAGGCACACCACGGGCAACACCCAACCGGTCGTACGCCGGCAGGCCTCGACCACCAGCACCAGCAGCACGGCGCCCATCGCGATGTCGGCGGGTTCGAGCAGACCCTGCCGGTCGAGAAAGGCGTTGTAGCCGGAGAGCACCGGGTAGAGGCAGACCACGACGGTGAGCGCGGCCAACACCCAGTCGACCGCCGTGGGCCGGTCGGCGCCGCGCCGCCACCTGGCCGGCATCGGGATGCCGCTGCGGTAGGCCAGGAAGACCAGCGGCAGCGTGCCGGCCAGGAAGATGATCAGGTAGTACTGGCTGCCCTGCGGCAACGGCCGGAAGACCTGCACCAGCACGAGTACGGCGACGGCGAACGCCACGATCGCGACGCCCCAGCCGATCCGCCCGGAGAGCGCCCGTGCGGGCCGCTCCTCGTCGTCGAAGGCCGGCACATCGACGATCTCATCCACAGTGGACGCAATCGGCGCCCGGTTGATCGGCGGGTGTGCATCCGACATGTCCGGACCTTACTACCGCATCGACCGATGCGCAGGTGTCTATGCCCGTCCGGACACTGGCGTTCGGGGTTCATGATGAGAGGATGATCCGCTTTATTCTGAACGTCCTTTGGCTGATCTTCGGTAGCGGCATCGTCCTGGCATTGGTCTACGGGCTGGCGGCGCTAATCTGTTTTGCGCTGATTGTCACGATTCCGTTCGGCATTGCCGCGCTCCGCCTGGCCAACTATTCACTCTGGCCCTTCGGTCGCACGCTGATCACCAGGCCCACCTCTGGTGTCGCCTCCGATGTCGGCAACGTCATCTGGGCGATCGTCGCCGGCTGGTGGCTGGCGCTGACGCACATCGTCCAGGGCATCGCCCAGTGCCTGACGATCATCGGCATCCCGTTCGGGATCGCCAACTTCAAGCTGGTGCCGGCCGCGTTCTGGCCGCTCGGCAAGGAGATCGTCGAGATCGACGACCCGGCGGCCGCGTGGACCACCCCGCGGGTGTCCGCAGCCTGAGAAGAAGCTGAGAGCCACTACAAGTTGACAGCACCTCGAATGTAGGAGTTACTCTCACTTGAGATGAACTTCTACATTCGGGGGTGGTCGGCGATGCCGACGTCTCGTTCCACGAGCAGATGGCTGGCGCTGGCCGCGCTGGCGGTCGCGATGCTCACCATCGGGCTCGACACGACGGTGCTCACGGTCGCCCTGCCGACGCTGTCGGTCGACCTGGGCGCCTCGAACGCGCAACTCCAGTGGTTCGCGTCGGCCTACACGCTGGTTCTCGCGGCCGTGCTGCTGCCGGCCGGCTCGCTCGGCGACCGGTTCGGTCGCAAGCGCTTCCTGCTCGGCGCGCTCGTGCTCTTCGGCGCCGCCTCGGCGCTGTGCGCCTACGCCGGCAGCGCGGAAACGTTGATCGCCGCCCGGGCGGCCCTTGGGCTCGGTGCCGCGATCATGATGCCGCTCTCCATGGCCGTCGTGCCGGTGCTCTTCCCGGACAGCCGCGAGCGCGGCCGGGCGCTGACCATCTGGATCACCTCGACCGCGATCGGCCTGCCGCTCGGTCCGATCGTCGGCGGCTATCTGCTGGAGCACTTCTGGTGGGGCTCGATCTTCCTGATCAACGTGCCGCTGGTCGTGGTCGGCGTGCTCGCGGTCGCGCTGTTCGTTCCCGAGTCGCGCAGCACCCACCCCCGCCCGATCGACTTCCTCGGCATCCTGCTGTCGTCGGCCGGGTTGCTCGGCCTGACCTACGGCTTCATCCGGATCGGCGACGACGGCTGGTCAGACCTCGCCGACTGGGGGCTGATCGCAGCCGGGTTGGCGGTGCTGGCCCTGTTCGTCGCCCGGCAACGCCGAGCCGCGTACCCCCTGATCGATCTCGGTCTGTTCCACAGCCGCGGCTTCACCCTCGGGTCGACGCTCGCCACGGTGGTCAATTTCGCGATGTTCGGGCTGCTCTTCCTCGTGCCGCAGTTTCTGCAGGCGGTCGGTGGCGCCAACGCGCTGGGCACCGGGCTTCGGCTGCTGCCGATGATCGGCGGGCTGCTGGTCGGCACCCGCATCGGTGGGCGGGTCGCCCGCTCGGTCGGCAGTGGCGTGCTGATCGGTGCCGGCTTCGTGGTGCTGGCCGTGGCCCTCGGGCTGGGTGCGATGACCACCATCGATACGGGGTACGGCTGGACGGCCACCTGGATCGCGCTGCTCGGCGTGGGCATGGGTCTCGCACTGCCGGCCACGATGGGTGCCGCGATGGACGCGCTGTCGGTCGAACGGGCCGGCTCCGGCTCGGCGGTCGTCCAGGCGCTGCGCCAGGCCGGCGGCACCATCGGCGTCGCGGTGCTGGGCACGGTGGTCAGTTCCGGCTATCAGTCGGGCCTTGGTGACGCGGCGGTGCACCCGGTCTCCGACAGCGTCTCGGCCGGCGTCGCCGTGGCGAGCCAGCGCGGCGACCTGGCGTTGCTGGACACCGTGCGCACCGCCTTCGTCACGGGGATGAACCAGACGTTGTGGGTCTGTGTGGCGTTCTGTGCCGTGGCCGCCGCGACCGCGTTCTGGCTCCTGCCCCGCCGCGTGGTGACGCCGGTCGTGCCGGCCGCACCGGCGGTGGCGGTGTCAGAATCACTACATGCCGGCTGAACCAGAGATGGGGCTCGGGCTCCGCGAGCGCAAGAAGCTGCGGACCCGGGCCACCATCCGCGACCAGGCGATGCGCCTGTTCGCCGAGAAGGGCTATGGGGAGACCACCGTCGAACAGATCGCGGAGGCCGCCGACATCTCGCCGAGCACGTTCTTCCGGTATTTCCCGTCGAAGGAACAACTCGTCCTGGTCGACGACTACGACCCGATCATGATCCGGTCGTTCCTGGAACAGCCCCCGGACGTGCCGGTGCTGACCGCGCTGCGCCGCTCGATGGAGCAGGTGTTCGAGAGCATGGCGCCGGAACAGTTCGAGCGGGAGATGGCCCGGCAGCACCTGATCCGGACGGTGCCCGAGTTGCGTGCGGCCCAACTCGACGAGTTGCAGCGGACGATCGCGTTGCTCGCCGAGGGGGTCGCCACCCGGGCCAACCGGCCGAAGGACGACCTGGAGTGCCGGGCGTTCGCCGGAGCGGTGGTCGGCACGGTGATGGGCGCGATGCACGACGACTTCGTGTTCTCGGTGGAGCGCATGGCGAAAGCCCTCGACTTCTTCGAGGCCGGCTTCCCGTTCGCGCGCTAGGCCGGCTCGTCGGTGCCGACGAACTCGGCGATCTCGTCGACGCTGTATTCGCCCTCGGGCAGTTGGTCGAAGGCGATCAACACGTCGGCGGGCGGGTCGAGCGCGACGACCCGGCGGTGGATCTCGTCGCTGGACAGGCGCTCCTCGCCGACGAATACGCGGTCGAGCAGATCAGAATCAATCATGCCTGCTGCCCTACCCGGTGGCGGCGCGGCGAAACGGTTGCGGGTGGGATGCGGCCGGGCCGAACGGGGGAGACGGCCCGGCCGCATCCCTGGGCTAGATCGTCAACACGATCCGGCCCGGGACTGTGCCCGCGGCCTGGCGCTGCCAGGCGTCGGCGGCCGCTTCGAGCGGCACCGCCTCGTAGGCGGTGCGCAGCCGCCCGGCGGCGACGTGGTCGGCGATCTCGCTGACCGTCACCGCCTTCTGCGCCGCTGTCAGTTCGTTGTTGGTGTAGCCGAGCACCCGCAGCGACCGGCTGCGCAGGGTCGCCGAGTCGAACGGCGCGGTCTCCGCGGCCGCGCTGCCCAGGTTGACCAGTCGGCCGCCGATCCGCAGGGTACGCAGCGCCGCGGCCGCCGCCACGCCGAACAGCGGGTCGAGCACGAGGTCGACCGGGCCGTCGGCGGCGTCGCCGAGCCGCCGGGCGAGCGAGGTGACGTCGTCCTGCTCGTAGACCGCGACCACCGAGTCGGCACCGGCCTGGTGTGCCCGCTCCTGCGCGGCGGTCGACCGGGCGGCGGCCACCACCCGGCGGGCGCCGTGCAGCTTGGCGATCTGGATCGCGGCCTGGCCGACCACACCACCCGCGCCGAGCACCAGGACCTGCTCGCCGGCGGCCAGTTCGCCGCGCTCCAGCAGGGCGTGCCAGGCCGCGACGGCTGACAGGCCGAGCGCCGCGACCAGGCGGTGGTCGACCGTCTCGGGCAGCCGGGCCAGGTCGGCCGCCGGGACCACCGCGTGCTCGGCCATGCTGCCGTCGCCCGGCTTCATGCCGGCGTCGGTGGGGAACCAGACCGCCGTGCCGTCGTCGAGCCGGCCGACGCCCTGCACGCCCGGCACGTAGGGGCAGGCTGGCATGCCGAAGTAGGAGGTGCCCGACGCGCAGAGCAGGTCGAGCGGGGTGATCGGCGCCGCGGTGACGGCGACCCGGACCTGACCCTCGCCGGCCGGCGGCAGGGCGCGGTCGACCACCCGCGGCGGCTGGCCCGCGGGGTCGACGACGGCGGCGCGCATCGTGCTCATGTCGCGATGTCGGGGTAGGGCAGGTCGAAGTGCGCGAGCCGGGCCGCGTACTGCTTCTGGAAGGCCAGCGGCTCCGCGTGGTCGCGCTCGAACATCGCGATGAACAGGGTCAGCGTGAGGAACGGGTGCGCGCCCAGCTCGAAGAGCTTGACATAGTCGTGTGTGGACAGTGCCGCGCGCTCCGCGTCGTCGAAGCGCAGCCAGGTGCTGGCCTCACCGGTGTGGCAGTTGAGCACGGCGTTGGCGCGCTCGGCCTCCCACCAGGTGACGGTGCCGACGGGGTCGTCGCGGTAGCGCTCGACCAGATCCGGGTCGCGGTCGACGGTGTAGAGGAACTTGTCGATCAGGTAACGACTCATGCCGCCGGCGCTCCGTTCGGATACCAGGTGAAGTAGGCCTCCATGGTGTGGAACAGGTCGAGGGAGTCGACGTAGTCGGCCTTCGCACCGGCGCCGGCGACGCCCATCATCAGCATGAAGTCCATGAAGCCGTGTGTCGCGTTGCCGGGTGCGTGCAGGCTGTCCAGCGTGACTTCGGACAGGCAGCCGTCGAGGTCGCCGCTGGCGATCCAGTCGACCGCGCGGCGGTCGAACTCCGGGTCGGGGCCGTGCGGGCCGAACTGCCGCGGGCCGCCGAGCTCCAGCGAGAGATGACCGGTGCCGATCACGGCCACCCGCAGGTCGCTCGGCCACGACTCGACGAGCTCGCGGATCGTCTGTCCGAGTTGGACGAAGCGCTTCGGCCGCGGCAGCGGCGGCGCGAAGATGTTGGTGTAGATCGGCACGATCGGCAGGTCGGCCTCGGGACGCAGGGTGATGATCGGGCAGGTGATGCTGTGGTCGATCCGCAACTCGTTGCTGAACGCCAGGTCGAAGCCGGCGTCGAGGCCCTCGCGCAGGATGTAGGACGAGAGGTCTTCCTGGCCGCGCAGCAGCATCCTGGGCAGGCCGAACTCGCGTTCCTCGTTGTACCAGTTGGCGTCGTAGAAGGGTGCCTTGCCGACCAGGAACTGCGGCATGTTGTCGAGCCAGAGCTGGTGGAAGTGGTCGGAGCCGACCATCACCAGCACGTCGGGGTTGGCCCGGGTCAGCGTCTCCCGGAAGGCCAGGATCTTGCTCGTCCACTCGTCGGCGAACGGCGGCCGGTCGGCACCGGTCGCGGTGCTCGCGCGGTAGTAGAACGGGTGATGCGTGGAGGCGACGACCGCGACGACTTTGGCCATGCTCGCTCCTCTTCAGTCCTGGCCCGGCGGGACATACCGGGCGTGGCGGTCAACCGTCGTGTAGATGTCCATGCCGAGTGGCGCCCGCTTCTCCTCGGCGAGGTGGCCGAGCAGGCCGGCCGCCCGGGCCAGCAGCGCGAAGCCGCGGAGCAGGTCGACCGGCAGCCCGAGGTCGGCGAGTGCGGCTCCGGCGACGCCGGCACCGTTCAGCGGCAGCGTACGACCCAGGATCTCCGGGTGCACGCGTCCGATCGCCTGGAACAGCTTGAGGTGCGGGCCTTCCAGGCCCTCTTCCCGGGCGATGCCGATCAACACGGGGGTACGCGGATCCCGCACCTTGTGCACCGGATGCCCGAGACCGGGCACGAACCGCTTCGCCGCGCGGGCCTCGGTGACGGCGGTGCGGGCCAGGGCGTCGAAGTCCACATCCGCAGGGGCGTCGCGCAACGTCTCGGCCAGGAACCGGCCGCAGTCTTCGGTCACGCCGAGAAAGCGGGAACCCCCGCCGAGCAAACCGGCCGCCAGCGCGCCCTGGATCGACTCGGGCGCGCTCAGGTAGGTCAGCCGGGCGGCGATCGCGGTCGGGGTGAAGCCGTGGTCGGCCAGGGAGACCAGCACGGTCTCGAACACCCGCGTCTCGCCCGGCGTCGGGCGGCGCTTGGTGACCAGCCAGAATGCCAACTCGCCGAAGCCGACCTTGCCCATCAGGTCGCCGGCTAGGTCCTGCCCTAGCAGCGAGATGGTGTCGGCGTCGGACGTGCCGAGCCCGGTCGGAAAGGTCAGCTCTTCAGCCATGCGCGGATCTCCTCCCCGTGTTGGTCGAGCCCCGGCGGCGGCAACTCGTAGCGCGGAGGCGTCGCCGAAAAGGTGATCGGGTTGCGCACGCTGGGCACCGCGTCCTCGCCCCCGCCCACCTCGACCACCGGATCAAGACCGAGTTCATCGGCGTACGCGACGCCGCCGTCGAGGGTGTTGATCGGCGCGCACGGGATGCCGGCGGCCAGCAGGTCGCGGAACCACTCGTCCTTGGTGCGGGTGCGCAGCACCTCGACCAGCAGCGGGCGCAGCGCCTCGCGGTTGGCCGTGCGGTCCTGGTTGCGCCCGAACCGTGGGTCGTCGACCAACTCCGGCACGCCGAGCACCTGGCACAGCTTGCGGAACTGCCCGTCGTTGCCGGCGATCACGATCAGCTCGCCGTCGGCCGTCGGCAGCGGCTCGTAGGGGAACAGGCTGGGGTGGGCGTTGCCCATCCGGAACGGCACGGTGTCGCCGGCGACCACCGCGCTGCTGTGGTTGACCAGCCCCGACAACGCCGACGACAGCAGGTTGACCTCGACGTGCTGGCCGCGCCCGGAGGCGGCACGGTGGTGCAGGGCGGCCAGGATGCCGATGTTGGCGTGCAGGCCGGCCATCACGTCGAAGACCGAGATGCCGGCCCGGTAGGGCGGCCCGTCGGGATCGCCGGTGAGGCTCATCAGCCCGGAGATCGCCTGGACCATCAGGTCGTAGCCCGGGATGGCCGCGCCCGCGCCCGAGCCGAAGCCGCTGATCGAGGCGTAGACGATGCCCTCGTTGCCGGCGGCGACCGTGTCGTAGTCGAGCCCGAACCGGGCCAGGCCGCCGGGCTTGAAGTTTTCGATCATGACGTCGGCGCGCCGGGCCAGCTCCCGGGCGGCGGCCAGGTCGGCGTCGTCGCGCAGGTCGAGGGCGATGGACCGCTTGTTGCGGTTGATGCCCAGGTAGTAGGTGGCCACGCCGTCGCGGACCGGCGGCATCCAGGTGCGGGTGTCGTCGCCGGCCGGGCCCTCGACTTTGATCACGTCGGCGCCCAGGTCGGCGAGCAACATGGTCGCGTAGGGGCCGGCGAGGATCCGGGAGAAGTCGGCCACCAGGATGCCCTTCAGCGGCCCGGTATTCTCCGTCACTCGCTAGCTCCTTCGCTGAATGTCCGCTGCGCGGACGGACGTCCGTACACCTTTATCTTGGTCATTGCTTGGCTCATCGCGCAACCATCACGCAATGCTAACGTCTTGACGGCGGCTGGTGAGCGGGCTCACAATCGCGACGTTCGAGACTGGCTGGCCGCTAGGCGGACTACTGTCCGATAGGAGTGACGGCGATGAGCGTGCTGTTTCGCAACGGCCTTGTGCTGACGATGGATAACCACCACACCGTGCTCCGGGATGCGGACGTGCTCGTGGTGGACGACAAGATTGCCGAGATCGGCACCGCGCTGACCGCGCCCGAGGGCGCCGTCGAGATCGACGCCACCGGCGGCATCGTCATGCCCGGCATGATCGACACCCACCGGCACATGTGGCAGACCGCGATGCGGGGCTACGGCGCCGACTGGACCCTGACCCAGTACTTCGTCTGGTACTACCTGGAGTCCGGCAAGCGGTTCCGGCCCGAAGACGTCTACGCGGGCAACCTGCTCGGCGCGATCGAGGCGCTCGACGCCGGCGTCACCACCACGGTCGACTGGTCACACGGCCTGCAGACGATCGACCACGCCGACGCCGCGGTCGACGCGCTGGAGGCGGTGCCCGGCCGGTTCGTGCTGGCCTACGGCAACATCCAGCAGGGACCCTGGCAGTGGTCGGCGGCGCCGGAGTTCCGCGACTTCGTCAACCGCCGGCTGCACGGCAAGGGCGACATGCTGGGCTTCCAGATGGCCTTCGACGTGACCGGCGACCCGGCGTTCCCGGAGAAGGCGGCGTTCGAGGTGGCCCGCGAGTTGGGCGCGCCGGTGACCACGCACGCCGGCGTCTGGGGCGCCACCAACGACGACGGCATCCGGCTGATGCACGAGAACGGCTTCATGACGCCGCAGTCGATCTACGTGCACGCCGCGACGCTGACCCGCGACTCCTACAACCGGATCGCCGCGACCGGCGGCTCCGTCTCGGTTTCCACGGAGAGCGAGCAGAGCGCCGGCCAGGGCTACCCGCCCACCTGGCAGTTGCGGCACCACGACATCCCGGTCTCGCTGTCGATGGACACCAGCGTCTGGTGGAGCGGCGACCTGTTCTCCGCGATGCGCTCGACGCTCGGCGCCGACCGGTCGCGCGAGCACATGGAGGCGCACCGCAACGCCGAGACGGTCACCCACTGCCACCTGCGGGCCGAGCAGGTCGTCGACTGGGCGACCATGGGTGGCGCTCGCGCGCTGGGCCTCGACTCGGTGGTCGGCAGCCTGGAGCCCGGCAAGAAGGCCGACATCGTGCTGATCAAAAACGACCACTCGCCGGTGATGTTCCCGGTGCTGCACCCCTATGGGCACGTGGCGTTCCAGGCGCAGCGCGGCGACGTCGACACGGTCGTGGTCAACGGCCGGATCGTCAAGCGCGGCGGCCGGCTGGTCGACGTCGACCTCGCCGCCGCCCGGGCCGCGATCGGCCGCACCGTCGACTATCTGGTCGGCGACATGGGCGAGGAGGCCTGGGCGAAGGGTATGAACCCGGACGTGCCGGAGACCAAGGTGACGGACAACCCCTACACCTACACCGACTACGACGCCGGCTCGGCGCAATGGAAGCATTGAGAAATGCCACGCGAGTCCGGACCTGACTTCATCGAAGCGCTGGCCCGGGGGCTCGACGTTCTCCGTTCGTTCCCGGCCGGGCAGCCCGTGCGCACGCTGAGCGATCTCGCCGGCGCGACCGGGCTGGCCCGGCCCACGGTGCGGCGGATCCTGCTGACCTTGGAAGAGCTCGGCTACGTGCGGGCCGCCGAGCGCGGCTACGCGCTGACGCCGCGGGTGCTCGAGCTGGGCATGGCCTACGTCAACTCGCTGAGCATGTGGGACGTCGCCCGGCCCCACATGGAGCGGCTGGTCGCGCAGACCAACGAGTCGACCTCGATGGCCCAGCTCGACGGCAGCGACATCGTCTACGTGGCCCGGGTGGCGGTGCCGAAGATCGTGACCCTCGCGGTCACCATCGGCACCCGGTTCCCGGCGCCGCCCACGTCGATGGGCAAGGTGCTGCTGGCCGCCCTGCCGCCGGATTCGCTCGCCGACGTCCTCGCCGAGCCGAGCCGGTCCGGCATCACCGCACGCTGGCAGCCGACCCGCGACGAGCTCGACCGGCAGCTCCGCGAGGTGCGGGCGAAGGGCTGGGCGCTGGCCGACCAGGACCTGGCGCCCGGCATCCGCTCGGTGGCCACCAGCGTCCGCGACGGCGACGGCACCGTGGTCGCGGCGATCAACGTGACCGTGCACGCCGCCGAGACCTCGGTCGAACGACTGACCGAGGAATACCTACCGCTGCTGCTGCGCTGCGCCGCCGACATCGGCCACGACTGGTCCCTGATGGGCGCGATCCCGTTGACCGTGACCGCGCCCGGCAGGGCCTAGTTCGGGGTGTAGGCGAGCAGCATCCGGTCGGCGTTGGCGGCCGACTCGAGGCTGCGGGCGATCACCCGGTCGTGCTTGTCCAGCCGCACCAACTCCGAGCCTCGGTCGGTCCGCAACCGGGCCAGCATGCCGCCGTCGGCGAGGAACACGACACTGCGCAACGTGCCTTCGGCCGGGAGATCGACGACCTTCTTCGAGCGGACGTCGACGAGGGTGTCGCACGTCAGACCCCGTGCGGCGTCGCCGGTCGTGCCGTTCGCGGGAGCCGTTTGGATGCACACCCGGCCTCCGTCGGCCGAGATCCCGAGCAGGCCGGCGGGGCGCCGTCCGCCGATGTTGGCGGGCGTCAACGTCACCTTGTCGCCGCCGTCGAGGTCCTGGATCGTGACCCCCCGCGTGTCGCCGTGCTGGTAGGCGAGCCTGCTGCCGTCGGCCGACCAGCGGTAGTGGCAGCCCTCGGGCTCGCCGAGATCGTCGCCCGCGCCGCCGGCCAGGTAGAGCACGGCAAGGTTGGCGCCGCGGGGCAAGACCTGGGTGATCAGGAGCCGGGTCGAATCGCCGGACCAGACCGGCTCGTCGCACATGTTCTCGACACCCCGGTGCACGGTGCGGCGGTGGCTGCCGTCCACGTCCGACATCATCAGGTTGCCGTCCTCGACCCAGGTCACCTTCTTGCCGTTGGGCGACACGTTGAGGCTCAGATAGTCGCCCGGGTAGCCGCGGCCGTCGAGATAGAGCTTGCCGTCCAGGGTCATGTAGAACACCTTGCCGGCCACCCGCGGCACACCAGGCGCCTTGGTCGAAGTCGGCGTGGTCGGGGTCGGTGTGGCCGGCGCCGTGTGGGCCGGGGTCGGGGTTTGCGTCACCACGACCGGCGGCGGCGTCGGGGTGTCGTTGTCGGCCGCCGCGAAGCCGACCGCGGGGCCCCCGACCAGCAGCGCGGCGGAGGTGGCGATGGCCGCCGCAGCGACCCGGCGCCGGTGCCGGACCGAGAGGCGTGCCGCGGCGCTGCCGGGTGGGGTCACGTAGGGCGCGACCTCGCGGCGCAACGCGGCGAAAGCGTGTGCCAGGCGCGGGTCATCGTCGAAGTCAGGCACGGTCCGCCTCCTCGTCGCTGAGCTGGGCGGCGAGTGCGGCGCGAGCGCGATGCAGCCACGACTTCACCGTGTTCTCCGAAACGCCTTCCTGCCGGGCGATCTCACCGATCGGCAGGTCGGCCAGGTAGTGCAGGATCACCGCGCGGCGGTGGTCCGGCTTCAGGGTGGCCAGCGCGTGCGCCAGAGCCACCCGGTCCGGGCTCGGCTCCGCGACGTGGGCCGGTCGCTGTTGGCGCAGGAACAGCGCCGCCGTCCGGGTCCGCCGCCATCGGCTGGTGACCAGGTTCCAGGCGACCCGGCGCACCCAGGCCGACGGGTCGTCGTAGTCGGCCAGCCGCTTCCACCGGGCCAGCGCCCGACAGAACGCCTCCTGCGCGATGTCTTGCGCGCCGGCCAGATCGCGGGTGTACGCGTACAGCTGGATGGTCAGGGCCTGAAAGTGCGCCGAATAGAACTCTTCGAAGCTGGTCTGGCCTGGCGGGCCGAAGCCGGGCACCAGATCGAGATCGCCCCCGTCACGCAAGGAAACCACCGTCCTCGCATCCTCCCCCATGGCGGCCGTCCCTTGTGGTTGGCCGATCGGGATCAACACGCATCATCGTGTCGGGCGGTTGCGGACGGGGACCCGACAGTTACGGATTCCAGCGGTTGCTGAGCCACATGCGTTTGGCCCAGTCGGCGTAGGGCAGGAAGTCGCCCACGAAGAGGTTGTAGAAGTAGGCGAAACAGAGGACCACCAGCACGAGGTACGCGGCCGCGGCCACCGAACCGATCAGGCGGCGGTCGGCGTGCTCCGGGCCGAATGGCCCGATGATCGCTCCGAGCACGTAGACCACCGCCAGCACGAAGAAAGGCATGGCCGGCGCGGTGTAGAACGAGAACATCACCCGGTGCGCGTCGACGGCGTAGTAGAACCAGGGCAGCAGCCCGGCCGCCGAGATCAGCAGAATCGCGCCGGCCCGCCAGTCGCGGCGGGCGATGCCCAGCCAGGTGGTCGCGACCAGGGCCGGCAGGAACGACCACCAGAGCACCGGGGTGCCGAGCAGGATGATCTCGGAGACCGGCGCCTGGCCCCAGGGCGCGCCCGGGTAGGCCAGATGGATCGTCACCGGCTTGCCCAGCAGCAGCCACTGCCACGGCCACGACTGGCTGGGGTGCTTGGTCTGCAGGGTCGAATGGAAGGTGAACGCCTCGTGGTGATAGTGCCAGAGGTTCTGCAACGCGCCGATGACCGGCAGTTCCGACTGGCCGTTGGCGGCCCGGTAGTGCCGGAAGTAGCCGTCGTCGGTGAGCAGCCAGCCGGACCAGGAAGCCAGGTAGACCGCGACGATCAGCACGCCGCAGACGACCAGCCAGCCGCTCTCCTGGCGCAGCGCGGCCCGCCACGGCCGGTCGACGCCGGCCGAGCGCCGGCCGCCGGCGTCCCACCACAACACCAGCAGCAGCAACACGGGCAGGAAGAACAGCGCGCTCCACTTGGTGGCCACCGCACAGCCGAACAGCGCTGCCGCGAACAGGCGCCACCAGGGGACGCCGGCCCGTGCTCCGGTGCCGGCGGTGATCGCATGCAGCATGGCCCGGCGGCGGGCGTCGCGGTCGACCACCAGGGCGCCGAACGTGGCGAGCACGAACAGCAGCAGGAACATGTCGAGCAGCGCGATCCGCGACAGCACCAGGTGGAAGCCGTCGAGGGCGAGCAGCAGCCCGGCCGCGCAACCGAGCACCGTCGAGCCGAACAGCCGCCGGGCGATCCGCACCATCAGCAGCACCGAGAGCGTGCCGGCCACCGCGACCGAGAACCGCCAGCCGAACTCCGGCGCCGCGTTGAACAGGTGACCGGTGAGTCGCTGGTCGCCGTCGACGTCGTAGTAGCCGAACGCCCACTCGCCCAGCGCGATCAGCCACTTGCCGAGCGGTGGGTGCACCACGTAGGCCGGCACGTTGTCGCGGTAGTTCCATTCGACGCCCTTGGTGAGCAGCCCCCACCCGTCTTTGGCGTAGTAGGTCTCGTCGAACAGCTTGCCCTCGGGCCGCGACAGGCCGGAGAAGCGCAGGACCGCGGCGACCAGGACGACGAACCCGGTCGCATACCAGGAGGCCAGGTTGCCGCGGGGGTCGAACGGCGCCAGGCGGCGCTGGGTGACTTCCGGGGCCGCTAGCACCGCGCGATCATACGGCCTAAACGCGTGCTGACCACCCGCCCGTCGGGGGCTTGCGGACCACCTTGGTCAGGTCTTTCCAGATCGAGCGGCCGCCGGTCGACGAGGCCATCAACCGGTCGACCCAGGCCCGGGCCGCCCACTCCTCGTCGAACGCCGGCCAGGTCACGTCGCGGTCCTTGTCGCCGGCGCGGGCCCGCACCAGCCACCCCGCGTCGGGATCGCGATGCAGCCAGATGTCGCGCCGCGTCGCCGAATTGCGGTCACCGTTCCACCATCGTCCGACCAGCTCCACGATCGACAGGCTATCGAACACCTGTTCGACTCGCAATCATGCTCCGGCCCGGTCGTCGGCCAGCCCGTCGGTCGCCAACCGACCAGCCCGGGTGGTGCGCCGCAGGAAGTCGGCGACCAGCGCCAGGTCGCGTTCGTCGTGACCGGCGCAGATGTCTTCGACCGCCCGGCCGAGGCCGGCGTAGAGCCGCATCAGCTCGGCGGTGCGCCCGCGGACCGCGTGCACGGCCACCGCGCGCCGGTCGGTCGCGTCGCGCTCCCGGGTCACCCAGCCACCACGCTGGAGCCGATCGAGGACCCCGGTCATGGTCGCAGGGTGCAAGCCCGCCCGGCGGGCCAGCGCGGTCGGGCTCACCGGGCCCTCGCGGCTGACCAGCTCGAAGCAGTCGAGGTCGATGTCCTTGAGTTCGACGTGACCGCCGACCTGATGGTTGAGCAGCGAGAGCTGCACCCGCAGCTCGCGCAGCGCTGTCATGATCGCGTGCGCGTGCTGCCGCCGGGCGGTGCGCGCGCCGAGGTCGTCGGCGGTGCTCATCGGGTCAGCCTACGGAGCGTCACCGTCCGGTGCGGGGCGCGGCCCGGTGAGCAGGCGCAGCGGCTGCGGCTCGTGCAGCGGCGGCGCGTCGGGGTTGGGCCGGGTGCGGGCGAGCAGCCCGGCCAGCCCGGCCCGGGTCGCGACGACGATCAATCGGTCGGTGCGCACCAGCTCGCGCCGCTCCGGCACGGTCCACAGCGTCTGACCGATCCGGCCGGTGCGTACGGCGATCAGCCGCACCTCGTGGGGCCGGTTGACCTCCGGGCAGAGCTGCCCCTCCAGCTCGGAACCGGCGCCGACCGGCAACTCGGCGACCAGCAGCACCCGCCGGCCGACCGGGATCGCGTCGATCACCTCGCGGCCGGACAGCGCCGCCGCGAAGGCCGGCGCGGCCAGGTAGGAGACGCTGCGGGACAGGTCGATGTCGAAGCTGCGCTTGACCCGCCGGGCGAATCCCTCGTCGTAGAGGCGCAGCACCACCCGCAGCCGCCCGCCGTGCAGGGCCCGGCCGAGCAGCGCGGTCTCGAGGTTGGAGACGTCGTCGGTGGAGAGCACCAGCAGCGCGCGGGCGGTGCCGACCGACGCGGCCCGGAGCGTCTGCTCGCTGTTGCCGCTGGCGATGATGACCGGCACCCCGAGTTCGCGGGCGACCGCGACACCGCGGGCGTCGGCCGACCGGTCGACACAGACCACGTCGACGCCGAACCGGTGCAACTCGCGCAGCACCCGGGTGCCGACGTTGCCGAGGCCGACGAGCACGACGTGCCCGGCGAGCGGCCGGGTCAGCGCGCCGGAGTTGACGGCCAGCCGGGCGGTGACCACCGCCTCGACGATCACGACGGTGACGAACGGGACCAGCACGACGCCGGCCCGGGCGAGCAGCGCCAGCACGACCTGCTCGACCGCACCGCCGGAGACGTCGTCGCCGATGCCGCCGAGCGCGGTGACCGAGGCCAGGTAGGCGGCCTCCCAGAGGTTGAGCCCGCGCAGGTAGGCCAGCAGCACGGTGCTGAGGCCGAGCAGAGCGGCGACACCGAGCAGGGCGTAGCGCAGCCGGCGCCGCCCGAGCACCAGCGCGGTCACCCGCAGCGGCTGGCGCCCGCGCCGTGGCTTCGGCCGCGGCGGCTCGCCGTAGCGGCGGACCAGCAGCAGGTCGGCCGCGGCGTCGTCGACCGGTAGCGTCTCCGGTTCGCTGCGGCCGTCGACCACGGCCAGGCCGCAGACCACGTCGTCGGGGTCCGGGTGTTCGTCGCGATGAGCGGTGACCAGGAACTCGTCGGTCAGCCGCACATACGTCGGCGTGTCGTCGCCGAGCGCGGCGGCCACGAACGCGGGCGCCGCGATCTCCGACCCGGACAGCACGTCGCAGTCGCCGAGCATCGCGGTGACGCCCTTGGCCAGGATCGGGTTGAACACCCGCACCACGATCCGGGCGGTCGGGTTGAGCTCGCGCACCATCATCGCGGCATCCACGGTGGCCACGTCGTCGCGCTCGACCAGGGCGACCGCGGTGGCGTCGGCGACACCGGCGCGCACCAGCACGTCGGGCGTGAGGCGGGCGGCGGCGACCAGCACCGGCCGCAGGTCGGGGTCGCCGGTCTCCGGCTCGAGGTCGGCGATCTCCGGCGCCTGGTCGGCGTCGGCCGACCGCACGATCACGGTGACCGGGACGCCGTAGGTGTTGACCAGTTCGTTGGCGAGCCGGCGGGCCAGGGTGTTGTCGCCCCACACCAGGAACACGCCCGGATGGTAGCCACCGCAGGTGCTCTAGGCGTTCAGCCGGCGGATGAACGTCGGTGGAACGTGGTCGGTCAGCCAGACGCCGTTGGCGCTGCACTGGAACCGGTGGCCGGCGGCGGCCATGGCCGCCGCGTCGACCGCGAGCACCGCGACCGACCCGCTCCGCCGCGCGCCGACCCGCCGCGCGGTGTGCACGTCCAGCGACAGGTGTACGGCGTGCCGCCGGCGCTTGACCAGCCCCTCCCGCAGGATCGCCGGCACCGCGGTGGCGGCCGTGCCGTGGAAGAGCCGCGGTGGTGGCGGCCGGTCGTCGAGCCCGAGGTCGACCGCGACCGAGTGGCCCTGGCTGGCCCGGATCTGGTCGCGGCCGTCCGGGCCGGTGCGGACCGCGAACCGCTGCTTGTCGTTGCCAGCCACGACCCGGTCCAGGGTGGCCCGGTCGAGCGGGACGCCGTGCGCGGCCAGGGCGGCCAGCAGAACGTCGACGTCGACCCAGCCCTGCGGGTCGAGGGTCACCCCGATGGTTTCCGGTCGGTGCCGCAGCACCAGGGACAAGCGCTTGCTGACCCGGATCAGGTCGTCGATCACCCGGCCATTGTCGCTTCCACCGATCCGAATGCGCGCCCGTTTTCCGGGCGCCGGGTCGCGGCGTGACAGCTTGTGAGGGTCGCCGCAATGCCGCCGCCCAGAGCTGGCCGAACAGGTGATCAATTACGAGCGCGCGGGACGTAGCGTGTCGGGACGTGGCATACGGGGACGTCGATCCGATCAACACCACCGACGCGGCCGCGACGCCGCCCGCGCAGCGACCGCCGTCCGAGCCGACGACGCCCGCCGCCGCTCCGGTGCCCGCCGCTCCGGTGGCCGCCGCTCCGATGCCGGCCGCTCCGGTGCCGGCCGCTCCGGTGCCCGCCGCTCCAGCCGCAGGCGGTGCGGATCCCGGGGAGTCGGCTCCACCGCTCGGGGGGCCGCCCGCGCCGCGGCGCCGGCGGGGGCTGTTCGTCGGGCTGCTGGTCGCGCTGGTCGTGCTGCTGCTCGCCGTGCCGGCCGTCATCGTGCTCACCTCCGGTTCGCCGGCGCCGACCGCGACGGCGGCCACCCCCGCGGCGAGCGCGAGCGCCGGCGCCTCGCCCACCGGGCCGCCGCCGTCGCCGAAGCCCGGCGATCCGGAGAGCGTCCGGTATGCCTGGGCGGCGGCGCAGATCAAGGACACCCTGGCCGGCATGACCACGGCGATGCGCACCGGCGACCTCGCCACGTTCGTCGCGGCCGGCGCCGACAAGAACGTACGCACGGAGCTTGATCGTCGGTTCCGGTCCCTGCGGGCGATGCGGGTCGCCGAATTCGAGTTGACCATCGACAGTGGACCGTTCAACGAGAAGAAGGTCGGCGGGTTCAGCGAGTGGGGTGTCGGCCTGCAGATCCGGCACTGCTTCGTGGTCGCCGGGTGCAAGCCGGACACCCTCGTGATCGACACGACCTGGCGCGACTCGCCGGCCGGCTATCGCATGGTCAAGCTGTCGACCGTCAAGGACGAGAACAACGGCCCGCACCCGTGGGAGGTCAGCCTGTTGACCGCGGCGGTCGGCTCCCGCGCGGTCGTCGCGGCGCCGAAGCAGTACGCGGCGCAGGCCCGGGCCTTCCTGCCGGCGGCGGAGCGGGCCGCGAAGATCGCCGACAAGTACGTGCTCGGCGAGAAGCCGAACCGCTACCTCATCTACCTGGCCGGGCCGTCGGAGTGGAAGAAGTGGTTCGGCGGCACGCAGCCCTGGGCTATCGGTTTCGCGATCCCGGCGACCCCGAACCGCTCCGACATCGTGCTGCGGATGGAGGAGATTCCCACCGGGTACGCCGAGTCGGTGATGAAGCACGAGATGGGCCACGTGGCGACCCTGGCCGGGCGGGAGTACCACGACTACTACGGCGAGAACTGGTGGCTGACCGAGGGGATCGCCGAATACATCGAGTGGGACGGGCGCGGCATCTCCGGCTACGACCGGCAGGACTCCGCGCGGCGGGCGCTGCGGCAGAAGACGTTCACCGGCGATCTGGAGAAGTTGGTGCCGGCCGACGACGCGGACGACTGGCAGATCGACGCCGCCTACGGGCTCGGCTTCTACGCGACCAGTTGCATTTCCGACCAGTTCGGGCACGCGAAGCTGATGGACTTCGCCGACGAGGTGCTGCGGGCCGGCCGGCCGTCGGAGGTGGCGGCACCGCAGATCCTGGGCGCCGAGTGGTCGACGGTCACCAAGCGCTGCCTCACCTACACGAAGCAAAAAGTAGGCGGCTAGCACTGGTCCGAACGGATGATCATTTACCGGCGCGCAGACCGTAGCGTCTCCGATCGTGTCATACGGGGATGTCGATCTGAGCAAGACCAACAACGCGGCACCGGAGCCGCCCGCGGCTGAGCCAGCCCCGGAGGCACCGGCCGTCGAGCTGGTACCGGCCGCGGAACCGCCCCTGGCCGAGCCGCTTGCCAGTGCCGCGCAGCCCACAGCCAGCACCCTGGCCGAGCCGTTGACTCCCGCGGCGCCGTCGCCGGTCGAGCCGGTGACTCCCGCGGCGTCGTCGCCGGCTGAGCTGGTGACCCCGGCAGCGTCGTCGCCGGCTGAGCTGGTGACCCCGGCAGCGTCGTCGCCGGCTGAGCTGGTGACCCCGGCAGCGTCGTCGCCGGCCGAGTTGGTGACCCCAGCATCGTCGTCGCCGGCCGAGTTGGTGACCCCGGCGGCGCCGTCGCCGGCCGAGCCTGTGACCCCCGCATTGCCGCCGACGGTCGGCGCCCCGGTCCAGCCAGGCCAGCCCTTGCCCGTGGCCGGCCTGACGCCGCCGCCGAAGCGGCGGCGGGGGCTCATCGTCGGGCTGGTCGTGGCGTTCCTCGTGCTTCTCCTCGAGGTGTCCACGGTCGTCGTGATCGCGACCGGCGACCCGGCACCCTCGGCCGTCGCCGCCCCCATGGCCACCGCGACCCCCGCCGCCGCACCCACCGGCCCGCCGCCGTCGCCGAAGCCCGGCGATTCGGAGAACGTCCGTTTCGCCTGGGCCCTGGACCAGATCAGGACCAGCCTGGCCACGATGACCAAGGGCATGCGCGACGGCAACCTCGGCGCCTTCGTCAAGCCGGCCGCCGACAAGAAGGTCCGGGCCGAACTCGACCGCCGCTTCCGGTCGCTGCGCGCCATGAAGGTCGCCGGCTTCGACCTCTCCGTCGACAGCGGCCCGGTCAACGAGAAGAAGGTCGGCGGCTTCAGCCAATGGAACGTACGGGTCGGGATGGCGCACTGCTTCGCCGTCGCCACCTGCAAGCCGTCGACCGCCGTCTTCGACACGGTCTGGCGCGACTCGCCCACCGGCTACCGGATGACGAAGATCTCCGCGATCGAGGCCGACGCCAACGGTCCGCACCCGTGGGAGGTCAGCGCGCTGACCGCGGCCGTCGGCAAGCGGGCTGTCGTGGCCGCGCCGAAGAACTACGCCGCCAAGGCCCGGGCGTTCCTCCCGCTCGCCGAGCGGGCCGCGAAGACCGCCGACAAATACGTGCTCGGCGACAAGCCGGACCGCTACGTCGTCTACCTGGCCGGCCCGGCCGAGTGGAAGAAGTGGTTCGGCGGCTCCGAGGACTGGGCGGTCGGCTTCGCCATCCCCGCGACCCGCACGCGCTCCGACATCGTGCTGCGGATGGAAGACCTGTCCAGCTCGTACGCCGAATCGGTGCTGAAGCACGAGATGGGTCACGTGGCGACCCTGAGCGGCCGCGACTACCGCGCCCACACCGGCGACGACTGGTGGCTGACCGAGGGCATCGCCGAGTTCATCGAGTGGGACAAGCGCGGCGTCGCCGCCTATGACCGCAAGCAGTCGTCGCGGCGGCTCATCCGGGAGCGCAAGTTCACCGGCAACCTGGAGAAGTTGGTACCCGACGACGACGCGCCGGACTGGCAGATCGACGCCGCCTACGGCCTGGGCTACTACGCGACCAGTTGCATCGCCGCGCAGTACGGCCACAAGAAGCTGATGACGTTCGTCGACCAACTGCTGCGCGAGGGTCGCCCGGCCTCGGTCGTCTCGGACCAGTATCTCGGCGTACCCTGGCCGACCGTCACCAAGCGCTGCTTCACGTACACGAAGCAGAAGCTCGGGGTCTAACCCACGTGCACGTGCGGCCGCTTCATCCGGTCCGGCTCCTGCTCGCGCAGGATCTCCCGGGTCACCGGCGCCACCTCGCCCTGGCCGAAGGCCAGATAACGCAGGAAGTTCGACGCCGGATTGCCCTCGGTCCACTCGAAGTAGATGTGCGGGCGCTGGCCGGTCGTCGCCTGGATCTCCAGCAGCAGGGCGGCCAGTGCCGTGGCCACGTTGGGGCTGGCCATCGTGAACACCCGGTAGCGGCCGTGCCGGATCTCGCCGCGGACCTGTAGGTCTGACTCGAAGTCCGACGGGTCGGTGATGGTCACCTCGGCGAACATCACGTCGTGGACGTCGGGTAGCACGTCTTCGTCGACGATCCGCTGCAGCTTCTCGCGGTATTCCTGGGCATCGAGGGCGTCCGGGTGGTTGGCGACGATCCGGACCACCGTGCCCTTGCAGTCTTCCAGCAGCTGCTGGCCTATCTCGTCGAACTGGACGCTGGTGAACCGCAGTTCGAACGCGCGGCGGAGCCGGGACAGGATCGAAAAGATGATCATGGCGCCGATGAAGCTCCCTGCGATCTTGACGCCGTCCGGGCGCTCGATGACGTTGTCGATGGTGGTGTAGATGAAGACCAACGCGATCACGCCGAACGCGATGGTCTGTTTGTGCTGCCGGTGCCGCCGGCTCGAGAGTGTCACGGCGATGGCCGCCGAGGTGATCAGAACCAGCACACCAGTGGCGTACGCGCCTCCTTGCGCGGTCACGTCGGCGTCGAACAGCCAGGTGATGAAGAAGGCGATCGCGGTGAATACCACGACCAGCGGCCGCACCGCGCTGGCCCAATAGGGCGCCATGCCGAACCGGGGCAGGTAGCGGGGGACCAGGTTCAGCAGGCCGGCCATGGCCGAGGCGCCGGCGAACCAGAGGATCGTGATCGTGGAGAGGTCGTAGACCGTGCCGAAGGTCGAGCCGAGGTTCTCGTGCGCGAGGAAGGCCAGCGCACGCCCGTTGGCCGCACCGCCCGGGTCGAACGCGTCGGCCGGGATCAGCACGGTGGTCACGATGCTGCTGGTGATCAGGAAGCAGCTCATGGTGATCGCGGCGGTGGTGAGCAGCTTGTGCGCGCCGCGGATCCGGCCGGTGGGGCGCTCCTCGGTGTCGCCGGGCGCGCCCTTGATGTGCGGCATCACCGCGACGCCGGTCTCGAAACCGGACAGGCCAAGAGCGAGCTTCGGGAAGATGATCACCGCCATCCCGATCAGGGCGACCGGGCTGCCGTGCATGGTGGTCAACGCCGACCACCAGTCGCTGGTCAGCGTCGGGTGGGTGACCACCCGGATGAGGCCGTCGACCATCACCACCGCGTTGAGCGCGAGGTAGACCGCGACCAGCACGACCGCGATGCCGATGGCCTCGGCGAAGCCCTTCAGGAACACCGCACAGAGCAGGGCCAGCAGCACCAGGGTTATCAGCACCTGGTGGTTGCCCAGCGACTCCGGCCAGAACGGGTTCTCCTGGATGTGCGCGGTCGCGTCGGCGGCCGAGAGGGTCATCGTGATGATGAAGTCGGTGGCCGCGAACCCGAGCAGGATCAGCACGACCAGCTTGCCCTCCCAGAACGAGAGCAGCTTGCTCAGCATCGCGATCGAGCCCGAGCCGTGCGGGCTCTCCCGGGCCACCCGCCGGTAGACCGGCAGCGCGCCGAGCAGGGTGACCAGCACCAGCACGATGGTCGCGAGCGGCGCCAGCACGCCGGCGGCCAGCGCGGCGATGCCCGGTTGATAGCCCAGCGTGGAGAAGTAGTCCAGGCCGGTCAGGCACATCACCCGCCACCAGCTGTGCCGGCGCTCGGTGGTCGCGGCCGGCCGGGTGAACGGGCCCTGCGGCCGCAGCGTCGGGTGCGACGCGCCGCGAAGGAACCACTCGGTGAAGCGGTTCTGCGGTGCGGGGGCCTCGGGTGAGATGGTCACGGGTCAGGGGCGCTTCTTGGCGGTGTCGGAGAGCGGCCGGCGGCGGACACCGCGCACGATGTCTCGCCACACCGGCACGCCCGGCCGGTCGTCGATCTGCCGGAACGACAGGATGCCGACCCCGATGCCGGCGACGCCGACCACGAACAGCAGCAGTCGGGTGGTGGACAGGTGCACCTCGAGCCCGCCGACGTGGAACTGCCGGGAAGCGCCGAGGCCGACGAGCACGCTGGAGAGCGCGATCGCGAGGAGCAGGGTGATGCGTACGGCCGACTGGATGAAGGCGACCACGCGGCCGCGTACGTCGTCGGAGATGTCGCCGCCGACCAGGGTGAGGCCGGAGAGGAAGGCCATGCCGGAGGCGGCGCCGGTCACCGCCGCGCCGAGGATCGCCAGCGACAGCCGGGGCGCGGCGGAGAGCCCGATCACCGCGACCCCGGCCAGCATGATCGACAGGGCGAACCAGCGGCGCCGGGAGAGCGTGCCGACCAGCGCCGGCCCGCCCGCGATGCCGATGCCGAACCCGGCGAAGATCGCGGCGAACAGGATGCCGAATGTGGCCTCGCCGCCGCCGAGCGACCGGGCGTAGAAGTTGGCGGTGCCGATCACCACCCCGGCGCCGGCGAACGCGCCCAGCACCCCCACCACGATGCCCCGGACCAGCCGGGTCCTGGCGATGAACTTGCCGCCGTCGACCAGGTCACGCACGACGCCCCGGCCGGGGACGTGGTGCCCTTCCCCGTGGGTCTCCGCCTTGGGCGGCCGGGCCGTGCGGCCCGACATCTCCTTCGCGAAGAACTGCACCACGATGGCCGAGGCGAGGAACGTGAGCGCGTCGAACAGCAACGCGTAGTCGGCCGGGCCGACGCTGCCCGGCCGGGGCAGCCGGGCCATGCCACTGAAGATCAATGCCGCGAAGATCGGCGTGATGCCGTACGTGGTCGCCAGCGTGAGTTGGTTGGCCGCCTCCAGCCGGGAGCGGGGCAGCAGGTTGGGCACCGCCGCTTCCTTCGCCGGTGTCCAGATCTGCGCCGCGCACTGTGCCAGGAACAGCGCGATCGCGGCCCAGGTGACCACCTTGACCGAGCTGTCGACGACGAAGCCGACGATCGGGATCGACGCGAACAGCGCGAACCGGACGACGTCGGAGACGACCATGGTGTAGCGACGGTCGAACCGGTCGGCGATCACACCGGAGAGCGGGCCGAGGACGAAGGCCGGCAGGAGTTGCACGGCGATCACCGAGCCGAACGCGGCGCCCTTCGCGGTGGCGCCGGAGACCTGCGACGACGCGAACGCGGCGCCGGCGAGCAGGCCGAGCCAGTCGCCGAGGGCGGAGAGCCCGAGCACCAGGAACAGCCGCCGAAACGGCCCCACCCGCAGGGCATCGACGATCTCCGCCAGGCCCGAACCCTGGACAGTGCCCGATTTCTTGTTCTCGCCGACGCTGCTCGTGCTCATCCGATCAGTGCCGTCCCCCCGGTAACGGACCCGCAACCCAACGTACCCGTCCCAGCGGTTCGGCCGACGATCTTTCCTCGCCATGCCGGTCGCGTCGTGGGCCCGACCAGCGTCTCGGCCGCGGTGTCCCGACGCTGGCCGTTCGTCACGGTCTGGGGCCGGACGAGGAATTCGGCGCGCGCTGTGCGACGGCACCGCCGGAAGCAGGCGGCGGTCCGCCCAACTCGCCCGCCTCCGGGCGCTGCCGCCGCGCCGGCTGGCGGCCCAGCCGATCCGGCCGATCGGCGGCACGCTCCGCGATGCCCGGGGTCCGGGGCCCCGGCGCCCTCGAGCCCCCGCGACCGGGGGTGGCGGAGTTCCTGGAGTTCCTCGTCGAGAGCTGGGACGCCTGTTCGGCCCACGGTGGCCGGCGGTGCCCCCGGTGCTAAGCGCCCGCACCGGGCGCGCCGGACTACGCCGCGCCGCCTCGGTGGCCGGGCCGCCGCCGACCCTGCTGGTCGCGACCGGCCGGGACCCGCTCGCGCGAGCAGGCGGTCCTCAGCTGACCACGCCGATGGTCAGCAGGATGTTGGCGTAGAGGCGGGTGTCGCCGCTGGCGATCGCGAGTGCCAGGTCGGGTTCCCGGGCCTTGTCGTAGAAGGCGAACCGGTCGAGCGGGGTCAGTTCGACGGGCGCGAGGTGCTGCCGGAAAACAGGGAAGATATCCGGTTCCGGCCCGTCGCCCGGACTCATCACATAGGCCGATTCCACCGGTACGGCGGTGAGCACGGCACCCAGGATGTCGTCGACCGCCACCAGGCCCGGCCGCAGGTTGAGGAAGACCAGATCCGCGCCGGCCCTCGTACCCGTGGAATGGGGGTAGTTCCCGTCGGAGATCAACACCGTCGATCCGTGCCCGGCGCGACCGAGTGCGGAGACGATGCCGGGATGCAGAAGCGTTGTCTTGAGCATGGCCGGATCATGATGTCCGGCCGTCGCTCCGTCTAGTAAGGACAGCCTTACCGGGGGTTCTCCCCTCCTAACGCATCGCGTGCACCGCGTTGGTGAGCTGCACCCGCGACTGCACGTCGAGCTTCGCGAAGATCGACCGCAGGTGCGTGCTGACCGTGTTGGGCGAGAGGTTGAGCAGCCGGGCCGCCTCCTTGTTGGTGTGCCCGGCGCTGATCAGCTCGGCCACCTTGACCTCCGCGTCGGTGAGCGCGGCCCAGCCCTGCCGTGGCCGGGCACCGTCGGTGTCCCACTTGGCCCGGCGGGCGCCGGCCCGGCGCATCACCCGCTGCACCTCGACCTGCGCGGCCCGCGCACCCAGTCCGTGGTAGATGGCCCAGGCCCGGTCGAGCTCCGCGATACCCTGATCGCGTGCACCGAAGGTGAGCAGCAGCCGCCCGTGGTCCTCGGCGGCGTTGGCCCGCAACATCGGCCGCGGGCTGCGGTCGAGCACCACGTTCGCCGCGGCCAGCTTGTCGAGATCCTTGTCGACCAGGCCGCGCAGGGCCAGCGCGGCACCCGCGAAGCTCGGCACCCCGGGGTTGCGCGCGGCGCCCTCGGCGGCGATCGCCACCGCCTCGTGGGTGAACCGCTGGTCTCCGGTGGCGCGGCCGATCCGCGCGAAGATCCGCATCCAGCCCGGCCGCCATGGCCAGTCGGACCGTGACTCGCGCGCGGCGAACAGCAGCGGCCGCAGGATCTTCCGCGCGTCTTCCGGTCGCCCGTCGCTGGCGGCCAGCCAGCCCTCCATCAGGCGCAGGCCGGGGAGCCGCACCGAGTCTTCGGCCAGCCCGCCTTCCAGGGCCGGCGCCAGGTGGGCGCTCGCCTCCGTGACCTCCCCGCGCAGCAGCGCGAGGCCGGCCAACACCATCCGCGCGTCCAACTCGTGCACGTGGTCACCGAGTTCCTGGCCGATGGTGAGCAGCGTCCGCGCACCGGACTCGGCGTCGTCGAGCCGGCCGAGCGTGTAGTCCTGCCACATCTGCGCGGCGATCACCGGCGGCAGGGTCGCCTCGACCCCACCCCGGTCGTCCCGGTGCGCGGCCTCCAGCAGCGCGCCCGCGTCCGCGTACCGGTCGAGCAGTTGCAGTTCGATGATCTCCTCGCCCTGGTAGGACGCGTCGCTGACCGAGCGCAGCTCCCGGAAGTAGGCCAGCGATTCGGCGTGATGCCCGGTGTTCCGCCCCAGCTCGCCCATAGCCTGCAGGGCCAGAGCGGTCGCGTCGTGGTCGCCGACCAGGCGGGCGTCGCGCAGCGCGTCCTCGGCGGCCGGACGGGCCTGCCAGGCGGGCACCATCCGGGTCAGGGCCAACGCGCGTGCGGCGGCCAGCCGGACCCGCAGGGCTTCCGGGAGGCCCGGCGCGGCCAGCGCGTCGTCGACCCGGGCCACCGACTCGGCCGGGCGGCCGATCTGCCAGAGCGCGTTGGTCGCGAGCACCTGGACGCGGGCGAAGGTCTCGCTGTCGCCGGCCCGGGCCAGCACGGCGTCGGCCGTCCGCACCGCGTCGGCGCAGCGCCGCACCCGGCCCAGGATCTCGACGCACCGCTCGCCGGTCGCCTGCCATGACGGCTGGGCCGGCCGCACCAGCCCGAACGCCTCGGTGACCAACTCGCCCGCGGTCGCCGGCAGCGCCGCCACCGCCTGATGCGCGGCCTCGCAGAGGACGGCCGCGCTCTCCTCGTCACCGGGCGTCGCGGCGGCGCGGGCGTGCGGCGCGGCGGCCAGCGCCTCGTGCCCGGAGGCCAGCAGATGGCGGGCGCAGCGCCGGTGCAGGTCTCGTCGGACCGACGTGGACAGTCCGGCATAGACGGTCTCGCGGACCAGGTCGTGCTGGAACCGGACGAGGTGGCCGTCGCGGGTGAGCAGCCCGGCCGCGACCGCTCGGTCGACGTCGGCACTGCCGACCGACGGGACGATCCGCTGTGCCTCGTCGATCGGGAACGGCCGGCCGAGCACCGAGGCCAGCAACACCACGGTGCGGTCGGGCAGCGCGTCGAGTTGCGCGTCGACGGCCCGGACGAACCCGGGCGGCGGCACGTCGTCGCGGTCGCCGCGGGCCAGACCGTCGAGGATCTGGGTGACCAGGAACGGGTTGCCGCCGACGCCGTCGAGCATCCGCTGGGTGGTCGGGCCGGGCGGCCGGCCCAACCGGTCGCGCGCGATCGCCGCGACGTCGCCCGGTGCCAGCGGGCCGAGGTGGATGGTCTCGACCCGGGGCCCCCACGCGGCGGTCAGTTCCTCGGCCGGGTCGCGGGTGGCGAGGAGCCACACCACCGGATCGCCGGCCAGCCGGTCCGGCAGCACCCGCAGCGCGAGCCGGCTCAACTGGTCGGCCCACTGCACGTCGTCGATCACGATCAGCACCGGTGCCGCGGCCGCCACCTGCTCCAGCCGCGCGGCGATCCGGTCGATCAGCGGCAGCGGATGGTCGGTGAGCTCGTCGAGTTCGGCCAGCGCGGCCGCGTCGAGCAGCGGGTGCGCGCCGCTGCGCAGGGCCAGCAGCACCGGCGCGCCGGGCGAGATCCGGCCGATCTCGTCGGCCTTCGCCGCACCGGTGCGAAAGCCCATTCCGACCGCTTGCGCGCAGATCGCGTCGAGTACCGCGGTCTTTCCCATTCCGGCGTCGCCGCTGACCACCACGACGCCGCTCTGACCATGTCGGGCCGCCCGGCGCAGTGCCGGCATCGCCGCCGACATCGCCGCCGAGCGCCCGCGAAGAACGACCCGTGCCACCTCACTCAAGCTAGCGAGCGAGGGTCACCCATTCAGGTGATTCGCGGGATGCGCGTACGCGTTCTGCTGGGTCCCATGGACGAGGAGCGGTTCGACGTGATCGACGACCTGGGCATCCGGTTCGTCGCCAGTCCGGTCAGCCGGGGCGACCGCGAGGCCGAGACGTTGCTGTTGTTGAGCCCGTGGCCGGAGAGCCTCTACGCCTACGCACCGACCTGGCCCGCGCTGGTCGCCGACCACCCGGTGATCGCGGTCGACCTGCCCGGCTTCGGCCGTTCCGAGGCCCGCGCGGAACTCATGTCGCCGCACGTGATGGGCGAGTTCATCACGCATCTCGTCGACCACTTCGGTCTCGAACAGCCGCACGCCGTCGGCCCCGACGTCGGCACGGCGGCGCTGTTGTTCGCCGCGGCCGCGCAACCCGACCTGTTCCGCAGCGTCGTGGTCGGTGCCGGCGCGGCGACCCACCCGATGGCCATCGAGGGGGAGTTGCGGACGCTGGTCGAAGACGACATCGGGCAGCCCGACGGGCGGGCGGTGGTGGCCAGTTTCGTCGGCGACGACCTGCCGGGCGCGGTCCGTGACGACTATGCCGCGTCCTACTCCGGCGACCGGTTCGCCGGCTCGCTGGCCTACCTGCGTTCCTACCCCGCGGATCTGGCGACCCTCGATCCGCTGCTGGGCTCGATCCGGACGCCGGTGCAGATCATCGCCGGCCGTGACGACCCGTACGGGCTGGCCCGCGACGCCGAGGTGCTCAACGAGAAGCTGCCGGCGAGCCGCCTCGACGTGCTCGACTGCGGGCATGCGCCGTGGGAGGAGCAGCCTGGCAACTTCGCCGCGATCGTCTCCGACTGGGTCGACGGCTCCTACCTGGGCGTCCGCTAGCGCATCGGCCATACCCACATCGGCCGTTCTGATCAATTCACCATTTTGCGTTAAATGTCCTGTCTGTCCGTAACCGGCGGGTGCCGACTGGCACCGTGGCGATCACCAACCCCCTTCGCCTCGGGAGATGTCAATGCACAAACCCGCCATCGTCGCGGCCGCCGCCGTGGCCGGTGTCGCGCTGAGCGTCGCCGGCATCGCGGTGGCGGTGGACCTGCCGCAGACCCGGAACGCTACGGCCGCGGCGGCACCCACCGTCGACTTTCTCAACCCGACCACGGTCGCGAGCAATTTGCGGGTGCCCTGGGGGCTGACCTACCTGCCGGACGGCACCGCGCTGGTCGCGGAGCGGGACCGGGCGCAGATCCTGCGGGTCCGCCCCGGCCTGCCGACCCAGATCGTCGGCACGGTGCCGGGCGTCGTCGCCTCCGGCGAGGGCGGGCTGCTCGGCCTCGCGGTGTCGCCGAGCTACGCGACCGACAACCAGGTCTACGCCTACTACACGTCCAGCGTGGACAACCGGATCGTGCGCTTCACACTGGCCGACATGGCGGCGCAGACCACCATCGTCAGCGGGATCGCCAAGGCCGGCAACCACAACGGCGGCCGGATCGCGTTCGGCCCCGACGGGATGCTCTACGCCGGGGTGGGCGACGCGGGCGTGCCCAGCCGGGCCCAGAACCCGGCGAGCCTCAACGGCAAGATTCTGCGGGTACGCCCCGACGGCGGCGTCCCGGCCGACAACCCGACCGCCGGATCGCTGGTCTACAGCCTCGGCCACCGCAACGTGCAGGGCCTGGCCTGGGACTCGGCCGGGCGGCTCTACGCGACGGAGTTCGGCCAGGACAGGACCGACGAGGTCAACCGGATCGTGCCGGGCGGCAACTACGGCTGGCCGGTCGTCGAGGGCAACTCCACGAACCCGTTGTATCGCAACCCGATCGTCACCTGGACCACCGCCGAGGCGTCACCGAGCGGCGCCGCCATCATCGACAACACGCTGTTCGTCGGCGCGCTGCGCGGCACCCGGCTGTGGGTCGTCCCGCTCGACGGTAACGGCGGTGCGGGCACGCCGACGGCGGCGCTCAACGGCCGCTTCGGCCGGCTGCGCACGGTGGAGAAGGCACCGGACGGGTCGCTCTGGGTGACGACCAGCAACCGTGACGGCCGCGGCACACCGGCGGCGAGCGACGACCGCGTGTTCCGGTTCGCCGTGACCTCGCCGACGCCGACCGCGACGACTTCCGCGCCGCCGACGGTGCCGCCCACCGTGACATCGCCCGCGGCAGCCTGCACCGTCAGCTACAGCGCCAACGGCCTGCCCGGCTTGTTGCTCGGCAACGTGCGGCTGACCAACCAGGGCCCCGCGGTCGGTTCCTGGACGCTGACCTGGACGTTCAGCGGCAACCAGCGGATCACCAGCGCCTGGGGCGCGAGGGTCGGCCAGTCCGGCCGGGCGGTCAGCGCCCGCAACGAGTCCTGGAACGGCGCCCTGTCGACCGGCGCCAGCGCCAACTTCGGCTTCCTGGCCAGCGGCAGCGGCACCGCCCGCCCGACCGACTTCACCCTGAACGGCACCGCCTGCACGGCAAGCTGACGGTTGCTGTCGCCACCGCCCGGGTCCACCCGGACCCGGGCGGTCGGCGTTTCTAGCGCAGGGTGGCCAGCACGTCCCGGGCGGCTTCCAGGGTGCGGTCGACCTCTTCCTCGGTGTGCGAGCCGCTGATGTGGTTGCGCTTGAGCGACATCGGCAGCATCAGGAAGCCGCGGTCGGTCATGCCACGGTGGAAGGCGACGTAGGTCGCGTCGTCGTTGCGCATCAGGTCGCGGTAGCCCAGGGCCGGCCCGGCCAGGAAGTAGACGGCGAAGACGCCGCCGAAGCCGACCACGGTCGCCTCGATGTCGAGTTCGGCCAGGATGCCGCGCAGGCCGGCGCGCATCCGCTCGCCCAGCGCGTGCGTCCGGGTGTAGAACTCCGGGTGCGCGGCCAGGTGGTCGATGGTCGCCAGGGCCGCGGCGCAGCCGAGGGCGTTGCCGTTGAACGTGCCGGCCAGCAGCACGTCGCCGGTGCGGCCGTTGAAGTGCTCCATCAGGTCGCGGCGGCCGGCGACCCCGCCGACCGGGAAGCCGTTGGCCATACCCTTGCCGAACGTGGTCAGGTCCGGGCTCACCCCGATCACCTGCTGATAGCCCCCGAGCGCATGCCGGAAGCCGGTGATGACCTCGTCGAAGATGAGCAGCGCGCCCCGTTGCTCGGTGAGCTTGCGCAGGCCCTCGACGAACTCGGTGGTCGGCACGAGGGCGCCGACGTTGTGCGGGATCGGTTCCAGGATGACGGCCGCGATCCGGTCGCGGTGGGCGTCGAAGAGCGCCTCGACCGAGTCCAGGTCGTTGAACTCCGCGATCAGGGTCGCGTCGACGGCCTGGTCCAGGATGCCCTTCGAGAGCGGATCCCGGCCGTACGCGCGATCCGGCGCGGAGATCACGTTGCGGGCCACGGCGTCGTGCCAGCCGTGGAACCCGCCCTGGAACTTGACGATCAGGTCCCGGTCGGTGACCGCGCGGGCCAGCCGGATCGCCTGCGCGGTGGCTTCCGAGCCGCTCATCGTGGCGATCATCGACTCGGCCGACGGGATCACCTCGACGATCCGCTGTGCGAGACGGACCTCGCCCTCGGTGACGCCGATGCCGGTCAGGTCGACGCCGTCGAGCGCCGCGCGGATCGCGTCGTTGACGACGGGCGCGTTGTGCCCGAGCAGGATCGCACCGAACGCGGCGTGGTAGTCGAGATACCGGCGGCCGTCGGCGTCGGTCAGGTAGGCGCCGTCGGCGGCGACGAAGGCGTACGGCGCACCGATGTAGCGGGTCGAGGAGTTGACGCCGCCGGGGATCACGGCCGCGGCCGCTTCCGCGATCGCCCTCCCCTTTGGGGATTCGTTGGCGAGTACGCGAGCGTTGGACGTCGGGAGGGATGGCATGGGCGACCTCGTATCCAGTTGGGCTGGCGCAGCCGACGCTAGAACAGTCCTCATCAACATGGCAAGGCGTTCCATGTTTTACGACGGCGACCTTGACACCGCTCCACACCGACCACAAGATGACCGGACATGAAACATCGTTCCGTGCCTGGGGAGGTCACGCCGGTGGATCGGATCGGCATCGTGCTGGTGGGCGCCGGGTTCATCGCCGACGCGCACAGCGGGGCGATCGACGCCGACCCGCGGGCGACCCTGATCGGCATCGTCGACGCCGACCCGGCCCGCGCCGCGGCGTTCGCCCGCAAGCAGGGCGGCATCCGGCACGCGCCCGACCTGGACACCGCACTGCAATGGCCCGGCGTCGACGCGGTCATCCTCTGCACGCCCAACGACACGCACGCAGCCATCGGCCTCGCGGTCGCCGCCGCCGGCAAGCACCTGCTGGTCGAGAAGCCGCTGGCCACCACGGTCGACGACGCACGGCGACTGGCCGCGGCGTTCGACCGGGCGGGCCGGGTGCTGGTCGCGGCGCACACCCACCGCTTCTACGACTACGGCCGCGCGGTCAAGCAGACCATCGACTCCGGCGCGATCGGCCGGCCGGTCCTGGTCCGGCTGGCCATCCTCGGCGGCTGGATCTGGCCCGACTGGAGCGCCTGGGTCGGCGACCCGGCCCGCTCCGGCGGGCACGCGCTGCACAACGGCGTACACCTGCTGGATCTGGCGACCTGGTGGCTCGGCGGCGAACCGGTCGGCGTGTTCGCCCGCGGCCGCAAGCAGACGGCCGCGGAACTGCGCATCTACGACTACCTGGAGATGGTGGTGACCTACGCCGACGGCGCGACCGCGGTCTGCGAGATGAGCCGGGCACACCGCCCCGGCTCGATGTCGCAGCGCGAACTGCTGGTCGCGGGCACGGAGGGAATCGTCGAGCAGGGTTGGGACGGCGAGTCGTCGCTGGTGTTCGGCGAGGCCGGCACCACGACCCTGCCGGCCGCCGGCGGCAACGGGTTCGCCGCCCAACTCGGCGCCTGGCTCGACGCGATCGGCGGCGCCCCCGCCGCGATGCCAGCGGCCGACGCGGTGCGGGCGGTGGCGCTCGGCGTTGCCGTCGAAGAGTCGATCGCGACCGGCCGGCCCGTGGCGGTGGGCGCATGATCACCGTCGCGCTGGTCGGCAACGGCGGCATCGGCAGCCAGGACCACCAGAACTCGATGTATCGCCCGGCCTTCGAGCGGCACCCGAAGTTCGAACTGGTCGACGACGAGGACAAGGCCGAGGTGGTCAGCATCGCGCTGCCGCTGGCCGAGCGGGGCCCGGCCATCCTCGCGGCGATCCGCGCCGGCAAGCACGTGCTGGCCGACAAGCCGATGGCGGCGACTCTGGCCGAGGCGGAGGAGATCGAGCGCCTCGCCGCGACGCACAGCGTGGTCGTCGTGCCGGCACACCACCAGCGCCTCGGCGCCGCGCTGCGGTCGGCCACCGCCGCGGTCCGGGCCGGCAAGGTCGGCCTGCCGTGGAACGTGCAGTGCGACTTCATCGTCGCGGGCGGTGACCCGGCTCCCACCGGTGAGCTGGTCAACTTCGGCCTCTACCCGGTCGACGTGGTCAGTGCCCTCCTGGGCCTTTCCGTCCGCCGGGTGCACGCGACCGGCTCGCCGGAACTGGTCACCCTGCTGCTCGACCACGAGCACGGCGTCACCAGCACCATCGTCTGTGGACGGATGCCGGCGGTGCGTGACGTGCCACCCGGCGGCCTGGCCGTGCACCGCTACCGGATCAGCGGCTCGCACGGCGTGCTCGCGGTCGACGCGACCAAGCCGGCGCTGCGGGTGCGCAACGCCGGCAGCAGCGGTCAGGTGTGGACCGGGCCGGGCACCGTCGACGCGCTGCTCGACGTGCTGGCCGCGGGCATCAGCAACGGTCGCGCGGCGATCGGACCGCGCGACGCCGTACGCACGCAGCGCGTGATCGAGGCCGCGCAGCGGTCGATCGAAACCGGCGCGCCGGTCGAGACAGGGGAGTAAGCGATGCGACTCGTCACCTACCGCCGCGACGGTGCCGTCCGGCACGGCCGGTTGACCGGCTCTGCCGATTCAGGTCCTCAAGCGTCTCGACGCGACGGCGTCGAGACACTTTCCGGTCACGACCTGGTGGTCGAACTCGGCGACGGTGACCTCGAGGGTTACCTGACCGGCCGCACCGGGCAGACCGACGGTGCCGAGTTCGCGCTCGGCGACGTCGAACTGCTCGCACCGCTGCTGCGCCCGGGCAAGTTGCTCGCCGCGGCCGCGAACTACCAGGACCACGTGACCGAGACGGGCGGCGAGCCGCTCGACAAGTCGACGCTCAGCCCGCGGCTGTTCCTGAAGCCGCCGACCTCGATCGTCGGCCCCGACGCCAACGTGCCGCTGCCGGCGGTCAGCAGCGAGGTCGACTGGGAGGCCGAACTCGCGGTGGTCATCGGTCGCCGGGTGCGTGACGTGTCCGAGGCCGACGCGCTCGACGCCGTCGCCGGCTACATGACCTCCAACGACATCTCGGCCCGTTCGGTCGACTACGGCTACCCCCGGGACACCGAGGACAAGGCCGTCTGGTTCTTCGACTGGCTGGCCGGCAAGTGGCTCGACGGCTTCGCGCCGCTGGGGCCCTGGCTGGTCACCGCCGACGAGGTGCCCGACCCGCAGGCGCTGTCGATCCACCTCGACGTCAACGGTGTCACGAAGCAGTCCGGGTCCACAAAAGACATGATCTTCAGCGTGGCCGAGCTGATCGCGCACGCGTCACGCCTGATGACCCTCGAACCCGGTGACGTGATCCTCACCGGAACACCGTCCGGCGTAGGCGCCGTGACGGGTGAATTCCTGACGGCCGGCGACGTGATGACTGTCGTCGTTGGCCCGCTCGGCCAACTCCGCAACACGGTGGGCTAGCAGAACTGCTGCCAGATCAGAGAGGTCCATCATGTTCAGAAATCGGGTACGGGTCGCGCTCGTCGGCCTGGCCGTCGCCACTCTTGCGGTCGCCGGGTGCACCGGGCCGGCGACCACGTCCAACGACGGTGCCGGTGCCGCCGCCAAGTCCCTGAACGTCTACCTCTACCAGGAACCGGCCGGCGTCTTCAGCCCGCTGGCCCCGGTCAGCGGCCCAGACGGACAGGTGATGTCGTTCATCGACGAGGGCCTGCTCGGCGTCGACCCCAACTACAAGCTCCAGCCCCGGCTGGCGGAGAGCTACACCGTCTCGCCGGACGCGACCACTTTCACGTTCAAGCTCCGTTCGGGTCTGAAGTGGAGTGACGGCACGCCGTTCACGTCGAAGGACGTGCTCTTCACCTACACGCTGATGGCCAACCCGAAGACGACCAGCTCCACGGCCGGCAACTACACCGGTGTCGAGGGCGTCGCCGACTTCGCGTCGGGCAAGGCGACCACGATCTCGGGCTTCTCGACGCCCGACGACAACACGTTCGTCATCAAGGCCACCAAGCCGAACTTCGGCCTGCTCGCGCTGATCGGCAGCGTGTGGATCATGCCCGAGCACATCCTCGGCAAGGACGCGCCCGACGCGGTCGCCAAGAACCCGTTCTTCCGCAAGCCGACCGTGGGCATGGGCCCGTACACGTTCGTCGAATACAAGACGAACCAGTACGTGCACGTCACGGCGAACCCGAACTACCGCAACCCGGCGAAGATCAAAGACGTCTACCTCAAGCCGATGACGTCTGACAACGCCACCGCGCAACTCGGCAACGGCGGCATCGACATCGCGTCCTACTCGCCGACCGACAGCGAGACGGTGGCCGGGTTCAACACGGTCACCACCCAGGAGAAGCCGGGCGCCGGCTTCGTCCGGATCGCCCTCAACCAGTCGAAGCCCTACTTCAAGGACGCGAAGGTCCGCCAGGCGTTCCTGTACGCGCTCGACCGCAAGCAGATCGTGCAGACCGTACTCGGTGGCAAGGCCGAAGTTCGCCTTTCCGACTTCGCCAAGGCCAACGAGCCGGCCGGGCTCAACGACTACGCGCAGGATGTCGCCAAGGCCAAGCAGCTGCTGGCCGAGGCCGGCTGGGACACCAACCGCGAGGTCCAGCTCCAGTGGGTGCACGGCCAGCGCGACCGCGACGCCACCTCGACCATCGTGCAGAGCCAACTCGCCGCGGTCGGCGTGAAGGTCAAGCTGGTCAACATCCAGGCCGCGGAGATCCCCAAGACGTACGCCGAGAAGACCTACGACATGGTGCTCTACGGCGGCGGCAACTACGCTGTCGACTCCTCGACGATCAACGGGATCACCGCCTGTGCCAACGCCTACCCGGCCGGCGGCAACATCAACTTCTTCTGCAACGAGCAGCTCGACCAGCTGATGGCGCAGGCGAACTCGACGGCCGACGAGGCACAGCGCAAGTCGCTCTACGACCAGGCGGCCAAGCTGGAGAACGACCAGGCCGACCTGATGTGGCTCTACTCGCCGTTCGGGCTCTGGGCCGTCAACAAGAAGGTGCAGGGCTTCCAGGCACCGGGCTCGCAGGACGCGCTGTTCTGGGACCCGGCGAGCTGGACCATCACGGGCTGATCCACAGCACCGCGGTCGGGCCGGTCAACGGCGACCGGCCCGACCGCGGTCCGGCTGTTTGTTGCGAGAGGGGTGCGGATGGCGGCTTTTCTGGTCAGGCGACTGGCGATCAACGTCCTGGTGTTCTGGCTGATCACCATCGCGATCTTCGCGTTGGTGCACAAGACGCCCGGCGACCCGATCGCGATGCAGATCCCGGCCGACCAACTCAACTCCGGCAGCGCCGAGTTCATCGCGCAGAAGCGCCACGAACTCGGCCTGGACCAGTCGTTGCCGGTGCAGTACTGGCACTGGTTGACCAACGCCCTGCACGGCGATCTCGGCTATTCGCTGCTCAACGGGCGGCCGGTGACCGAGGTGCTGGGCGAGCGGATCGGCCCGACGGTCGAGCTGATGGGCGTGGGCCTGCTGATCTCGCTGTTGGTCGCGTTCCCGCTCGGCATCCTGGCGGCCCGCCGCCGCAACTCGCTCGTCGACTACGGCGCCACGGTGGTCAGCCTGGGCTCGGTGTCGATCCCGGTGTTCTTCGTCGCGCTGATCGCGATCTACGTGTTCACCCTGAAGTTCCAGTGGTTCCCGTCGTCGGGCATCTCCGACCCGACCAACCCGAGCCTGGGTGACACGCTGCACCATCTGGTGTTACCCGCGGTGATCCTCGGCTTCGGCAACTCCGGGCCGTTCATGCGCTACGTGCGCAGCAGCATGATCACCGAGTTGGGCGCCGACTACGTGCGTACGGCCAACGCCAAAGGCGCCTCGCCGCGCCGGGTCGTGATGCGGCACGCGTTCCGCAACTCGCTGATCCCGGTGTTGACCGTGATCGCCACCAACCTGCCGCAACTGCTCGCCGGCGCGGTTGTCATCGAGCAGGTCTTCGCCTGGCCCGGGATGGGTCAGCTCGCGGTGAGCTCGGTCAACCAGCACGACTATTCGGTCATCGTCGGCTTCGCCCTGCTGATCGCGATCCTGGTGCTGTTGTCGAACCTGCTCGCCGACGTGCTCTATACCGTCGTCGACCCGAGAGTGAGGCTGCGATGACGTCTGTGACGGTGGCGGCGGCCGGCCGGTCGCCGGCCTCGGCCGCGTTGCGCCGGTTCCGCTCGCACCCCGCGGCCGTGGTCAGCGTGGTGTTCATCGTGCTGGTGGTGCTGGCCGCCATCTTCGCGCGGCCGCTTTCCGGCCACGATCCGAACGCGATCGACCTGCTCCAGGCCCGTACGGGCCCGTCCGGCGACCATCTGCTCGGCACCGACTCGACGGGCCGCGACGTGTTCTCGCGGTTGCTGTTCGCGGGCCGCATCTCCCTCGGCGTGGGTCTGGCGTCGGCCGCGATAGCGGTCGTGCTCGGCACGCTGCTCGGCAGCGTCGCTGGCCTGCTCGGCGGCTGGGTCGACGGCCTGGTCATGCGCCTGGCCGACGTGTTCCTGTCGTTCCCGTCGCTGGTCGTGATCGTGGTGGTCAGCGGCATCCTTGGCCCCAGCGTGCTGACCATGGTGATCGCCATCGGGCTGTTCCAGTGGCCGGTCTGCGGCCGGATCGTGCGGGGTGTCACGCTCTCGCTTCGCGAGCAGGAGTTCGTGCTCGCCTCCCGGGCCACCGGTGCCGGTCCACTGTGGCTGATGCGCAAGCACATCATCCCGGCCGCGCTGCCACCGGTAAGCGTCGTGGCGACACTGGCGGTGGCCCAGGCGATCGCTCTGGAGGCGACGCTGTCGTTCCTCGGCCTGGGCGTGCAACCGCCGGCGGCGAGTTGGGGCAACATGCTGACCGATGCGCAGAGCCTGACCGTCATCCGCACCGAGCCGTGGTTGTGGCTCTCGCCGGGGATCGCGGTCGCGCTGACCGTGCTGGCGGTCAACTTCATCGGCGACGGGCTGCGCGACGCCGTGGACCCGAGGTCGGCATCATGACCGACAAGCAGACGCCGCCGAAGGGCGGCAATCCGGTGGGCGCCACTGCCAATGACGTTGCGGCACCGCCGCGGCAAGGCCGACCGGACGTCGGCGGCGTGAGTGAGCGGCCCGCGGCGGTCGCGGACCATGCCGCCCGGGAAGCCCTGCTTCGAATCGATGGGCTGAGCGTCGAGTTCCGCACCGGCGACGGCGTGGTGCGCGCCGTGACCGACGTCAGCCTGTCGGTCGACGCCGGCGAGATCGTCGCCGTCGTCGGTGAGTCCGGGTCTGGCAAGACCGTCACCGCGATGTCGGTGCTGCGCCTGCTGCCGGACACCGCCACGGTCGAGGCTGAGGCGATCTCCTTCCGCGGCACCGACCTGCGCGGCGTGTCCGCCCGCGAGCTGCGCAAGATCCGCGGCGGACCGGTGGGGATGATCTTCCAGGACCCGATGACCGCGCTCAACCCGGTGATGACCGTCGGGGCGCAGGTGGCCGAGGCGGTGATCCTGCATCAGAACAAGCCCGACAAGCGGGCCGCCTGGGACCGGGCGATCGAGTTGCTGCGGCTGGTCGGCGTCCCCGACCCGGCGCAGCGGGTCCGGCAGTATCCGCACGAGTTCTCCGGTGGCATGCGCCAGCGGGCGATGATCGCGATGGCCATCGCCAACAACCCCGATCTGATCATCGCGGACGAGCCGACCACCGCGCTCGACGTGACCATCCAGGCGCAGGTGCTGGCCTTGCTCAAGAAGGCGCAGGCCGAGACCGGGGCGGCGACCATCCTGATCACCCATGACCTCGGCGTGGTCGCCGAACTCGCCGACCGCGTGGTGGTCATGTACGCCGGCCGGGTGGTCGAGACGGCGGGCATCGGCGAGATCTTCGCGGTGCCGCGGCATCCGTACACGAAGGGGCTGTTGGCCAGCCTGCCGCGGATGGACGTCGACGTCGACCAGCTCGACCCGATTCCCGGCAACCCGCCCAACATGGCCGATCCGCCGGCCGGGTGCGCGTTCCACCCCCGTTGCCCGCTGGCCCGCGAGCGGTGCGTCTCCGAGCGGCCGCCGCTGGCCCGGATCGGTGCCGGCCGGACCACCGCGTGCCACTTCCATGAGGAGCTGGCATGACGAGCCTGTTGAAGGTCGAGGGGCTGCACAAGCATTTCCCGATCCGCAAAGGCGTGCTGCGCCGGCAGGTCGGCGAGATCCGCGCGGTCGACGGCGTCGACCTAGAGCTCGACACCGGTGAGACGCTGAGCCTGGTCGGCGAGTCCGGTTGCGGCAAGTCGACAACGGGGCGGCTGCTCGTGCGGCTGCTGGAACCCACCGCCGGAAAGATCATGTTCGAGGGCGCCGACCTGGCCGCGCTGTCACAGCGCGAGCTGCGGGCGCGGCGGCAGTCCATCCAGATCATGTTCCAGGACCCGTACGCGTCGCTCTCGCCGCGGATGACCGTGCACGACATCGTCGCCGAGCCGCTGCGGGTGCAAGGTCGCTACACCCAGGAAGGCACCGATCGGGTACGCGAGCTGCTGGAACTGGTCGGCCTGCGGCCCGAGCACTCGCGGCGCTATGCCCACGAGTTCTCCGGTGGCCAGCGCCAGCGGATCGGCCTGGCCCGCGCGCTCGCCCTCAACCCGCGGCTGCTGGTGCTCGACGAGCCGGTCAGCGCGCTCGACGTCTCGGTGCAGGCGCAGGTGATCAACCAGCTGCGCGGGCTGCAGGACCGGCTGGGCCTGGCCTACGTGTTCATCTCGCACAACCTGTCGGTGGTCAGGCACATCTCGCACCGGGTCGCGGTGATGTATCTGGGCTCCATCGTGGAGACCGGCAGCCGCGCCGACATCTTCACCGCACCCACCCATCCCTACACCCAGGCGCTCCTGTCGGCCATCCCGGTGCCCGACCCGGCCGGTCGCGCGGACCGGGAGCGGATCACGCTGGCCGGAGACGTACCCAGTCCGAGCAACCCACCGACCGGTTGTCGGTTCCGCACGCGGTGCTGGAAGGCTCAGGATGTGTGCGCGACGGAAGCGCCCGCGCTGATCGACCGGATCGGCGTGGGGCATCCGAGCGCATGTCATTTCCCCGAGGTCCCAGCCACCGTCGGCGGCGCGTAGGAGAGTCCACAATGCCGAGAGCACCCCGCACCTCCGTCGACGACAGCAAGCCCGCGTCGGCCAACTACCACGCCAACGCGCTCGCGCGCGGCCTCGCCCTGCTGGAGATGCTGGCCGCCGCGCCCGAACCGTTGACCCTGACCGAGTTCAGCGACGCCACCGCGCTGCCCAAGAGCACGCTGGTGCGGCTGCTGGCCGTGCTGTCGGAGATGGAATATCTGGTACGGGTGGACGACCGCCCGTCCTACCGGCTCGGCCACAAGGTCCAGCGCCTCGCGGCCGCGTACGTGTCCACGCTGGATCTCACCGTGGTCGCCGAGCGCTATCTCCAGCCGGTCGCGGTGAGCACCGGCCAGACCGCCAACCTCGGCGTGCTCGACGGCGACCAGGTGCTGCACATCTGCGTCGCCGAGCCCGACCGGCCGCTGCGCTTCACCACCGCGCTCGGTGCCCGCGACCACACCTACGCCACCGGCCTCGGCAAGGTGCTGCTCTCCGAGTTGCCCGACGACCAGCTCCCGGCCGCGGTGCCGGCCGAGCCGTTCCGGGCGTTCACCGATAGCACCCTGACCACCCTGGCCGACCTGCGCAAAGACCTTAGGAAGACGATCCGGCGCGGTTTCGCGCTCGATGACAACGAGCGCAGCGTCGGCCTGCGTTGCGTGGCGGTGCCGGTGCGGGTCGACGGTGACTGCCTGGCCGCCGTGAGCGTCTCCGGCCCGGCCGGTGAGTTCGGAACGGCCAAGCAGCACGAGTATGTCGCCGCCCTGGACGAGGTCGCCAAAGCGGTGACCGGCGACCCGGACTTCGTCACGGCGCTGCGGATCGTGCACCGTTCCCTGCGGGTCGCCGGTCGCTGATGATCAGTTCAGCCCACGTACGCGATCGCCTCGATCTCGACCCGCACGTCGGGGTGGCCGAAGCTGACCACCACGGTGGTGCGGGCCGGCGGAGCCTGCGGGAACCGGCGCCGGTAAACCTCGTTGAACGGCGCGAAGAGCGTGGCGTTGGACAGGAACGCGCCGATCTTGACGATCTGGTCGGGCCGGGCGCCGGCGGATGCCAGCACCGCCTCGACGTTGTCCAATGTGCTCTCGACTTCGCGGGTGAAGTCGCCGACGAACACCTTGTTATCGGGGTCGGTGGCGACCTGGCCGGAGACGAAGACGAAGTCACCCGCCTTGGTGGCGTGGGAGAGCGGCACAACGGGCGCGGGGAACCCCTCGGGGTGGAACCTCTCGATCATTGGCACATGGAACCACATTCCATGCGAGTAGCCCATGCCTGACGAGCTGCTGCTGACCGGCGGCCTGGTGGTCGACGGCTCGGGTGGGCCGGCCGTCGAGGCCGACGTGCTGGTGCGCGCCGGCCGGATCGCCGCGATCGGCACCGGGCTCTCCGCACCCGTCACCCGCGACGTCTCCGGGCGGGTGGTCTGCCCCGGTTTCGTGGACATCCACACCCACTCCGACCTGAGCCTGCTCTCCGACCCGCGGGCGCTGAGCAAGGTGCACCAGGGCGTCACCACCGAGGTGGTCGGCAACTGCGGGCTCGGCGTCGCGCCGCTCGACCCGGCCGCGCCGGTCGAGCCGATCCGGCAGGCGGTGGGCTATCTCGACCTCGACCCGGCGGTCGAGTGGTCCTGGCCCGACCTGGCCGGCTACTTCGCCGCGCTGGCGGCGGCGCGACCGGGCGTCAACGTGGCCTCGCTGGTCGGGCATCTGGCCCTGCACGGTTCGGTCACCGGCTTCACCGACCGGCCGGCCGGGGCCGCCGAGATCGACCGGATGTGCGGACTGCTCGCCGAGGCCTTCGACGCGGGCGCCGTCGGGCTGTCCACCGGGCTGGTCTACGCGCCGCTGCCCTACGTGCGCGACGACGAGTTGCTGGCCCTGGCAACGGTGGTCGCCCGCCGGGACCGGATCTTCACCTGGCACGTCCGCAACTACGACGACGCACTGGTCGACTCGGTGACGCAGGCGCTGCGGGTGGCCCGCGCGACCGGCGCCCGCACCCAGATCTCGCACCTGGCCGCCGTCGGCAGGCGCAACTGGGGTGCCGTGCGGCGGGCCCTCGACCTGGTCGACGCGGCGAACGCGGACGGGCTCGACGTCGGTGTCGACATCTACCCCTACCTGCACGGCAACGCGCCGCTCTCGCAACTGCTGCCGGCGCATACCCAGGAGGGCGGGCCGCAGGCGTGGATGCCCCGGCTGACCGATCCCGGGGTACGCGCGGAGGTGCGCGAATCCTGGGTGGACCGGCCGACCGGTTGGGACGAGATCACCGTGAGCTGGACCAGCCGGCCTGCGCCGGATCCGGTGGTCGGCTCGTCGATCGCCGACCTGGCTCGCGCCGCCGGCGTCGACGGGGCCGAGATCGTGCTCGACCTGCTCGCCGCGCTGGGAAACGGCGTGCTGATGACGGCCGGCGGCCGCAGCGACGACGATCTGCGCGCCGTGCTCGGCCACCCGGCCGCCGTGGTCGCGTCCGACGGCCTGGCGCTCGACCCCGGCGGCGTGACCGGGGCCGGCGTGCCGCATCCGCGCAGCTACGGCACGTTCCCGCGGTATCTGCGGCGGTATGCGCCGGACCTGCCCGACGGGATCCGCCGCTGCACCTCGGCACCCGCGGCCAGGGTCGGGCTGACCGACCGCGGGCTGCTGCGCCCTGGCGCTCCGGCCGACGTGGTGGCCTTCGACCCGGCCCGGCTGACCGACCGGGCCACCTTCACCGCACCACACCAGTTCGCCGCCGGCATCGACCTGGTGCTGGTCAACGGCGCGGTCACCGTCGACGGGGGAGAGCACACCGGCGCCCGGGCCGGTTCCGTACTGAGAGGCATCGCATGATCGACGTGCACACCCATTGCCACCTGGCCGAACACTGGGGCTGCGAGTGGCATCGCAACTGGCAGCCGGTCTACGGCCACGAATACGCCGACCGCACGCCCGAGCAGTACGACGAGGCGATGGCGGCTGCCGGCGTCGACCTCGCGTTCGTGTTCGGCATGCGGGCGACCCGGGCCGGAGTGATCACCCCGAACGAGTACGTCGAGCAGTTCTGCGCGTCGACGTCGACGAACACGATCGGCTTCATGGCCCTCGATCTGTCGGACGCCGACGTCATGGACCAACTCGCCGACGGGATCGCCCGCGGCCTGCGCGGCATCAAGCTCTACCCGGTGCTGGCCCACTTCGACCCGCGCGACCCGGCACACGACCCGTTCTTCCGGGCGGCGACCGAGGCCGGCCTGATCGTGCTCTGGCACATGGGCACCACGCCCAGCCCCGAGGGCCGGCTGGAGCTGACCAACCCCCTGCTGGTCGACGACGTCGCCCGCCGGCACCCCGACCTGGTGCAGATCATCGCCCACCTCGGCCACCCGTGGCAGCGCGAGACCATCGTGGTGCTGCGCAAGAGCCGCAACGTCTTCGGCGACGTCTCGGCCTCGTGGGCCCGCCCGCTCGACGGCTTCATGGCGTTGGTGCGGGCCCAGGAATGGGGCGTCACGCAGAAGCTGCTGTTCGGCTCCGACTATCCGATGTGGACCCCGAAAGAGGCGGTGGACGGCTTGCGGTCACTCGCCGCGATGCGCACGGAAGGCCTGCCGGCGATCAAGCCGGATACGGTGGAGTGGCTGCTCGACGGCGACCCGCGCGCGGCGTTGGGGCTGGCGTGATGCTGCCGACCCCGCTCGACGCGCTGCCGACGCCCGCTCTGCTGGTCGACGTCGACCGGCTGGAACGAAACATCGCCGCGATGGCCGGCGCCTTCGCCGCCGCGGGCGTCGCCCTGCGGCCGCACGTCAAGACCTCCAAGTGCTGGGAGGTCGCCCGCCGCCAACTCGAGGCCGGCGCGATCGGCTTCACCTGCTCGACCGCCGCCGAGGTGGCCTGGCTGCGCGGCCACGGCGTGGCCGACCTGCTCTGGGCCCACATCCCGATCGGGCCGCGGAAGGTGGCGTTCGTCGTCGACACCATCGCCCAGCACTCCGTCTCGCCCGGCTCCGCCGAAGCGGCGGGTTCGGTGGCTGGTTCGCGCTCGGCCGAGGCCGCGGCGTCGGTGACTGGTTCGCCCTCAGCCGGGGCGACGCGATCGCTGACGGTTTCGCTCGACTCGGTCGAGGCGGCGCGGCCGCTGTCGGCGGCGGCGTCGGCGGCCGGGGTCACCGTGCCGTTCGTGTTGGAGGTCAACACCGGGCACGCCAGGCTCGGCGTCGATCCGGAGGACGCGGTCGCGACGGCGGCCGGCATCGCCGCGCTGCCCGGCCTGCGGCTGCGCGGGGTGCTCACCCACGAGGGGCACATCTCCGCGCTGCCCGACCGCCCGTCGCTGGAAGAAGGCGGCCGGACGGCCGGCGGCCTGCTGGTCGAGGTCGCGAGCGCGCTGCGGACGGCCGGGCACGACGCTGAAATCGTGTCGGTCGGGTCGACGCCCGGCGCCACCTCGACGCCGTTCGTGCCCGGTGTCACCGAGGGGCGGCCCGGTACCTACGTCTACTACGACGGCAACCAGATGCGGATGGGCAGTTGCGGGCCCGACCAGTGCGCGCAGACCGTGCTGGCCCGGGTCGCGTCGGTGCGCCGGGCCGGGCGGCCGATCATCGATGCCGGCGTCAAGGCGATGAGTTCCGACGCGATCGCCGCCGCCGGCGGGGTGGGCCTGGTCGTCGACCGGCCCGGCATCACCTTCGTCGAGGCCAACGAAGAACACGGCTTTCTGATCGACGAGGGCGTGGTGCCGCTGGCGGTCGGCGACCTGGTGCGGCTCGTGCCCAACCACGCCTGCGGCACGACCAACATGTGGAGCCACCTGTACGCCGTCCGCGGCGACCAGGCCGTCGAGCGCTGGGAGATCTCCGCCCGTTACTGATCTGTTGACATGGAACGTTATTTCACGTTCGCTGACAGCCATGAAGGTCATGACCATCTACGCCCACCCGGCGGACACGATCACCAACTGCGGTGGCACGCTCGCCCGGCACGCGGCCGCCGGTGACGAGGTGGTCGCGCTGATCCTCACGCACGGCGGCCGGATGCACGCCAACCGGTATGCCGAGGAGTGGCGCAAGGACGACCCCGACGAGGCGATCACCGGGGCCAGCCTGGAAGACATCGCCGCGTACAAGAAAGACGAACTGGCGCGGGCCGCGGAGATTCTCGGCATCGCCAAGGTGATCACGCTCGGCCTGGACGACCGCTACGCCGCCCTCCGCGAGGACGTGGTCGACCGGATCGCCGAGCACCTCGCGATCGAGCGGCCCGACGTGCTGATCTGCGACTACCCGGTCAACCCGGCTGCGGCAACGAACGTGCACACGGTGGCGACGGTCAGCGTGCTGGCCGCCCTCGGCCGCGCCGGCATGTTCGTGCGCAACCTCGATGACCGCGCCGAGTTCCACGTCAAGCAGGTCTTCTTCACCTCGCTGCCGGTGATGGCCGGCGACGGGCTGAGCCTCTACGGGTTGCGCAACGACGTCTACGTCGACATCACCGACGTGGTCGGCCAGAAGGTCGCGGCGATGGACTGCTTCGACAGCCAGGGCTATTCGGGGCTGTTCGCGCGGAAGCTGATCGAGGCCAACAACGGCGAGAACGGCCGCGTGGCCGGCGTCAACTTCGCTGAAGCGTTCTATCGTCTCAACAACGAGACGCATACGCTGCTGCCGGTCACCGAGGCCGCCCGCGGCGAGGATCCGCTCACCCGGCACATCAGCTACAGCCGGGTCGACCTGCGGGCCACGTACCCCATCTGATTCTGGAGGCTTGTCATGGCGGTGCGATACCTGAAGTCGGCTCCGGCGGTGACCCACGACGACGCCGGTTCCCGAGGCGTGCGCGAGACGGTGGCGTCGGTGATCGCCGACGTGCGCGCCCGCGGCGACGAGGCGGTCCGGGAGTATTCGGAGAAGTTCGACAACTGGTCGCCCGAGTCCTTCCGGCTCAGCGCCGAGGAGGTGGAGCGGATCGTCTCCGGGGTGCCGTCTCAGGTGCTCGCCGACATCCGCACGGTGCAGGCCCGGGTGCGTGACTTCGCGCAACTCCAGAAGGATTCGCTGCACGACTTCGAGGCCGAGGTCGAGCCCGGCGTCTTCCTGGGCCAGAAGAACATCCCGGTGGCGGCGGCCGGTGCCTACGTGCCGGGTGGGCGCTACCCACTGGTGGCGTCGGCGCACATGACCGTGGTGACCGCCAAGGTGGCCGGCGTGGAACGGGTGGCCGCGTGCACGCCACCGATCCGCGGCGAGATCCCGGCCGCGACGATCGCCGCGCTGCACCTGGCCGGCGCCGACGAGATCTACCTGCTGGGCGGCACCCAGGCGGTGGCCGCGATGGCCCTGGGCACCGACACCATCGGCGCCGTCGACCTGTTGGCCGGCCCGGGCAACGCCTACGTCGCGGAGGCCAAGCGGCAACTCTTCGGCGAGGTCGGCATCGACCTGTTCGCCGGCCCGACCGAGATCCTGGTGATCGCCGACGGTGCCGCCGATCCGTTCATCGTCGCGGTCGACCTGCTCAGCCAGGCCGAGCACGGTCCCGACTCGCCGGCCATCCTGATCACCGACTCGGAGCCGCTGGCCCGCCGGGCGATGGAGTTGATCGACGAGATCCTGGTCGACATGCCCACCCGCGACTACGCCGCGCCGGCCTGGCGTGGCCACGGCGTGGTGGCGGTGGTCGAGGACATGGCCGAGGCCTTCACGCTGGCTGACGCGTACGCCGCCGAGCACGTCCAGGTGCTGACGTCCAGCCCACGTGACGCGTTGTCCGCGATGCGCAACTATGGCGCGCTCTTCCTGGGTGAGGGCACCTGTGTGTCCTATGGGGACAAGGTGATCGGCACCAACCACACGCTGCCGACCCGTGGCGCGGCCCGCTACACCGGCGGTCTGTGGGTGGGTAAATACCTCAAGACGGTCACCTACCAGGAGGTCATCAGCGAGGCGGCGAGCGTCGAACTGGGCCGGCTGTGCGGCCGGGCGGCGCGGGTGGAACTCTTCGAGGGCCACGCCCGCTCGGGCGACGTGCGTGCGCACAAATACGCCGGTGACCCGCTGCCCTGGGCACCGGCCGACCGCTAGAAGTCACCCTCCGCGACCTGGCAGACGGTCAGCTTGAAGACGGTGCGCCACATCTTCACCACGCTGTCGCGGTCGTCGATGACGAATGCGACGTCGTAGCGGGGTGCGACGAAGCGGCGATAGAGATCGGCCTTGGTCTTGTGGTCGGGGCGGTCGTCGTGGTCGGCGCGCAGGATGAGTTCGGCGAACTCGACCTCCTGCGCGTCGAGCCACAGCTCGGTCTGCCGGCGGCATTGCTCCTTGCGCCCCGACATCACGACGATCCGGTGCCGCCCGGCCGCCGCGATGGTCTGCACCAACTCGACCACCGCCGGGTTGGGCAGGTCTTCGCCGACCCGCTTCCAGTCAAACGGCGAGCGGTTTCCTTTGATGGCCAGCGTGCCGTCGACGTCGACGAGCACGGCACGCTGTCTGTCGGTCATGCCTCGCATGATGCCGGGCGGTCGGTTGCTCCGTCGAGTCGTTATGCCACCGCCACCTTCGCGACGGGGTCGGAGGTCGGTGCCGTCGAACCGCCCGCCGGCTCGATCGTCACCGCGAACACGTCGGCCGCCGCCGCGCCCTGGACGAGGCGGGTCGCCGACGTGGTGCCGGCCGGCAACGCTCCGGCGGAGATGGTGCCGCCGGCATCGTCGATCATCCAGAGCTGGTAGGTGCGGCCGGTGCCGGCTGGACGGTCGGCGCTCATCGTCAGCACGGCCTGGTCGCGGGCCGGCGAGACCACCACGGTGAGCCGGCCGCCGTTGGCCAGGTCGGTCGAGCGGAGGGTGGCGTCGGGCGCGGAGAGCACCTCGGTGATCCGGGCGGCCTCGGCCCGGGCCGCGGTGCGCTGGTCGTCGAGGCGGTTTTCCTGCACCGCGAACGTGCCGCCCGCCGCCACCGCGGCCAGCACGACGGCGGCGGCCACGGTGAACAGCCGGCGGTTGCGATGTGTGCGGATCGGCTTGACCGGCGTCGGCACGTCTTGCCGGGTGCGGGACACCTCGGCGAAGACCTTGTCACGCAGCACCGGCGGCGGGATCGACCAGGCGCCGTCGGCCAGCCGGGCCGCCGTCTCCTGCAACTCGGCGACCTCGATCGCGCAGGTCGCGCAGCCACCCAGGTGACGGCGGAACGCGGCGCGCTCGATGTCGGTCAGCGCGTCGAGCACGTAGGCCCCGGACAGTGCGTGCACGTCGCCGTTGGTCATGACGGCACCTCCACGCCCAGGCAGTCGCGCAGGCGGATCAGGCCGTCGCGCATGCGGGTCTTGATGGTCGGCAGGCTCACGTCGAGCAGCCGCGCCACCTCGGGGTAGCTGCGGCCGCCGTAGTAGGCCAGCGTGATGGACTCGCGTTGCAGCGAGGTGAGGTCGTCGAGGCAGCGGCGCACCTGCTGGCGCTCGAGCCGCTCTTCGACCTCGCCGGAGACCTCGTCGTAGGGCGTCTGCGCCGACCAGGACCCGACCTTTTGCACCCGGTCGGTGGCGGCCTGCTCCGAGCGCACCCGGTCGACCGCCCGCCGGTGGGCGATGGTGAACACCCAGGCTGTCGCGGAGCCGCGGGCCGGCTCGAACCGGGCCGCGGTGCGCCAGACCTCGACCAGCACCTCCTGTGCCACCTCTTCGGCCTGGGCCGGGTCGCGCAGCACCTGCCTGGCCAGCCCGTAGACCCGGGCCGCGACCAGGTCGTAGAGCTGGCGGAAGGCCGTTTCGTCGCCCCGCCCGACGGCGACCAGGAGCCGGTCGGCGGCGGGCGGCTCGTCGACCGTCGGCACCGCGGCCAGGTGGTCGCGCGGCGGGTCACCATGACTCTGCTCGCGCATGAAGACTCCTCGCCGGTGCCGGTGTGGCGTTCTGAGGGGGAATGATTCCGCGCCCGTGCTCATGGTCGCCACCCCCGTCAGACGATTGTGGAAAACGCGCGGCCGGCCAGCCCGAGCCCGACAACCACGATCAGCGCCGCGGTAGCCGACGGCGCCGCGACCCGCCACCGCTCGACAACCCGGAACCGCCTGGCGAGCCGGTCTCGCACCCGGATCAACACCAGCCCCGCCGCGGTGAGGGTGGCCGCCATCCCCAACCCATAGGCGAAGACCAGCAGAATGCCGAACGCGGTACGCCCGAGCGCGATCGCCCCTAGCAACACCACCAGCGCCGACGGACTAGGCACCAACCCACCAGCAACCCCGATGCCCGCGATGCCCCATCGCCCAGCCCCATGCGAATGCCCATGCCCGTCGTGCGTGTGGCCCGGGTGGGTGCCTTCATCCGAATGTGCCTGGCCCTGCCGCTGGGCGAGACCCCGTGCTTCCCCGTGGTCGTGGCTGTGCGGGTGGGGCGCGACACATGCGCGGTCGCCGGCGCGGCGGCGGGCCGCCGACACCAGCGCGCCCGTGCCGATCGCCGCGACCAGGACCCCGCTGGCGAAGCCGAGCCACCCCAGCACCGCCTCGCCGGCGATGCCCGCGAACGTGGTCAACAGCAGGCCCAGGGCCAGGACCCCGCCGGTGTGGGTCAGGGTCACGGTCGCACCGACCGCGAGGGCGTCGCGTGGGCGGCCGGCCCGGCCGGCCAGGTAGGCCGCCATCACCGTCTTGCCGTGGCCGGGCAGCGCCGCGTGTGCCGCGCCCAGCAACAGGGCCAGCAGCACCGCGAGCACCCCGACCAGCGGCGTCAGCCGGGCACCGCCGACCACTCCGTCCAACCACCGCTCGGCGCCCGCAAACGGCCCCGACAATCCCAGGGGCGTGCCGCCCGACGACCGTGCCGCGCCCGAAGCGACAGCGCCGGACGCGACGGTGCCGTCCGGGATCGCCGTGAACCTCGCCGTCCGCACGTCAAGCGGCGACGCCAGCAGGTCGTCCGGATACCGCCGCAACTCGTCGCTCACCGTGGCGGCCGGAACCGAAGAACCCGCCACCTGGACCCCCGCACCCGTCGCCGTCAGTTCGCGCCAGCCGATGCGGTCGCCGCGGAAGTCGTTGGTGACCGTGACGGCCGAGCCGCCGGACGACAGCGCGATCGGCGATGAAAGCCGGCACTCCAGCCGGCTGGTCTTCAACCCACCGGCTCCGTCCGCCAGCATCAGCGACGACGAGGAAACCGCCCAGTCCGCCCGAGACCCGGAGACCACGACCGCCAGCGCGGAAGCGGCCTCGGCACACGTGGGCGCGGGATCCTGTAGCGTCGGCAACTCGGCCACGTCGGCCACGACGACGGCCGAAATCCGGTCGGGAAAGACCGTCAACCCCGCATACCGGTTGACCGAGAAGTTGCCCAGCGGATGCGCCGCCGCCGGTGCCGACGGCAGGGTGAGGAACCCCACCAACGCCAGACCCAGGAACACCAGAACCCGCTTCACGACCGTGCCTCCAATGCGGACAGTGCCCGAGCGGCCGTCGGCCCGTCGGCGGGCGAGAAATACGGGTTCAGCGACCGCACCTGCCGCAACTGCACGAGGGCGGCGTCCGCGTCACCGAGAAACAAGAGCGTCATACCGAGGTGAAAGGCGAAGAGCGCGTTGCGCGGAGAGGCGGCAACCGCCCGTCGCAGGTGCGGCAACGCCTGCGCGTCCTGCCCGGAGAGGTGCAGCGACCAGCCCAGCACGTCGGCCACCTCCGCGAACGGCCGCCGCCTCCACTCGGCCCTGGCCAGCGGCACGGCCCCGGCGGCATCGCCCCGGGCCAGTGCGAGCAGCGCACCGCTCAGGTCGTCCTGCCCGCCGTTGGCCACGAACAACCGGTGGGCGGCGTTCGCCAGGGTGAGCTGCCGGGCGGCCTCATCGGTCCGGCCGGCCAGGCGCAGCAGCGCGGCGTACTCCATCAGCGTGTCGGGCGTCGGTGTCCGTGCCGCCACCGTTCCGGCGTCGGCGATCGCCGCGGGCAGATCGCCGCGGGCGGCCGCCACCCGGGCCCGCCCGCGCAGCAGCGCGAGAAAAGCGGGACTGGCGACCAGGCCGGCCGCGTACTCCGCTGAAGCCGCGGCGAGGTCCCCGGTCGACCACGCGAGATCACCGAGTTGGTTGCGGCAGAAGGCGATGTCGGCCGGATCGACGGCCGCGTCGAGGGCCCGCCGCATCAGGTCGATCGCCGACGGCACCTCGCCGCGCTGCTCGAGGTCGTAGGAGGCGCGGGCATAGCCGGCCAGCCCGGGCCGCAGGTCGAGCATCCGCTGGATCGCCGTCGTGGCCGCCGCCGCGTCGCCGAGTTGGGTCTGCGCGTCGGCCAGCACACCGTAGGCATCGGCGTCGTACGGGTTGGCCCGCAGCGCGTCGTCGGCGAACCCCCGCGCGGCCGCGAACTCGTGCCGCGCGTTGGCCAGCGCCCCGAGCCCGACCAGCGCGGTGGCATTGGAGTCGGGCCGCACCGACAGCGAGCGCTTCAGCGCCCCTTCGGCCTTCGGATACAGGCTGGGATCGGCGGTGACCCGGGCCTGCTCGACGTAGGCGAGGCCGAGCGCGGCCCACGTCTCGTGGTCGCTGGGCAGCTCACGGAGCCGGTCCTGGGCCCGGGCGATGGTCGCGGCGAGCCGGTCGGGTGCCGCGGGCGAAGCGGCGACCGGCGCCGCGGCCGGCGCCGGTGACCGGAGGCCGAACACGGCGCCCGCACCGAGCAGGGCGACGGCGGCGACGGCCACGACGACGACCGTCCGAAGGGGAGTACGCATGAGCGGGGGCTCCTTCCCGAGAGCCGACGGTGGGGCGCGCCCGCATCGCCGCGGACGCGCCCCGGGACGGTCAGATGCGGATGGTGTCGTCGGGAGTAGCGGCGGGCCGCCGTCGGCGGAACCACCAGGTCACCAGGATCAGCGCCAGGGCCAGGCCACCGATCGCGGCGACGGCGACGACCGAGCCGCGGCCCATGTCGCTGGTAGACGCCGAAGCCGCCGCGGGTGACAAGGACGGCGCCGGGTCCGAGGTCGCGGCGGGCGGCACGATCGCGGCCGCGCCGGCGCCGCCGTTGACCGCACCCACGTTGGGCAGGGCCACATAGGGGAACGCGTCCCCGAACTGGTTGTCGTTGGCGTCCACCTTGTCGCCGGCGGCCAGCGCGTCGACGATCTGCCCGGTCTGCGCGGCACCCTCGACGGCCTGGACGGCGATGTCGACGGCGTCGTCGGTCAGCCGGCGGCCGTTGGGAAAGCCCTGCAGGTCGCCGCCGAGTACGCCGAGCCGGTTGGGCTGGTCGGCCACCGGCACGCCCAGGTTGAGCCGGAGCATCTCGGCGGGCCGGAAGCGCTTGGCGTTGACGTCCTTGTTGTCGAGCTGCGAGTTGAGGTCGGCCTTGATCGGTCCGTTGGCCTTGGTGGTGATGCCGGTCAGGAAGATCTCGACCAGGTCGTTGCGCGGTGTCGCTGGTGCGGGCACCCCGTAGCTGCCCTCGATCAGCTTCGGCAACTCGGGATCGGTCACCCGCTTGACCACGGCCGGGATGCCGGCGTCCTGGTCCGGCGAGATCGAGTTGAACGCGTCCTTCAGGTTCGCCGGCACGACGACCTCGTTGACCAGCGGGTTGCCGAGGCGCGAGACCTGCACCCGCTCGCCGCGGATGCCGTTGGTGCTCTGGCCGGCGATCCGCACCTTGGCGCGGTCGGTGGTGGTCCAGACGCCGATGACCGGGTTGCGCTTGGCGTCGCCGCGCAGCGCCACGTCCTTGAACGGCACCTGCAGCGCGATCGTGTTGACGTTGTAGCCGGCGAGCGTGTCCTGGCCGGTCTCGCTTAGGTCGCCGCCGTAGAGCAGGTCGAAGACCCGCAGGTCGAGGAAGAACGGGTCGTCGGCCTGGCCGGCGAACAGCTTCCAGCCGCCCGGCAACTGGATCGTGGCCTCGTCGCGGAGCTTCTGGTAGTCGGGCATCGAGGCGTTGCCGATCCGCGACGGCGCCACCGGCGCGTTGCTGATCCGGGTCTTGAACGGCCCGCCGTTGAACGACGACTCGAGCGTGTAGGTCTGCTTGAACAGCAGGTTCGGGTCGTCGAACGAGTCGACCGGCCCGTTGTTGTAGAGGAACGTCGAGCCGCCCCGCCTGTCGACGTTCTTGAAGGTCCAGCGGAACACCGCGTCGGCCTTCGCGTCGCCGTCGCTGTCGACGTTGATGTTGTAGGCCGCGTCGGTCGCGAACGGGTAGAAGTTGGGCCCGCCGTTGGGTTCCTCGAACGGGATCCAGTTGGCGATCAGCGTCACGTAGTCCGGCCGGTCGGGGCTCACGAAGGCATACAGGTCCGTGTTGTCGGCGGCCGGATCGCTGGCGATCAGCGGCGCCTCGCGATGGCTTGACGCCACCGACGACTGCGGCCCGAGCGCGGCCAGCGCGATACCGGTCACGGCGAGTGCCGCGAGGATCGCGCGGGGTTTCCTGGTCATGTCTGTCCTCCCGTCAGGGGGTGCCTGCGCGAGGACTTCGGCCCTGGCCCGGCCGGCGGATGGGTGCGAGTCGGGTTCCGGTCATTGACCCATCCGGTCCGGGTACGACTCCGAATAGCCGCGGTCGGACCCGTTACGCCTGCCCAGGGGTGTTGGCAGCATCTGCCAATGCCAAGATCTCGGGCGATGCCGGCGAACCGAATGATCTGCATAGTTAGGACACTCAGAAATCGGCAAAGGCCGCGTATGGTGCGCTCGCCTGGATATCCGCCACCTGGCTGTTGGCCAGCCGGGCCCGCGCTCCGCGATCCGCTGAGTTGTTTTCGTATCACGACCCCTGCACGATGACCTCTGGCCACCGGGAATCTTGGTCGGCACGGAGAGTAACCGGTTGGCGGCAGCGTGGAGGCGGTGCCCATGGATGGTCGGCGCACAGCGGTAGTCATCGGCGTGAACAGGTCTGACGCGGACGTCGCGTTGCCGAGCCTGCGCTACGCCGAGAGTGACGCGCGCGCCGTGCACGAAGTGCTGACCGACCCCGACACCGGCACGTTCGACTCCGCGAACGCGTTTCTGCGCATCGGTGACAAGGCCGACGCCTGGAGCCTGCGGAGCCTGCTGCGCACGATCGCGATCGAGTCCGCCCGCTCCGACACGCTGCTCATCTACTTCGCCGGCCATGCGCTGACCGCAGACTGGAACGGCGTCGTCGACGACTATCTGGTCACGCCGGACCTGCGGCGGGCGACCCTGCGCGAGCATCCCGACGAAGGTCTGCGGATGGCGTTCCTGCGCGGCGACGTCCTCGACAAGTTCAAGGGCACCGCGTTCCTGATCCTCGACTGCTGCCGCGCCGGGTCCGACATCGACGGGCAACCCCAACAGATCGAGATGATGCCGATCAGCGGGCGGCACTCCAAGCAGCACAGCCTGCTGATGTCAGCGCCGACGGAGGGCAGCGCCCGCGAAGTCGGCATGCTGGGCCACGGCCAGGTGACCAAGCACATCCTCGACGCCCTCAACGGCAAGGCGGCCGACGACGAGGGACGGGTAACGTTCGGCCGCATGGCCGACTATGTGGTCGGGCAGGATATCGACCCCAAGCCGGGCCAGTCCGTGCAGTCGTGGGGCGCGACGAAGGTGTTGACCCGGCCGGGACGCACCGCCTCGGGCGCCGGTGTGTCCATGTCGGACCCGCTGCCCGCCGATGTGCGGATCGTGCCGCTGGAGAACCCGCTCGAACGCTCCGCGCCGGCGATCCTCGACCTGCTGAGTCAGATCTTCCCGCCCCACCCGTCGTCGGCCCGGTCGGGCACCTCGTCGACGACCGGGGCGTTCGGCGCGACGAGCGAGGGCCAGCGGTCCGTGCCCAACAACGACAAGGCGGAGTTGCTGTGCGCCGCCATGCGTGCCGACGCCGCGGCGCTGCTCGAATACACCGGCCCGACGTTCCGGACGATCTCGGCGACCAAGCAATTCCACGAAGACGATCTGCACCATCTCCTGCGCCGCACCGAGCACGCCGGATCCGCCCGCGTCCTCGAGGGCGGGTCCGCGGGGCGGGTGCTGTGCGTGCCCCTGCGCCAGGGCATGGCCAGTTCGCTGGTGCTGGTCGTGGTCAACCCCGCGCAGAACCTGCTCGACATGGGCGAGCCGCTGGCCCGGATCATGGAGACGATCTGGCGCACCGACCTCAGCGGGCCGGTCGAGAAGGGCGAGATCGAGGTGCTCACCGGCTTGCGCCAGAGCTTCGGCCGACTACCGGCGCGGCTCTACGACCGCTGCTTCGAGCTCTATCGCAAGATGCTCGGTTCGTTCTCGATGGTTTTCCAGCCGATCGTCACCATCGACCGGCTGCCTCGCCAGGTCGAGATACACAGCTATGAAGCGCTGGCCCGGTTGAACGCCGCGGATCCGCGGGCCCCGGTCGACCTGATCCGGCTCGCACACGTCTGGGGCGACCGGTTCGTCGTCGAACGCGACAAGGCCATCCTGCGAAAGGCGATCGAGTCCTACGACGAAGCGCATCTGATCTGCTTCGGTGACAACGAGGGAGCACCGCGGCCCGTCTCGATCAACGTGGCCGTCCGCTCGCTGCTCAGCGAAGGGTATGTCGACGAGGTCGAGCGGACGATCGCCAGCGCCGGCCTGCGGCCCAGTGCGGTCACGCTGGAGATCTCCGAGCAGGACCCGATCGCGCCGCGCATCTACGAGGCCTGGGGCGACGACTCGCTGGCCTATTTCCACCAGCGGCTGGTGGCGATCGCCGACCGCCTCGACATCCGCTTCGCCGTCGACGACTTCGGCGTGGGCCACTCGTCGGTGTCGCGGATGGCGGAGTTGCCGCTCACCCAGATCAAGGTCGACCGGGCCCTGTTGCGGCATCCGTCCGCCTACCAGGAGTTGGCGCTGGTCGCGAGCGTCGCCCGGCAACCGGTCACTCTCGGGCACGCGGCGGTCGGCCGCAGCGTCGTCGTGGAGGGCGTCGAAGACGACTCGCCGATCACGCTGGAACAGATCTACGGGATCGGCATCCGTCACGTCCAGGGCTTCATCACCGGCGAGCGGCCGTCCCCGGTCCTCAAGCGGGAGATGGGCCGGGAGATGCGCGAACGGATCGCCGCCCTGGTGCGCGGCGACCACGGCCGGGATCGCGCCGCGAACCGCACTCCGATCCGCCGGAGCGCGTGACGCCAGCTAGGCTGGTATGCGGTAAATACCCGCATTCATGGCGGTGTACGCATGTCGAGCCAACCGATCATCACGCCCGACCAGCGGCTGCGTGTCTTCGTCAGCTCGACCTTGCGCGAGCTGGAGCCGGAGCGGGTAGCCGTCCGCGACGCGATCAACCAACTGCGCCTCTCGCCGGTGATGTTCGAGCAGGGCGCCCGGCCGCACCCGCCGCGCGAGGTCTACCGCGCCTACATCGCGCAGAGCCACATCTTCGTCGGCGTCTACTGGGAGAGCTACGGCTGGCTCGCGCCGGACGCGACGCTCTCCGGCCTGGAGGACGAATACCAACTGGCCGGCGAGAGCGGAATGCCCCGGCTGCTCTACGTCAAGCAACCGGCTCCGCGCCGCGACCCCCGACTGGCGGCCATGCTCGACGCCACCGCGGCCGGTGCCGCCGTCGTCTACCGCGAGTTCGCGGACGCTGCCGAGTTGCGCCGGCTGGTCGAGACCGACCTGGCCGTGCTGCTGACCGCCCGGTTCCAGGGGCCCGCGCAGGAACCGGCCACCGAGGTCGTCACGGTGCCCGCCGCGCGTACCCCCTTGATCGGTCGGGAACGGGAACTCACGGCGCTGACCGACCTGCTCACCGTCGAAGTGGCGCCGCTGGTGACGCTGACCGGCCCGGGCGGCGTCGGCAAGACCCGCCTGGCCGTCGAGATCGCAGCCCGGCTGGCCGACCGTTACGCCGACGGCGTCCGCTACGTCGACCTGTGCCCGATCAACAACTGGGAGCGCGTCGGCGAGGCGATCGCGCGCACGCTGGGCGTGGCCTCCGGCGGCGAGGTCGACCCGGCCGACCAGGTCGTCACCTACCTGCGCCAGCGGCACCTGCTGCTGGTCCTCGACAACTTCGAACACGTCGCCGACGCGGCCCCGGTCGTTGACCGCCTGTTGCGCAACGCCCCGGGCGTCGCCGTGCTGGTGACCAGTCGGGCGCCGCTGCGGCTCACCGGCGAACGGGCCCTTCAGGTGTCGCCGCTGGAGCTGCCCGCACCGGCCGCAGACCGGGCGACGCTCGGGGCGTACCCGTCGATCCAGCTCTTTCTTGACCGGGCCCACGCCGCCCGGCGCGACCTGGTGCTCACCGACGACGCGATGGACCAGGTAGCGGAGATCTGCCGGCGGCTCGACGGGCTGCCGCTGGCGATCGAGTTGGCCGCCGCCCGAGTCCGGTTGTTCGGTCCGGGCGAGATCCTGGCGCGGCTCGACGAGCGGTTGACGCTGCTCACCGGCGGTTCGCGCGACCTGCCGGCCCGGCAGCGCACGCTGCGCGCCACCATCGAGTGGAGCCACCAGCTTCTCGAGGCCGCCGACCAGGCGCTCTTCGCGCGCCTCGCGATCTTCGCCGGGTTCGACCTGACGGCGGTCGAGGCGGTCGGCGGCGACGACGCCCTAGCGGCGCTGGAACGCCTGGTCGAGGCCAGCCTGGTCGACCAGGTGTCGTCGAGCGGCCGGTTCCGCATGCTGGAGAGCATCCGGGAGTACGGGCTGGAGCGGCTGCGCGACAGCCCCGACGAGGCGGCCGCCAACCGGGCCCATGCCGACCACTTCTCGCTGCTGGCCCTCGCGGCCGGCCCACAGCTCAACCAGCGCGGGGCGGGCGACTGGCTGCGCCGGCTCGCCGCCGACCACGACAACGTCGTCAAGGCCATCTGGTGGTATCTCGACCACGAGGACCTCACCCCGGCGCTGGCCATGGGGGAGGGCATCTGGGTCTACTGGTGGCTGCACGGCCCGCTGGCCGAGGTCAGGCGGCTGACCGACCGCTACTATGCGCTGCGCGACCGGTTCTCCGGTGTGGCCCGCGGTCACGCGCTGCTGGCGTCCGGCTCCACGTTGCTGCTCACCGGCGACATCGCGAGCGGCCGGTCCCGGCTTGACGAGGCTCGGCGGTGGGCCCGCGAGGTCGGCGACGACGACGGCGTGGCCCGCGCCGACGGGCCACTGGCACTCCAGGCGATCCGCGACGGCGACTACGACCGGGCCCGTTCACTGCTGGAGGAGGCCCGCGAGATCGGCGAGCGGTTGGGCCACGACTGGCAGGTCAGCCTTTACTGGAGCCGGTTGGCCATGATCTCGCTCGCCGAGGGCCACCACGCCCGGGCTGCCGACCTGCTGTTCGCCGCGTTGCGCACGGCCGGCAACAGGGAGGTGCCGCTGGCCAGCATCGTCGCGCTCTACAGCCTGGCGGTCAACGCGCTGCGGATGGGCTACGTCAAGGCCGCGCACCAATACCTGTGCGACGGGCTGGCGATCGCCCACTCCGGCGGCGACGTCAACAGCCCTTCGTTGTTCCTCATGGCGATCGCCGACGTCGCCGCCCGCAATGGCGATCCGGAGCGGGCGGTGTTCTTCGCCTCGGCGGCCGGGGCGATCGACCGGCCGCCCAGCCCGAGTTGGCTCGACCTCTACCTGCCGGCGTGGCCGGGCTATGTGCCGCTCGACCCGGTGGGCTTCGCCGCGGCCAGCCGGGCCGGCGCCAAGCTCGGCCTGGACGGTGCGGTCGCCGAGGCGCTCCGCGCCTGACCGTCCGGGTCCGATGTGGACCCGGACGGCCGGCGACCGGTCAGTAGCGGTAGTGCTCGGGCTTGTAGGGCCCCTCGACGTGCAGGCCCAGGTATTCGGCCTGCTTCTTGGTCAGCGTGCTGAGCCGCACGCCGAGCGCCTCGAGGTGCAACCGGGCCACCTTCTCGTCGAGGTGCTTCGGCAGCACGAAGACCTCGTTGGCGTATTCGCCCTGCCACAGCTCCAGCTGAGCCATCACCTGGTTGGCGAACGAGCACGACATCACGAAGCTCGGGTGCCCGGTCGCGTTGCCCAGGTTCATCAGGCGGCCCTCGGAGAGCACCAGGATCGCGTGCCCGTCGGGGAACTGCCACTCGTGCACCTGCGGCTTGACCTCGGTCTTGACGATGCCCGGCACCCGCGCGAGGCCGGCCATGTCGATCTCGTTGTCGAAGTGCCCGACGTTGCCGACGATCGCGTTGTGCTTCATCCGCTCCATCTGGTCGGCCCGGATGATGTCGACGCCGCCGGTGGTGGTGATGAAGATGTCGCCGCTGTCGATGACGTCGTCGAGCTCGACGACCTGGAGGCCGTCCATGGCCGCCTGGAGCGCGCAGATCGGGTCGATCTCGGTGACCACGACCCGGGCGCCCTGGCCGCGCAGCGCCTCGGCGGCGCCCTTGCCGACATCGCCGTAGCCGCAGACCACGGCCAGCTTGCCGCCGAGCATCACGTCGGTGGCCCGGTTGAGCCCGTCGGTCAGCGAGTGCCGGATGCCGTACTTGTTGTCGAACTTCGACTTCGTGACCGAGTCGTTGACGTTGATCGCCGGGAACAGCAGCCGACCGCCGCGGGCCAGCTCGTAGAGGCGGGTCACGCCGGTGGTGGTCTCCTCGGAGACGCCGCGCATGCCGGCCGCGATGCGGGTGAACCGCTGCGGGTCGTCGGCCAGGCTGCCGCGCAGCGTCGAAAGGATCAGCCGGTATTCCTCGTGGTCGTCGTCGGTGGCCGCCGGCACTGTGCCGGCCGCCTCGAAGTCGACACCCTTGTGCACCAGCAGGGTCGCGTCGCCGCCGTCGTCGACGATCAGGTTCGGGCCCTGGCCGTCACCGAACTCGAACAGCCGCATCGTGCACCACCAGTACTCCTCCAGCGTCTCGCCCTTCCAGGCGAACACCGGGGTGCCGGCGGGCGCGTCGACCGTGCCCTCCGGACCGACGACGACCGCGGCCGCCGCTTCGTCCTGTGTGGAGAAGATGTTGCAGGACACCCACCGGACGTCGGCGCCGAGCGCGACGAGCGTCTCGATCAGCACCGCCGTCTGCACGGTCATGTGCAGCGAACCCGCGATCCGGGCCCCGCGCAGCGGCTGCTTGGCGGCGAACTCGCGGCGCAGCGCCATCAGGCCGGGCATCTCGTGCTCGGCCAGGCGGATCTGGTGACGGCCGGCGGCGGCGAGGTCGAGGTCGCGAACGGCGAACTCGACACCATTGCGATTCTGGGCGTGCAAGTGGCACCTCCCGTGTCAGGAGGCGCCCTTGGGAATCAAGAGACCAGTCGAGCGTGGCGGATCTGGTCCGTCGCAGCGCCTCTCGACCGGCGCCCTCCACCATAAACCGCGTCAGCGCGATGGCGCCACCAGACCCATTTCATAAGCCATGATCACCAGGTGTACGCGGTCCCGCGCGTCGAGTTTGGTGAACAGCCGGGCGACGTGGGTCTTGGCCGTGGCCACGCTGATCACCAGTCGTTCGGCGATCTCGGTGTTGGACAGCCCCTGCCCGACCAGGGTCAGCACCTCGCGCTCCCGCTCGGTGACGCCGGCGAGGGCGGGCGGCCGGGCCGCGGCCGGCGACCGCTCCGGACGGCCGGCGAACTCCGCGATCAGCCGGCGGGTGACGCTCGGCGCGATCAGCCCGTCGCCGGTCGCGACCACCCGCACCGCGTCCAGGATGTCGTCCAACGCCATGTCCTTGACCAGGAACCCGCTGGCGCCGGCGCGGAGGGCGCCGTAGACGTTGTCGTCGTCGTCGAACGTGGTCAGCATGATCACCTGGGCCGCCGAACCGCCCTCGACGAGCATCCGCGTGGCTGCGATGCCGTCCATCCCCGGCATCCGGATGTCCATCACCACCACGTCGGGAGCCAACTCGCGGGCCAGGTGCACCGCCTGGATCCCGGTGCCGGCCTCGCCGACCACCTCGAGGTCGGTGGTATCGGCGATCAGCACCCGCAGCCCGGCGCGGACGAGCGGTTGGTCGTCGGCGAGCAGCACCCGGACGGTCATGCCTGGTCCGCCGGCAGCGGCAGGGTGGCCCGCACCTGGAAACCGCCCTCCGGCAGCGCTTCGGCGGTCAGGTCGCCGCCCAGCAGGGCGGCCCGTTCCCGCATACCTGGGATGCCGTAGCCGGTCCCGGAGTCGGACCCGCCCCGGCCGGCATCTGTTACGGCGATGGTGAGCACCTCCGGCGCGTATCCGATGATGATTGTGCAGTTGTCGGTTTTGGCGTGGCGCACGACGTTGGTCAACGCCTCCTGGATGATCCGGTAGGCGGCGAGGTCGACGTCCGGCGGCAGCACCCGCGGCTCGCCCTCGATGCGCACCCGCGCGCGGACCCCGGCGGCCTCGGTGGTGGCGACCAGTCGGTCGAGTTCGGCGAGGCCGGTGGTGGCCGTGGCAGCGGGTTCGGTGTCGCTGCGGCGCAGGGCCACCAGCGTGCGGCGCAGCCCGGCGAGCGTCTCCCGACTGGCGGTCTCGATCGTGTCGAGCGCCTTGCGCGCCTCGTCGGGCTGGGTGTCGATCACCCGGCGGCCGACGCCGGCCTGGATCGCGATGACGCCGATGCTGTGCGCCACCTGGTCATGCAGGTCGCGCGCGATGCGCAGCCGCTCGGAGGTGACCGCGTCGGTCGCGGCGCGGGAGATCAGGGCCGCCCGGTAGTCGCGTCGCTGGCGGACCGCGGTGCCGGCGAGCCAGGCGACCACGACGCCGAGCAGCAGGGCGACCAGCACGTTGACGTAGGAGCTGTTCGGGTCCCCGTTCACGTAGAGCGTGGCCGCTCCGACCTGCGCCACCAACGCCGCGACGGCGGCGCCGGCCGCGGCGAGCCGCGACCTGGTTGCCGCGATGTAGGCGACGGCGACGTCGAGAACCACGGCTTGCGCGAAGCCGACCAGCCCGGAGATGTGCAGCGGTGCGAGCCCGACGGCGCCGAGCAGCAGGCCGGTGAATCCGACGACGGGCCAGCGGGGGAGCACGAGAGCGGGTAGGGCGAGCACCAGAACCGGGAGCACCGTCTCGGGGCCGGTGCTGTCGGTCCCGGTGCCGAACGCGACAGCGAGCGACAGCGCGACCGGGTAGGCGGCGAGCACGACCCAGGACATGACGGCCGAGGGAAACCGGTGGTCGGCGGGGCGGGTCAGCGTGGCATCCATGCCGCCGATGCTAGGTATCCGCAGGTGGCAGCGCGTCGGCCCGGCGATGTACGCCGGCGGGTGCATTCGCAAGAAGCCGATCGGAGGATGTAAGTGTCGTGCAAGAGTCCGAAATTAATCGACAGGCTCTTGTGTGGCAGATATCGATGACCCTAAGGTCAGGGTCCCCATCTCCTTATCTCGCTACAGAAACGAGTCCTTGATGTCACGGACACCACCTCGTTTGCTGGCCGTCGCGACCGTCGCCGCTGTGGGCCTCGGCGTCGTCGGCATCGCGGGCCCCGCCAGCGCCGGTGCGGCGCCGGTGGTCACCCGGGCCGCGCTCGACCCGGCGCTGGTCGCCGGCCGGGGCGCCAACGTCAACTTCCTCGAGCAGGAAGCGGAGAACGCCGTCACCAACGGCACCAGGATCGGGCCGGACCGGACCGCTTACACGCTGCCCGCGGAGGCGTCGGGCCGCGCGGCGGTGCGGCTCCAACCCGGCCAGTACGTCGAGTTCACGCTGCCGGCCGCAGCGAACGCCATCACCGTGCGCTACAGCATCCCGGACGCGCCCGGCGGTGGCGGGATCCGCGCGCCGTTGAACGTGAAGGTCAACGGGGGCGGGTCGAAGACCATGACCCTCACGTCCGAGTACGCGTGGCTCTACAACCAGTACCCGTTCACCAACGACCCGCAGGCCGACCTGCTGCACCCGGACTGGTGGATCACCGAGTGCGCCTGCGTGCCGGCGGCCACCACGCCGACCCCGGTGATCACCAAGCCGTTCCGGCCGATGAAGTTCTACGACGAGGAGCGGTTGGCGCTCGGCCGCACCTACCCGGCCGGCGCCAAGATCCGGCTGACCGCGCCGAAGGGCACGGCTGCCGCGTGGACCGTGATCGACCTGCTCGACTCCGAGTTGGTCGGCGCGCCACACGTCAACCTGCTCGCGTCCAACGTGCTGCTGTTCGGCGCCGACCCGACCGGCAAGCGTGACTCGGCGGGCGCCTTTGAGAAGGCGATCGCGCTGGCCCGGCTGGCCCGGCTCAAGGTGTATGTGCCGCCGGGCACCTACCAGGTCAACCGGCACATCATCGTCGACAACGTGACGATCGAGGGCGCCGGCAACTGGTACACGAAGATCAAGGGCAAGGAGGTCGCCCTCGACCCGCCCGCACCGGACGGCTCTGTCCACACCGGAGTCGGTTTCTACGGCAAGGACGCGGCCGACGGCGGCAGCCGCAACGTACACCTGTCGGGTTTCTCGATCGAGGGCGATGTGCGTGAGCGCATCGACACCGACCAGGTCAACGGCATCGGCGGCGCGATGAGCGACTCGACCATCTCCGGGTTGCACATCCGGCACACCAAGGTCGGGCTCTGGTTCGACGGCCCCATGAACAACACGAAGGTGACCGACGCCATCGTCGTCGACCAGATCGCCGACGCGCTCAACTTCCACATCGGAGTGACCAACTCGGTCGTCCGCAACAACTTCATCCGCAATACGGGCGACGACGGCCTCGCGATGTGGTCGGAGCAGACGGCCGACGCGCGCAACACGTTCGACCACAACACGGTGCAGACGCCGACGCTGGCCAACGGCATCGCCATCTACGGCGGTGAGGACAACACCGTCTCCGCGAACCTGATCGCCGACCCCATCCGGGAAGGCAGCGGCATCCAGGTCGGGTCACGGTTCGGCGCGGTCGCCTTCACCGGCAAGCTGTCGATCACCGACAACACGGTGGTGCGGGCCGGCACCTACGAGCTCAACTGGAACATCGGGCTCGGCGCCATCTGGATCTACGCGTTGGAGAAGAACATCGACGCCGACATCAGGGTGACCGGCGACCACTACCTCGACAACACCTACAACGCGATCATGCTGGTGAGCGACTTCCCCGTGAAGGACCTCTACTCGATCACCAACCTGCACTTCAAGGACATCCGCGTCGACGGCACCGGCACCTCCGTGCTCAGCGCCCGGGTCAAGGGCGGTGCCACGTTCGAAAACGTAGACGCCCGCAATGTGGGCGCGGTCGGCATCAACAACTGCGGCTCGTTCAACTTCCCACCCACCGGCTCCGAGTTCGCGGTGACGGACCTGGGTGGCAACGACGGCGGCGGCACCACCGGCCCGTGGATGGCCGCATGGGAACTCCCCAACACCATCACCTGCGATGACCGCCCACCGGTCGTGGTGCCCCCGGCGCCGACGCAGTGGTGACGTAGCGCAAAAGGCGAGCGGCATCGAAAAAGCCCCGCCCGGGCGAACCCGGGCGGGGCTTTTGTCGATCAGGCCGTCAGCGGTTGCTAGCGGCCGTTCGAGCCTGCCGGCGCAGGTCGGGACCGCTTGGCGCGACGCGTGCTCCCTGCGCGACCGGCGGGAAGTACTCGAAGACACCCCCCATGTCGGCGACCACGTTGATGACCCCGGAGTTGTTGTAGATCTGGAACTGCTGGTTGTCGCCCAACCCCGCGATGGTGCCGTTGGCCACTGTCTGGCCCTTGTACGGGTTGAGCGTGCTCACCGCCGGCCGATCGCTGCCGTCGTTGGGCCACACCGTCAGGTAGGTGTTGGCCGTCGGGGTGACGCCCGCGACGTTGAGCGAGAGCGCGTAGGTCTCCGGCGTCACCGAGGCCGGCGAGTCGACGACCCGCACGCCCGAGCGCATCGCCGTGGTCTGACGGGTGTCGAGGATCCGCTGCGGAGTGACCGGCCTGAACTTCAGGCCGTTCTCGTCCTTGGCGTAGACACCGAACACGTCGACGATCCAGTGCGTGGTGGTGTTGGTGTAGACGCCGAACATCGGTTCGTAGCCGGTGCCGCCGGTGCAGAATTCGCATATCGCGGTCGGCACGGTCGCGCTGTTGGGCGTGATCCCGCCCTTGGCGTAGTTGACCGCGGAAACGCCGACCGGCGGGTCGCCGACGCCGTTCCAGGTCGTGAGGTAGCCACCGTTGACCGGGTTGATCGCTGTCACGTTCATCGCGATCGCGGTGACCGAGGCGTCATCCGCCGCGTTGCCGAAGGTGATCGCGTAGCGGATCCAGCCACCGCCGGGCACCGCGCCTTCCGGGTCCTGGCGCGTGTCGCCGAGCCGGAACGGGTCCTGGGGGAAGTAGGTGCTGCCGATCGGGGCCGCCTCGTCGACGCTGTAGTAGCCGGCCACATCCGCGAGGATGTGCGCGCCGAGGCTGTTCTGGTAGATGTTGACGTATCCGTTGGCGCCGACGGCGACGGTGACCGAGTTGGCCCGCGTCGCACCCTTGGTGAAGTTGATCGACGACGCGATCGGCCGCGTGACCCCGTCGGGGTAGGCGGTCAGGTAGCCGTTGCCCTGGGTGCCGGTGACCGTCAGGTTGAGGATGACGGCCGAGACACCCGTCGCGGGCACGCCGCCGCGGCCGCCCACCTGGAGGTGGACGATGCCGCCAGGGCCGACGATCCGCTTGGGCGCGCCGAGGCCGCTGCGGGTGTCGAGGATCCGGCGCGGTGTGACCGGCGTGTAGGTGCCGACCGCGCCGACCGGCTCGGCCGCCGATGGCCGGACGTCACCAATCGGCCGAACCGTGTTGATCATCGGCCGAACGGATTGCCGGATGGCCGCATGCGCAGGGCCCGCCCGTGCGGCGTGGCGCGCGATCGTCGCGACCGGCCAATGTGGTGCGAGCGAAATCCGTGACGGAAGCCCGCTCGTGCGGGCCTCGCAGGCGCGCGTCCCGGTTCTCGACGGCGTCATCCGCTGCGGCAGGGCATGTGTCGAACCCAGTTTCGCGTTCTCGGTGCAGGCAAAGCGCAACCGGTGCCGTCGCCAGCTCACCGTCAAGGACTCGGCGACGGGCTACGGCACTTACGCGGACGCCAATCCGCGAAACAACACCGCAACGGCCAGTTAGCGGTGAGGCGCCGAACGGTGAGGCAGGCTCGGGGGCAGGGCAGGGGAGCAGAAAGGTCAGTCCGTGTAGTCTCGCGCTCACCGCGCGTGTGCGTAAGAGGCCAAACGTACCGGAGAACGCTCGTACAATTGGTGCGCATGGCAGGCGTACGACTGCGTCGCGTGTACGAAGACCCAACCCCAGCCGATGGCACCCGCGTGCTGGTCGACCGGCTCTGGCCACGCGGCCTTCGCAAAGACGAGGCTCATTTCGACGAGTGGCTCAAAGACATCGCACCGTCCGCAGAGCTGCGCACCTGGTACGGGCACCAGCCCGACAAGTTCGACGAGTTCCGCCGGCGCTATCTGGTGGAGCTCAAACACAACGACTCGCTCGACCGGCTCAAGGCGATCCGCCGTGAAGGCGAGCTGACGGTGCTCACCGCGACCCGCGACGTCGACCACAGCCACGCGGCCGTGCTCGCGAAACTGCTCGCCTAGCCCGCGCCGGCGGCCCAGCCGAGCCACCATTCCTGTTCCGGCACCTCGCCGGCCGCCAGCGCGAACGCGGTCAGTGCCTCGGTGACCCGGGGCTGCCAGAGCTTGGGTGTGGCGGCCACGATCCGCGACAGCTCGGCCCGCCGGCGGGTGATGACCTGCTCCACCAGGTCCCGGCCGGTCGCGCTCAACCGCACCGTGACCACCCGCCGGTCGCTGGTCGACCGGTCCCGGTGGACGAGTCCCTTGCGCACCAGCCGGTCACACATCCGTTGACCGGTCGATGCGGCAACCCCGAGCTCGTTGGAAATGTCGACGGAACGTTGCGGGCCGCGGCTGGCCAGCACGACGAGCGTGCGGAACTGCGGCAGCGTCACGTCGGCGTCGAGGTCGGCCAGCGAGCGGGCGGCCAGGCCGACGAATGCCCGGCTGGCCACCATCAGCGCTTCCACGGCGGCCTGCTCGCGGGCCGGCGGCACCATGCGTTATCGGGCGGCGGACGCGACGGGCTCGCCCCGCCGGGCACAGCGCGGGCACCGCTGCCAGACGATGCCGCCGACGCGCAGCTCGACCCAGCCGATCCGGCGGGCGGCGAGCCAGGTCATCCGCTGGTCAGCGGGACCGGGCGGGGCGAATTCGGCACCGCAGGTGTCGCAGGACAGCAGCGCCGTGCCGTCACCCGGGCTCACCACGCGCAGCACAGCGTCACCTCCACCACCGGACGCGAAACAGATTCGTCGGCGCAACCATAGCAGTATGCAATCGATCGGGGCAGCATGCGGCCGACTCCGAACGATCACCCTGCATCGACGGCGCGGACCGGCGCCTTGCACAGTGGACAACGAGCTGTCTAGATTGCCCTGACAATACATCCGACCGGCAGAAATGTGAGGACCGGTCGGCTGTTCCGGAGCGGCCGCCGGTTCGGGATAAAGGAAGACAACCGACGGGACCGGCGCGAGAAACGTGTAGGGAACGATGGATCTCTTCCTCAGCTATGCCAAGGAAGATCAAGAGGTCGCCAACAAGATCAGCAAGCAGTTGACCGCACGTGGCTTGAGTGTCTACGACTGGCTGGACAACAAGCAGCGGGGCGGCCGGATCGTCGAGCGGATGGAAGAGGCGATCAGCGCCGCCCGCGGCTTCCTCGCGCTCGTCTCGCCCGCCTACGCGGCGTCGCCCTGGTGTCAACGCGAGCGCCGGTTGGCCATCCACATCGAGTCCGATCGCCAGAGCGTCGACAGCCATAGTCAGTTCGTGCACGTCCTGACGGTGGCCAGGACCGACCGCGGCACCGTCGGGTTCCTGCGCGACTATGACTGGCAGGACGCGACCAATGACGCGGCGATCAGCAGCAGCCTGGAGACCGTCGTGAGACAGGTGCGGGGCGACGGCACCACACCCGGTGGCACCCCCAGCCCGCCCGTCTCCAGCGTCCGCCCGCCGCTGTTCCGCAACCGCGAGACCGAACTCCTGGACCTCGAACGGGCGCTCAACAACCCCGGCGGCATCCACTTCTGGCTGATCACCGCGCCGCCCGCACTCGGCAAGTCCTGGTTGCTCAGCCGGTTGAGCACCAGCCTCGCCAACGACGAGGACGGCAACGGCTGGGGCACCCAGCTGATCGACATCCGCGAAGAACCGTCCTCGATCCGGCACGACGTGCCGCGGCTCCTCGCCCGCCTCTTCGGCCTGGACCGCCCGGATCTCAGCGAGCCGGACGCGATCCGGGCCAGCGCACAGCGGATCCTCGCCAGCGGGCGGCCCTTCCTCTGCCTGCTCGACAGCGCCGAACTGCTCGACCTGCCGGCGATCAAGGCGCTGCGCCGCTGCATGCGCGCCGTCTACCAGCGCGTGCAGGAAGCCGGCGACTCACGGGTCCGGCTGGGCATCGTGGTCGCGAGCCGCCGCGACGACGGCTGGCCCGGCCTCGAGTCCGAGCCCCGGCTCGAGTCCCTCCGGTTGACCCCGTTCCGGCTCGAGATCGTCCACCAGGCTCTGGCCGATCTGGCCCGGCGGATGAACCGCACCAACGTGCCGTCGTCGGTGATCAGCGCGCACGCCAGGCGGGTGCACCGCCTGAGCGAAGGGCTGCCGGCGCTGCTCGACCGGGCGTTGCGGTGGATCCAGCAGGAGCAGTGGATCGAGTTGGAGCGGCTCGACACGCAGGAACTGTTCCAGGAGCTGGCGGAGCCCTACATCCGCTCCGAGCTGTTGTCGGAGGAAAGCCTGTTCCCGCAGGGCGGCGACCACCTGCACGAGACCCGGGTGGCGCTGGAGACCGCGTTGCGCAACCTGGTTCCCTACCGGCTCATCACCATGTCGCACGTGCAATACCACCTCGCGTCCGACCCCGAGCTGCGCCGGGTGGCCAGCGAAGCGGGGCTCGAGCTGGAGACGCTGTGGCGCGCCCTCAGCCGCACCGCGCTCCTGCTCCAGCTGCAGAGCGAACCGTGGCACGAGGTCTACGCACCCATCCGTCGGCTGCTCTTCCGCTACTTCTACTCGACCGACGAGGCCCGGCTGGCCGCCCGTCGCCTGTCTTACCAGTTCGTCACCATCTGGACGGAGAAGGTGAACAACAGCGACCAGGTTCGCGGCGCGATGGAATGCCTGTGGCACGAGGCGGTCCTGCTCCAGCTCGAAGACCCCGCGTCGATGGCACAGCAGCTGCCCGAGTCGATGCGCGCGCTCTACGACGCGTTCCAGTCTTCCGACAACGCCTGGGAGCTGAGGTCGTTCGCCATGCGGCTGGCCGAGAACGACACCGAGTTGCACGCGGCCATCGGCGGCGAGTCCGAGCTGTTCGACCGGCTGATCGGCATCATCAACCCCGGGGTCGGCCGATGAGCGACGGCTTCCCCGACTACATCGCCCGGGCCGAAGAAGACCTGATCCGGCAGGAAGCCGCCCGGGTCGGCGCCGACCGGCGCAGCCGCGCGGTGCTGCTCTACGGTCCCGGCGGCGTCGGCAAGACCCGGCTGGTCCGCCGCCTCGCGCACGAGCGCCGGCCCGACGACCCGGCCATCTGGCTCGAGCCGATCGACGTCGACGACTCGCAATACTGGCTGCTGTCCAATCTGGAGCAGCGGGTCGTCGAGCAGATCGACCCGGCCGGCACGCACTTCGGCCGCTACCACGAGTACCTGTCCCAGTTCCCGCACTACCCGGGCCCGAGCATCGACCAGGAGCTGCTGGTCAGCCACCTCGGCCGGATCAAGAAGGTGTTCGTCGACTGCTACCGGTCGTTCGTCGAGGCCACCGGCCGGCCGGTGGTCGTCACGCTCGACACCGTCGAGGTCATCCGCGGCATGGACCTGCTGCTGACCCTCACCCAGTGGATGAAGTCGTTGCCAGGCACCCTGTTCGTCCTCTCGGGGCGCCCGCTGACCAGCGCCGACAGCATCGACCCCATCCGGCGCGAGCTCGAAGACCCGCACCAGTCGATCGAGCTGACCACCGTCGAGCTGGGCGAGTTCGGCCCCGCTGCCGCCCTGGGCTATCTCGACGCCAGCGCGGTCGCGGCGGCCCTGTCCGCCGACGAGAAGACCAAGCTGATCCACCTGACCCGGGGACATCCGCTGTGGCTCGCCCTGACCGTCGACTATCTGCTGGTCAAGGGCATTCCGGAGGAGGCCGCGCAGCCGTTGGCCGACATCCAGGAGATGCTGCCGGCCCAGGGCGAGCCGACCACCGCCGGGCGGGCGCTCGAAGACGCGTACAAGCGGCGCTTGGTGACCCCTTATCGGGAGACCGACTTCTGGCATGAGGCGATCAAGCGGCTGGCGGTCGTCCGCAAGAGCGTCAACCTCTCGGCGTGGCAGGAGTTGATGGCCGACTGCGCGCTTCCGCCTGACGCGCCCACCTGGCCGGAGGCGTGGGAGCAGCTGCTGCGAACGCCCTGGATCCGCCCGCGGGCCAACGAGCGCTACGCGACGCTGCACGACGCGCTCGCCGACGAGCTCACCCGGCGCCTGCTTCCCCTGCACGACCAGGACCAGCAGTGGCGCCGGTCGCTGTGGAAACGAGCCGTCGACATCTACGCCCGGCTCACCGACGGCCCCGAGCGGGAGTTGCGCCGGCAGGTCGCCGCCCTCGACGGCGAGGCCGCCCGATCGGCCGGCGACGACGAGGCCGGGCGGCGAATGGCACAGGACTTCATCGCCACCGTCGGCCGGCTCAGCGCCGAGAAACGCGAACTCGACCAGCTCAAGGCGGCCGGCCTCTACTTCCAGCTGCTCTCCGACTTCGAGCCGGGCGCCCGCCAGTTCCTGGCCTACTTCGAGAACGCCCGGCGCGAGCACGACCTGCTCTTCGAGAACCTCATCGCGGTGGAGATGCAGCGCTTCCTCCCCGCCACCGCCCGCCTGGTCACCACCGGCGAGGCGGAAGGCGAAGTGATGGAAGACTTCCACCGCTGGCTGGGCACCGAGCCGGGGCTGCACATCGACATCGGCCTGAGCATCGCGGCCCACCTCATCGAGAACGAGCAGCCCGACCGCGCGGCCAGCCTCCTCGAAGGCCTGCCGATCACGCCGGCCCAGCCGGTGCCGGCCTACCGGCGCAGCATCCTGATCGGCAACGCCGTCATGCGGATTCCGGGCCGGGTCCGCGAGGGCAAGCAGCACTTCGACGCCGCCCTGGAGACCGCGCGGGCGCTGGTCACCGACGACCGCGAGAAGCTGGTCGCCGAGGCCCACAAGGAAATGGGCTACTACCTGCGCAACGAGGGCCTGTGGGAGTTGGCCGACCAGGCCTACCAAGAGGCACACAGCGCGCTGTCGCAGGGGATGTCGCGGCGCAGCCCCGCCGAAGACCGCGAAGAGATGGCATCGATCCAGACCAACTGGGCGTACGTGAAAGGCCTGCGCGGCAACTATCGCGAGGGTCTGAGCCTGGTCGACAGCGCCATCGCCGTGCGCCGGCGGCTCGAGTTGCGGCAGGGAGAGGCCACCTCGTGGAGCGTGCGCGGCGAGTTGCTGCGCTTCAACCAGCAGTTCGAGCAGGCCTGGACGGCCTACCAGACCGCGCAGCGCATCTTCGAGGGCATCCGCGACTGGCCCTGGCTCGGCCTGGTCTACCAGGAGCAGGCGATCTGCCTCCTGCAGGCGGCCCAGGCCGGGGTGGCGTTGCTGCCCGATCGCGACGCGCAGAGCGCCGCGGAGGAACGGATCACCTACGCCCTCGACATCTGCCACGAGTGGAACACCCGGGGCTACCCGTCGGCGCTCAACCGCGCGGGCCGCATCTTCGGGCGGGTCGAGCCCGATCGCGGCCTCGACTTCCTGAGCAAGGGGATCGAAGAGGCGCTCCGGTTCTCCGACGGTTGGTTCTGGCTCGCCAACCTCATCGAATACGTCGAGCTGTGCTACCGGGTCTGGGCGATGACCGGCGAGCGCGAATATCGCGACCGGATCACCGCCCGCGCGGCCGACATCGCCACGGCGGTCGACGACTACGACTTCCCGGACCTGCACGGTCGCTGGCGGCTCGTGCAGGGCCATCTGGGGCTGCGCGACGCCCTCGGCACGGCCGACCCCAACCCGCCGGACGAGATCCTCGCCCACTACGCCAGAGGTTTCCTCGACGTCGCCGAGGGCTACGCGGCCTCGCACGGCGCCGCCGCCGTCAATGCCGAGTTCCGCACCTTCGCGGAGCTCTTCACCAAGCTTCCCGACGATCGCCAGGAGGCGTGGGAAGAGCGGCTGCGGTCGGCGTGGCAGTCGTCGACTCCCCTGATGGCCTGCCTGGAGCAGCTTTACTGAGCCGCGAAGGTGCGCGCGGGCCAGTCATTCGAAAGGGTCTCATTCCATGGGTTACGAACGGGCTGTCGTGTTGTCGAGCGCCGATCTGCACGACGGCCAGCGGCTTATGGTGCACAACTGCGAAGACTGTGCCTGCGCGGTGACCGAGGCGTTGGCCGAGGCGGGTCCGGTGCCCAGCTTCGACACCGGCCCGTGGGTGCGGGCGGCCGAGTTGGTCGACCTGCCGCTGGATGCCGGCCGCCGGCTGCTGTTCAACCCGCTCGGGCGCGGCGGTGTCGTGGTCGTCAACGAGCCGGCGAGCCAGCTGGTCGCCTCGCTGGCTTCACCTTCCATCGTGGATTCCGCTGATGACGCGGTGCGTAAGCTCGCCGCGCTCGAGCTGATTCACCCGGTCTCCACGCCGGTGCGGCCGAGCTTCGGGACGGGCACGATGCTCACCGCCTGGCTACACGTGACCAACGCCTGCAACCTGCGCTGCCCGTACTGCTATGTGGACAAGACGGCCGAGAAGATGGAAGACGAGGTGGGCTACGCGTCTGTCGACGCGATCCTGCGGTCCGCCGTCGACAACGGCTTCCGGGCCGTCAAGCTCAAATATGCGGGTGGGGAGGCGAGCCTCAACCATCATCTGGTACGCGTGCTGCACGCGTACGTCCGGGAACGCGCCCTTGACCTTGGTTTGGAGCTGCACGCGACCCTGCTCTCCAACGGGGTGCGGCTGCCGGACCCATTTGTCGACGAGCTGACCGGCGCCGGCGTGCGGATCATGGTCTCGCTCGACGGGGTCGGCGACAGCCACGACGCGCAACGCCCGTTCGTCAGCGGCAAGCCGTCGTTCCACCACGTCGAGCGAACCATCGACCGGTTGGTCTCGCGTGGCCACCGCCCCCACCTGTCGATCACGGTGACCAACCGCAACGCCGACGACCTGCCGGCCGCGGTGCGGTTCGCGCTGGAGCGCGACCTGACGTTCAGCCTCAACTTCTTCCGCGACAACGACTGCGCGGCCAGCTTCACCGACCTGCGGTACGAGGAGCAGGGCATGATCTCCGCCCTGCTGAAGGCGTTCGAGGTGGTCGAGGAGTTCCTGCCGCCGTGGAGCGTGCTGGGCGCGATCCTCGACCGGGGCCAGTTGGTGCAGCCCCGCGAGCGCTCGTGCGGCGTAGGCCAGGACTACGTGGTGATCGACCAACGCGGCGGCGTGGCCAAGTGCCACATGGAGATCGAAAGAACGTTGGGCGACGTCTTCACCGACGACCCCCTGCGCCTGGTGCGAAGCGACCAGCGCACCGTGCTCAACCTGGCGGTTGACGAGAAGGAAGGCTGCCGCACGTGCACCTGGCGCTACTGGTGCAGCGGCGGCTGCGCCGTGGCGACCTTCCGTGCCACGGGCCGCTACGACGTCAAATCCCCGAATTGCAACATCTACAAGGCCATCTACCCCGCCGCCCTCCGTTTGGAAGGACTCCGCCTCCTCAAATACGCCGGCGAACAGGTGGGTTCGTAGCCAGGGCGCTACGTCCCGCCGTCGAAGTACTTCCGAGGTGAACTGGCCCGGCTCGACGCGGTGAGCTCGTCGACGGCGATCGCCGGTCGGGCACCTCGGGCGGAGAGGGCGTCCTGCTCGTGGCGAATGGGCGGTCGCCGGCCGGGGTATGGCCGGTCAGCCCTCGGTGACGTCGGCGGCGTCGTCGCCGATCGCGTTGCCAACCACGAACGCCGCGTGGTGATCGCGCGATTGTGACGCGCGGACCGTCCCGTGCGGCGCCGTCGGGCCGGTTCCTGAAGCCTTTTCGGAAATAGTGTTGCTCCCGGTGGACGCCGCACCTACCTTGGTTGCAGACGTTCGAAACCGAGCAAGGAGACCCGGACATGTTGTGGCAGCCCATTTCGGAACCGCAGCGGCGCACGCCGTGCGGCTTCGCGGGTATGCCCTATGCCGGGCGATCCGTCGATCTGACCGCCAGCGAGAAGCCGAACCACGCGGGACGGCGGCGAAGGTAAGCGCACACGAAGCGCTCACGCCGCCCCTCCCGAACCGGGACTGAGCGGCGTTTCTGTTTTCCCACAACGCATCCAACTGAATGCACAACACGCTTAGGGGCGTGGCGCAATTGGTGGCGCAGCGGTCTCCAAAACCGAAGGTCGCAGGTTCAAACCCTGTCGCCCCTGCTTTCCTACCGGACCTATCGGCCCGGAGTGGGATCGTGATTTGAGAACTCCACAGTGGATGGCATGTAATTCCCGGGCCGGCTGGCCCCGTGTCGCTTCGGCGCGCGGGCCCGGCCCTGCCCGGGGACATACCAGCGGGCCGGAAACCGGCCGGCGGCACGTCCTACAGGGCGCGCCGCACGGTCGGAGCCGACCCGCACCGCTCCGCCGCGGACGCCAGCTCGAACGGGTTCGAGTCCCGCCTGCTCCACCGAGACCGTCCCGGTGCGGAGAAGACTGACGGCCGTTGGAGTAGTGGTCATCTCGCTGGACTCTCAATCCAGAGAACGCGGGTTCAAATCCCGCACGGCCGACGTAGCAACGTCATGCGGTAGTAGCTCATCAGGTAGAGCGGCTGACTTCCAATCAGCAGGCGCGCGGTTCGAGTCCGCGCTACCGCTCGCCACATCGTTGACAGATGTTCTGTCAATCTAGCCAACCGCCGGCCGGTGTCGCGATGTCTGCGACATCGAGAAAAACGAAAGGAGGATCCGGTGGACGTCCTGGTCATCAACGCCGACCTCGGCCCGCTCCACCGGGTCAGTTTGCGGCACGCCGTGCGGATGCTCGTCCGGCGGGTAGCCGAGGTCCACGAAGCAACCCCGGACCGGTTGATCGGTGTCTACCCGGTCCCGACCGTTGTGCGGCTCGTCCGCTACGTGGTCACGAAGTGGCGCTACAGCGCCGGGCCGGCCTGGTCGCGGCAGGGCGTCCTCGTCCGCGACGGCCGGGTCTGCGCGTACTGCGGCGGCCACGCCTCGACCGTCGACCACGTGCTGCCTCGTTCCCGCGGCGGCCGCAACCTCTGGACCAACACCGTCGCCGCGTGCGACGGCTGCAATCAGCGCAAGGGTGACCGCACCCCGGCCGAGGCCGGGATGGTCCTGCGGTTCGAGCCGGCGACCCCGTCGTGGGCGTCGCTCGCCCGGCGCTGACAGGTGCGGCCGGCCCTGTCCGCCGGCCGCACCGATGGGGACTGGTGCAACTTGGCAGCACGCCGGATTCTGGCTCCGGAGGTTGGAGGTTCGAGTCCTCCGTCCCCAGCACGAGCCCTCGCAGTGGCCGTCCGGTGCGCGTGTCGCGCCGAGGGCACCAGCGCCGTGTACGGCGAAGCGCGCCGGTTCGAGTCCGGCGCCGGCTCCATGCCAGCGCAGCACGACAGGTGGTGCACCGGATTCGTAACCCGGAGGTAGGCGGTTCGAGGCCGCCCGCTGGCTCAACGGTCAGCATGCGGTGGTGGCGGAATGGCATACACGCCCGGCTCGGAACCGGGCCCCGCAAGGGGTGGAGGTTCGACTCCTCATCGCCGGTTCGATCCCGGCCATCTCCACGCATCGCGCGATGAAGTCGGCCGCAGCAGCGGCCGGCGAGGAGGCCGTGTGCTTACAGAGGAGAGTCCGCCATCGGTGAGGCAAGCGGGTTGCTAACCCGTGGGCGGGGTGACTCGTCGGCCGGTTCGACTCCGGCACTCTCCGCCAACTCGTCGTAGCTCGGTCGGTTAGAGCGCGGAGCTGATTACTCCGAGGCCAGTGGTTCGACCCCACTCGACGAGACGCATGCCCCGGTGGCGCAGCGGATAGCGCACCTGATTACGAATCAGGGGGTCGCAGGTTCGATTCCTGCCCGGGGCACTCCGGGGAGCAGACGGTCGCCGTCGGCTCCACCGCGGGTTGTGGCGCAGTTTGGTAGCGCGCTCGGTTCGGGACCGAGAGGTCGTGGGTTCAAATCCCGCCAGCCCGACGCATGGTGAGGCCAGCCGACAGCCGGCGCCGGCCGCGGTCCCGAAAACCGTTGGGGGTAACACCCGTAGGAGTTCGACCCTCCTCCTCACCGCCAGGTCCCGTTAGCTCAGCCTGGTCAGAGCGGCAGACTCTTAATCTGCGCGTCGGCGGTTCGAATCCGCCACGGGACACCAGCGTGACGCGGCGCGTGCCGGACGCACAGCGTGGCCTTCCAGGCCCGCTCCGCCGGGTTCGAATCCCGGTCCCGCTCCCAAGTCCTGGTAGCTCAGCGGGAGAGCGCGGCGTCGACAGCGCCGAGGTCGGGGGTTCGACACCCTCCCGGGACACGCGCATGGCGCGGTGGACGAATTGGAAGAGTCGCCCGGCTTTCACCCGGGACACCTGCGGGTTCGAGTCGCGTCCGCGCTGCTCTTTCCCCCGTAGCTCAACGGCAGAGCGGGCCCCTGTTAAGGGCAAGGTAGTTGGTTCGACACCAGCCGGGGGAGCGATGGCGAGGTCCAGGTCGACGCCGAGGTCATCGCGCCGGTCAACGGCCCGTTCGGGCTGCGATTGAGCACCGACATCCAAGCCCAGCGCCACCGAGGACTCACGCACCACGGCCGCAGCGTTGCGGCATCTGCCCGGGTAGCTCAGCGGAAGAGCACCGTCTTCACACGGCGGGGGTCAGCGGTTCGAAACCGTTCCCGGGTACATCGCGGAACCTCGCGAGCATGGTGGCTGTAGCTCAACGGCAGAGCGCCCGGCTGTGACCCGGGAGGAAGTCGGATCGACACCGACCAGTCACCCCAAGGGAGTGCGCCACCGACGGTGAGGTGGGGCCGGCTGTAACCCGGTTGCCTTCGTGCTCAGGGGGTTCGAATCCCTCCACTCCCACGCACACATGCCCTCGTAGCTCAGGGGAAAGAGCGCGCCGCTCCGGACGGCGAGGTCGCAGGTTCGAATCCTGTCGAGGGCACGCCATGACCCGCCCGCGTCGCTGGGTGCGGCGGCCGGTCCGGAAAACCGGATCCTCGCACGCACGGGGTTCGATCCCCCGGCGGGTTTCGAGGTGCCATCCACTGTGGAGCCTGCGCACGGGAAGCCATCGCGGGCGAGACCTCACGGCAAAAGGCGAATCCGCCACAGGCGGCCCGATCTTCGCTCTGCCACGACCGCCGTCCCGCGGACCGCGCCGGGACTGTTCGGAATGGGCGGGCTCGTACTCGCCGCCATCACCACCTCGATCAACCTGCTGCCCTGCGCGGGCCGCCGTTCGAGTGACCCCGGGCTGTCGTCAACGTGGCCCTGGTGGCGGGCGCCACGCTGTGCATCGCTCGCCGGCGGGGCAGGTGGGTACCTAACCAGGGCGCCCCGCCGCGATCTCCGTCGCAGGTCGCGCACTGCTCGGTCGAACCTGCGACCGCATTGCCAACCTGACCTGTCTCGTGTCCGGCGAGACGGTCATGCCCGGTCGCCGAGTGAGGGCTCCGGTTGGTGGTTGCCCGAGCACGTCGCCGACACGGCACCGCGCTGGCCGGGGTCCGGGAGCGCCCGGCGTGGGGTGGGGGCTCGGGCCCCAGGGACGAATATGCACAGCTTCCTGCTCGCCCGGCGAGTAGGAAGCTGTGCCCCCGGCAGGATTCGAACCTGCGACACACGGTTTAGGAAACCGATGCTCTATCCCCTGAGCTACGAGGGCGCGAGTGAAGAGTGTACCGACTTGGGCGTTCCCACGAGTCGGCAGGCGGCGACTGCCATGATTTCTGGTCATTCGGCGCGAATTAGGACTCGCTCCCGCAACCTCAGCTTGCCGGCGGCCGTGGTGCAGCACATGTCGTCGCCCAGGGCGCTGTAGGGGGTGAACAGCCCGTCCTTCAAGATCGGCAGGAGCGCCTTTCGGCGCCGGAACAGGACGACGGCCGCGAGCGCCAGGTAGACCACCGAAAGCGCGACCAGCTCACGTCCGCGCCACGACGACGGGACCGCGGCGCTCAGCGCGAACTGCAGGAAGAACAGACCCGTCAACAGCAGGGCCGCCCGCACCGAGAGCGAGAGCCCGACCAGCAACGAGACCGCGAGCAGCGACTGCGACGCCGTCAGCAACAGCTCGTCGCGCTGCGCCGACTCGATCGGCAGGCCCGACCACCCGCCGCTCGACACCGCGAAGACGATCGGCAGCGTGCCCACCAGCAGCGTCCACTGGTTGACCTTGGAAGAGACCAGCGCGCCGAGCGCCTCGCTCGTGTGCAGCCGCCACGCGTAGAGGCCGGCCACCAGCAACTCCGGCGCCTCTGACGCGAGCGGGGCGACCCACTGCACGAGCAGGAACTCGCTGATGCCGAGATCCGCTCCGGTATCGACCAGCGCCTGCGCGAAATGATCCGCGGTCAGCAGGATGACGCCCGCCGCCACCACGAACAGGCCGATCACCACGGTACGGCGCGGGCGTTTGCCGAGGCCGCCGATCCACGCCGACGGGCCGATCAGGTCCGGCTCGCCCGCCGGCGCGCGGCTGATCCGCCAGCTGTAGCCAACGAAGATGGACAGCAGCACGACCGTGTCGACCAGCGACAGCGTCCGCTTGAACGGCAGCACCAGGCAGTAGACCGAGGCCAGCCCCAGGAATACGAGCGGCACCGCGTCGGCGCGGTTGAGGGCCACCCGGTTGGCCCGGGCCGGCGACACGCCGCGCCGGCGCATCCGGCGCCACGCGATCAGCACGACCAGCGCCCAACCGACGCCGACCAGGATCCGGTTGGCGCCGGTCATGTTGGCCAGGGCCAGCGAGCACGCCGACGTCTCCTCGCCCGGCGCGCGGCACGACGGCCCGTGCGCAGCCACCGCCTCGCCGCCGCGGGCGGTGAACACGAAGTCGACCGCGTACTCCGGTAAGACCGCGATCAGCGCCAGCACCGCGACCGCGAGACCGGCGGAGACGTCGATCTGCGCCGCCTCGGCCGCCCACGCGAGCAGGAACGCCGCGCCGACGATCGAGATGCCGAACAGCGCCGCCGCGACCGGCGGCATGAGGTGCACGCCCCCGAGCGAAACGGCCACGCCGGGCACGGTCGCGAACAGGGCCACCAGGCCGAGGGCGGGCGGCGTCCGCCTGGAACCGAAAGACACCCCAGGACCTTAAATGACCAGCGTGTACGGGGGCCCATCAGTCAACGACGGAAACGGGTAGGGGAAATCGAACGTCTCGTCGGTCTTCGAGTCCCGGTATTGCCAGGAAGCCGGGCCGGTCTGCGTGGCCGTCGAACCCCGGCTGTACCCGCGCAGCGCGCCATAGGTGATGGCGATGCCGCCGAAGTTGGGCCCGAACCACAACTCGACCCGCTCGCGGCCGGGCCCGGCCGACCGCCGCCCGATGTGCTGCACCACCATCCCGCCCGGTCCCTTGCCCTGGTAGGCGTCGGTGACGCTCTGATAGGGCGCGTGGTCACCTGGGAGGCGCTCGAACGAGGCGTCGTCGAACACGAAGGCGACGAACTCCCGGATGCTTCCGGGCGACGTGAACGGATAGTCCGTCACCAGCAACACGGTTCGCGTAGCGGCGTCGTGCCGGTAGGTGAGGACGAACGACTCCATGATGTCGCCGAGCGCAGCACCGGCGTCGGGCAGGGCATCCACGATCGCTAAGCCGGGGGCGACGCCAGCGACGGGAACGGATAGTCGAAGTCGAAGGGCTTGTTGGTCTTCGAGTCGCGATAGACCCACTCGGACGGCCCGACCTTCTCCGCCGTCGAGCCGCGCGTGTAGCCCCGCACCGCACCGTAGGTGACGACGACCCCACCGAAGTTGGGGCCGAACCACAACTCCAGTTGGTCGCGGCCCGAGCCGACATCGGTCTTCTGCCGGACGCTCTGGATGACGAAGGCGCCCGGGCCCTTGGCCTGGAAGCTCTCGCCGTGCCCCTGATAGGGCTCGTGGTCGCCCGGGACTCGCTGGAAATCGGCGTCTTCGAACGAGAACGCGGCGAACTCGCGGACGCTGCCGGGTGACTTGAACGGGTATTCGGTGATCAGCACGAAGGTCCGCCGCCCGCTGTCGTAGCGGTAGGTGAACAGGAGGGCCTCCATGATGTTGTTGAGCGCCTCCCGAGGGTCGCGCATCAGCTCCACCGGGTCCTCCTTATGGCCACGGGCCCTCATACATGATGTGGGTCGACTCCGCGAAATTCGGGTCGGTGCGGCTGACGACGTTGCCGTCGACATCGAGGAAGAGCTTACCTTCGTCGGCCATCCCGGGCGTCGACTGCGACGACTGCCAGCGCAGGTAGCCGTTGGCCTGGCGGGACCATTGGCTGTTGGCCGGGTTCTCGCCCGTCGGGCGCATGAACCGCAACCGCTCGACGCCGTTCTCGTCGAGCCAGATGAAGCCCTCGTTGTCGCGGGTCGGCACCTCGCGCCAGTTGGCCGGGCGGTCGCGCCGCAGGGACCGGATCGACCGGCCGCGCAACGAGCGCGCGGGGAACGGTGTCGCGCCCGGGTGGCGCAGCCGGTTGCCTGGCAGGCCCAGGTTGTGCAGGCTCTGCCCTGGCCGGAGCAGGTCGCCGATCGGGCCGAAGACGCCCCGCGCGAAGCCGCCTCGGCCTTGCCGCTTCAGGCGCCTCAGCCGGCCCTTAACCATTGAGCAGGGCCTGCATCGCGAAGCCGATCAACTGGTCGAGGATCATCGACGTGATCATCTTGAAGATCGGTATTTCCAGCAGGGACGCGCCGAACGTGACCACTGCCGTGGCGATCGCCTGCGCGATCTGGATGGCCAGCGTGACCAGCTGGACGATTACGTTGATCTTCAGGGCCAGCACCACGCCGGCCGCGACCATGAGGCCCAAGCCGACGCCCTGTGCGGCCGTCGCGCCGTCGGTCAGGTTCTTCACCGGGGCGTCCTGGCCCGACCAGCGGCTCTGGAACGCGGCGATGGCCTCGCCGGCGTTGGTCGCCACCACCGACGAACCGTGGCCCTGTGCCTCGGCGCTGATCGCGTCGACCGTGCCGCTCAGGCTCAGCCAGTGCTGGGCCATCTCGAACAGCTTCTCCTCGTCGGCCTCGGGCCAGTTGTAGCCGAGCATGCCGAGCAGCGAGACCAGCTCACCGGGAAGTTGCAGGCCCACGGTCAGCCCCCGCCGAGCAGGTTCTGCAGCCGCAGCAGGCTGTCGGTGACCTCGTTCTCGGCCGCCTCGAAGTTGTCGGCCATCGTGTGCAGGCCGTGTGCGAACTCGCCGAGCAGCTCGCCGTTGCTTTCGAAGCAGGTCATCGCCAGGTCGTGGATGCCCATGTAGAGCTCGCCGATGATCGAGCCGACGTCGTCGCCGCCCCAAGGCTGGCCGAAGCCGTTGATCGTCGCCTCGAACTGCTCCAGCGTGTCTGCGAAGCGGTCGACCACGTCGTCGAGCCCGGTTGCGCTGTTGCGCAACGACTCCGGCTCGACCTGGAAACCCTCCATCCGGCTACCCCCGTTGTTTGAGCGCCGCCATGACCTCGGTGATCGACTGGGTGTAGCGGGCCATCTGCAACAGGCTCTGGTTCTGCAGCTCCTCGAGCTGTCGCGTCAGCGCCGCCGGGTCGGGCAGGGCGGCCGCTTCCGGTGCCACCGCCGGGTCGGTCTCGGCCAGGGCCGCGTTGACCGCGGCCAGCAACTCGGCACCGAACTCCTCCGCCGGCAACCGCATCGCCCGCGGGTCGACGACCACCTCGGTGAGCCGCTGGCCCTCGGCGGTGACCTGGATCAACCCGTCGGCGCCGACGCCGTTGCCCGTGGCCGGGACGGCCGACGCCGCGCCGGCCATCGCGTCCTGCAACGCCTGCCGCGCGGCACTGAGCGCCTGGTCGAAATCCCCCGAGGTCATGACCACCCCTCCGACATCGATGTCCGATGCTAGCGACGGACAACTGCCCAAACAAGACACGAGGCAGGGACCGGCGTGCGTCCCTGCCTCGCGGCGAGCAGGTGGATCAGACCAGGCCACCCATGGCCGGGTCGGTGAAGCTGTCCTCGCCGTTCTCCAGGTGACCCGCGAGGCGCTGCTCGAACAGCGGGTTGCCGGCGACCGAGACGGACAGGTCATACCAGCCGTGGTTGTGCTTGAGCGACCACTCCCGACGTTCCATCTCGCCGGGGCGCAGCGACAGCGTCACGGGCCGCCCCCGGTAGCCGTCGCGGACCGTAACCGACAACTGCTTCCGGCCGTGGTTGGCGAAGGTCAGGTCAAGAGACAGATGACGCTCGTCGTACGACGTCGAAACCGTCAGCCCCGCGTCGCCGGCGAAGCGGCGGAAGAAGCCGTTCGGGCCGTACACGGTGAGGTCCGCGCCCGCGGGCCAGGTGTCGGAGAGCCGCTTGCCCGGCTCGACCGTGTAGGACCGCGGCGCCGCGGTGCTTCCGGCCTCGCGTACCTGGAAGACCGCGGTCGCCTGACCGAGATTGCGGAACGCGAGACCATTGGGGACGGTCGAAACTTCCAGTGTGTACGGCAACGCGCGGGCCGGCTTCACGCCCTGCTCCTGGCGCGGCACCGCCTGGTCGGCCGGCGGCACCGGCACCTCGTCCGGGAAGCGCACCAGGTTGTCGGGCTTGAAGTCGTCGGTGTCCGGCAGCTTGACCGACTGCGACCGGTTGGGCGTCTTGAAGTCGAAGGCCGACGTCAGGTCGCCCACGACGGCGCGGCGCCAGGGGGTGATGTTGGCCTCGACCAGATCGCGGTTGCGGCCGGCGAAGCGCGTCTCCATGAAGCGGATGAGCGACGTGTGGTCGAAGAGCTCCGAGTTGACCCAGCCGCCGCGGGTCCACGGGGACACGATGATCATCGGGACGCGCATGCCGAGGCCGTAGGGGCCGGGGCGGTTCTTGGCGTCGCCGGGGAAGATCTCGTTGACCGTTGACACCGTTGACAACCCCGGGGTCGGCGGCGGCATGTGGTCGAAGAAGCCACCCTCCTCGTCGTACGTGATGAAGAGGGCCATCTTGCTCCACACCTCTGGATTCGAGGCGAGGATGTCGATGACCTGGGAGACATACCAGGCGCCGAAGCCGGGCTCCCAGTTCGGGTGTTCGGTGTAGGCCTCCGGCGCGACGATCCACGACACCTTGGGCAGCCGGTTCTGCTCCACATCGGACCGCAGGTCGGCCAGCAGCTTCAGCGGGTCGCGACCGACCTTGTTGACCTCGGTGCCGCGCTTGGCCTTGTCGGCGAGCGGCGTGCCGGGCTTCGCGTTCTGGTACTGGTGGAAATAGAGCAGCGAGTTGTCGCCGTAGTTGCCGATGTAGGGGTCGCTGGTCCAGCCCCAGAAGCCTTCGGCGGTCAGGCCGAGGCCGACGTCCTGGTAGATCTTCCACGAGATGCCGTTGCGTTCCAGGCGCTCGGGATAGGTCGACCAGTCGTACCCGGCCTCGGCGTTGGTGATGACCGGGCCGCCGGCCTTGCCGTCGTTGCCGACCCAGCCCGACCACATGTGGTAGCGGTTCGGGTCGGTCGGGCCGAGCAGCGAGCAGTGGTAGTTGTCGCAGACGGTGAACGCGTCCGCGAGGGCGAACTGGTAGGGCAGGTCCGCGCGGGTGTGGTAGGTCATCGCGGTGACGCCCTTGTTGGGCACCCACTGGTCGTGCCGGCCCTCGTTCCAGGCCGCGTGTCCGTCGTTCCAGCCGTGCGGCGGGTCGGGCAGGAAGGTCTGGCCGAGGTCCGGCACCTGCGGCCGGAACGGCAACAGTTCGCCGGTGCCGTTGGGCTGGTGGAACACGCTCTTGCCGCTGGGCAGGTTGACGGGGTGCGGGTCGGCGAAGCCGCGAACGCCGCGGAGCGTACCGAAGTAATGGTCGAAGGATCGGTTTTCCTGCATGAGGAAGATGACGTGCTCGACGTCGGCGATCGAGCCGTGCCGGTTGTTCGCCGGAATCGCGAGGGCCTTGTCGAGGCCGGCCGGGAGGGCCGCGCCCACCGCTGGCGCGCCCACCATTTTGAGGAATGTACGACGATCGAGTGCGCCCATGGCTCCGCCCTCCCCGAGGGTCCTAGCTGGCCTGTTGCCGTGTTGGCCTGGGGGAAGCTATCGGCGCGAAGTGGACGACAGGTGACGGTCGGGCGGCGGAGGTGACAACGTTCCTGACCACCGAGGGCGTGTACAAGGGGGCACCGCGCGGATCCATTCGGGGGGACCCGCGCGGCGCCTCGCTTCAGTAGGGCGAGCCGATCCGGCGCACGGTGATCGTGCTGATGTCGACGCCCTCCGGCTGCGAAAGAGCCCAGGCGATGGTCGAGCCGAGTTGGTCGGCGGTCAGGTAGCCGCCGGGCCGCTCCGGCGCGCCGCCGGCGGGCTCGAAGAAGTCGGTCAACGTGCCGCCGGGGGAGACCAGCGTGACGCCGATGCCCTTGTCGGTGACCATCTGCCGGGTGTTGCCGGCGAGTCCGGTCACCGCCCACTTCGTCGCGCCGTAGATGTTGCCCGGCGTGTGGATCAGCCCGGCGACGCTGCCGACCAGGATGATCCGGCCCTTGGTTGCGGCAAGGTGCGGCAACGCGGCCCGGATCAGCAACGCCGGTCCGAGCACGTTGGTGAGCACCATGTCGCGCCAGCCCTCGGGGTCCCCGTCGTCGAGGCCGTCGTGGGTGGCGTAGCCGGCGTTGGCCACGATGTTGTCCAGCCGGCCGAACGTGGCAACGGTGGTGTCGACCGCGGACTGCACGTCCGCCGGCACACCGCTGTCGGAGACCAGGGCGAGCGCGCCGGGGTGGTCCGCGCCGAACCGGTCGAGCCGCTCGGCCCGCCGGCCGGTGACGGCGACTTGGTGGCCGAGGGCGAGCAACTGCCGGGCGGTGGCGGCGCCGATGCCGCTCGACCCGCCGGTGATCAGGGTGACGGTCATGGGCGGAGGCTATGAGCTAGAGCGCCCTCTAGCTCAAGTCGTTAGGGTGCTGGGCATGGCGTACACGATCAGCGAGGTTGCGACCCGCACGGGGCTCAGCGTGCACGCGTTGCGGTTCTACGAGCGGGAGGGCCTGTTCGCCGCCGAGATCAACCGGAACGCCAGCGGCCGGCGGGTCTACTCGGACGACGACGTCGAATGGGTTTCGCTGTGTGCTCGGCTGCGCGAATCGGACATGCCCCTCGAGGCGATCCGGCGTTATGCGGAGTTGATCCGCGAGGGGCCGGGCAACGAGTCAACCCGGTTGGCCCTGTTGCGCGAACACGAGGAGCGCATCGCAGACCAGATCGCGGCGCTGTCGTCGGCGCTGAGCATGATCAGCTACAAGGTGCGGGTCTACGAGAAGCACCTGGCCGAGGGGAAGGCGGCGCAGCTGTGGTCGGGCCCGGCTTCCGCCGATTAAACCCGAAGAAATTGCATTTAAGGGTACGTTTGAGGGCATGACCGACGGCTCCGACGGCGCACCCACGTCCAAGGCCGCCGTGCCCACGCCGGCGGAGTTGCGCCGGGCCTACCACGAGGAACTCGAGCCCCGCGAACGCTCGGTCCTCTGGTCGTGGCTGGGTTTCACGGTCACCTTCGCCACGGTCCGCGCGATCACCTACGGCATCCGCCGCGGCGGCACCCGTTTCCACAACATCACCGTCGGCGGCATCCATCTTCACCACTACATGTGGGGCATCGGCCTGGTCAGCGCGGTGGGCGCGATCGCCGTCGCCGGCACCGAGCGCTCGCGGGGCAAACCCCTGACCGGCGTCACCTACGGTTCCGGCCTGGCGCTGATCGTCGACGAATTCGCCCTGCTGCTCGACCTCAAGGACGTCTACTGGGCCAGCCAGGGCCGCGTCTCGGTCGACCTGGGTATCGGGATGGTCGCCCTGGGCGGCACGGGCCTGAGCATCCGCCCGATCCTGTCCCGCCTGGCCCGCGACCGCGGCCTCACCCACCCCCGCTGACCGACCCCGGCGGCGGCCACCCGGGCCACGACCGAGCGGTTGCGATATTCGGTTGAGCGGGGCGAGGGCGCGGGTCCACCCTGGCGTCATGCGGGTGACCTTCGAGCGACCACCCGACCACGTGTGGGGCTCGATCTTGATCGAACGCGACGACAAGGTCGTCTACCGGATGAACGCCGGCCCGATCACCGGCGCGATCCCGCACGACCTGGTGCATTTCACGATCGAAGACGCGATGCGCCTGCCGGACGGCATCTGGGCCGCGATCGCGGGTGGCGTGGTCTTCAAGAGCATGACCCATCAGTCCGGCCGGCGCCCACCGCACGCGGCCGACCGCTCCGCGGCACTGATCCGGGCCTACCGCGACCGAATCCAACACGCCGAACTCCTCGGCGGCTTCGTCGAGGCGGCAGCCGCGAAACCCGCCGCCGATCTCGCGAAGCTGACCACGCAGTGGTTCGCGTCCCGTCCAGCCGACGCGCCACCGCCCGACCAGGCCCGATCGGCCGTCGCCGCGCTACACGCGGCCGAGGCCCGCTGGCGCGAGATCCCGGTAGGCGGCACGTTGACGCTCGACTGGCCAGCCCACCGCAGCCTCCGCCTGGCCCGCCACTAACGCCCGCACCGCCTCCAGGCCGAGGCTGCTCGTCGGATGCTTGGCTCTCAACCTCTCCTTTCCGGCGGTGCCCGATTTGTTGCTCTGCCGGCGGTACTGCCCCACGTCGAGGCCGGGCCGCCCGGGGGAGTGCCGCCGCGGGGCGCTACCACCAAGCGCTCAGCGCGGAACCCCGGTTGTGGTGCGGCGGTGGCGGGGTCGCGGCGGCGGTGCTCTGCTCTGCCATACCCCTACGCGTAGCCCGGTGGTGACATGGCGGGCCTGGCGCTGCTACCGAGCACGCCCCACGTGTAGGCCGATTCGTGGGGGCTGTACTCTGCGCTGCCAGGAGATATCCGGCCGGACGTGTAGGTCGAGTCGTATGGCTGTGCCCTGCGCCGTCGCCAGATACCCGACCCATTTGTGGGCCGAGTTCGTGGCGGCCGTGCCCTGTGCTGCAGCCGGATATCCGGCCGACGTGTAGGCCGATTCGTGGCGCCTGTGCCCTGGGCCGCTGCCAGAAACCCGACCCACGTGCAGGCCGATTCGTGGGGGGCTGCCCTGCGCTGCCGCCAGATACATCTCGCGCAAGAGCCGCGAGTGGTGTTCGGCCACTTTGCTCTGCACCCCTGTAGGAAGCGCCGGCACCCCGGACCAGCTTCCTACAGGGGGTGCAGAGCAAGGGCTGATCCCTGGCCGCGACACCCACGGGATCAACGCCCACGGGCGCTGGCTCAGATAGCGGGTAGAGAAGCGCCCGGGCACGATGTGCGACCCTCCCCAGCTCGCCGCCTCGCCAGGGCCGCCCGAACCCTCGCAGAAATGGGCGGCAAACGCGGAGGACCTACAAAGGGCTCATATCGCCGCCCGAGAGGGCCGGCGATAGGCTGCGAAGGGAGGTCGCTCACGAGGGATTGGGGTGCGTGACATGGCCAACGCCAGCGCTGCGGGGACTATCGACGTCGGCGGAGACCTTACGGTCAATCGGTTTGGGTTTGGGGCTATGCGGATCACCGGGCCGGGGATCTGGGGGCCGCCGACCAACAAGGAAAACGCCATCGCGACCCTGCGACGGGCCGTCGAGGCCGAGATCAACTTTATCGACACGGCCGATTCTTATGGGCCTAATGTGAGCGAGGAGTTGATCGCCGAGGCGCTTTATCCGTACCCCGACAATCTGGTCATCGCCACCAAGGCCGGCCTCGTGCGCACCGGGCCCGACGACGGCGAGGCCGACGGGTTCTGGCCCAAGGACGGGCGGCCGGAGCACATCATCGAGGCGTGTGAAGGGTCGCTGCGCAGGTTGAAGCTCGACCAGATCACACTCTTCCAGTTTCACAAGCCCGATCCCAAGGTGCCGTTCGAAGACTCGATGGGCGCGGTCGCGCAGCTCAAGGAGCAGGGCAAGGTCGTGCACGTCGGCGTGTCCAATGTGACCGAAGAAGAGATCCGGATGGCGCAGCGGATCGTGCCGATCGTGTCGGTGCAGAACCGCTACAACGTCGACGACCGCCGGTCAGAGTCGATTGTGGACCTCTGCGAGCAGGAGCAGATGGTGTTTCTGCCCTGGGCCCCGATCCAGGGTGCCGACACGAACCCGACGGTGTTGGAGATCGCCGAGCGGCACAAGGCCGAGCCCCGGCAGGTGATGTTGGCCTGGATGCTCGCGCGCTCGCCGTCGATGCTGCCAATTGCGGGCACAAGTGACCCACGACACCTGGACGACAACCTCGCCGCGCTCGACGTGGACCTCCCGCAGGCCGACGTCGCGGCTATCACCAACCTCGCCGCCGGCTGAGCGAGCAGCCGCCGCGGGAGCGGAGCTAGGCTCCAGTTCGGGAGGGTCACCCCTCCGACATCGGATTGGAGTGTCTGCAACCATGCACAACGCCAGTTCCGCGGGGACGATCGACGTCGGTGGGGATCTCACCGTCAACCGGTTCGGTTACGGTGCGATGCGCATCACCGGGCCGAGCATCTGGGGCCCTCCCGCCGACAAGGCCGAAGCCATCGCCGTGCTGCGCCGGGTGGTCGACGCCGGCATCAACTTCATCGACACGGCCGACTCGTACGGGCCCGACGTGAGCGAAGAACTGATCGCCGAGGCGCTCCACCCGTACCCGGAAGATCTGGTCATCGCCACCAAAGGTGGCCTGATCCGGCCCGGGCCCAACATGGTCTGGCCCGCCGATGGGCGCCCGGAGCACCTTGTCGAGGCCTGCGAGGGCTCGCTGCGCCGGCTGAAGCTCGACGAGATCCCGCTTTACCAGTTTCACCGGCCCGACCCCAAGGTGCCGTTCGAAGACTCGCTCGGTGCGATCGTCGAGCTCAAGAACCAGGGCAAGATCCGGCACATCGGTCTATCCAACGTGGACGAGGAGCAGATCCGGGTCGCACAGCGGATGACGCCGATCGTGTCGATCCAGAACCGTTACAACGTCGACGATCGAGCCTCCGAGTCCATCGTAGACCTGTGCGAGCAGGAGTCGATGGTGTTCCTGCCGTGGGCCCCGATCCAAGACCTCGACAAGAACCCCACCATCCACGAGATCGCCGAGCGGCACTCCGCGTCGCCGCGCCAGGTGGTCCTGGCCTGGTTGCTCGGGCGGTCAACGGCCATGCTTCCGATTCCGGGTACGGGCGACCTCGCCCATCTGGAGGACAACCTGGCCGCTCTCGACCTCAAGCTCTCCCAGGCCGAGATCGCCAGCCTGACCCGCTCCTCCTGATCCAGCCCTGTCCGGCGGCCGGCGCGCCGCCGTGGAACGCGGAAGGCCCCCCGCCGTAACGGCGAGGGGCCTCTTGCGGTGGTTCAGTGGATGGCCGGTGCCTCCTGGGCCCGGCGCTCGTCGCCGCTCAGCGTGGACAGCGGCTTCTCCTTGATGAACACGACGGCCAGCACCGCCAGGAACGCGATCGGCGCGCCGATCAGGAACAGGTCCGCGGTGGCGTTGCCGTAGACGTCTTCGACAATCCGGCGGACCGGCTCGGGCAGGTCGGCGAGGTTGGGCACGGCCGCAGTGTCGGAGCCGCCACCGGCGGGTGCGCCCAGGCGCTCGGTCAGGCCGCTGGTCACCTTGTTGGCCAGCACGGCACCCAGGGCGCTTACCCCGATCGCACCGCCCATGCTGCGGAAGAACGTCAGCACCGAGGTGGCTGCGCCGAGTTCCGTCGCCGGCACGTCGTTCTGCGCGGCCAGCACCAGGTTTTGCATCAGCATGCCGACGCCGATGCCGAGCACCGCCATGTAGACCGAGATCAGTACGACGCTGGTGGTGGCGCCGATCGTGCCGAGCAGCAGCATGCCGACCGTCATGATCAGCGCGCCGCCGACCAGGTAGGCCTTCCACCTGCCGTGCTTGGTGATCAGCTGGCCGGCCACCGTCGACGAGACCAGCAGGCCGAAGATCAGCGGCAGGCTCATCAGGCCGGCGACGGTGGGCGACTTGCCGAGCGACACCTGGAAGTACTGGGCCAGGAAGACCGTGCCGCCGAACATCGCGACGCCGACCAGGATCGACGCGACGGTGGTCAGCGAGACGGTGCGGTTGCGGAAGATGCGCAACGGGATGATCGGTTCGGCGGCCCGCGACTCGACCAGCACGGCCAGCGCGAGGATCACCACGCCGCCCGCGACCAGGGCCGCCGTCTGCCACGACGCCCAGTCGAACTTGCTGCCGGCCAGCGTCGACCAGATCAGCAGGGTGGAGACGCCCGCGGTGATCAGCATTGCGCCGAGCCAGTCAATCTTGACCTTGCGGCGGACGACCGGGAGGTGCAGGGTGCGCTGGAGCAGGTAGATCGAGAGCAGGGTGAACGGCACGCCGAACAGGAAGCACCAGCGCCAGCCGAGCCAGCTCGTGTCGACCAGCACGCCACCGATCAGCGGGCCGGCGATCGTGCCGACACCGAAGACGGCGCCGAAGATGCCGGAGTAGCGGCCCAGCTCGCGCGGCGGGATCATCGCGGCCATCACGATCATCGCGAGCGCGGTCATGCCGCCGGCGCCCACGCCCTGCACGACCCGGCTGACGATGAGGATTTCGACGTTGGGCGTGAAGCCGGCGATCAGCGAACCGGCCACGAACAGGCAGAGGGAGAGCTGGATCAGCAGCTTGCGGCTGTAGAGGTCGGCCATCTTGCCCCACAGCGGGACGGTGGCGGTCATCGCGAGCAGCTCGGTGGTGACGATCCAGGTGTAGACGGACTGGCTGCCGTGCAGGTCGGCAATGATCCGCGGCAGCGCGTTGCCGACGATGGTCGAGGCGAGGATCGACACGAACAGACCGACCATCAGGCCGGACAGCGCGGACAGCACCTCACGGCGGGACATCCGGGCGGGTGCGGCGTCGCCGTCCAACGGCTCGGCCGCGGTCGGGTCGGGCGTGGTGGTGACGTCGGTCATCAACTGTCCTTACTGGAGGGATGGGGTGCGGGGGTTGGCTCGGTGAGGCCGCTGGCGACCATGTCGAACGCCTCGTCGGCCAGCGAGGCGAGGGTGCCGGGGTGGTCTTCGGTGGCCCAGCGCATCAGCGCGACCCGAAAAGCGGCGCCCACGACGGCGGCGGCCACGGCGGGGAACGGGTGGTTTGGCGGCAGCGCGAGGCGATCGGCGATCGCGGCGGCGACCGCCATCTCGGACTCGACGCCGGTGGCGAGCAGCCGGGGCAGCAGTTGCGGGTTGTCGGCGATCACCCGCATCCGCAGGCTGATCGTCTCGCGGTGATCCTCCATCCGCAGGATGACCGGCACGAACGCGAGCCGCAGCGTCTCCACCAGGCTGGTGCCGGCGGGCAGCGCCCGGAACATCTCCAGCGTCTGCGCGATGTCGGCGTCGCCGCCGATCAAAGCCTCGTCCTTGCTCGCGAAGTAGTTGAAAAATGTGCGCGACGAGACGTCGCAGGCCTCGCTGATCTGCTCGACCGTGACGTGCTCCAGCCCGTTGGCGGCCACGAGCCGCAGCGCCGCGGCGGAAAGCGCGGCGCGGGTCTCCAGCTTCTTGCGATCGCGCCGGCCGAGCGCGGGAGAGGCGGTCACGCGCAGACCGTACCCGATGATCTTGCAGAATGCGAAACTTTTTAGAACGTGAAGCAAGCCACAATCAGGGGTACGTCAAGACGCGCGCACCGTGCGTAGCGAAGCCGTCAAGAACGTGGAAAACCGCTTGCGCCGGCGCTGAGCTGGGCACATGGCAACAACCCGGCACCCGTCGACCCCCAGGGTGACCCCCGGACTCGAGCTGGGAATCGGCTCGGTCGCGGTCGTCGTACTCGCGATCATGCTCGCCTCCGCTCCACCACCCCTCGGGCTGGCCGGCATGACGATCGCGACCATCGTGGGCGCGGCCCTCATCACAAACTGGCGCTACAGCCTCGGCCTCGCTGTGATCACCTATTTCCTGTTCGTCGGCTTCGTCGCGGGCGACATGGGCGTGCTGTCCTGGCGGGGCCACGATGCGCTGTGGCAGTTCGTAGCCTTCGGACTGGCCTACATCGCCGGACTCGTCATGCGTTGGTTGCTGCACAGCCCCCCATCGGACTGACCCAGGCGTGTTCGACCGCACCGGCTGGCGCGATTCGCCGGTTCCCGCTCCGGCACGGCGTCGTCCGAGTGGCCCTTGTGGACGTCGCGCCGTGCTGCTGCCGTCGTGGGGCGGCCGGGGGTGGAACGAGGTGTCGCACAGTGGGTACCGGCGGCGGGTGGGCGTGGAAACATAGGGCACATGCCCGCCAAAGGTGAAGAACGCGACGGGGTGCCGCTGACCAACCTCGACCAGGAGTTGTTCGACGGCGCCGGCGCGACCAAGCGCGACCTGGTCGACTATCTCGACGCGGTGCACGGCCGGATCATCCCGGCGCTGCGCGACCGGCCGCTGTCGGTGATGCGGGTGCGCCCCGGGCAGCCGCCGTTCATGCAGAAGAACCTGCCCAAATACACGCCCGAGTGGGTGGCGCGGGCCGATGTGTGGGCCGACCGGTCGCGGCGGATGGTCAGCTACGGGCTGTGCAACGACCGCCGCACGCTGATCTGGTTCGCCAACCAGCGCGCGGTGGAATACCACCCGGCGCTGTCGACCAGTGCGGACCCGGCCCACCCCAGCCACCTGATCCTCGACCTCGACCCGCCCGAGGGTGGGCCGTTCCGGCTCGCGGCGCAGGCGGCGTTGCTGGTGCGCGAGGTGCTCACCGCGTGCGGGATGGCGGGTGCGGCGAAGACCAGCGGGGCCAAGGGTGCGCACGTGTTCGTACCCCTGGCTGATGGTCTGGCTCATGACGACGTGGCGGCGGCGACCCGGGCGATCGCGGCGCGGGCCGAGCGGCTCGACCCGGCGCTCGCGACCACCGCGTTCATCGTCGAGCAGCGCGAGGGCAAGGTCTTCCTGGACTCGACCCGCGCGGGCGGCGCGACGGTGGTGGCCGCCTACAGCCCGCGGTTGCGGCCCGGCGTGCCGGTGTCGTTCCCGCTCGGGTGGGACGCGTTGGAGTCGGCCGTGCCTACCGACTACACGGTGCACTCGGCGGCGGCATTGCTCGGCTCCGCTGATCCGTGGGCCTCGCTGATGCCGCCGCCGCAGCGGCTCGATCCGGGGTTGGTCGAGGAGGGGCACACCATCCCGATCGCCCGGGTGGTCGCCATGCACGAAGGGAAGCGGCGGGCGAGGGAGCGGCGGTCGCAGGACTAGCGGTCGATCGAGCTCATGTCCGCGTAGCGGTCGCCGACCGGCGGTCGGATGGCGTTGAGGCGGCTGACCTGCTCGTCGGTCAGGACCAGGCTCTCCGCGACGGCGTTCTCCTCCAGGCGGGACACCTTCGTGGTGCCCGGGATCGGCACGATGTCGTCGCCCTGCGCGTAGAGCCAGGCGATGGCGACCTGGGCCGGGGTGGCGCCCACGTCCCGGGCGACCGCTTTCACCTCGTCGACGATCCTGAAGTTCTTGGCGAAGTTGTCTTCGCTGAACCGCGGGATCGTGCTCCGGAAGTCGTCGCTGGGCAGGTCGCTCGGCTTGGTGATCTGACCGGTCAGGAAGCCACGACCGAGCGGGGAGTACGCGACCAGGCCGATGCCGAGCTCGCGCAACACCGGGAGCACGTCGTCTTCCGGGTCTCTGGTCCACAGTGAATACTCGGACTGGAGCGCCGTGATCGGGTGCGTCGCGTGTGCGCGCCGGATCGTCTCCGCCTTCGCCTCGGACAGTCCGATGTGGAGGACCTTGCCCTCTTCATTCAGCTTGGCGAGTTCGCCGACGGTCTCCTCGATCGGCACGCTCGGGTCGACCCGGTGCTGGTAGAGCAGGTCGATGTGGTCGATGCCGAGGCGGCGCAGCGAGCCCTCGACGGCGATCCGGATGTTGGCCGGCGAGCTGTCCAACTCGCGGACGACGTCGTTGCCGCGGTGGCTGAGCTGCCCGAACTTGGTCGCGATCACGTAGTCATCGCGCCGCCCGGCGATCGCCCGGCCGACCAGCTCCTCGTTGCGGAACGGTCCGTAGACCTCGGCGGTGTCGAGCAGCGTGATGCCGAGGTCCCGTGCGCGGTGGATGGTGCGGGTCGACTCCGCGTCGTCGCCGAAGCCCTCGTAGTAGGCGGACATGCCCATACAGCCGAGGCCGAGGCGGGAGACGTCGAGGCCGCCGCCGAGCTGAAGGTGTTTCATCGGTGTGGTCGCCTCTCTTTCCGGACCGCTGGGGCCCTTCAATTGGAGCCTAGCTCCGGATCGAGACTGTCAGACCCGGGTGTGATGCTGACGCGGTGCGTTACGTTTTCGAGGCCGCGCTGTGGGTGTGGGACGCCCGGCGGGAAGACACGTGGGTTTTCGTCACGCTGCCGGCCGACGCGTCGGAGGAGATCCGCGAGCTGACCGGCGGCGCGCGGCGCGGGTTCGGCTCGCTGCGGGTGAAGATCGCCGTGGGCGGCAGCACCTGGCGCACGTCGATCTTCCCCGGCGGCGACGGCTATGTGCTGCCCTTCAAGCGGGCGATCCGCCGGGCCGAGGGCCTCGAGGTCGGCGACGTCGCCACCGTGGAGGTGGAATTGGCCGACTTCTGAGCGCCGCGCTGCGGCGCCGGCCGCCGGGGTGGTCGTGGCTTGATCGCGCCGGTTCTGGGGCAGTTCGGTCCTCCGGGCGGGCGTCGTGCTGCGCCACCAGGGGCTGCGGCTTGGACCTGTGCGGCCTGGGGCTGCGGCGCGGGCCGCGCGGTGGCCGCTGCGCGGCCTGGACCTGCGCGGTCGCCGCGGGCCGCGACCTGGACCCTGGGGCGATGGCAGCGGCTTGGCTCCGGTGGAGCTTGCCCCGTGGGCGCGCCGCGTGACGGCCGCAGGGCGGTTTGCGCGGTGGCCGCGGTGCGGGGCGCAGACGTGGAGGTGCTGGTTGCGCGCTGGCGTGAATGGGCTTGCCCTCGGTGCTCCGCATGATGGTCGCGTGTGGCCTGGAGTTGCGGCGCGATCTGCGCGGTGCCGCTGTGCGCCGTGCACCTGGGGTGCTGCCCGCGCGGTTGGCGCAGTGTGGCCTCCTGGGGCGGCGGCGCGGTTGTCGCGGTGTGGCCTTGTGGGGCGGCGGCGCGGTTGTCGCGGTGTGGCCTTGTGGGGCGGCGGCGCGGTTGTCGCGGTGCGGCCTGGAGAGGCCGCGCTGGCTGCGATGGCCCCGGAACTGCAGCCTGCTCCGCGCGATGGCCGCGGCGCGGTGTGGACCTGCGATGCAGGCTGCCTCAGTGGTCAGGCGTGAGAGGAACGGCGCGAATCAGCGCGGCCCCGTCAAGCCGTTCAGGAGGAGGTTGGTGAGGCTGTCGACGACCGTGTCTGGATCGGCGTTTGGTAGGGCGTAGTTGAGGGTGCCCAGCATGGCGGCCATGGCGGCCGCGATCAGTTCTGGGTCGCCGGGGAGGGGGTGGCCGCGTTCGCGCAGGTGTTCCAGGTGGTCGCGCAGGGTTGCCGAGCGGGTGGTCAGGTCGCGCCAGGCCCGGCCTGACGCCGGATCGTCGGCGATCATCGACTGGAAGAGGGCGACCGTGACCGGGCGGTGGTCGGTCATCACCGTCCAGGCGATGGCCAGGTGCTCGCGTAGCTGCGCGCGGTCGGTCAGGTCGTGGTCGGCGGGGTGCGACAGGTCCGCCTGCTCGTCGGCCGCGCTGTCCAGCTCGGCCAGCAGCGCTTGGAGCAGCTCCTCCTTGCTGGCGAAATGCTCGTAGAACGAGCCGGTCGCCCGGCCGGCCGCTGCCGTGATGTCGGTGATCTTGGTGTTGAGGTAGCCGCGTTCGCTGAACAGGGTGCGGGCGGCGGCCAGCAGCGCCGTGCGGGTCTGCGCCGCCTTGACCTTGCGGGTCATCGGCTCTGCTGAGCTGGCACGGGGCATGAGAGAAGGGCCTGTCCTGGACGGTGCGGATCCGACGCCGCCCAGCCTACCGAACCGCGCTTCACCGAACGGACATTCAGGGCGTAAGCACCCAGCGGGCCGCGTCCGCGATCACGTAGCCGTTCGTGTTCTCCGTCCGGATCAGCAGGCTGCCGGCCGTCCCGGCGGCGAAGGCGTAGGAGCCGAGCGAGACCCATTGACCGCCGCTCGTGCGCTGGTCGACCGTGCGGGTGGTCAGGCCGCCGCCGTGGACGATGTCGATCGGCACGTTGCTGGCCCGGTTAGGGTCGGCCGTCCAGCGCAGGTAGACCGCGTACGTGCCGGCCGCCGGCAGCGCGGGCCGGAAGCGCAACCGGTTGACGCCCTTGGCGGTGTTGCCGTCGTGCTCGTAGTCGGCGCCCCAGTAGCCGGGCGTCGCCGTGCTGGTCACCCAGGTGCCGGCGCGGGTCACGTCGGCGCCCTTGCTGTCGACGATCACCTCGCCGGGTGCGGCCGGCGGCGGCCACTCGATCAACTGGCCGTCGGCGACCAGCCGGGATCGCAGTGTCGCGTAGGGCACCCGCTGGACCGGCGACGACGTCGACAGCGCCAGGACCGCGGCGGTCGCGGCGGACTGGCCCAGGATCATGAAGACCGGTTCCATCCGGATCGAGCCGTACGCGATGTGGCTGGCCGCCAGGCACACCGGCAGCAGCAGGTTGGCGCACTGCGCCTCGGCGGGCACGATCGAGCGGAAGCTGACGCCGTACGGGCCGGGCACGCCGATCTGCACGTCGCCCTCGTTCTTGACCACGCCGCCGACCACCACCCGTTGGCAGTTGTGCGAGTCCATTGTGTAGCTGGCCAGGCCCACCGGATCCGGCACCGGCTCCTGGCCGCGGCAGTTGCGCTCGGTCATCACGTGCGCGGAGACCATCCGGCGGGCCTCGCGCACGTAGAGCTGCGGCGGCCACCCGCCGGTCGCGGTGAACTCGTCAGCCGCCAGGCCCCAGGTCGCGGTGGCGGCCCGGATCGAGGCCGGCACGCGCGGGTCGTTGGCCAGGAACCACATGAAGCCTTGCTGGTAGGTCCGGTGGTCGGCCGCGATGCTGTCGCGCGTGGCGTAGGACGCGGTCGGGTAGGCGTAGTTGGCGCCGATGAAGTCGGTCGAGAACGCGCCGTTGTTGTTGGAGTCGGTCTTGCCGTTGCCGACGCCGTGGGTGGTGAAGAACGGACCGGTCCAGCCGGCCTGGATGTAGCGCGCCGCCAACTCGTAGCGCGCCGGGTCGAAGCCCGCGGGCTTGGCGAACGGGATCCGCGAGGCCGCCTGGGTCAGGCACATCCGGTAGTTGTAGGCCTGGATCAGATCATCCGCCGATCCGGCGGGCCCGACGACCGCCGAGGAGATGCCCGGCAGCAGGCCCGATCCCGGGTTGCCGGCGACCACGTACGGCGAGACCGGGAAGTTGAACTGATGCCCGCTGCGCAGTTGCACGCCGTTGATGGTCTCGCCGTAGGTGGCGTTGCTCTCCCGCCCGACCGTGAAGGTCACGCCGGCCCGGGCCATCAGGTCGCCCTCGTAGGACGCGTCGACGAACATCCCGCCGCGGTAGGTCTGGCCGTTGTCGCCGACCACCTCGACCAGCCGGTTGCCGGAGCGGGTGACCGAGGCCAACCGCACGCCGAGGTAAACCGGCACGCCGGCCTCGGCCAGCATCTCGTCGAACACCGCGCGGGCCACGTGCGGCTCGAAGGTGAACCGGGCCGGCGAGGTCGGGGTCACGGGCGTGCCGGCGTATCTGGCGTGGATCCTTCGATAGAACTCGCCGGCGATGCCCTTGATCGACGCGCCGTTGCCGGTGTCGGTCTGCCCGAGGCCGCCGGTGGTCAGGCCGCCCAGATGGGTGGACGGCTCGATCACGATCACCGTGCGGCCCATCCGGCGGGCCTGGACGGCGGCGACCAGCCCGCCGGCGGTGGCGCCGTAGACGACGAGGTCGGCGGAGACGAGCGCGGCGGCCAGCGACCGGTCGGCGAAGCCGGTGACACCGGCTGCGACGGCGACCGCGGCGCCGCCGACCCGCAACACGGTGCGGCGATCGACAGGCTTCACATCGATGATGTTAACGACGTGTGGACGCCTTCTCCACTACGACGGTCGTCGACTTGATCACGGCGGTGGCGACCGAGCCGACCCGCAGGTCGAGTTCGTCGACGGCCTCGCGGCTCATCAGCGACACGATCCGGAACGGGCCGGCCTGGATGTCGACCTGTGCCATCACGGCGTCCTTGACCACCGCCGTGACGATGCCGCGCAGCCGGTTGCGGGCCGAGGTCTCGCCGGTCTCGGCCTGCTCGTGCCGCTCCCGTGCGAACGCGGCCAACTCGGTGCCGTCGATCAGCCGGTGCCCGTGTTCGTCACGGTCGGCCGGGAGCCGCCCGGCGTCGATCCACCGGCGCACCGTGTCGGGACTGACGCTGAGCAGCTCAGCCGCCTCGCTGATTCGAAACCGCAGCACGCACACAGACTATTGCCGCAACTCCCGCAACACGCCGTCCAGCGTCATCCAGCGGGTGATGCCGAGCGTGTGCAGGAACGGCAGGTCGTGGCTGGCCACCAGCAGCGCGCCCCGGTAGGCGGCCAGCGCCTCGCCGAGTTGCCGCACGCTGGCCAGGTCGAGGTTGTTGGTCGGCTCGTCGAGCAGCAGAAGTTGCGGCGCCGGCTCGGCCAGCAGGAGCGCGGCCAGGGTGGCCCGGAACCGCTCGCCGCCGGAGAGGGTGCCGACCGGTCGCTCGGCGCGCGCGCCGCGGAACAGGAAGCGGGCCAGCCGCGCCCTGATCGCGTTGTCGCCGGCCGCGGGGGCCAGGCCTCGCACGTTGGCCACGATCGACAGATCGTCATCGAGTACGTCGAGTCGTTGCGGCAACAACCGCAACGGCACGGCGACCTCGACCGTGCCGCCCGCCGCCGGGAGCCGGCCGGCGAGCGTGGAGAGCAGCGTGGTCTTGCCCGAGCCGTTGTCGCCGAGCAGCGCGACCCGCTCCGGGCCGAACATGTCGAGGTCGACCCGGGCACCGTTGCGCAACACCGCGTCGCGGACGCTGAGCACCCGGCGCGCGGCCGGCACCGCGGTCGCCGGCAGGTCGACCCGGATCATCGCGTCGTCGCGGACCGCCTCCACCGCCGTCGCCAGCCGTTCCCGGGCGCCCGCGAGCCGGTCTTCGTGCAAGCCGCGGTGCTTGCCGGCGGACACCTGGGCCTGTCGCTTGCGCTCGGCCATGATGGCCTTGGGTTCGCGCTTGGTGTCCCACATCTTCTGCCCGTAGCGGACCCGCCGCGCGAGCTTGACGTGCGCGTCGGCCAGTTCGCGGCGCTGCCGCCGCACGTCGCCCTCGGCCGCCCGCACCGCCCTGATGGCCGCGTCCTGCTCGGCGGCGAGCGCGGCTTCGTATTCGGTGAACGTGCCACCGAATAGCCGCGCCGTGCCCTCGTGCAGTTCGGCGACCTGGTCGACCAGTTCGAGCAGTTCGCGATCGTGGCTGATCATGAGCAGGACACCGGACCACGCGGTCACCGTGTCGTAGAGCCGCTGTCGCGCGGCGCGGTCGAGGTTGTTGGTCGGTTCGTCGAGCAGGAGTACGCGCGGCCGGCGCAGCAGTTGCCCGGCCAGGCCGAGCAGCACCGCCTCGCCACCGGAGAGTGCGCCGACCGGTCGGTCAAGGCCGACGTGGCCGAGGCCGAGGCGGTCGAGCGTTTCCCGGGCTCGGTCATCGACGTCCCAGTCGTCGCCGATCGCGGCGAACAAGGCGTCGTCGGGGTCGCCGCGTTCGACGGCGGCCAGCGCCCGCCGGGTCGCGGCGATGCCGAGCACGTCGTCGACCGGGCGGTCGGCGTCGAGGGTCAGGTCCTGTGGCAGGTAGCCGAGCGTGCCCTCGACCCGCACAGCGCCACCGGTCGGCGCGAGCGCGCCGGTGACCAGGCGCAACAGGGTCGACTTGCCGGCGCCGTTGACGCCGACGAGGGCGGTGCGGCCAGGGCCGATCACGAGATCGAGGCCGGCGAAGACGGGCTCGCCGTCAGGCCAGGCGAAGGTGAGGTTGGAGATCAGGATGGCAGGAGACATGGCGGTCCTCCGGGTTGTCGGAAAGCGTCGACAACCTCAGATCCGCATCGGCCCTGCCCCTCTCTGCTCGGTCCATCGACCTTAGCCCGATCGGTCGCGCCCGGGAAAGCGCTTTATTCCGTCGCTCCGATGTAGACGGCGCGGAGCCGCAGCGGTGTGCGCCGCTCGTACTCCTCTATCGCATGGGCCAGCCAGCCGGCGACCCGGGCGACCGCGAAGATCGCTTCGCCGGCACCGGTCGGCAGGCCGGCCGCCTTGGTGAGCGTCGCCAGCGCGAAGTCGACGTTGGGCTCGGGCAACTTCCGGCGCCGGGCCGCGTCGAGCAGGGCCTGGGCGGTCAGCAGCACCGGATGGTCCGGCGCGGCCGCCCGCACCCGGCCCAGCAGCACGCCGGCCCGGCCGTCGCCGGACTTGTAGACGGTGTGGCCGAACCCCGGGATCCGCTCGCCCCGGCGCAGCCGCAGGCCGATCACGTCGCCGGCGTCGGCCGGCTCCGGCACCGCGTCGAGCAGCGCCTCGGCGCCCAGCGAGGCGCCGCCGTGCAGCGCGCCGCTCACCGTGGCCAGGCCCGCCGTCACCACCGCGTAGGGATCGGCGCGGACCGAGGCGGCCACCCGGGCGGCCAGCGTGGAGGCGGCCAGTTCGTGGTCGGCGAGCAGCACCAGCGCAGTACGTACGCCGTCGACGAAGGGTTGTTCCGCGCCCAGCCGGGCGGCGAGGCGGGCCGCGATGCTGGTGCCGCTCGCGGCGCCCCGCGCGGGCAGGCAGTCGACGATGCCGGCGACCAGCGCCCGGCCGACGTCGACGACCGCCGCCGGGTCGAGGTTGCCGCGCAACGGGTCGGTCGCGGCCAGGGCCGGCACGATCGCCTGGATCCGGTCGAGCGGCAACACGTTGCCGGGCAACGCCGCACCGGCGGCCCGCCCGACGGCCAACCCGGTCTCGGCCGCCCGCCAGTCGCGCTCGCCCGGCGTGAACTCGCCCGTCCACAGGCCTTCCGCGACCTCCTCGAACGACGCCCGCCCGGCCAGGTCGAGGGCGTCGTGGCCGCGGTAGAAGGGGCGGTCCTCCCCGAGCGCGGTGATCCGGGACTCGATCACCACCTCCGACGAACCGGTGGCGCGCCGGGGGCGCCCGCGCCGGGCCAGGCGCTCGACCTCGGCCGGGTCGAACAGGCTCTGGCCCTCCGGCGCGCGGCGGCGGGCGAGCACGCCGCGGCTGACGTAGGCGTAGAGGGTGGCTGGCTTCACACCGAGCCGTTCGGCCGCCTCGGACGCCGTCAACCAGCCTTTGAGCTGCTCCATCGTGTCTCCGTACCCTCGCCTGGGTTGATTTTAATCAACATTGACTGGTCGCAACGCCCGGTGTCAACCTGAGGCTATGCCACGCATCCATTTCCTCGACGTGACCAATCGCGACGGAGTGCAGACCGCCCGGACCGGGCTGTCGAAGTTCGGCAAGACGATGGTCAACTTCTACCTGGGCCGGCTCGGCGTCGCGCAGTCCGAGATCGGCTTCCCGTTCCTGTTCCACGAGGTGCCCTACGTGCGGGCGCAGGTCGCTCTCGCCGAGGCGGGCGCGTTCGGTGACCTGCGGCTGTCGGGTTGGTGCCGGGCGGTCGCCGGCGACGTGGTCGCGTCGGCGCCGCTGGGGCTCGCACACTACAACCTGTCGATCTCGACCAGCGACCAGATGTTGCGTAACAAGTTCCGCGGCAAGTTCGACCGGGCCGCGGTGATCGCCGAGATGGCGGGCGCGGTGCGGGCCGCCAAGGAGGCCGGCGTTGCCACCGTGGGAGTCAACGCCGAAGACGGGTCGCGCACCGACTTCGCGTTCCTGACCGACTTCGCGCTGGCGGCCAAGGAGGCCGGCGCCGACCGGCTGCGCTACTGCGACACGATCGGCGGCGAGACCCCCGGCCGGATCGGCGAGCGGTTCGCGAAGCTGGCCAGCGCGGTCGGCATGCCGGTCGAGACGCACTGCCACAACGACCTGGGCATGGCGGTGGCCAACTCGGTCGCCGGCGCGCTCGGTGACCTCGAAGCAGGCCTGGACGCGTGGGTCAACACCTGTGTCAACGGGATCGGCGAGCGCTCGGGCAACGCCGACCTGGTGTCAACGATCCTGGCGTTGCGCAACGGCTTCGGCGTGGATCACGAATTGATCGGTGACCCGCTCGACCTCTCCTGGGCGCGGCGGTTCGCGTTCTGGGCCGCCTACGCGTTCGGCCAACCGTTGGCGATCAACCAGCCCGGAGTGGGGCGCAACGCGTTCGCGCACGAGTCGGGCATTCACGCCGACGGGGCGCTCAAAGACCACAAAAACTATGAGTTGTACGACGAGGACCTGCTCGGTCCCTACCCGGCCGACTGGCACGCGCGCACCGGGCGGGTGGTGTTGACCGGCGAGTACGGCGGGATGGCGGGTTTCCGGCACGTCATGGACGGGCTGGGCGTCGACGTGGTCGAGCCCGACCTGACGTTCAAGCTGGTGCAGCTGTGCAACGCCTCGACGGGACGGCCCCTGACCGACGACGAGTTGCGACTGATCGCCACCTATCCGCGGCAGCTCGCGCTGTTGTACCCCGGTCAGCTCTCGTAGCGGATTGTGTCGGTGCCTTCCGATACCGTCTATGGGTCATGGGGACCCGGGTGGGGGAGACGGTCATCGGGCGGGAGCACCCCGCGGCGGTGCTGCGCGCCGAGATCGACCGGCTGACCGACAGCCACGGTGGGTTCGTTCTGGTCACCGGCGAGGCCGGGATCGGCAAGACCACGCTGGTGACCGGCGCCGCCGAGGAGGCCCGCGGCCGCGGTGTGACGGTGATCGGCGGGCGCTGCTGGGATTCGGAGAGCGCACCCGGTTACTGGCCGTGGGTTCAGGCGCTGCGCGGGCTGCGCCGGCAATCCGGCGCCGACGGGTGGGCGGCCATCGAAGCGGCCGGTGGCAGCGGGCTCGCGGTGCTGCTCGGCCAGGGCACCGACGGCGACGAGTTCACCCTCTACGACGGGGTGACCGGCGCACTGGCCGCCGCGGCACAGCATGCGCCGGTCATGGTGGTCTTCGACGACCTGCACTGGGCCGACCCGGCCACGCTGCGGCTGCTCGAGTTCGCCGCGCAACACACCTGGTTCGAGCGGCTGCTGCTGGTCGGCACCTACCGCGACGTCGAGGTCGAGGCGGCCGGCCATCCGCTGCGGCCGGTGCTGCTGCCGCTGCAGGCCAAGGCGACCACGGTGACGCTGAGCGGGCTCGAGCCGGCCGAGGTGGGCGCGCTGATCGAGCGCGCGGCCGGCCGGGCCGCCGGCGCCGACCTGGTGGCCGAGGTGCACCGGCGCACCGGCGGCAACCCGTTCTTCGTCGAGCAGACCGCGCGGCTCTGGCGTGCCGACGGTTCGCTGGCCACGATCGCGCCGGGCGTCCGCGACGCGGTGCGCCGCCGGGTCGACCTGCTTCCGGCCGAGTTGGTGGCGTTGCTGACCGCGGCGTCGGTGCTCGGCCACGAGTTCCACCGACAACTGCTCGCCGCCGTCGTCGCCGCGCCGGTGCCACAGGTCGACCGGCTGCTCGACGAGGCGATCGCGGCGCGGCTGGTGGTCGGCCGCGGCGGCGGGCAGTTCGCGTTCGGTCACGACCTGGTCCGCGAGACGCTCTATGCCGAACTGTCCGACGACGGTCGGCGCAGGTTGCACGCGACGGTGGTGACCGCGGTCGGTGAGACGCCCGCGTTGCGCGGCCGGTTGTTCCCGGCCGACCTGGCCCGCCACGCCTACGCGGGGGGCGACTGCGTCGAGCCGTCGGTGGCCGTCGAGCACCTGGTCGCCGCCGCCCGCGACGCGTCCAGCCGGTTCGCGCCGGAAGAGGCGACCAACCACTTTCGCCGCGCGCTGGAGCGCGCCGACGACCCGGCCCGGCGCGTGATGATCCAGCTCGATCTGGCCTCGGCGCTGTCCCACGGCGTCGCCCGCGACGAGGCCTGGGCCGAGATCCAGGCCGCGGCCGCGCTGGCCCGCACGGTCGACGATCCCGCGGTGCTGGCCCGGGTGGCGCTGGTCGCCGACCGCCACCACGGCCCGACGAGCCGCAAGGCGCCGACGATCGAGGCCTTGCTGCGCGAGGCACACGCCCGCTTCGTGGGCTCGACAGAGCCCGACCTCACCCGCGAACGCGTGGTCGGCAACCTGATCGCCCGCACCGAGATGCTGGCCCGCGCCGACAGCGACGACGAGGCCCTGACGTTCAGCCTGTGGAGCCGGCACGACTCGATCTGGGGGCTCGGCTCGGCCGGCGAACGCCACGCCCTGATGGTCGAGATGGAGGCGGTGGCCCGCCGCTCCGGCGACTGGCAGTCAGCGGCGTTCGCGGCGTCGCTGCGCTGGGTCGCGCTGCTGGAGCTGGGCGATCCCGCCTACTACGAGCAACTCCAGGCGCTGCATGCGATGACGGAGCAGTCCGGCACCGCGATGGCCCGGATGATGTCGTCGATCGACCGCAGCATCATCGCCACGCTGCGCGGCGATTTCGCCGAGGCGGCGGCGCTGCACGCCGAGCTGGCCGCGCTGCTCGACGGCGACGAGAACGCCTACATGGGCCAACACATCCGCTGGGCGCTGCTGATGCTGCGCGGCCGCTACGCCGAGGCCGGCGAGGTGCTCGACGGCACAGCGCGGGCGCATCCGCCCTACTACCCGCTGATGGCGGCCCTGACCGCCGCGGCACAGGGCGACCCAGGCCCGGGCCTGCGCCACCTGGCCGAGGTCGACACGTCGTCGCGCGGCTATCCGCGCTGGCTCGAGGCCCTGCTGATGCGGCTGGTGGCCGAGCTCGCGATCCTCACCCGCGAGCCGGAGCTGTGCGCCCGAGCCAGGGGGGCGCTCGGGCCACACGCCGGCGAGTGGCTGGTCTCGCTCTACGGCTGTGACATCAGCGGCCCGGTCGACCTCTGGCTGGCCCGCCTCGACGCGGCCGAGGGCCGGTGGTCGTCGGCCGAGGCCGCGTTCACCAGCGCCCACGCGGCGGCCGACCGCCTGGGCGCCCGCCCGTGGTCGGCCCTCGCGCGACTCGGCCTGGCGTCAGCCCGGCTGGCGCAGGGTTCGCCGGCAGGCCAGCTACTGTCCGAAGTGGAACGTGACGCGGGCGCTCTCGACATGCCCGAGGTGGTCGAGGAGGCACGCGCCCTGGCCAGCGCGGAGAGCGAGGGCTACGGCGACCACGGCACCCCGCCGGGCCGAGCCCGCGGTGCGAGCGGTGACGTCAGTGGCTTGGCCGAGTTCCGCCGGGAGGGCGACGTGTGGCGGCTCGGTTTCCGGGGTCGGGTTGTGCACCTTCCCGACGCCAAGGGCCTGCGCGACCTGCACGAGCTGCTCAGCCACCCGGGCGACGACATCGCCGCGGTCGTGCTGCTCGACCCGGCCGCCGGGCCCGAGCTGCTGGCGGCCCGCCGGATGGGCGGCGACCCGATCCTCGACGACGAGGCGAAAGAGCGCTACAAGCGCCGCCTGGGCGAGCTCGACGAGGCGATCGACGCCGCCGCCGAACGGGGCGACGGGGCCAGACTCGCGACGCTCGACGCCGAACGCCGGGCCTTGATCGACGAACTCCGCACGGCGGCCGGCCTGGGCGGTCGGACCCGCCGGCTGGGTGACGAGGCCGAGCGGGCCCGCAAGACGGTGACCGCCCGCATCCGCGACACGCTGCGCAAGCTCGACGACCGGCACCCCGACCTGGCGACCCACCTCCGCGACGCCGTGTCGACCGGGTCCACCTGCCGCTACGCCCCCACAGAGCCGATCGGCTGGCGGCTCTAGCCCGCGTCCAGCTGCCGCGACGCCCCCACAGAGCCGATCGGCTGGCGGCTCTAGCCCGCGTCCACCTGCCGCTCGGCCCACGGAGCCAATCGGCTGGCGGCTCTAGCCCGCGTCCACCTGCCGATCCGCCCCCACGGAGCCGATCGGCTGGCGGCTCTGGCCCGGGTTCGCGGACCTGGCAGGGACGGGCCCGCCAGGGACCGGCCCGTTCTCCGGCGGGAGCAACGGTCCGCACCACCGCGGACCCGGGACCCGAACCGGGATGTGAAACGGCCCCCGCGCCGTAGCGCGAGGGCCGCATCCGGGAGCGGGAACTACCTGCGGTTGTAGCGGTACATGGTGAGGAAGCCGAAGACGACGACGAAGCCGGCGCTCCAGAGCAGGGTCCACATGATGCTCATGCCGTCGGGCGTGCCGGCCATGACCGAGCGGATGGCGTCGACCAGGTGGGTGATGGGGTTGACCTTGACGAAGGCCTGCAGCCAGCCCGGCATCGTCTGCGGCTCCACGAAGACGTTGCTCAGGAACGTCAGGGGGAACAGGACCAGCATGCTGACGCCCATCACCGACTTTTCGCTGCGCAGCACCAGGCCGAACATGGTCCAGACCCAGGAGAAGGCGAACGAGAAGACGACCAGCAGGCCGATGCCGGCGATCACGCCCGTCGGGCCGCCGTCGGGGCGGAAGCCCAGGATCAGGCCGACGCTGAGGATGACCAGGGCGGCCAGGACGTAGCGGAGGACGTCGCCGAAGATCATGCCGACCAGGGCTGAGGGACGCCAGACCGGGAGGGTACGGAAGCGGTCGAAGACCCCCTTCTCGATGTCGGTGTTCAGGCCCACGCCGGTGTACATGGTGATCATCACGACGCTGGTGACCATGATGCCGGGTAGGAAGAACTGCAGGTAGGCACCGGTGCTGCCGGCGAGGGCACCGCCGAACAGGTAGGTGAACATCAGGGTCATGATGATCGGGAAGGCGGTCACGTCGAAGAGTTGCTCCGGGACGTGCTTGATCTTCAGCATCGCCCGCCAGCCGAAGGTCACCGACGCCGACCACGCGCTCGGCCTGGGCGGTCGGGCACCGGGCGCGAGGACGGCTCCCAGCGTCTCGGGCGACGGGACGAAGACGGTCTGGACATCGGTGGCGGTGGTGCTCATCGGACGGTCTCCATTTCCGAGTGGTCGGTGGCGGGGCGGTCGGTCAGGGCCAGGAAGACCTCGTCGAGGCTCGGCTGGCCCAGTGAGAAGTCGTCGACGACGATGCCGGCCGCGGCCAACTCCGACAGGGCCCGCGCGGCCTGGGTGCTGGCCTCGAAGTCGGAACCGTCGACCCGGGCGCTGAGCGAGACCGGGTCGGCTTCGGGCTCGACCGACGTGCCGAGCGCGCGCGCCAGCACCTCCTGCGCCTTCGCCCGGGCGGCCGCGTCGCGGAGTCGCACGTGGATGGTGCCCGAGCCGATCGACGACTTGAGCTCGCCCGGCGTGCCCTCGGCGATCACCTTGCCGTGGTCGACCACCGCGATCCGGCTGGCGAGCCGGTCGGCCTCGTCGAGATATTGGGTGGTCAGCAGGACCGTCGTGCCGTGTGCGACGACGGAGCGGATGATCTCCCACACCTGGCTACGGCTGCGCGGGTCGAGGCCGGTCGTGGGCTCGTCGAGGAACAGCAGTTCGGGTGTGTTGAGGATGCTCGCCGCGATGTCGATGCGGCGGCGCATCCCGCCGGAGTATTTCTTCACCTGGCGGTCGGCCGCGTCGGTGAGGCCGAACGCCGCGAGCAACTCCTCCGCCCGCGCTCGCGCCGCCGGCTTGCGGTGCCCGAGCAGGCGGCCCAGCAGGATCAGGTTCTCCAGGCCGGTCAGGTCTTCGTCGACCGAGGCGTACTGGCCGGTCAAGCTGACCTTGCCGCGCACGGCGTTGGCCTCGCGCACCACGTCATGGCCGAACACCCGCGCGGTGCCGCCGTCGGGACGGGACAGCGTGGCCAGCACCCGCACCGCCGTGGTCTTGCCGGCGCCGTTGGGTCCGAGCAGGCCGTAGACGCTGCCGGCCGGCACCGAAAGGTCGATGCCGTCGAGCGCGCGGGTCTCACCGAACGTCTTGACCAAGCCCGTCGCCTCGATCGCGGGGCCGGTTGGGCGGTCACTCATGGTCGTTCCTTCCGTTGACAAGTTTCAGGAGACAAAGGGGTGTGCGGCGCGGGCGGCCTTCAGCGCGCGACCCCACCAGCAGAGCTGGTCGAGCAGCACCTGGGCGGCCCGCGCCGGGAGGTCGCCGGCCAGCCGGGAGTCGAGGTCGGCGCAACCGTCGAGCAGGTCGACGCCGACGCCGTCGCGGACGCTGACCGCGTGCAGGGCGGTGAAGACGGTGCGGAGTTGGTCGACCGCGTGCTGGCCGGCCGACCGGCAGCCGTAGGAGACGTAGCCGACCGGCTTGGCGTGCCACTCGTCGTAGGCGAAGTCGATCGCCTGCTTGAGCGAGGCCGGGAAGCTGTGGTTGTACTCGGGTGTGACGACGGCGAACGCGTCGGCGCGGCCGACCTCGGCCGCGAACGCCGACATCTGCGGTGTCGCCCGGGCCGGGTAGCCGGGCGGGAACGCGAACTCGGCGAGGTCGACGAGCACGACCGAGAGGTCGGTGCGGCCACTGGCCTGCCCGGCGAACCAGCGTGCGATCCGGTCGCCGACCCGGCCCTCGCGGGTGCTCCCGATGATCACCGCCAACCGCAACGGCGCCTCGGTCATGGTGACCACCTCCCCTCTCATGGGGAAGGCGCGAGACGCTCCGCTAGATCCGATCTAGCGGCGGGCCCGGCGGCCCCGGGCGATTTCGGTCTCAAGCGCGTCGAGGCGCTGGCTCCAGAACCGCCGGTAGCGCTCCAGCCAGGCGTCGACCTCGCGCAACGGTGTCGCGTCGACCGCGTAGAGCCGGCGGGTGCCGGCCGCGCGCACGGTGGTGAAGCCGTTGTCGCGGAGCACCCGCAGGTGCTGCGAGACGGCGGGTTGCGAGATGCCGAACTCGGCCTGGATCACGGCGCCGATCTCGCCGGCCGCCTGCTCGCCGTCGGCCAGCAACTCCAGGATCCGTCGCCGGACGGGGTCGCCGAGGACGTCGAACGCGTGCACGTCTCGACTGTCTAGCAGCGGTTTATATAAGTCAAGCCTAAAGCTCGGATACGCGTCCGGCGGAGACGGCCAGCCGGCGGTTGACGCTCACCGCGTCGAGCATCCGGCGGTCGTGGGTGACCAGCAGCAACGTGCCCGGATAGCCGTCGAGTGCGGACTCCAGTTGCTCGATCGCCGGCAGGTCGAGGTGGTTGGTCGGCTCGTCGAGGACGAGCAGGTTGACGCCGCGGGCCTGGAGCAGGGCGAGCCCGGCGCGGGTGCGCTCGCCCGGCGACAAGGTCGCCGCGGGGCGCAGCACGTGGTCACTGCGCAGGCCGAACTTGGCCAGCAGGGTGCGCGACTCCTCGGGCGGCATCCCGGGCACGGCGGCCCGGAACGCGTCGACCAGGGGCTCGTCGCCGACGAAGGCGCCGCGGGCCTGGTCGACCTCGCCGATCACCACGCCCGGCCCCAGGTGCGCGTCGCCGCTGTCGAGCGGCAGGCGGCCGAGCAGCGCGGCCAGCAGCGTCGACTTGCCGGAGCCGTTGGGGCCGGTGATCGCCACCCGGTCGGCCCAGTCGATCTGGAGGTCGACCGGCCCGAGGGTGAAGCCGCCTCGGTGCGCGGTCGCCCCGCGCAGGGTGGCCACGACCGCGCCGGCGCGCGGTGCCGCGGCGATGGTCATCCGCAGTTCCCACTCCTTGCGCGGCTCGTCGACCACCTCCAGGCGCTCGATCAGTCGCTCGGTCTGCCGGGCCTTGGCGGCCTGCTTCTCGGTCGCCTCGGCGCGGAACTTGCGGCCGATCTTGTCGTTGTCCTTCGACTTGCGCCGGGCGTTGCGGACGCCGTTCTCCATCCAACTGCGCTGCGTGCGCGCCCGCGCCTCCAGGTTGGACCTCGTCTGGGCGTATTCGTCGTAGTCGTCGCGGGCGTGCTGGCGGGCCACCTCGCGTTCGTCGAGATAGGACTGGTAGCCGCCGCCGAAGTGGTTGATCTGCTGCTGGTGCAGGTCGAGTTCGAGCACCCGGGTGACCGTGCGCGCGAGGAACTCGCGGTCGTGGCTGACCACCACGGTGCCGGCGCGCAGGCCGGTGACGAACTCCTCCAGCCGGGCCAGCCCGTCGAGGTCGAGGTCGTTGGTCGGCTCGTCGAGCAGGAAGATGTCGTAGCGGCTGAGCAGCAGCGACGCCAGGCCCGCGCGGGCCGCCTGCCCGCCGGAGAGCGCCGTCATCGGCAGGTCGGGCGAGAACCCGAGCTTGACGTCGTCGAGGCGTTCGTCAAGATCCGCACCGCCGAGCGCGAGCCAACGATCCAGACCGGTGGCGTACGCCTCGTCGGCGCCCGCTCGGCCCTCGGTGAGCGCCTCGGTCGCGGCGTCGAGGTCGGCTTGCGCGGCCGCGACGCCGGTGCGCCGGCCGAGGAATGCCCGCACCGTCTCGCCGGGGCGCCGGTCGGGCTCCTGAGGGAGGTAGCCGACGGTCGCGGTGGGCGGATTGAGCGCGATGCTGCCCTGTTCGGCCGGGATGAGCCCGGCGAGCGTGCGCAGCAAGGTCGACTTGCCGGCGCCGTTGGGGCCGACGAGGCCGATCACGTCGCCGGGGGCGACCACCAGTTCGAGGTCGGCGAAGAGGACCTTGTCGCCGTGTCCGGCGGCGAGATCCTTGGCGATCAGCGTGGTCATAGCGCCGCCGATGCTATCCCGGGGAAGAGGTGATCTTCCGCTCCGTTACCGCGACGCGGCGGGGGACGGCAGACTGATCGTGTGGTGACGACGTTGGCCATCGATTGCGGGGGCGGTGGGATCAAGGCCTCGGTGCTCGACGAGGCGGGCACGATGCGGGCCCGGCCGTTGCGGGTGCCGACGCCGTACCCCCTGCCCACCTCGCTGTTCGTGAAGACCCTGCTCGACCTGGGCGCCCGGCTGCCCACGGCCGACCGGGTCACGGTGGGGATGCCGGGCATGATCAGGCACGGGGTGGTGGTGGCCACACCGCACTACGTGACCCGATCCGGCCCGCGTACGAAGGTCGATCCCGACCTGGTCGCCGACTGGAGCGGGTTCGACGCGCAGGCCGGGCTGGCCGAGGCGTTCGGCACGCCGGTGCTGGTGCTCAACGATGCCGAGGTGCACGGGGCCGGTGTGGTCGCCGGGGCCGGGCTGGAGCTGGTGATAACGCTCGGCACCGGGCTCGGCTGCGCCCTCTTCGACGGCGGGCAGCTCGCACCGCACCTGGAATTCTCCCAGGCACCCGTGCGTTGGGGGATGAGTTACGACACGTACATCGGCGAGCACGAGCGGCGCCGGTTGGGCGACGCGTTCTGGTCACGGCGGGTCCGCACCGTGGTCGACGGGCTGCGGCCGGTCTTCCTCTGGGACCGCCTCTACCTCGGTGGGGGCAACTCCCGGCTGGTCCGGCCCGAGCAGCTGTCCCGGATGGGTGACGACGTTGTCGTAGTGCCGAACACCGCCGGCATCCTCGGTGGTGTGCGGGCGTGGTCGCTGCGGCGACCCTGACGAAGGTGGAGGTGGCACATTGGATCTCCTGGAGGAGTACCGCCGGGCGAACCTGTTCTTCGAAGCCGGCGATCCGACCGGTGCGGCGCGGCTGCTGGAGCCGATCGTGGCGGCCGAGCCCGACAACGCGTCCGTGCGGCAGTTGCTGGCCCGCGCCTACTTCCAGTCGGCCCAGCTCGGCCGGGCCGAGGAGCAGTTGCGGGCGCTGGTTGAGCGCGACCCGAGCGACCACTACGCGCACCACGTGCTGGGCCGCACGCTGGAACGGCAGGGGCGCGCCTCGGAGGCGCTGACCCACCTGCGGATCGCGGCGGCGATGCACGCCGAGCACCGCGACTACGCCCAGGCGCTGGAGCGCGTCGAGTCGAAGGTCAACCCCCGGTGAAGCTCAAGCTCGACCTGCACGACATCTACAACCGCGGGCACGACATCGATCGGGCGCTCCGCGGGATCATCGACGAGGCCGTGGCCAAGAAGGCCACCCTCGTCGAGATCATCCCCGGCAAGGGTTCGGGCGCGCTGAAGAAGAAGGTGCTGCGCTTCCTGGACCAGAAAGACGTCAAGCAGCTCTACCACCGCGTGGAGAAGGACTCGAAGAACTTCGGCCGGTTGTTCGTGCACTTCCGCTGGAAATAGACAATTCCCCACATTTTGTCCCTCGATCGGGCACGATCGCACCTGGGTGCGTCTCATGTCTGATTCGGGGGAGCGGGATGAGAGGACGATCGCTGGGTGCGGCCCTGGCCGCGGCGGCAGTGGGTGGCGGGCTGGGTGTCGCCGTGCCGACGGCGGCCAGCGCGGAGATGTATGTCAACGTGCTGCCGACCAGTGTGCCCACGACGGCCGCGGAGGTCGGTAAGCACGCGTGCGACGCCAAGCTGGGCGGTGGCCCGTACCCGGACAAGGATGTCTGGGTCTTCGAACTGCCCGGCGAGCCCGTGCGGACCGGCGACATCGTCGCCCTGAGCGCCGCCTTCACGGCGCCCGCCGGCCAGGCGGTGTCGCGGAAGGCGCCCGGTGCCGGCGGCGGCATCGACGGAAGCGCGGCCTGGCTCGTGGTCGACAAGGGCGGCCGGCTGGCCGCCGCGACCGCGGCCATCTCGGGCACGGCCCGGAATGTCGCCATCGCGCAGACCTGTCCCGCCGGGGCGGCGGCGCCGCCGGCCGGCCCGACCGAGCCGGCGGTGTTCGGCGAGGCCTTCGCCGCGCCGACAGCCACGCCGACCCCGACACCGACACCGACACCGACCGCCACCCCGAGGCCCACGCCGACGCCGACGCCGACGCGTACGCCCGGCCTCGCGGACCTGCCGCATGGCACCGTCGACCTGACCGAGCCCGACGCCGACCCGGTGCCCGCGCCGGCACCGGTGATCCCGCCGGCGGCGAGCGATCCGGGCCAGGTCGACACGACCGACTACTCGGCCGGCGTCGTGCCGGGCATCGTCCCCGACGCCTACAGCGACGGCGGCCCGTACGCCTCCGACGGCAGCGTCCTGCCAGGCAACGACACCGGCGGCTACAACAGCGGTGGCGTCATCGACAACACCTACGGTGACGGCGCCATCCCGGCCGACCCGGGCGGCGTCCTGCCCGGCAACGAATTCGGTGGCAGCGGCTCACTCGGTGGCAGCGGCTCACTCGGCGACAGCGGTTCGTTCGGTGGCAGCGGCACCTACGGCGACACCGGCACGTACGGCGGCAGCGGCACCTACGGCGACACCGGCACGTACGGCGGCAGCGGCACGTACGGCGACGGCGGGCCGGTATTCGGCGGTGACCAGGGCGGCGCGATGGGCGACGCCGGCGACCTGGCCGACAGCGGCACCTCGGGCGACCTTCCCACGGGCAACCCGATCGCCTCGGCGACCTCCCCCACGACCGGGCTCAACATGAGCGGCGCGGGCTCGGCCACCTCGGCCGAGGTCGACAACGGGCCCAGCGGCGCGGTCGAGCAGGAACCGCCAGTGGCGCCGGCGCCGACCGGCAGCTCAGCACCCGGAGCGGTCACCCTGCGGTCCGACGACGGCCGTCTCACCGGCGGCGTCCTGCGCCTGGCCGCGGTCCTGTTGGCCTTCGGGCTCGCCGGCGTGAGCACGGCCCTGATCCGCCGCCGGCGCCGCCGCCTGCCGCGCCTGATCGGCCGCCACCGCGCCGCCTGACGCACACGTTGGTCGAGGCTTTGCTCTGCACCCTCACCGGAAGCGATCGGGCGCTTCCCACAGGGGTGCGGAGCAAAGCCTCACAGCAGGTAGCTCTTGACCACCAGGACGAGTTCCGAGCTGTGGCTGCCCAGCACACCGACGCCCGCCGGCCGGGGCTTGAAGCCGGGCAAGGCCTCCAGCCCGTCGCTGCCGTCTTCGACACGGAAGCGGACCGGGCCGGCCCCGGCCGGGCGCAGGGTCAGCGAGACCTCGAAGCCGCCGGCCGGCGGCGCGTGGAAGACGAGACCGAACGACCACGGGCCGCTGCGGTCGACCGGCACCTCGAAACCGTCGACCGACGCCTGGTCCACCGTGGCCGTCGCACCGTCGACGTGCAGGGCCGCGAGCCGCACCTGGCGCTGCGGTGCGAGCTTCACCCGCAGCGTGCGTACGCCGCCCGCCGTCGAGTCCGACACCACGGTCAGCGCGGCCGGCGGCAACGCGGCCGCCTGCGCCGGACCCGTTCGCACGGTCGAAGCACCGATCTCCGGGAACTGCGTGCCGACCTTCTCCCGCGTGGCCAGGTACCCGGCCGTCCAGGGCTGCGGCGACGACTCGTAGCTCACCCAGCGCGCCTGCCCGGTGTCGGCGTCGAGCGCGTACATCAGGTGGGTCGGGATCGGGTGTGCGGCATCGAAGCGGTCGACCGCGAACGCCGAACCCGCCAGCGCCAGCGTCGCCACCAGGGCCAGCACCGGCACGCCGAGCCCGAGCCGGCGGGCCCGCAGGGCCACCAGCCCCCGCTGGCCACCGGCGGCCGGCAGGAGCAGGTCGACGATCGGCAGCGCGGCCAGGCCCAACAGCGTCGCGAACAGCGCGCCGACACCACCCATCGCCATGCCGAGCGCGGGGAAGAGCAGCACCACCGTCGGCACCAGGATGACCACGCCGACCGCGGCCCCGACGGTCAGCGGCACGGCCGTCCACGCGCCGCGCAGCCGCAGCGCCACGATCCCACCGAGGGCGCCGGCCAGCGCGGGGAGCGCGGCCAGGTAGGAGCCGCCGGGGGTGGCCGCCGCCAGCACCAGGCCGAGCACGGCCAGCCAGCCGAAGGCGCCGAGCGCCAGTGCGGCCGGGCCGATCCGGCGGCGGAGCAGGGCGTACCAGGTCAGTAGCACGGTCGCGGCGAGCAGGATCACCGTGAGCCGCCACAGCAGGGGGCGGTACGGGTCGAGCAGGTCGGCGTACCCCGGGCGGAGCGCGGTGACCAGCATCCAGAGGAGCTGGGCGGCCAGCGGTGCGGCCACGATCGGCACCAGGCCGAGGCCGAAGCCGGCGGCGACCTTGCCCCAGGTGGCGCGCCCGGAGCGGACGGTCAGCAGCGCGAGCCCGACGACCGCGAGCAGGGCGAGGCCGGCCAGCGGCCAGGTCAGCCAGCCGGGATAGCTGACCAGCGTGCCCGGCACCGGGAAGTAGGTGGCGTCACCATTGGCGCGCAGGTCGGTCAGGTCGGTGGCGCCGAACGCGCGGACCAGGCCGAGCGCGTTCTCGCCGTGTTGCTGCAGGGTGCGCCGGTCGACGGAGGCCGGGGTGTCGAGCGGGGTGTGGTAGACCGCACCGCCGTCGATGTAGGCCGAGTTGAGGCCGACGAAGTCGTTGCCGAGGAACGCGGTGAAGTCGGTGTCGTTGGGCAGCAGCCGGTAGACCTCGACGGCGAACGAGGTGCCCACCGGGTGCGGCGCCGCGCTCCGGAACAGAGAGACCAGCTTCGCGTTGTCGCGCGAGGTCTCGAACATGATGACCGGACCGGTGCTGCCACGGGCCTCCAGGTTGAGCGCGACACCGCCGTCCTTGGCCAGCGGGTGTGCGGAGGCGAACGCGAGCGCGCCGCACAGGCAGGCCTCCTCGGCGTCGGTCAGCACGAAGACCACGTTGTTGCGCGGGGCGGGACCCTGCGACAGCGCGCGGGCCACCTCGAGCACCGACGAGGTGCCGGCGCCGTCGTCGTTGCCGCCCGGGCCGACCTGGACCGAGTCGTAGTGCGCGACCAGGAACACGGTGCCGGTCGGGTCGGTGCCGGGCACCTCGGCGACCACGTTGCGGACGTGCGCGACGGCCGCCGCGCCGGAACTGCCGCTCAGGTCGCCGGCCTCGCCACCGACGGTGTCCTGCACCGAGGTACGCAGTCCGAAACCCGACAGCGTGTTGACCAAATAGTTACGCACCGTGTCGTTGTTGGCACTTCCGGCCACGTGCGTACGCGCTGCGAAGGTGTTGATGTGGTCGGCGGCCCGGGCGGCACTGAACTGGTCGGCCGGCGCCGACACCGGTTTCGGGGCGGGTGGGCGGATGTCGAGCAACGAGATCGCACCGATGGCGCCCAGGACCACGACGGCCACCAGCGCCGTCAGGGCCCGCCGTTCCGGGCGGGCCAGCGCCCGCTCGGCCGGGGCTCGAACCGCTGCGGCCGGCTGCTGAACGTCAGCGGACACCACGCCTCCTTCGCGCAAAGTGAGAACACCTTAGAACCAGGGGGTGAACGAGAGGCGGGTCCGCCTGGCACGGTGGGTGCACGGTGCCATACGGTTGCCTACCGCGGGGTCAGTTGAGTGGGGGCAAGCTTCCATACGAGAGGCTGGTGACGTGAGCGAGCAGCGGTTGGCGACGGTCGCGGTGCCGCCTCAGGGCGGCCGCCAGCGGCCGGCCGGGCAGCGCCTGCGGGTGCTGCTCATCGAAGACGACGACGCCGACGCCTTCCTGGTCAGCGAGTTGCTCGACGAGGCCGAGGCGGCCGTCGACCTGGTCAACGCGAAGAGCCTGGCCGAAGCGCGCCCGCTGATGGCCGGCGCCGACTGCGTGCTGCTCGACCTCGGCCTCCCCGACGCGCAGGGCCTCGACGGCCTGCGCCAGGTGCTCGCGCTGTCCGGCGGTGCCGCGGTGTGCGTGCTCACCGGTCGGCAGGACGAGCACCTCGGTGTCGTCGCGGTCGCCGAGGGCGCCCAGGACTACCTGGTCAAGGGCCAGGTCGACGGGGTCCTGTTGACCCGCGCGCTGCGCTACGCGGTCGAGCGCAAGCGGGCCGACGAAGACGCGCTGCGGCTGCGCGAGGTCGAGTTGCGCCAGGCCGAGTCGGCGCGGCTGGAGCGCGGCCTGCTGCCCCGGCCGCTGATGCAGACCGACCGGATCCAGGTGCACCCGTTCTACCGGCCCGGCCGGCACGCGGCGCTGATCGGCGGCGACTTCTACGACGTGGTGCAGGCAACACCCGACCGGGTCGACCTGATCGTCGGCGACGTCTGCGGCCACGGTGCCGACGAGGCCGCGCTGGGCGTCATGCTCCGGGTCGCCTGGCGGGCGCTGGTGCTGGCCGGGGTGCCCGACGAGGCCGTGCTGCCGGCGCTGGAGCAGGTGCTGATCAGCGAGCGCCGGCTGCGCGAGATCTTCACGACCGTCGCCACCGTCCGGATCGACCTGCGGGCCAACCGCGCCACCGTGCGGCTCGCCGGCCACCCGCCGCCGTTGCTGCTCAGCAACGGTAGGGTCGCACCCGTGGCGGCGCCCAACGGGCTCCTGCTCGGTGTGGCACCCCGCCCGCCGCGGGCCTACGAGCTGGAGTTCGACAGCGATGACTGGTCCCTGCTGATGTATACCGACGGCCTCATCGAGGGGCGCGTGGGCGCCGGCGACGAGCGGCTCGACGTGCCCGGGCTGGTCGACCTGGTCACCGCGGCCGACGGCGTCGCGCTCGCCGACCTGCCGGGCTGGCTGGTCGGTCGGGCCGAAGACGCCAACGGCGGGGCGCTGGCTGACGACGTCGCGATGTTGCTGGTCAGTGCCGGGAGTGGCCGATGAGAGGCTGGACGCTGCGCCGCCGGGTAGGGACCCTGACCGCCCTGGTCGGCGTCGTGCTGGTGCTGATCGCGGTCGTCGCCGCCGCGGTGGCTGCGCAGAACCGCAACCACCTCGACACCCTGCTCGACAAGACCGGCCCGCTGCGCACCAACGCCGCCGCGCTGCAGACGGCCCTGCTCAACCAGGAGACCGGCATCCGGGGGTACGCGGTCAGCGGCGACCGGTCCGACCTCGGCCCCTACACGGCCGGCGTCGCGACCGAACGCGAGCTGGTCGCCGGCATGCGCCCGCTGCTGGCCGACAACCCGGACATCGCGCACCAGCTCGACCGGGTCGAGGAGCAGGCACAGGCGTGGCGGTCCAGCGTCGCCGAGAAGGTCGTCGCCGCGCCCGACGCCGCCACCGCCCGGACCTTCATCACCGACCAGGCCCGGCTGCGTTTCGACGAGATGCGCGCCTCCCTCGACGAGCTGCAGCAGCAGATGCTGGAGCTGCGCGACAGCGTCGCCGCCAAGGCCCGCAACACCGGCAACACCCTGGTCTTCCTGCTGGTCGTGGCGGCCGCCGTGATCATCGTCGCCGGGGTCGGGCTGCTGCTGTCGCTCAACCGGGTGGTGATCGGCCCGGTCACCGAGCTCGCCGACCAGGTGCGCGACGTGCGAAGAGGTGACTACTCGCGGAAGATCTCCGGCACCGGGCCGCCCGAGCTGAGCCGGCTCGCGGCCGACATCGACTCGATGCGCCAGCAGATCGCAGCCGACCTGGCCGAGGTCGGCGCCGCGCGGGAGCGGATCGAGTGGGTCAACGGCCAGCTGCAGCGGCAGGCGGAGGAGCTGATCCGGTCCAACCGCGACCTCGAGCAGTTCGCCTACGTGGCCTCGCACGACCTGCAGGAACCGCTGCGCAAGGTGGCCAGCTTCTGTCAGCTCCTGCAGCGCCGCTACGCCGGCCAGCTCGACGAGCGCGCCGACCAGTACATCGCGTTCGCGGTCGACGGCGCGCAGCGGATGCAGCGTCTGATCAACGACCTGCTGGCGTTCTCCCGGATCGGCCGGGTCACGGCCGGCTTCACCGAGGTCGACCTCGACAAGGTGATGAGCGTGGTGGGTAGCCAGACCGAGAGCGCCCGGGAGTACGCCGGTGGCGAGCTCGTCTGGCACGACCTGCCGACCGTGCTCGGCGAAGACGCGCTGCTCACCAACCTGCTCACCAACCTGGTCAGCAACTCGTTCAAGTTCCGCCGCCCGGGCGTGCCGCCCCGGATCGAGGTCTCCGCGCGCCGGATCGGCGACGACTGGGAGATCAGCTGTGCCGACAACGGCATCGGCGTGGAGCCGGAGTTCGCCGACAAGATCTTCGTGATCTTCCAACGGCTGCACTCCAAGGACGCCTATCCGGGCACCGGCATCGGGTTGGCCATCGCCAAGAAGATCGTCGAGTACCACGGCGGCCGGATCTGGGTCGACGCCGACGTCGAGGAGGGCACGGTCATCCGGTTCACCCTCCCGGTGGTCGCCGTCGACCCGACCGACGACGCCCCGGCGGCGGAACAGCCGCCCGGGCAGGCCGAACCCACCCACGACACGACCGGCGTAGAGGCTCAACCTGGCATGAAAGAGGCGGCGGCATGACGGCACCAGCCGACGGCAAGAGCCCCATCGAGGTGCTCCTCGTCGAAGACGACCCGGGCGACGTGCTCATGACGCAGGAGGCGTTCGAGGAGCACAAGCTGCGTAACCGGCTGACCGTGGTGTCCGACGGCGCGGAGGCGCTGGCCTACCTGCGCCGCGAGGGCCGCTACGCCGACGCGGTGTCACCTGACCTGATCCTGCTCGACCTCAACCTGCCCCGCCGGGACGGTCGCGAGGTGCTTGAGGAGATCAAGAAAGACGACGAACTCCGCCAGATTCCGGTCGTGGTGCTGACCACGTCGGCCGCCGACGAAGACATCCTGCGCAGCTACCAACTGCACGCCAACGCCTACGTCACCAAGCCCGTCGACTTCGAACAGTTCATCTCGGTCGTACGCCAGATCGACGAGTTCTTCGTCAGCGTCGTCAAGCTCCCTCCGCGCAACTAGGACCGCCTTATCAACGCACAGCTCAACGGTCAGGTCGGCGCGCTGGTGCGGCAGACCGCCGCCACCGTCGTCCTCCCGTCATTCCAGCACCTGCGAGCCTCCGAGATCAGCGAGAAGGGTCCCGGTGAGGTGGTCACCGTCGCCGACCGCCGGTCCGAGGAGGTGCTCACCGCCGGCCTGCTCGACCTGCTTCCCGGTTCGGTGGTGGTCGGCGAGGAGGCGGTCGCCGCCGATCCGGCGGTGCTCCGGCGGGTGGCCGGCGACGCGCCCGCCTGGATCGTCGACCCGATCGACGGCACCGCCAACTACGCCTCGGGCCGCACGCCGTTCTGCGTGATGGTCGCGCTGGTGGAGGAGGGGCAGCCGGTCGGCGCCTGGATCTACGACCCGATCGACGATCTCATGGGCCACGCAATCGCCGGCGGCGGAGCGTTCCTGAACGACCAGCGGGTCGAACCGGCCACGCCGCTGCCGACTGCGGAGATCCGCGGCATCGCGCCGGCCACCTACTACCCGGCCGACCTGCGGGCCAAGGTGACGAACGGGAAGCGCCGGCTGGGCGAGGTCACCGGTGGCCAGCACTGCGCCGGGCGCGAGTACCTCGACCTGATCGCCCGCAAGCAACAGTTCACGATGTTCTGGCGGACCTGGCCCTGGGACCACGCACCGGGCGCGCTGCTGGTGCGCGAAGCGGGCGGAGTGGTGCGCCGGCTCGACGGCGCCGACTACGCGGTCAGCCCGGATCCGGGCGAGGGGCTGCTGGCGGCCGCCGACGAGCAGACCTGGCAGGCGGTGGCCGGCGCCTTGATCCCCTGATCGCCGGCGGCCGATTCCGAGGAGCGCCGGGCGGCTGCCGATCGGGTACTCTGTCCGGCGGCCAACGGGGGATCGATTGTGACGGAAGGGAATCGCAGTGCCTCGGACGGTGACGCGGCGCCGGTGGGTCTCCCTGCTCGCCCTGCTGCTCGCGACCGTGGTCGTCGCGGTCGGTGCGCCACAAGCCGGCGCGTTCGCCGCGCCCAACCCCGCGCCCAAGGAAAACGACGAGAAGAAACTGCGTGACAACCTCGAAGCCGCGGCCAAGGGGCAGATCGAGGCGCAGCGCAAGCTCGACGACTCGAAGAAGCGGGCCTTCCGGATCAACAAAGAGGTGGCCGCGCTCGACACGCAGGTCGACGTGATGCGCACCCAGGTCGGGGTGATGGCCGTCGAGTCCTACCGCACGGGCCGGCTCACCACGCTGTCCGCCCTGCTCAACAGCGCCTCGCCCGACGACTTCCTGGCCCGCGCCGGCAGCCTGGAGCTGATGGCGCAGCGCGACGCCGGCGCCCTGCGCGGCTATCAGGAGGCGCACGAGGCCGCCCAGCTGGCCAAGGCGCAACTCGACGCCGAAGTGCGCGAGCAGCAGAAGCAGGTCGCGACGCTGGCTCAGCGCAAGGCCGACGCCGAGCGCGCGCTGCGCAGTGTCGGTGGCGGCGCCACCAGCGCCGGCTACATCAATCCCAACTCACCGGCGGCCCAGCCGGCCAAGCGCAACGCCGACGGTTCGTGGCCGACCGAGTCCTGCTCGGTCGACGACCCGACCCCGGCGACCGGCTGCATCACGCCGCGCACGCTGCACGCCATGCGGGAAGCGCAGTCCGACGGGTTCAAGCGCTACGTCTCCTGTCATCGCTCCGGTGGCGGCGGGGAGCACCCGAAGGGCCGGGCGTGCGACTTCTCCGCGGCGGCCGGCGGCTTCGAGAACAAGAGCGCGACCGGCGGCGACAAGACCTACGGGGACAACCTGGCGTCCTACTTCATCAAGAACGCCGACGCGCTCGGCGTGATGTACGTCATCTGGTATCGACGGATCTGGATGCCGGGCACGGGTTGGAAGTCCTACGACGGCGGCAGCGATCCCGCCGCCAACCACACGAACCACGTGCACCTCTCCATGCTGTAACGGGTTGTCCCCGTACCCTGACAAAATGGATCAGAGCGCCGCGATCGCGGTCGATACGTCTGAGCGCCGGCCGCTCCCCGGCGGCCTCGCCGCCTTCCTCGTGTTCCTCGCCAGCGGCGCGGTTCTCGTCCTGGAGACGGTCGCATTGCGACTGGTCGGCCCCTATCTCGGGGTCACCCTCCAGGTGACCAGTTCGGTGATCGGGGTGGCGCTGGCCGCGATCGCCTACGGTGCCTGGACGGGCGGCCGGGTGGCCGACAGGCACAACCCGCGCACGCTGCTGCCCGGCGCGCTGGTGCTGGCCGGCATCGCGACCGCGGTGACGCTGCCGATCGTCCGCTACGCCGGCGAGGCCCTGCGCGGCAGTGCGGTCAGCGGCATCCTGCTGCTCACCGCGCTCGCGGTGTTCATCCCCGCGTTCCTGCTCTCCGCGGTCACCCCGCTGGTGGTCAAGCTCCAGCTCGGCGACCTGCGCAACACCGGCCAGGTGGTCGGCAAGCTGAGCAGCGTCGGCACCCTCGGCGCGGTGACCGCCACGCTGGTCACCGGTTTCATCCTGGTCGCCGCGCTGCCCACCTCGGTCATCCTGATCGGCCTCGCGGTCGCGCTCGGCGTCGCCGGCCTGGCCCTCGGCGTCTACCTCCGCCGGGCCGATCGGCTGCCGCTGGCCGGCACCAGCCGGGCCGGCGCGCTGCTCGCGGTCGTCGGCCTGGCCGGCGCCGGGCTGTCCGCGGCCGCGCCGACGCCGTGCGACATCGAGACCGCCTACCACTGCGCGGCGGTCGTGCCGGACCCCGCCCGCGAGGGTGGTCGGACACTGTTCCTCAACTCCGCCCGGCACTCCTTCGTGGACCTCGACGACCCGACCTACCTGGAGTTCGCCTACACCCGCTGGTTCGGTGCGGTCGCCGGCGCGGTCAAGCCGCCCGGCGAGCGGATCGACGCGGTGCACCTCGGCGGCGGCGGCTTCACGATGCCGCGCTATCTCACCGCCACCCGACCCGGCACCAGCAACGAGGTGTACGAGCTGGACGGCGCGCTGGTCGCCCTCGACGAACGCGAACTCGGGGTGCGCCAGGGCCCCGACCTGACCACCAAGGTCGGCGACGCCCGGATGCTGCTCGCGAAGCGCCCGACGGCCAGCGCCGACCTGGTGATCGGCGACGCGTTCGGGCATCTCGTGGTGCCCTGGCACCTGGCCACCCGGGAGATGGCCGCCGACATCCGCCGGGTGGTCCGGCCCGACGGCGTCTACGCGCAGAACGTCATCGACTATCCGCCGCTGCGCTTCATCAAGGCCGAGGTGGCCACCGTCGCCGCCGCGTTCCCGCACGTCGCCCTGATCGCGCCGGCCGCCTCGCTGGCCGGTGAGCAGGGTTCCAACTTCGTCATCGTGGCCTCGCCGGCACCGCTGCCGATGGACCAGCTCGCCACCCAGATCGGCGCCGACGACGACGGCGGACATGCCACCATCGTCACCGGCGCCGAGCTGGCCGCGTTCGTCGGCGACGCCAAACCGCTGACCGACGAGTACGCGCCGGTCGACCAGCTGCTGGCCAACGGCGGCTGAGCCGCGGCCCCGCCTCAGGGTGCGTCGGCTGACCGAAAGTGACCGGGCAGGTTCGAACCGGGCGCCTGCGGGCAAGAGTTCATCTCATGGGTGGGGTTGGTGGCCGTTACCGGCTGGTCGAGCGGCTCGGCGCGGGCGGGATGTCCGTCGTCTGGCGCGGCTACGACGAGGTGCTCGGCCGCCAGGTCGCGGTCAAGGTGCTCGCGCCGTCGCTCGCCGCCGACCGGGTGTTCCGCCAGCGGATCCGCACCGAGGCGCAGGCCGCGGCCCGGCTGAGCCACCCGCACATCACCAACGTCTACGACTACGGCGAGTCCCGCGGCGCGCCCTACGTCGTGATGGAACTCGTCGACGGCGTGCCGCTGGCCGCCGTCACCACGCCCATGCCGTGGGCGGACGCGGTGGCCATCTGCACCGAGATCGCCTCGGCGCTGGCCGCGGCGCACGCCCGCGGCGTCGTGCACCGCGACGTGACGCCGAGCAACGTGATGCTGACCGCGGTCGGCGCCAAGGTGCTCGACTTCGGCATCTCCGCGGTCGTCGGCGAGCGTGAGGTCGGGCCCGACGGCTCGCTGCTCGGCACGCCCGCCTACATCGCGCCCGAGCGCCTCGACGGCGGCCAGGTGTCGGCGGCAGCCGACGTCTACGGGCTCGGCCTGCTGCTCTACCGCTGCCTCGCCGGCCGGCTGCCGTGGCCCGGCCGGTCGAGCACCGAGTTGCTCCGGTCGCACCTCTACGCCGAGCCGGCACCGTTACCGGAGATCGACGGCATGCCCCCGGCCGTGGCCGCGCTCTGCATGCGCTGCCTCGCGAAGGCGCCCGACGAGCGGCCGACCAGCTCCGAGGTGGTCGAGGCGCTCGCCGCCGCGGGTGGTTACGTGCCCCGGCCGGTTTCGCCGGCGCCCGCGCCGGGTGCCCTGGTCACCGGCGGCACGACGATCCTGCCCCGGACCGAGGAGCCGACCACCGACGCGGCCCGCGGGTTCGTGCCGGCGGCTGGTATCGCCTCCGCCGCGCGGCCGTCGGTGCGTGACCTGCTGGCCGGCCGGCGCCGGCTGGTGCTGTCGGCCGCCGCCCTCGTGGTCGCGCTCGGTGCGAGCGGGATGCTGGCCGCCACCCGCGACGGCGGGCCGACCATCGGCACCTCCACGGTCCTGGCCGCACCCGCCTCCGTCGCACCGGCACCGCCGTCGTGCGAGGTCCGCTACGCGCTGCGGCGCGACTCCGGCCGGGCCTTCGACGCCGACCTGACCGTAGTCAACGCCGGCAAGGCTCCGGTGACCGACTGGTCGCTGGCGTTCACCTTCCCCGGCGACCAGAAGCTGACCGGGGCCGCCTCGGCCAAGGTCGAGCAGCAGGGCAGCACGGTGGTGGTCCGCCCGGCCGGTGGGTCGGGCGCGGTGCCGGCGGGAGGCGCGAAAGGGATGCGGCTGACCGGCAGCTACGCGCGGTCCAACGCGTTCCCGGTCGAGTTCCGGCTCGACGGCGAGTTCTGCACCCCGAGGCTGTCGACGGCCACGGCGGCCACGGCGCCGACCAGCGCCGGGAAGACGGCCACCCGCAGCGCCGGCCGGGCGGCCGGGAACGAGCCGGCACCGCCCAAGCCGAAGAAGGACGACCCGAGCGGCAAGGGTCCCGGCCCCAAGGACGACAAGGCGAAGGAGCCGAAGGGCCCCGGCGGCCCCGGAAAAGGCTAGGTCGTCGCGGCGAACTTCTGCACCTTCGTCGCGGGACCGGAGACGATCAGCGTGGCGTTCTCCGGGATGACGGTGTCGGGGCCCGCGAACGCGAACTCCTTGCCCGGCTCTTTCACACCAACGACCGTGACACCGTGCTTGGTGCGAAGTTGCAGGTCAGCCAGCGTCTGACCGACTTTCGCGTGCGGCGCTCGGGTCTTGGCGATCGCGAAGTCGTCGTCGAACTCGATGAAGTCGATCATCCGGCTGGTGATCAGGTGCGCGACCCGGTCGCCCATCGCCGACTCCGGATAGATCACCTTGGTCGCGCCGACCGACGAGAGGATCTTGCCGTGCTTCGCCGAGATGGCCTTGGCCCAGATGTGCGGCACGCCGACCTCGACCAGCGCGAGCACGGTCAGGATGCTCTGCTCCATGTGGGTGCCGATGCCGACCACGGCGTGCGTGAAGTCGGGGACGCCGAGTTGGCGGAGCGCGTCTTCGTCGGTCGAGTCGGCCTCGGCCACGTGGGTGAGCCGCTCCGACCACTCCTGCACCAGCTTGGGGTCGTTGTCGATGCCGAGCACCTCGTGACCCAGCTTCTGCAGTGTGCCGGCGACCGCGCCGCCGAACCGTCCGAGCCCGATCACCACGACGTTGTCGTCACGTCCGATGTCAGCCAACGATGGGTCGCTCCTCCGCGTATCGGTAAAGCCGGCGCTGGGTGTTGAGGGCGATCGCCGACCCTACCGCGATTGTCCCAACCCGGCCGATGAACATCAGCACAACCAGGATCAGCTGCCCGGTCGTGGGCAGGCTCGGCGTGATTCCGGTGGACAGCCCGACGGTGGCGAAGGCGGAGGTCACCTCGAAGACCGCCGCCTCGAACGAGACGTCGCCGGTCGCCTCCAGCAGCGCGAACGTGCCGGCGGCGACCAGGCCCACGCCCAGCAGCGCGACGGTGATCGCCTGGCGTTGGGTGCTCTCCGCGATCCGCCGCTTGCCGATCACCACGTCGGGCTCACCGCGCAGCTCGGCCAGGATCACGAAGGCCAGCAGGAAGAACGTGGTCAGCTTGATGCCGCCCGCGGTGCTGGCGCTGCCGCCGCCGATGAACATCAACCCGGTCGACACGGCGAGCGTCTCGCTGTGGAAGGCGCCCACGTCGACCGTGTTGAACCCGCCCGACCGGGTCATCGCGTCCTGGAAGAACGCGGCGAGCATCTTCTCACCGACGCCGAGCGGCCCGAGCGTGTCGGGATTGTTCCACTCGAGCCCGAGCAGCGAGAAGAAGCCGAAGAACAGCAACACGATGCCGCCGAAGACGGTCAGCCGGGTGTGCGTCGACCAGGTCGACGGCCGGCCGATCTCGCGGAACAGCTCGAACAGCACCGGGAAGCCGATGCTGCCCGCGATCACGCCGATGGTCAGCGGGAGACATATCCAGGCGTCGTCGACGAACCCGACCAGCGAGTCGCTGAACAGCGCGAAGCCGGCGTTGTTGAACGCCTGGACCGCGTGGAACAGGCCGTACCAGGCGGCCTTGCCGAGCGGGTAGTCGTACCCCAGCCAGAACCGTCCGCCGACGATCACCGCGATGGTGATCTCGAAGCCGGCCATGGTCAGGGCGATCCGGCCGAGCACCGAGCGCACGTCGCCGAGCTTGAGCGACGAGTCCTCGGCCTGCGCCATCAGCCGGCTGCGCAGCCCCAGCCGCTGCGAGACGAGCAGCGCGAGCAGCGTCGCCATCGCCATGATGCCGAAGCCGCCGATCTGGGTGAGCACGGTCAGCAGCACCTGGCCGAACCCGGTCCAGTAGGTCGCCGTGTCCACCACCGCCAGGCCGGTCACGCAGACCGCGGAGGTGGCGGTGAACAGCGCGGTGACGAACGGCGCGCCGCCCGGCTCGACACGGGCACCGGGCAGCATCATCAGCAGCGTCCCGATCACGACCGCGCCGAGGAACGCCAACGGCACGAGCCGGGCGGGGTGCTGCAGGCGGCGGCGCATCAGGCATTTCTTACCACGTTCACCGACGCGTCAAGCCCCGGTCGCCGGACATCGATTGACTGCGGCCCATGCGACGACGTACCGCACTTTCGCTCACCCTCGCCGGCGCGGGGATCGCGACCACGGGCATCGCCCCCGCCGCCGCCCTCGCCGACAAGCGCCACGACATCGACGAGCCGCTGGTCATCGGCCACCGCGGCGCCAGCGGCTACCGGCCCGAGCACACGCTCGAGTCCTACCGGCTGGCCATCCGGCTCGGTGCCGACTTCATCGAGCCCGACCTGGTGTCCACCAGGGACGGCGAGCTGGTCGCCCGGCACGAGAACGAGATCTCCGGCACCACCGACGTCGCCGACCACACCGAGTTCGCGGCGCGCCGGACCACCAAGACCATCGACGGGCTCGCGGTCACCGGCTGGTTCACCGAAGACTTCACCCTGGCCGAGCTCAGGACGCTGCGAGCCAAGGAGCGGCTGCCGCAGGTGCGGGTGGCCAACACGGCGTTCGACGGCCAGCTGCCGATCCCGACCCTCCAGGAGGTCATCGACCTGGCCCGGGCCGAGAGCAAGCGGCTCGGCCGGACGATCGGCATCTACCCCGAGACCAAGCACCCGACCTACTTCCAGTCGATCGGGCTCGCGCTGGAGGAGCCGCTGGTGCGCACCCTGCGGGCCAACGACCTGACCCGGAAGAGCTCGCCGGTGATCATCCAGTCGTTCGAGACGGCCAACCTGCGCAAGCTGGCCAGGATGACCGACGTGCGGCTGGCCCAGCTGATCGACGCCACCGGCCGGCCCTACGACTTCGTCGTCGCCGGCGACCCGCGCACCTACCAGGACCTGGTCTCGCCGGCCAACCTGCGCTGGATCTCCGGGTATGCCGACGGCATCGGCGCAAACAAGAACCTGCTGGTGCCCCGCGACGCCGCCGGCAGGCTGCTGGCACCGACCGCGGTGATCCGCGACGCGCACCGCACCGGGCTGGTCGTGCACGCCTGGACGTTCCGGGCGGAGAACCAGTTCCTCGCGGTCGACCACCGCATCGGCACCGACCCGAACGCGCGCGGCGACATCACCTCCGAGTACGAGCTGTTCTTCTCGCTCGGCCTCGACGGTGTGTTCAGCGACCAGCCCGATACCGCGGTGGCCGCCCGCGCGGCGCTGCCCGCATCGACGCACCGCTAAGCCGCCGGCACATCCCGCCGCCGTATATATGGGCGTGCGCCACATGGTAGGGGTCACACCATGGCCCCTACCGTGTGTCGCCATGACGGTAAAGGCGATGCGGCGGGCGTTCGTCACCGCCGCGACAGTGATAGCGGTGGCGGTATCCGCCACGGCCTGCGGCAGCCCGCAGGAGACGGCAACCGGGGGTGGCGGCGCCAGCACGGCCCCGGTCAAGGTCGGCATCGTCCACTCCCAGACGGGGGCGCTGGCCTCCTACGGCAAGCAGTACATCGACGGCTTCCGGGCCGGTCTCGCGTACGCCACCAACGGCACCAACAAGGTGGGCGACCGGGCCATCGAGGTGACCGAGGTCGACGACGCCGGCGATCCGGCCAAGGCGGTCGCCGCGGTCAAGGACCTGATCGGCAAGGGCACCAAGATCATTGCCGGTTCGACCGCGTCCGGCGTCGCGCTGCAGGTCGCGCCGCTCGCGGCGCAGAACAAGGTGCTCTGCATCTCCGGCCCGGCCGCGACCGACGCGATCACCGGGGTCAACAAATACACGTTCCGCTCCGGCCGGCAGTCCTACCAGGACGTGATGACGGCCAAGTCGTTCATCGGCGACGCGGCCGGCAAGAAGGTCGTGGTCTTCGGGCAGGACAGCGCGTTCGGCAAGAGCAACGAGGCCGCGGTCAAGGCGGTCATCGGCGGCGCCGGCGCCACCGTGACCAGCGTCCTCGCCCCCGTCAGCGCGACCGAGTTCACGCCGTTCGCCAGCCAGCTCAAGGCGGCCAAGCCGGACCTGCTGTTCGTCGCCTGGGCCGGCACCACCGCGCCGGCGATGTGGCAGACCCTCGACCAGCAGGGCATCCTGGCCAGCACCACGGTGGTCACCGGCCTCGACATCCGGGCGTCCTGGCCGACCTTCGGCGCGGCCGGCGCGAAGATCTCGTTCCTGTCGCACTACTTCGACGGTGCCAGCGACAACCCGGCGGCCCAGGCGGCCCGCGCGGCCGTCGGCGGCACGCTCGACCTGTTCCACCCCGACGGCTTCACGGCGGCGCAGATGGTCGTAAGGGCGGTCCAGGAGGGCGGCGACGACGTCGACAAGATGGTCAGCGCGCTCGAGGGCTGGAGCTTCGACGGGGTCAAGGGCAAGCTGACCGTCCGCGCCGAGGACCACGCCCTGCTCCAGCCGATGTTCCAGGCAACGCTGAGCGGCGACACCGCCAAGCTGGAGAAGACGCTCGCGCCCGAGGAGGTCGCCCCGCCGGCGGCCGCGATGAAGGGCTGAGCGAGTTGGCCGTGCTCCGCACGCAGGGGCTGACCTGGCGGGTGGGCGAGGTAGCGATCGTCGACGGTGTCGACATCGCCCTCGCCCCCGGCGAGTTCCTCGGCGTCATCGGGCCCAACGGCGCCGGCAAGACCTCGCTGTTCAACCTGGTCAGCGGGCTGCGCAAGCCGACAGCGGGCACGGTCTGGCTGGGCGGTGACGACGTCACCGCCCTCCCGCCGCACCGCCGCGCGCGGCGCGGTCTCGGGCGGACGTTCCAGTCGTCGTCGGTCTTCGGATCGCTGCCGGTACGCGAGAACGTCCGGCTCGCCGTCCAGGCGCACCGCGGCGGCTCGATGGCGCTGTGGCGGCGGGCCGCGTCGTTCGCGGACGTGGCCGAGGCAGCCGACCGGGCCCTGCACACCGTCGGCCTCGGCCACCGCGGCGACGTGCTGGCCGGCACCCTCGCGCACGGCGAGAAGCGCAAGCTGGAGATCGCCCTGCTGCTGGCCGGCGAACCGACCGTGCTGCTGCTCGACGAGCCGATGGCCGGTGTCAGTGCCGAAGACGTGCCCGAACTGGTCGCGGTGATCCGCGGCCTCACCCGGGGTGCCGAAGCCACTGGCCGGTCGGTCCTCATGGTGGAGCACCACATGGACGTGATCCTGGAGCTGGCCGACCGGATCGCCGTGATGCACCACGGCGCGCTGCTCGCCTGCGACACCCCGGAAGCCGTGATGGCACACCGGGGCGTGCAGGAGGCCTACCTGGGTGAGGGGCTATGACCGAGCCGATCCTGCGGGTCGACGAGCTGAGCGTGCGGATCGCCGGGCTGCACATCCTCCAGGGCGTCTCGTTCACCGTGGCGCCGTCCGGCGTGACCGCGCTGCTCGGCCGCAACGGGGTCGGCAAGACAACCACGCTGCGCGCGCTCGTCGGCCTGACACCGCGCGGCGGCGAGGTTTCCGGGTCAGCGCGGATCGGCGGGGTCGACGCACTGCACACGCCGACGCACCGGCTGGTCCGCGGCGGGCTCGGCTACGTGCCCGAGGACCGTTGCGTGTTCGCCGGGCTCACCGTGGCCGAGAACCTGCGGCTGGCCGAGCGCAAGGGCGCGGTTCCGGCGTACGACCGGGTGTATGCGCTCTTTCCCGAGCTGGCGCGGCGGGGCAAGCAGCGGGCCGGCACGCTCTCCGGCGGTCAACAGCAGATGCTCGCGATCGGGCGGGTGCTGCTCGCTGACAACCGGCTGCTGCTGGTCGACGAACCGACGAAGGGTCTGGCGCCGAAGGTGGTGACGGAGGTGGCGGAGGCGCTCGAAGCGGTCGCCGAGCAGGTGCCGGTGCTGCTGGTCGAGCAGAACCTGGCGGTCGTACGCCGGTTGGCGCGGGACGCGGTCGTCCTGGCCGCCGGCCGGGTCGCCTGGACCGGCACGGCCGACCGGCTGCTCGGCGAGGCTTCGCTGACCCGGGCGCTCTTGGGTGTCGGTTCCGCCGGGGTGCACGCCTGATGTCGACGCTGATCCTGCTCACGCTCACCGGGCTCGGGCTGGCCGCGCTCTACTTCCTGGTCGCCTCCGGGCTCTCGCTCGTCTTCGGCCTGGCCGACGTGCTCAACTTCGCGCACGGGCTGTTCCTGTCGGTCGGCGCCTACGCGACCTGGTGGGCAGCCGACCACATGCCCGGCGCCGGACCGACAGGGCTCGGGTTCGTGCTGGCCGCGGCGTTCGGCGTGGTCGCCGGCGCGGCGGTCGCGGCACTGGTCGAACTCGTGCTGATCCGGCCGCTCTACAGCCGGACGATCGAGCAGGTGCTGGTCACGGTCGGGCTCTCGCTGGCCGGAGTGGCGCTGCTGCAGGCGACGTGGGGTGCCGACCCGCGGCCGTTCCCCCGCCCATCGTGGACCCGTGGGGTGACCGCGATCGGCGACGCCCACATCCCGAACGCGTCGCTGCTGCTGGTGCTCGCGGCGGCCGCCGTACTCGCGCTGCTGCTGCTCTTCCTCCGGTTCACCCGGGTCGGCCTGGTGATCCGGGCCGGCGTGGAGAACCGCGAGATGGTCACCGCGCTCGGCATCGACGTGCGCAAGGCGTTCACGCTGGTCTTCGCGATCGGCGGCGCGGCGGCGGCGTTGGCCGGCGCGCTCGGCGGGGTCTACTTCGGGTCCGTCTCGCCGGCGCAGGGCGGATCACTGCTGATCTTCGCGTTCATCGTCGTCGTGATCGGCGGGATGGGCTCGGTGGTCGGTTCCGCGTACGCCGCTGTCGCGGTCGGTCTCCTGCAGCAGTTCGTCAACTACTACGGCACCGCCGGACTCGGCGACATCTGCGTGGTCGCGCTGCTCGCGATCGTGCTGCTGGTCCGGCCGCAGGGCATCGCCGGAAGGGCGGTCACGGCATGACCCAGGCTGTCCCGGTGAGCGCCGAGGCGCCGCCCGCGGCGACACCGCCGGAACTGGACACCGCGCCTGGCCGGCGCACCGGTTGGCGCCGGCTGATGGCGTTCGGCCCGCTGGTGGCGCTGGTCGTGGCCGCGATCCTGCCCTACTCGAACGTCCGGTTGCCCGGCATCTTCGACGGTGAGCTCAACTCGCCCGGCACGCTGCAACTCCTCGCGACCTGCCTGGTGTTCGGCGGCCTGGCCGCGGGTTACGACCTGCTGTTCGGCCGCACCGGGCTGCTCTCGTTCGGCCACGCCCTCTATTTCGCGGCCGGCATCTACGGCACCGACGTGCTGGTCACCCGCGCCGGCCTGCCGCTCTGGCAGGCGGCGGTGTTCGCCCTGGTCGGCAGCACCACGCTGGCCGCGCTGCTCGGCGCGATCGCGCTGCGCACCGCCGGCATCGCGTTCGCGATGGTGACGCTGGCGTTCGCCCAGGTCGGTGCGATCCTGGTGGCTCGCGACTTCGGCGGCCTGACCGGCGGCGAGGAGGGGTTGCCGATCGCCAGCGACGGGCTGCCCGACTTCCTGCTCGGGGTGGCCAACACGGTCAACCTCTACTGGCTGGCCCTGGCCTACGTCACCGTGGTGGTGTTCGTGGTCGCCCGGGTGGCTGGGTCGCCGACCGGCCGGGTGCTGGCCGGGCTGCGCGACGACGAGCGGCGGGTGGGCGTGCTCGGGCTGGATCCCTACCGCTACAAGCTGGTCGCGTTCACGCTCGCGGGCGGCCTGGCGGCCCTTGGTGGCGTGGTCTACGTGCTGGTCGTCGGCGGCGCCTCGCCGCACGTGACCAGTTCCGAGCTGACCCTGTCGCTGCTGGTGATGGTCGTGCTGGGCGGCCCGGGCACGCGCTGGGGCCCGGTCATCGGCGGCATCCTCTACATGTACCTGGACAACCGCCTGACCCACCTGGCCACCGACCTGCCGGGCCCGCTGTCCCAGCCCTTGTTCGTCCTCGGCGCCATCTTCATCCTGGCGGTCTACTTCTTCCCGGGCGGCCTGGCCAGCCTGGCCACCCGCGTTGCTCCGATCCGCGCCGCCCTCAGCCGCCGCCCGCCCCAAGAGCGCCGTTGAGCGACGGCGCCTTGCAGCGCAAGGATGCCGCGGCAGGACTGGATATCGTTTGTAGTAGCCAGCGCGGTCACGGCCGGAAAGGGACCGGTCGCGCCTGGAACAGGCAATGATCGCGAGGGCAATGACCGTGACGACAGGCAACTTCCGGCACCCGCGCTGCTGGGCGTCGAGCCGCGGCGGCTGCGACCAGAAGATCAGTCTTGAGCACTACGTCAGCGAGACAGTTCTGGGCGTCCTCGGGATCGAGCACCTGCGTAGCGTCGCTCATACGGGTGGCAGAGCGGATGTGAGTATCTCCCGCCGGAAATTCGGGTCCAATGTGCTCTGCCGCCGGCACAATTCGGACCTTTCGCACCTGGATGCGCACGCCCGCCTGCTGTTTCTTACGCAGCGTCTGTTGCGGGCGGAGATCAACGCAGTCGGATTCACGCCCGAAAACGAGCAGATCGACATCTCCGGCGACCTGCTGGAGAAGTGGCTGCTCAAATGCCTGGTGGCCCAGTCGGTGGCCAAGGTCTTCACGTCCCGCTCCGAGCAACTGCACCCTCCAGATCTTGCTCAGGTCGCAGCCTTAGTCTTCGACGAGACGCCATGGCCGCATCGCTGGGGACTGTGGATGCGGCACCGGCCGGACATCGTCCTTGACCTCCGCCGGGAGATGGCATTCCAGCCGATCCACATGTTCGGCGGCGACCAGTTGGGCGGCGGAAGCTGCTCGATCGGCGGCCTCGAGTTCTGGATCTCCCTCTTCAACCCGGCCGCCGGCGACGGCGGACCGTTCGACGGTGCCGTGCATCGGCCTTCCGGCATCGTTTATCAGTTTCCCGGCTTCACGAAGGTCATCGGGCTGCACTGGTCCGACGGTTCCCAAAATTCGTCGATCGCCTACCGTGTCGAGGTCCGCTGAGGGCCAGCGAACGGGCCTGACAAGCGCCCAACTCGCTGCAAACGCGGGCGGCCGGTTTGCCGATGAAGCCGAGCCTCGGGACATAGTCCCCACGCGCTCCTGACCCGCCGCCCGCGCGTGGCGCGGGATGGCTGTGCGCATAGCAAGGGCGTCGAAACCCGGCAGGCCAAGGGCAACTGATAGGAGAAGGGGGCGTGACCAACTGCGGGCCTGGCAGCGTCGCGGAGCGAGCGTTGTCCGGCGGGAGCGACGGTAGTGCCCCCGGCGGACCCGGGAACGGATCAGAACTTTGCCGTTGAGGTCCGGCCTGACGGAGCCGGGTTGGCTCCGGATTTTGATCTTAAACCTCCTAAAAAGGGCGAAACTCGCTCACAACCGGCATTCGTCCTCACAGGGACGAAAGATGTCATTAGGCTCGGTTCCGGAATACCCGCCTGTTACGGGGGAAGGACGGGGGGCCCAGATGACAACTCGAATACCCGGAAACGCGGTCAGGAACGAGCAGCGAAAACGGTTGCCTACGCCGCGACCTGCGGCTACCGGGCCCGACCTCGTCGCCTATCGGGACGCGGTCGAGAACCTGCTCATCGAACTGGCGGGGCACAGCGACCCGGGCGACACGGCCAAGGCCGAGACCATCCTGATCGAAAGGCTCGTAGAGCCTAACTTCACCGCCGTGCTCTCGGTGACGCCCCGCGGGCTCACCGGAACGGTGGAATGGCTGCTCAAAGAGGTCCGCAACTACAAGCCCAGCACCCGCAGTTCGGCCGTCGACCTGGCGGCCCAGGTGCGGATCTTCCTGCTCGCCCAGGTCGAGGCGATGTGGTGGGGGCAGACCACACCGTTCGCCACCACGACCGACGTGCTCACGTCGCCGGACCTGGTCGACATCGAGAAGCTGCGGCGGGCGGGTCTGCTGCCGTTCCGCTACCGGCGCCAGCCCAAGACGTTCGCCACCCGCGCGGTGCGGGCGGTGGCAAGGCGGGTCGCGCCGGACCGCTGGCCGCGGACGGCCGGCCTGCGGTTCACCTACAGCCGGCCGGAGACGATCGCGCTGCTCGGCCAGATCGCGACCGACTTCCAGAAGCAGGCGCCGCTGCACACTCCGGCGCTCTGGGTGACCAGCATGACCCGCAGCGTGCGGCACCAGCAGCACCTGCGTGACCTCGGGTACGCGGCGATGTCGCCCAGCGCGCACTGCGTGGGTTGGGCGGTCGACGTGGAGATGGCCTGGTTCGAGCGGTTCTCCGCGCGTACCGCGTTGGAGAAGGTGTTGCTCGACCGGCAGGCGGCCGGCGATGTCAACGTGATCGACGAGGGGCAGGCCTGGCACGTCTGCGTCAGCCCGGTCGCGGTCGCCGAACTGCGACGTGAGTTCGCCACCCACTACGAAACCGGGAGAAGGTGACCCGAGACTTTGTGCGGTATCGCGCTCATCGTCGGCAACGATGCCGACCCCGCGCTGTTCCGGCGGATGCTCGAATCCCTGACGCCACGCGGCGACATCCAGGAAGAGCTGCCGGAGGATCTGCGGACGATCGGTGGGGGGCCGGCGACGGGGTTGCTCGCCGGCACCCAGCGGCTGCGGATCGTCGACCGCGACCGGGCGGTGCAGCCCTGGGTCTCGCCCGACGAGGCCTGGGTGCTCTGCTACAACGGCGAGGTCTTCAACTATCGGGAACTGCGCGCCGAGTTGATCGCCGCCGGGCGTGAGCTGCGCAGCGAGAGCGACACCGAGGTCGTTCTCGAGGCGTTCCTGGAGTGGGGCGAGGCCGCGGTCGGCAAGCTGCGCGGCGAGTTCGCGTTCGCGATCGTCGAGCGGGCCACCGGGCGCGTGTTCATCGCCCGCGACCCGCTCGGGGTCAAGCCGCTCTACTGGTCGCGGCGCGGCGGGCGGATCCACCTCGCGTCGGAGGTCAAGGCGCTGGTGCCGGTCGGTGCGCGGGTCACCGAGGTGCCGCCCGGCCACCACGGCTGGGCCACGCCGGTCACCGGGCCGCGGCTGACGCCGTATGTCGACCTGCTCCGGCTCGGCGAGGACCAGGTGCCGATCGAAGACCCGGACGAGGCGGCCAAGCTGATGCGGGCCGCCTTGCAGGACAGCATCCGCTGCCGCGTCGACACGGACCTGACCGTGGGTGTGGTGCTCTCCGGCGGCCTGGACAGCTCGCTGACGCTGCTCCAGGTGCGCGAGATGCACCCCGACTGCGTCGCCTTCACGGTCGGCGCGCCGGGCAGCCCGGACCTCGACTATGCCAAGCGGCTCTGCCGCGACCTCGGTGTGCACCACGAGGTGGTCGAGCTCCGGCCGCGCGACGTGCGGATGGGCGAGATCCGGGAAGCGATCCGGATGGGCGAGCTCTCCGAGTACGGCGACATCATCAACGCCGTCGTCTCGGTGCCCTTGTTCCGCCGGGTGCACGAGACCGGCGTCAAGGTGGTGCTCACCGGCGACGGCTCCGACGAGCTGTTCGGCGGCTACCCGATGTATCACGAGGTCGGCCCGGCCGCGGCCCGCCGGCTCTTCCTGCACAAGATCCGCAACCTGTGTCGTACGGAGTTGCAGCGCGTCGACCGCACCAGCATGGGGCAGGGCGTGGAGGCCCGGGTGCCGTTCCTGGACCTGGCCGTGGTGGAACTCGCGATGCGGATGCCGCTGTCGCTGAAGATGCGCAGCGGCAAGGAGAAGTGGATCTTGCGGGAGGCGTTCGCTGACATCCTGCCCGACTACATCCGGCAGCGGCCGAAGAACCCGATGTCCTACTCGTCGGGCCTGCACGAGCGGGCCCGGCTCTACAAGGCCCGTTACGCCCGGGTGCACCATTCCTTCGGATACGGGCTGCTCGAACCGATCCGGCGCGACTTCGACAGCGTGCTGATGAAGTGCAACAACGACCTCGACGCGGCGATCCGCGAGTCGGCCGTGCGGCACGACTACACGCTGATGGAGCACGCCCGCGACTTCGCAGGGGCGCTGCGCTGGTTCACCGGCGCGCGAGCGCCCTACTGATCTGAGCGGCCGCTCCCTCACCCCTGGTAGAACTGTCCGGGTGAGGGAGCGGGCTGAAGAGATCCTGCGCCGGCTCGCGGGCGACCACGCGAGGCTGCGCGAAGACCAGTGGCGGGCGATCTCGGCGCTGGTCGAGGAGAAACGCCGGGTGCTGTGCGTGCAGCGCACCGGCTGGGGCAAGTCCGCCGTCTATTTCGTCGCGACCGCGCTGCTGCGCTCGGCCGGGTCGACCGGGCCCACCGTGATCGTCTCGCCGTTGCTCGCCCTGATGCGCAACCAGGTCGAGGCGGCCGAGCGCGCCGGCATCCACGCCCGCACGATCAACTCGGCCAACCTCGACGACTGGGACGCGATCCACGCCGACATCGCCGCCGGCGCCGTCGATGTGCTGCTGATCAGCCCAGAGCGGCTCAACAACCCCGACTTCCGCGACAACGTGCTGCCCAAGCTGGCGTCCACCACCGGCCTGCTGGTCGTCGACGAGGCGCACTGCGTCTCCGACTGGGGCCACGACTTCCGCCCCGACTACCGCCGCCTGCGCACCTTCCTCGCCGAGTTGCCGGCGGGCACCCCGGTGCTGGCCACCACCGCGACCGCCAACCAGCGGGTCACCGACGACGTGGCCGAGCAGTTGGGCGACGCGCTCGTGCTGCGCGGCCCGCTGGAGCGCGACTCGCTGCGCCTCGGCGTGCTGTCGCTGGAGTCGCCCGCGGCGCGGCTGGCCTGGCTGGCCGACCATCTCGACACGCTGCCCGGCTCCGGCATCGTCTACACGCTGACCGTCGCGGCGGCGACCGAGACCGCCGAGTTCCTCCGCCAGCGCGGCTACTCGGTGGCCAGCTACTCCGGGCAGGCCGACGACGCCGCCCGCCAGCAGGCCGAGCAGGACCTGCTCGACAACAAGCTCAAGGCGCTGGTCGCGACGTCGGCGCTGGGCATGGGCTTCGACAAGCCCGACCTCGGCTTCGTCGTGCACCTCGGCGCGCCACCGTCGCCGATCGCCTACTACCAGCAGGTCGGCCGGGCCGGCCGGGCCGTGCGCAACGCCGACGTGCTGCTGCTGCCGGGCCGGGAAGACGCGGCGATCTGGCGCTACTTCGCCTCGCTGGCGTTCCCGCCCGAGCAGCAGGTGCGCGAGGTGCTGCACGCGCTCGAGGCCGCCGGCCGTCCACTGTCGACGCAGGCGCTGGAGCCGATGGTCGACCTGCGCCGCACCCGCCTCGAGATGATGCTCAAGGTGCTCGACGTCGACGGCGCGGTCCGCCGGGTGCGCGGTGGCTGGGTGGCCACCGGCGAGCCGTGGGTCTACGACACCGCCCGGCTGCAGCGGGTCGCCGCGGCCCGGACCCGCGAGCAGGACAGCATGCGGGAGTACGTCGCGACGACCGGCTGCCGGATGGAGTTCCTGCGCCGCACGCTCGACGATCCCGGTGCGGCGCCGTGCGGCCGCTGCGACCGGTGCGCCGGCCCGTTCGTCACGGCCGAGGTGTCGGCGCCGGCGCTGGCCGCCGCGAACGCGTTCCTCGGCCGGGCCGGGGTCGACATCGCGCCGAAGAAGCTCTGGCCGACCGGGCTCGACGAGGTGCGCGGCAAGATCTCGCCAGCCGACCAGGCGGCGCCGGGCCGGGCGGTCGGGCGACTCTCCGACCTTGGCTGGGGCGGCCGGCTGCGCGAGCTGGTCAGCCCGGACGCAGCCGACGGGCCCGTGCCCGACGACGTCACCGGCGCGGTGGTCGAGGTGCTCAAGGACTGGTCGCGCGGTTCCGACCCGTGGGAGCGGCGGCCGGTCGCGGTGGTCGGCATCGCGTCGCGGCGCCGTCCCGCCCTGGTCGCCTCGCTGGCCGCCCGGATCGCCGAGATCGGCCGACTGCGGATGCTCGGGCTGGTCGAGCCGGGGCCGCAGGCGCCGCCGTCCGGTGGCGGCGCCCGCGGCAACAGCGCGCAGCGGGTCCGGGCCCTGCACGACGCGTTCGAGATCGGGCCCGACCTGGCTGCGGCACTGTCCGCCGTGGACGGTCCGGTGCTGCTGGTCGACGACCTCGTCGACTCCGGCTGGACGATGACCCTGGTGACCCGAGCGCTGCGGGCCGCGGGCGCGCCGGCCGTGCTGCCGTTCGCGCTGGCGGTCGCCGGCTAGCTTCTCCTGCCGGGGCGCCCGTACCCGTGGACGGGTTGGTAGTCGACCCGGTCGAAGCGGATCCGCTCGCCGTACTGGGGCGCGTGGATGATCCGGCCGCCGCCCACGTACAACCCGACGTGCTGGATGTTGCCGTAGTAGAAGACCAGGTCGCCGGGGCGCAGTTGGCCGCGGCCGATGTGGTTGACCGCGCCGTACTGGGCCCGCGCGTTGTGCGGCAGGCTGATCCCGGCGGCGGCCCAGGCGGCCGCGGTGAGGCCGGAGCAGTCATAGCCCTCGGGGCCGGACGCGCCCCACACGTAGGGCTTGCCGAGCTGTGCGTAGCCGAACCGGACGGCGGTGCTCGCGGCGCCCGGCGGCAGCGGCGGCGGGTTGGCCAGGATGGGCCCCGGGTCGGTGATGCCGAGGTCGAAGCGCATCTCGTCGAGCCGGGCGATCTCGCCCTCGATCTGCCGCTTTTTGGCCAGCAGTTTGTTGCCCTGCACCTGCTCCTTGGCGGCGAGCGTGTTGAGCGTCTCCTGTGCCGCGGTCACCTCGCGGTTGGCCGTGGCCAGCGACTCGATCGCCCGGCTGCGCCGGGTTCCCAAGGCCTCCAGCATGGCGAGCCGGCTGCCCAACTCCTGCGGCGAACCGGCGTCCAGCAGCCCGATCACGTTCGCCGCGCGCCCGGCCCGGTACGCGGCCGCGGCCAGGGTTCCCACCTCGGCGCTGCGGGCCTGCGCGGCCTGCTCCAGTGGCGCGATCCGGGCCCGCACCCGCTCGGCCTCGGCCCGACCGCGCTTGACCTCCAGGCGCAGGTCGTTGTATTGCTCGACGACGCTTTCGAGCTGCTCGGTGGCGGCCTGCAGGCGCTTTTTGAGCTGGTCGGCATTCGGCTCGGCGGCGGCCGGCGCGGCCAGCGGACCGAGCAGGGCGAGCACGGCGGCGGCCGTGGTCAATGCGCGGCGCGCACCTCGTGTGATGATCGGCACGCACGGTTAACGATTTGCCCCCGGCAGAAGCCACGATCCGGGCATATCGGGCTGGCCAGGGGATACGCCCGGGGGGTATATTCGGGTCATGACCACGAACGACGAGACCTCCGCGTCCGGTCCCTACTGGTATGCCGCCGACAAGCAGGCCCTGCTGGGTCGCCTGAAGCGGATCGAGGGGCAGGTCCGCGGCGTCCATCGGATGGTCGAAGAGGACACCTACTGCATCGACGTCCTCACTCAGATCTCCGCCGCGACCAAGGCCCTCCAGGCCGTGGCCGTCGGCCTGCTCGAAGGGCACATCGCCCACTGCGTGATGGAGGCGGCCGAAAACGGCAGCGACCCGTCCGCCAAGGTCAAAGAGGCGTCCGACGCGATCGCCCGGCTCGTCCGCTCCTGAACCGCCCCGGGAGGCTTTCTCATGTCCAGCACCGCGACCTATACCGTCACCGGCATGACCTGCTCGCACTGCGTCAGTGCGGTGACCGGTGAGCTCAGTGCCCTGCCGGGCGTCACCGACGTGCGGATCGACCTGGCGACCGGCGCGGTCGCGGTGACCAGCGACGCACCCCTCGCCGACGGCGACGTGCGGGCCGCGGTCGACGAGGCCGGCTACGAGCTGGCCACCGCCGATGCCTGAGGCCGCGCCGACCAAGACCCGCGGCGCCGCGGCGCCGCCACCGACCGACGGCTCCGACCGCTCCGGGCTGCGCGTCGGCCTGTTCGTCGCCGGCCTGGTCTTCGCGCTGGTCGGCGGCTTCGGCCTGGGCAAGCTGACCAGCGACGGTTCGGCACCCGCCGACGGTGCCGGCGCCGCCGCCGGCATGACCATGGACCCGGCCAACCACACCCACGCGCCCGGCACCGCACCGCACGATCACAGTGCCGCCGGCGGGATGACCGCGACGGCCGGCGCCGACCTGGGCGGGCTGAGCCTGAGCGGCAGCGGCTACACCCTGGTCCCGGCCGCCACCGACTTCGCCGCAGGCAAGGCCGCCCCGTTCCGGTTCACCGTGCAGGGCACCGACCGGCAGCCGGTCAAGCAGTTCGCGGTCGTCCACGAGAAGCAGATGCACCTGGTGGTGGCCCGCCGCGACCTGTCCGGCTATCAGCACCTGCACCCGACGATGGCGGCCGACGGCACCTGGAGCATCCCGCTGACGCTCGGCTCGCCGGGCCTGTGGCGGGCGTTCGCCGACTTCACCGTGGTCGACCCGACGGGCGCGCAGATCGCCGCGACGCTCGGCACCGACCTGGTGGTGGCCGGCGACTACGCTCCCGTCGCCCTGCCCGCCGCGGCACGCGAGGCGACCGCCGGTGAGTTCACCGTCACCTTCGAGGGCACCCCGACCGTGGGCGCGACCCAACCGTTGCAGTTCCGGGTGTTCCGCAACGGCAGCCCGGTCACCGATCTCGAGCCCTACCTCGGCTCGTACGGGCACCTGGTCGTGCTCCGCCAGGGCGACCTCGGCTATCTGCACGTGCACCCCGACGAGCAGCGGGTGCCCGGGACCGTCAAGTTCTGGCTGGCCGCACCGAGCCCGGGCAGCTACCGGGCGTTCTTCGACTTCCAGGTCGCCGGCCAGGTGCACACGGCGTCGTTCACCATGAAGATCGCTTAGGGCCTACGCGGACTTGCGGATCGGCCGGGTGGCCAGGCGGCGCAGGGCCTCGCGGATGTGCCGCTTCTCCGCGGTGGAGACCGTGGGGTCGGTCAGCCGGTCGAGGATGACCTGGAGGTCTTTGTCGACCCGGCTGGGCCGGGCGGTCACGCCCGGGCTGCGGCCCGGCATGTTGAGCGCCCGGAACGCCGCCGACACCGGCACGTCGAGTGCGGCGCAGAAGTTTTGCACCTTGGCGAGCTCGGGATAGTCGTGCCAGTCGCCGGCCAGCCAGCGGAACAACGTGGATCGACCGACACCTGTCTCGGAAGCCAGGTCGTTGACCGTCCAACCGCGGGCGTTCTTGGCATCGTCGACGGCCCGCCGGACGAAGCGTGCGAACGCTGCCTGCGGCGAGTCATCTGTGGCCATCGGCCTGTCGCCCTCCCCGCGGTCGAGAATCGTCACCGGAAAGGGTAACCCGCGCGGCCGAGATTGCAACGGGCCGTTCGGCCTATTAGTCCCATCCGCGGGACTGTTCTAGAGTCACCGGGTACCGGACCCGGCCCCGTCCGCGGGACCCGCTCATGGCGTTCCGCCCCGCCTGGTCCGGCGCTGTGGCCACGAGCTCTGGGTTTGTGGCGTGTCGGTGTGGTGTCCCGCCGGCGGGGGGTCGGCGAGACACCACACCGCGGGCGTCCCCCGTTTCACCGTCTTACGAGGCCGTTACCCGTCGTCTATGCTCACGCCCCGAGAGCAAAGAACGACGGGATGCGACTATGGCCCCACCAGAAGACCGCCCGGCTCCCTATCGACCGGGCGCGATAAGCCTCTTCTTCGTCGTAAAGGCGGGGATATTCGCGCTGGGCTTCTGGGCCTGGCTGCTGATCCTCGCGATCCAGGGTGGCCAGGTCGGCGGGTGGCATCTGTTCGCCACGGCCGGCGCGATCACCACCACGCTGGCCGGCGTGGCCCTCGGCATTCGGCTGGCGTTGCAGGCCAATGCCGCCGACCGGCATGCCGAGACACGCAAGATGCTCGTCGAGATCTCCTGGTCCGCGTTTGCCGCACAGGGCGCCGATGACCCCGGCAACGTGCTGCGCTTTCCGAGCGCGGTGCCCGACGACTCCGGCGGCTGGGCCACCCGCGAGGGCGGCGACCGCGAGCGCCGGCGCTAGCTGTTCAGCAGCTGTGCCAGCCGCGGCCGCACCTGCCAGGTGGTGACCAGCTCGTCGTACTCGGTGCGGGGTGTAGGTGTGCCGGTGAGCCGGGCCCGCAGCAGCAGGTTGCGCGGCGTGTGCGCCGAGTCGATGAACTCCGTCACGTCGACCTTGTAGCCCTGCCCGCGCAGCAGGGCGGCGCGCAGCGAATCGGTCAGCACGTCCGCGAATCGCTCGCGCAGGATCCCTTGAGCGGTGATCAGTTGGTACGGGCCGGGTGCCGGCTTCTGCCGCAGTTGCGCGGCGATGTCGTGGTGGCAGCAGGGCGCGGCCAGGATCCACTCGGCGCCCCAACCGACCGCCCGGTGCAGCGCCTCGTCGGTGGCGGTGTCGCAGGCGTGCAGGGCGAGCACCAGGTGCGGGGCCGGCTCGACGGCCGCCTCCAGGATCGTGCCGGCGGCGAACCGCAGCCGGTCGGCGTAGCCCAGTTTCTCGGCCAGCCCGTTGTTCCGGTCCCGCTGGTCCTCGCGTACGTCGACGCCGACCATCTCGACGTCGAGCCCCCGGCCTCCGGCGTCGACCGGCGCGGTGAGATAGCGGAAGGCCGCGAAGGTCAGATAGGCGTTGCCGCAACCCAGGTCAACGACCCGCAACGGGCTCGGCAGCCCCTCGGTGGGCAGCGTCGCGGCCAGCGCCCGCAGGAACGCGTCGACCTGCCGCCGCTTGGCGGCGCTGCCGCCGATCACCGCGAAGAGCGGGTCGCCCGGGTCGAGCAGGTGCTCGCGGACCCGATCGTGTTCCTGCGGCGGCGCACTGCCGTCGTCGGTGCTGTCCCGCCGGTGGACCTGGGCGTCGCCCTTCTTGGTCACCCGCAGCTGCACGGTCGACCCGGCGCTCTCCACGTGCCAGTTGCCGAACGGCTCGGTGAGCAGCGCGTCGACGGCGGCCTCGGCCTCCGGGCCGGGCGCGACGTTGCGGGTGTGCGGCCGGGCGCCGTCGTTGGTGACGATCTGCAGCCGGCGGCCGGCCTTGAGCGCGACGGGCCGAAGCTCGGCCCGCACGACCGACGGCTCGGTGCCCCGGCGCCGCCCGGCCGCGACCGCGCGGGTCAGGCCGGGATCGAGGAGCAGGTCGCGCACCTCGGCGAGCGCGGCGGACAGATCTTCGGGCATGGCTCTATTGTCCCCGCTCCGCCGGATCCCTCTCGGGTGGCGTCCCTGGACCGTTAGGTTAGGTTCCCCTAAGCTCTGGCCATGGTGCACGTCGCTGATGCCGAGGTCGGGCTGGCCGCCCGCGTCCGGGCACTGACCCGGGCCGACCACGAGGCGGCGGAGACCACGTCGTTCGTCACCGACCTGATGGCCGGCCGGCTCGACGTGGCGGCGTATACCCGGCTGGCGAGCCAGCACTACTTCATCTACGAGGCCCTCGAACGCGGCGGCGACGCCCTGCGGACCGACCCGGTGGCCGGCGACTTCGTCGGTTTCGGCCTGGAGCGCTTGCCGGCGATCGCGGCCGACCTGCACGACCTGCGCGGCCCGTCGTGGCGCTCGGAGATCAGCCCCTTGCCGGCCACCCGCGACTACCTGACCCGCCTGGCCGCTGCGGCTTCCGACCCGCCGGCGTACGTGGCCCACCACTACACGCGTTACCTGGGCGACCTGTCCGGCGGCCAACTGGTCCGAAAGGCGTTGCGGCGGGAGTACGGCCTGGCGGCCGACGGCACCCGTTTCTACGAGTTCCCGGGGGTGGCGATCGGTGCGGTGAAGCGCCGCTATCGCGAACTCCTCGACGCGGCGCCGTGGTCGGCGACGGAGCAGGATCGTTTCATCGACGAGGTGAAGAGGGCCTTCGCCCTCAACCGCGCCGTCTTCGAGGCCTTGGCGACGTCGCCCGCCGAGGCCGCGTAGCGCGCCACCCGGCGGTATCGCGGCACTTTGCTCTGCTGCCATATAGGCAGCACGTCTAGGGCGGCTACCGGCGAGGCTTTGCTCTGCTGCCGTATAGGCAGCACGTGCGGGCGCCTGGCGTTCTCCGGCTTTCCGCTTCCCGCATTGGTGCAGAGCAAGGGTTGATCCACACAAACAAGCGAGGCAGGGCCGACAACGGCCCTGCCTCGCTCGGTTTGTCGTTTCTCAGGCGTCGGTGCTGGCCGCGGCCGTGCCGCTGCCGCCGCGGGAACGGCGCCGGCGACGGGTGCGTGGCTTGGCCGGGGCTTCGCCGTCGGGGTCGGCCACCGCGACCGCCGCCGACTCGGTGTCGGTCGACGTCGCCTCAGCGGTGACCACCTCGCCGGCCCGGCGCCGGCGGCGGGGGCGGCGTTCGGCTGCCGGCTCGGCGGTGTCGGCCACGCCGGCCGGCTCCGCGTCCGAGGTTGCCGGCTCCGCGCCGTCGTGCGTATCCCCGCGGCGTCGGCGGGACCGGGTGCGGGCCGGGCGCTCGGCGCGCGCGGCCGGGCCACGACGGCGGCCGCCGCCAAGGTCTTCTTCCTTTTCCGCCGAGAGGCCGGCGCGGGTGCGCTCGGCGGAAGGCAGCGTGCCGGTGATGTCGGTCGGGATGTCCAGGTCGGAGTAGAGCCACTCGGAGGTGTGGTAGGTCTCCGGCGGTTCCGGCATGTCCAGGCCGAGCGTCTTGTCGATGATCCGCCAGCGCGGCATGTCGTCCCAGTCGACGAACGTGACCGCGACGCCGGTGGCGCCCGCCCGGCCGGTGCGGCCGATGCGGTGGGTGTAGGTGTCCTGGTCTTCCGGGCAGTCGTAGTTGATCACGTGGGTGACGCCCGAGACGTCGAGGCCGCGGGCCGCGACGTCGGTGGCGACCAGGATGTCGATCTTCCCCGCGCGGAACGCCCGCAGGGCCCGCTCCCGGGCGCCCTGGCCGAGGTCGCCGTGCACCGCCGCCACCGCGAAGCCGCGGAAGTCGAGGTCTTCGGCGAGCCGGTCGGCCGCGCGCTTGGTGCGGGTGAAGATCATGGTCAGGCCGCGGTTCTGCGCCTGCAGGATGCGGGCGACGACCTCGACCTTGTTGAGCGAGTGGGTGCGGTAGACCAGCTGCTGGGTCTGCGGCGACGGCCCGGTCTCGGCGGTGTGCCCCGCGTGGATCGTGACCGGGTGGCGCAGGAAGCGGCGCGACAGCGTCACGATCGGGTCGGGCATGGTGGCCGAGAACAGCATCGTCTGCCGGTCTTCGGGCAGCATCGCCAGGATCTTCTCGACATCGTCGAGGAAGCCCAGGTCGAGCATCCGGTCGGCCTCGTCGAGCACCAGCGCGTGCACCCGGTCGAGCCGGATCTGCTTCTGCTTGGCCAGGTCGAGCAGGCGGCCAGGGGTGCCGACGAGGATCTCGACGCCGGTGCGCAGCGCCTCGACCTGTGGCTCGTAGGCGACACCGCCATAGATCGGGAGGACCCGGATGCCACGGGTACGGCCAGCGGCGGCGATGTCCTTGGCCACCTGGAGGCCCAGCTCGCGGGTGGGCACGACGACAAGTGCCTGCGGCACGCCGTCGGAGCCCTCGCCGGGCGCGAACACCCGCTCGAGCAGCGGGACGCCGAAGCCGAGCGTCTTGCCGGTGCCGGTGGGCGCCTGGCCGATCAGGTCGGTGCCGCGCATCGCGATCGGGATCGCGTATTCCTGGATGGCGAAAGAGTTGGTGATGCCGGCGGCGGCGAGGGCCTCTACGGTTTCGGGGCGGGCGCCAAGCTCGGCGAAAGTGGGGGAGTCGGGTCGGATGGGTGCGTTCGGGACGAGCGCGTCGCCCGCGGATTCGATCAAGTCACTCATGTGGTTGTCGGGGTGCCCTCTCGTGGTGCGCCCCGTCGTGTCGTAGGGCGCGATATTTGGGTATCGCGCGGGCCACACGCGAGGTGAGTCGCGGGCCGCACACGCGTGCCGTGGGTCTCGGGTTGGCTATGCCCCGCTGAGCGGGACCGCGCGACGCCCACGGCTAACGTGACCATGTTACCGGATTGGCAAGACATCGGTGCCGAACGTGAGGCGCATGCTCCCCGTGGGGCTCGGCGTGTGGCGCACCTCTCGCCACCAGGACCGCGGGAGTAGCCTGCGGTCGTGACTGGTTCCGCTGCCGCCCCGGCTTCCACCACCGCGGCCGAGGCCCTGGTCGACCTGCTCGGGATGGTGGCTTATGGCGAACTGTCCGCTTTCGAGCGGATGGCGGCCGATGCCCGGCTCGCGCCCGACCTGCGCCGCCGTGCCGCGCTGAGCGAGATGGCCGCTGTGGAGATCGCCAACTACGGCCGGGTGGCCGCGCGGCTGACCGCCTTGGGCGCCGACCCGGAAGTGGCGATGACCCCCTACGTGGGCGTTTTGCAGGCCTACCACGACTCGACCGAGCCGAAAGACTGGCTGGAGGCGCTGACCAAGGCCTACGTCGGCGACGGGGTGGCCGACGACTTCTTCCACGAGATGGCCAAGCTGATCGACGAGCCCGACCGCCAACTGGTGCTCGACGTGATCCACGACAAGCGGTACGACGAGTTCGCGGTCACCGAGATAAGGGCGGCCATCGAGGCGGACCCCAAGACCCGCAACCGGCTCTCGATGTGGGCCCGCCGCCTGGTCGGCGAGGTGCTCTCGCAGGCGACCCGGGTGGCCGGCCAACGCGCGGCCCTGACCACCCTGATCGTCACGAGCGGTGGCGATCAGGCGGCCGTGCAGGCCCTCTTCCGTCGCATGACGATCGCGCACAGCGCGCGCATGTCGGCGTTGGGCCTCAACAACTAGCTGGTCAGCGGGCGGTGAAGCCGACCGAGCGGGGCGACGACTCGGCGATCTCGACGTAGGCCAGCTTGCTGACCGGGATGATCACCCGGCGGCCCTTCTCGTCGACGAGGGACAGGGTGCCCTCGTTGGCGATCGCTTCGGTGACGCTCTTCTCCACCTCGGCGGACGACTGCGAGCTCTCGATGACCAGCTCGCGCGGCGCGTATTGCACGCCGATCTTGACCTCCACGGAAGCCCTCCTCGTCGCGGCGTGCGGTCGATACCGCCGCCGCTGGGAAGGCTATCCGATTCGTGGGGTGAACGACGAAGGCGGCTTGCGTGTCAGGCCGGTTCGCCTTCGGTCCAGGCGCCTTCCTGGGGATCACCCTGCAGGGGGAAGCTGGCGATGCCGCGCCAGGAGAGCCCGGCGAGCAGCGCCTCGGCCTCGGACTTGGGCACCTGACGGCCGCCGGCGAGCCAGAACTGCGCGGCGGTCTCGGCGGCGCCGACCAGCCCCGAGGCGAGCAACTCGGCCCGGGACTTGCTCACGCCGGTGTCCGAGATGATCGTGTCGGTGATCGCGGCGATGCAGCCCCGCTCGACCCGCTCGACCCGCTCCCGAACCGCCGGCTCGTTGCGCAGGTCGGACTCGAAGACCAGCCGGAACGCCTCACTTTCGTGGTCGACGAAGTCGAAATAAGCCTCGACCGCACCGCGTACGCGTTCCTTGTTGTCGTTGGTCGCCTCCATCGCCGCCTGCACCTTCGCGACTATGGCGTCGCAGTGCTTGTCGAGCAGCGCCAGATAGAGCTCGAGCTTGCCGGGAAAGTGCTGGTAGAGCACCGGCTTGGAGACGCCGGCCCGCTCGGCGATGTCGTCCATCGCCGCGGCGTGATAGCCCTGCGCGACGAACACCTCCTGCGCGGCCGCGAGCAGCTGCTTGCGGCGCGCAGACCGGGGCAGCCGGGTCGGCCGTCCGTCCGGCTGACCATCGCCCGAAGCCGCCACCATGATTACCTCCGAAAATCCCACATCACATCGACCGCCGACTGCCCTCTGCCACCCATCCGCGCGCCGACCGGATCGGTGCCTATCGCATCGGTCGCCGAATTGGACCGCGATTGCAACTTATCGCGACCGTGACCACACGGTAGCCTCAGCGAGGGCGACCGAGGAGTGCACGGTGGATGATTCAGGTCAACCCGGCGACGCACCGGGCGGTGGCGGCAACCCGCCTCCCGCCCGGGACCGCGAAGCCTGGGCCGACCGCGACCGTGAGCCGGGCACGGAGTCCGCGTGGCACCGGTCGCGCTACGCCAACCTGCTGACACCGATCGTTCCGGCGACGCGGCAGCCGCGGCAACACGTGAACGGCTCGGCCGAGGTGCACTCGGCCAGCGCGCCGCCCTACCCCTACGAGGGTGATCTGGAAGACGCCGGCCACTCCCCGATACCGACCCAGACCAGCGGCGACGAGCCCGCGCCATGGCCGCGCGCCGCCGCCGGCGGCTGGGGCCCGCCACCGAGCGACGAGCCGTTGCCCGAGCCGCCGTCACCGTGGGCGCCCGCCTGGGCGCCGGCACAATCCGACCCGTCATCGAGCGCGCCCGACGAGTTGCCCGGCCCCTTCGCCTCCGCCTTCCCACCGGCACCGCCGCGCTTCAACGAGCCCGCCCCACCGCCACCGGTCCGCTTCCGCCCGCGCCACGACCCGGCCGCAAATCCCACCGGCGACGTCCGGCCGCCGGGACCAACGCCGGGCGGCTGGGCGAGCGGTGATGTCCGGCAGCCGGGACCGTCGCCGGATGGCTGGGCGAGCGGTGATGTCCGGCCGCCGGGACCGTCGCCGGATGGCTGGGCGAGCGGTGATGTCCGGCAGCCGGGACCGCCGGCTGACGGCTGGGTGACCGGCGAGGTCGGCCAGCGGCCTGGCGATGCTGATCCGTCCGGTGGTGGCTTTCCGCCGATCGGCGCGGTCGCTGCCGGGGCGTCCACCGAGAACGTGCCGCCTGGGACGCCCACCGAGGCTGATCCCTATCCGGCCGGCGCCGCGCCGGCCGCTCGGCGTCCCGGGCCCGAGTGGGCGCCGGAGTGGCCCTGGTCGGCGGCGCCGCCGCCCGCAGCTACCTCGTCGGTGCCGAGCGGGCGCATCTCGGTGCCCGCGCCGCGGCCGACATCGTCCGAGCAACCGGTCGACCCGCCACCGCCGGCCGCGTTGCGGGCGGTCGGTGGTCCCGGGGCGCCGACGCCAGCCGGTCCGGCCAGCGATCCTGGTGCCGTGACACCGCCGGTCGGCGGACCGGGTGGCGCGCTGCCGCCGGTCAGCGGTCCCGGTGCGGAGTTGCCGCCCGGGTTGCGGCCGGTGAGTGGTGCTGGCGCGGGGGTGCCGTCCGGCCTTCGTCCTGGGGACAGTTCTGGTGCGGAGCTGCCGCCCGGGTTGCGGCCCGTGAGTGATGCTGGCGCCGGGTTGTCGGCCGGTCCGCGGTCCGTAGGCGGTCCTGGCGCGGAGTTGCCGCCCGATCTTCGGGCAGGGGCCGCTTCCGGTGCGGAGCTGCCGCCTGGGTTGCGCCCGGTCAGCGGTTCGGGCGGAGCGGTGCGGCCGGTCAGCGGTCCTGGTGCTGGGCTGCGCCCGGTGAGTGGTTCGGGCGGAGCGGTGCGGCCGGTCAGCGGTCCTGGTGCCGGGCTGCGCCCGGTCAGCGGTTCCGGCGGAGGCACGTCGCCCGCCGCGCGGCCGGTCAGCGGTCCTGGTGCTGGGCTGCGCCCGGTCAGCGGTTCCGGCGGAGGCACGTCGCCCGCCGCGCGGCCGGTCAGCGGCCCGGGAGCTGCGATGCCACCCAATGCGGGCACGACCGCGTCCGTGGCCGGCGATGACGGCACGCTGCCCAACCGGCGCGCTTTCCAGACGGCCGGTCACCCGACGCGCAACACGCTGCCTGGCTACATCCGCGGCGGTGCCGCGCCGTCGGGGGACGAGGGCCGGTTCCTGACCGGTAGCCACCCCACCATCGCCGGTGGCCATCCCGGCCTGCAGGCGGTGCCGTCGGCGCCGGAGCCCGATCGTCCGGAGGACGAGGCCGACTACCGCGGCGAGCGGACCGCTTCGGGCAACTTCCCGGTGATCGACCGGCGCTCGGCCGGACTCACCCGCAGCTTCCCGCCGAACGCGCCGGCCGGGGAGCCGGCCACGCCCGGCCGGTTGACCCGCGCCTTCCCGGGCGGCAGCGACCCGGTCGCACCCCAGACCACACCATTGACCGGTGCCTTCCCCGGCGGCGGTGACCGCGTGCCGGCCGTCGAACCGGGCGATGCCGACGAGCCGACGGACCTTCCTGGTCGCCGGGCCGCGATGGCCCCGCCACCGGCCAGCGAGACGTCCGGCCCGGCGGGCGATGGCGTCGAGGCTGACGACCCGCCCGCCCGGCCACCTCTGCGCCTGGCCAGCCACGACGGTGACCGCGCGCGGTCTGACGGCGCCCGCTCCGGCGACCCGGCACCGTCCACCGGCGGCCATCCGTTGGGAGACCTGCTCCGAGGGCACACCACCGGTGGCTTCGCCGACGAGCCTGCGGCCAACGGGCGAACCGCGGCTGGCAGCGGCGGTTTCGGCGCGCAGAGCCCCGGTGACGGGTTCGCGTCGGGCGGCGGCGGTCGGTTCGGCGCGGAGCACAGCTCCAACGGCTTCATGCCGGAGGTAACCGGCTCCGAAGCCGTCAGCGGCGCGGACGGCAACCGCAGCGGGTTCGGCGCCGGCACGCGCGGCGGCTTCGGCCGCGACCGGGCGACCGGGGGGTTCGGCGCGGAGCAGACCGGCGACGACTCCAGCACGGCATCTGCCGGCGGCGGCACGAGCGCCCGCGGGTCGAATGACGGCGCTGACCGTGGATTTGGCCAGGATAGTTCGAGCGGCGGGTTCGGCGCGGGGCGGTCCAACAGCGACCCCTCGGCTGGCGGATTCGCTCCGGACGGGCATGGCGGTGGATTCGGTCAGGCCCCCGCGAGCGGTGGGTTCGGCCCAGAGGCATCCGGCGGTGGGTTCGCCGGGGAACGTGCGCCCGGTGGGGAAGCGTCCGGCGGTGGCTTCGCTGGGGAGCGCACGCCCGGTGGGTTTGGTGTGCAGCCCTCGGCTGGTGGGTTCGCACCGGAGGGGCCGCACGGCACCGGCGGGTATGCCGACGGTCCGGCAAGTGACGGTGCCGGTTACGGCGACCCGAACCGGCGGCGGACCGAGCCGCCCACCGGTGAGACGCGGTCCGTTGTCGACGACATGCTTGACGAGCTTTCCGGGTTGCCGCAGCGGGTGCCGGCCGAGCCTGACGTGCCTACCGTTCCCGAGCCGCCCTCTGACACGCCGGCTGATCCGCCGCAGTTGGCGCGGATCGCTACGCATCTGCGGCGGCCCGATTCGCCGGCCGAGCAGGAGCGGCCAGACGGGTTCGACGTCGAGGCGATTCTTGCCGCCGTGCGCGGCGTAGCGGGGGTGAAGGGCGCCCGCCTGCGGACCACGCCGGCCGGGGCGCACAGCCTTCGGCTCGATCTCTCCGATGGAGCCGACGCCGCCGACGTGAGTCGGCACGTGGCGCGGCTGTTGCAGGAGCGGATGGGGCTTGCCGCCGCGCCGCAGAACCTGCCGGGGATGAAGCCGGGTGAGTCGGCGCTGGGCGGGGATACACCGCCGGTCGGGTTCACTCGGAGCGGCGGGTATCTGCCGCCGGCACCGGCCGACGCCGCCACCGCGCCGCGGCCGGCGGACGCTCCGCGACAGGCCACGCCGCGGCCGGAAGAACCGCGACAGGCAGCGCCACGGCCCGCAGACGCGCCGCGACAGGCAGAACCACGGCCGGCAAACGCACCGCGACAGGCAGCGCCACTGCCCGTGGAAGCACCGCGACAGGCAGCGCCACGGCCGGTGGAAGCACCGCGACAGGCAGCGCCACGGCCGGTGGAAGCGCCGCGACAGGCAGCGCCGCAGCCTTTAGACGCGCCGCGACAGGCAGCACCGCGGCCGGTAGACGCGGCGCGACAAGCGGCACCGCGGCCGGCAGACGCCAGAGGACAGGCAGCACCGCAGCCGGTGGACGGCGCACGTCCGGCAGCGCGCCCGCTGGACGCCCCACGAGATGCGGCCCGGCCGAGCGATGCGCCGCCCGCGCGGCCGACCGAGGCCTCCCCGGCGCAGCCGCCGGGCTTCGAACCGTCGCCCGAGCGGCCGGCCGCGTCACACCGTGGCCGTGCGCAGGTGGGCGGGCAGTCCGGTGTGGACACCCGCGACCTGGCCGCCGGCGCAACGCCCGAGCCGGAGGCGACACCCCGGCTTGGGGGCGACGACGCCGAGCGCGGCCACCTCTACGGCGGCCAGCGCGAGGCCAGTCGCAGCCGCCGGGTCGCCTCCGACCCGCCTGGGCAACCGGTGCCGGGCTCGTTTCCCGACCTCGGCAGCGCCGCGGGGATCATCGGCAGCATCGGGGGGCATCCGGTGACGGCCGCGGCCACCGCCTATTCGGGTGGGCAGATCAGCACGACCGAGTCGGCACCGTCGCGGCCGCTCAATCCCGGCGCCACGCCGGGGCCGCGGGTGGTGATCGACCACGTGCAGGTCAGCACGTTCGGGTTGGACGCCACTGTCGAGACGCGGTTGGCCGCGGGCAAGCAGCTCGCCAACGGGCTGGCCACCGGCCCCGCCGTCGACGGCTACGTGCTGCGGCTGTGCGCCGTCTCCGCCGCCGCCGCGATCGACGAACTGCTGCGCACCGCGCCGCGCGACGACGACCGGGGGCGTTGCTTCGTCGAGCACGCGGCGGTCGTACCGTTCGGGAATTGTGAGGTCGCGGTCGTCGTCGTGCTTCTCGTGTGCGGTGGGTGGGTTGAGCAGCTTGCCGGCTCTGCCCTGGTTTCGGGTGATCCGCGGCAAGCTGTCGTCCGTGCCACCCTTGCTGCCGTAAATCGTCGTCTGGAAGCGCTGCTCTCCGACTGACGAAGGCGACAGCGCCGGGCACAATCAATTCATGAAGCGCGCTCTGCTCGGCGCCGACGAGGCCTTCGGGCCTGACCGGGTGCCGCCACCGTGGCCGGGCCGGATGGTCGTCATCGACGGCGAGCAGATCTTCGTACGTGACACCCCGGCGACCCGGTCCGACGCGGAGCCGGCGCTCTACGTGCACGGGCTCGGCGGTTCCTCGCACAACTGGACAGACCTCGCCGACCTGCTCTCCGACCGGCTCCACGGCCAGGCGGTCGACCTGCCCGGCTTCGGCCGCAGCGACCCGACGAAGCAATACACGATCAAGGCGTTCGCCGATCGCATGATCCGGTTCATCGAGGTCGGCGGCCGTGGCCCGGTGCACCTTTTCGGCAACTCGCTGGGCGGTGCCGTCGTGGTCCGGGTCGCCGGGTTGCGGCCCGACCTGGTCCGCACGCTGACCCTGGTCTCGCCGGCGATGCCGTTCCTGGACCCGCGCCGCTCGCTGCAGGGTCCGGTGGTGCCCCTGCTCGCGCTGCCCCGCGCCGACCGCGTCGCCGCCTGGATGATGGGCCGGCTGGCCCCCGAGGAGATGGCCGAGCAGGTCATCGCCGCCTGCTTCAACGACGTCACCCGGGTCAGCGAGCAGCGCCGCCGGGAGGCGATCGAGGAGATCAAGGTCCGCTACGAGGCGACCCACTACGCCGACGCCTACGTGCGGTCGCTGCGCGGGCTGGTGAGCAGTTTCCTGCGGGCATATCTCCCCGGCGCCAACTCGATGTGGAAGATCGCCGCCCAGATCACCGCGCCGACGCTGGTGATCGGTGGGCGGCAGGACCGGTTGGTCGACATCCGGGTCGCGCCCCAGGTGGCCAAGGCGATCCCCGACAGCCGCCTACTGATCCTCGACGGCGTCGGTCACGTCGCGCAGATGGAGGTGCCACGCATCGTGGCGCGCGGCGTCGCGGCGCTGCTCGACGAATACGAGCGTGAACGCACGTCAGTCTGACCAGGGTCGACGCGAACTGCTCCGCTGTGGCAGGGTGTGCGCAGCATGATCAACGCGAGGCAGTCCCCACCTCCTCGCGGCCGGTCCCGCCGGTCGCGTGGCCGTCGGGGTTCGGCCCGCGCACTCACCGTCGCCGCCGTGTCGCTCCTGGTTGGAATCGGGCTGCTGGCCTTCGGCCTCCGTCCGGGCGACGCGCAGCCGCCAGCGGTTGACATCGCCGCCGCGAGCGGGACGCCGAGCACGACGCCGACGCGCACAGCGAAGCCGACCGTCGCGCCGACCAAAGCGCCGCCGGTCTACCGCCTCGCCGGCACACCCCCGGAACGCGGGGACAACACCTTCAAATACGGGCAGACCACCGGAAAAATCGCGGGTACGGGTGGCACACTGCGCCGCTACCGGATCGCGGTCGAGAACGGCTCCGGTGAGGACATCGAGAAGTTCGGCGACCAGGTCGACGCCGCGTTGAGCGACCCGCGTAGCTGGATCGCGAGTGGCAACCTGCGCCTGCAGCGGGTGGCCGAGGGCGAGCCCTACAGCTTCACCGTCTATCTGGCGACGATGCGCACCTCGCACGACATGTGCGCGCGGGGTGGCACCAACACGAACAACAACGGCGAGCCCTACACGTCGTGCCGGACGGTCGGCAAGGTCATCATCAACCTCGACCGCTGGAACATGTCGGTGCCGCACTTCATCGCGGCGAAGGTCCCGTTGTCGGTCTATCGCACGTACGTGGCCAACCACGAGACCGGCCACGAACTCGGGCACTCGCACGTGCGGTGTCCGGGCAAGGACAAGCCGGCGCCGGTGATGATGCAGCAGACGCTCTTCCTCAACGGCTGCAAGGCGAACCCGTATCCGTACGTGAACGGCAAGCTCAACACGGGACCGCCACTTTGAGCGAATAGGGCCCGATTGTCAGGTTTGCCTGGCATCGTGTCTGCTCATGGCGACGCCGATCCCAGGCACCCCGCTCCGTGACACCAAGCCCGATCAGCCGGCCCCCGCCCGGCGTGCGTCCTGGCGCGTCCCCCTCCTCGTCGCGGCGCTGCTCGCCACCGCCGGCGCGGTCGGCGCCGTCGTCATGGTCAACCGACCGGCCGACGAACACCTGAGCGCCCCGGTCACCAGCACACCCGCCGAACCAGCACCGAACCCGCCACCGAGCCAGGCCCAAGCCCAGACCCAGGCCCAAGCCCCGACCCAGGCCCAGGCCCAAGGCCAGGCCCAGACCCAGGCCCAGACGCAGGCCCGGGCCCCGAGCCCGCCGCACACCGGCCCAGGCGTCTTCAGCACCGACCTCGTAAGCGGCCCGCCACTGGGCAGCGGCACGCAGACGCAGCACTTCCACGTCGCGGTCGAGAAGGGCATCGGCCTCGATCTCGCGCCGTTCGCGGCCTCGGTCGACGCCGTCCTCGGCGACCCGCGGAGCTGGATCGCCGACGGCCGCCTGCGCCTGCAACGCGTCGGCGCCGCGGAACCGGCCGACTTCACCATCTACCTGGCCAGCGCTGGCACCTCGGAGCGGATGTGCGCCGAGGGCGGCCTGGACACCGACGCCTACACCTCGTGCCAGCTCGGCGGCGAGGTGATCATCAACGCCGACCGCTGGCTCGGTGCGGTGCCCGAGTTCGAGGCGCCACTGGGCCTCTACCAGGCGTACGCCGTGAATCACGAGGTCGGTCATCAGCTCGGCCACCAGCACGAGGCCTGCCCGTCACCGGGCGCCGCCGCACCGGTGATGCAGCAGCAGACCCTCGGCATGCAGGGCTGCCTGCCCAACGGCTGGCCCTACCTGGATGGTCGGCGGCAGACCGGCCCGCCTATTCCCTGATCCCGGATGGCGGGCGCGTGGCGCGTGTCATGGCAGGCGCGCGTGCCGCGAGCAACAATTGCTCGGCACCACCACATCGATCCGACCAGATTCCCCGGGGAGACTCACCGTGTCATTGCCCCCGCTCGTCGAGCCCGCCGCCGAGCTCACCGTCGACGAGATCCGCCGCTACTCGCGCCACCTGATCATCCCGGACGTCGGGGTGACCGGGCAGAAGCGGCTCAAGAACGCCCGGGTGCTCTGTGTCGGCGCCGGCGGTCTCGGCTCGCCGGCGCTGATGTATCTGGCCGCGGCCGGGGTCGGCACGCTGGGAATCGTCGACTTCGACACCGTCGACGAGAGCAACCTGCAGCGGCAGATCATCCACGGCCAGTCCGACATCGGCCGGTCCAAGGCCGAGTCCGCCGCCGCGACGGTCAAGGAGATCAACCCCTACGTCAACGTGGTCATCCACAACACGGCGCTCGACCGTGACAACGTCAAGGAGATCTTCGCCGACTACGACCTGATCGTCGACGGCACCGACAACTTCGCGACCCGCTACATGGTCAACGACGCCGCGGTGCTGCTCGGCAAGCCCTACGTGTGGGGCTCGATCTACCGCTTCGACGGCCAGGCGTCGGTCTTCTGGGCCGAGCACGGCCCCTGCTACCGCTGCCTCTACCCGGAGCCGCCGCCGCCCGGCATGGTCCCGTCGTGCGCCGAGGGTGGCGTGCTCGGCGTGCTCTGCGGCTCGATCGGCGCGATCCAGGTGACCGAGGCGATCAAGCTGCTCACCGGCATCGGCGAGCCGCTGGTCGGTGGCCTGACGGTCTACGACGCGCTGGAGATGTCCTACCGCAAGATCAAGGTGCGCAAGGACCCAGACTGCGTGCTCTGCGGCGAGAACCCGACGCTGACCGACCTGATGGAGGACTACGACGACTTCTGCGGCGCGGTCTCCGTCGAGGCCCAGGAGGCGACCGTCGACTCGACGATCACCGCTCGGGAGCTCAAGGAGTGGCAGGACGCCGGCAAGGACTTCTTCCTGGTCGACGTCCGGGAGCCCGCCGAATACGAGATCGTCCGGATCCCGGGCTCGACCCTGATCCCCAAGGGCGACATCCTCAACGGCGAAGCGCTGTCGCAGCTGCCGCAGGACCGCCAGATCGTCTTGCACTGCAAGTCGGGCGTACGGTCGGCCGAGGCGCTGGCGGCCGTGAAGGCGGCCGGCTTCAAGGACGCCGTGCACCTCCAGGGCGGCGTGCTCTCGTGGATCAAGCAGATCGACCCGAGCCTGCCCGCCTACTGAGCCACGACACCCGAAATCCCGGCACCCGTGCGGTGCCGGGATTTGTCGTTTCACGGATCTAAACCAGGCCGTCGGGTCGTTGACCTTGGCCAACCGCTTGAAGCGGAATCGCCTTTCCGGCGGTACCGTTTCGGCCGTGGTGGATCTGGACGCGGCGATCGGCTTCATCGTCGCCCACGGCGACGCGGTCGACCGTGCCCGCCTGTCCTGGCTGCGCGTGGGCGCACCGCCACAGCCCGCGATCCTCGACGACGCCGAGGTCGGTCAGGCACCCGACGGCGGCTGGCCGGCGATCTGGGGCGGCGACGTGGCGTCCGTCGACGCGACCTGCTTCCGCCTCGCCGAACTCGACGACCTCGGCGCGCTCGGCCGCCCGGCCGCCCGGCGCGCCCTCGACTGGCTCGCCACCTGCCAGCGGCCCGACGGCAGCTGGGAGGAAGACGAGTCGCTGTCCGGCTGGGCGCCACCGTGGGCCACGCCCGGTGACCCCGAGGCCCGCCTCTACCTGACCGCCAACGCCGCGTTCTGGCTCACCGTCGCCGGCCATGACGCGCGCCCGGCGGGCCCGCTCGACCACCGGCCGGGCGGCGTCTACGCCGGTGTCGTGCACGGCGCGGCGCAGGCGCTCGTGTCGGCCGTCAACGCCGAGGGCACCTGGGCCTCGTTCCTGGCCACCAGCTGGCTCGGCGCCGCGGTCCTCTACCGCCAGGAGCTCTACTACGAGTCCGCGCGCATCCAGGTCGTGCTGACCGACCGGGTCCGCGACATGACTCCGTCGGACGTCACCGCGATGGCGTCGGCGCTGCGCCGGGTCGGCCTGTCGACCGACGACACGCTGCTCGCCGCCGCCCGCCGCCGGCTGGCCGAGACCCAGCGCAGCGACGGCGGGTGGGCCAGCGACGACGGCGAGGCGTTCGACGTGCACACGACGTTGGCCGCGTTCCGGGCGTTCAGGTAAGGCCGGGCACCCGCCCGTTGCGGAACAGGTCGACGAAGATCTGGTGATCCTCGCGGGCGCGTACGCCATAGCGGTGTGCGAACTCGACCAGGTGCCCGACGAACCCGCGCTCGTCCTTGTCGACCGCGGCCACGATCGCCTCCTCGGTCGAGAAGTCGACCAGGTCGTGGTTGGACTCGTCGTCGGCGACCGAGTGCATCCGGGCCACCGCCCGACCCAGGTCGGCGACCACGCCGGCCAGCTCGTCGGGCTCGTTGACGTCGGACCAGTCGAGGTCGGCGGCATAGGGCGAGACCTCGGCGACCAGTTGCCCGATGCCGTCGAGCTCGGTGTAGCCCAGCCACGAGTCGGCGTGTGCCTGCAGCGCCCGCTGCGACTCGGCCGTGCGGTGCCCCTGGTGGTGGAAATAGCCGCTGACCCGGCCGTCGGTGATGTGCCGGGCCACCGCGGGCACCTGGGCCTGCTTCATGTAGATGACGACGTCGTTCTCGAGCGCCTGGGTGTGCCCTTCCAGCAGCAGGTTGTAGGAGGGCAGGCCGGCCGAGCCGATGCCGACGCCCTTGCGCAGCACGACGTCTTTGATCCGGGTGGCGACCGGCCGCTGGGCGGGCAGCGTGGCCAGGTAGCCGTCGAACGCCGCGCAGACCGCCTCGCGCCGGGCGTCGTCGACCTCGAAGACGCCGTCGCCGAGGGCGAACCGCCGATCGTAGTTGTCGATGGTGGTCTGCTGGTCGAGCATCGCCACCCTGGTGTTCAGCCGGGCCTGCTGCAGCACGGTGCGCAGCACGCCGTCGGCGTTGGCCAGGGTGATCGAGCCGATCGCGTCGTCGCCGCCGGCCGCGATCGCGCGCAGCTCGGTCAGGTAGGCGTCGGCGAACGTGCCGACCAGGTCGCTGATCGCCTCGTCGGAGAGCGCCTTGGCGTAGCCGATCAGGGCGATGCTGGCCGCGAAGCGCTTGAGGTCCCAGGAGAACGGCCCGACGTAGGCCTCGTCGAAGTCGTTGACGTTGAAGACCAGCTCGCCCGAGCCGTTCATGTAGGTGCCGAAGTTCTCCGCGTGCAGGTCGCCGTGGATCCACACCCGACTGGTGCGCTCGTCGAGGAACCGGTCGTCGGCGAACTCGCCGACCAGGTCGGCGTAGAACACGGCGGCACTGCCCCGGTAGAACGCGAACGGCGAAGCCGCCATCTTGCGGAACTTGCGCCGGAAGGCGGCCGGGTCGAGGGCCATCAACTGGCCGAACTCGGTGGTCAACACGTCCACCAACTGGGTGGAACGCCGTTCGTTGGTCATGCGCCGAACGCTAGACCTCGCCCGCCACCCCGGTCATGTCAGGATTCCGTCAACACGGCCGCGCGGGCGGCCAGCGCGGCCCGGAACGCCGGGTCGTAGGCCTGCGCCCGGGCCCGCTCCTCGCGCAGCCCGTCGAAGTAGCGGCCGGTGACGCCGGCCAGCGCCGGGTCTTCGACCAGCCGCAGCGTCGCGCGTAGCCCCTGCTCGAGGCTGTCGACGGGCGCGAACTCGGCGACCTTCACGAGCGTGGTCGGCATCAGCGTGGCCGGATGCAGGCAGTTGACCGTGATGCCGGTGCCGGCGAGTTGCTCGGCGAGGTCGAACGTGTCGCAGATCATCGCGAGCTTGGCTCTGCGGTAGGCCCGGATCCCGTCGTACCCGTGCGCCATCATCAGGTCGTCGAGGTCGATGTCGGCCTGCCCGATCGACGCGACGTTGACGATCCGAGCGGTCGCCGGTTTGCGGAGCAAGGGCAGGAGCAACCGGGAGAGGAGGTAGGGCGCCAGATAGTTGACGGCCAGGCGCAACTCGGTGCCGTCGGCGGTCAGTTCGCGGGGCGCGCCGGGCGCCCCGAACCCGACTCCGGCGTTGTTGACGAGCACGTCGAGCCCGTCGACATGGTCGGCGACCGCCGCGGCCAGACCGCGGACCGCGGCGCGGTCGGCCAGGTCGGCCTGCATCGCCACGCCGCCGGTCTCCCGGGCGACCGCCGCCAGCCGCTCGGTGTGCCGGCCGTGCAACAGGAGGTCATGCCCCTGGGCAGCCAGCGCGACCGCCAGCGCGCGCCCCAGTCCGTCGGACGCGCCGGTGATGAGGATCCGTGCCATTCAGTCGCGGCCCTCGCTGGAGGGGCCGTGATAGCCGAGCGCCCTGCCGGCGCCGCCCGGCGGTGTCACCAGCGGCGCGGTCAGCGCCTCGCGCGAGGCCAGCGGGTCGGGCCGCGGCGTGCCACCCGGGCCGGCGGGCTCACCGGCGATCTTGTCCTGCAGGCGCAGGATGCCGTGCATCAGCGCCTCCGGGCGGGGTGGGCAGCCCGGCACGTACACGTCGACGGGAATGATCTGGTCGACGCCCTTGGTGACCGAGTAGGAGTCCCAGTAGGGCCCGCCGCAGTTGGAGCAGGCGCCGAACGAGATGACGTATTTCGGCTCGGGCATCTGGTCGTAGAGCCGCTTGATCGCCGGTGCCATCTTGTCGGTCACCGTGCCCGAGACGACCATCAGGTCGGCCTGGCGCGGCCCGTGCGCGAACGGGATCACGCCGAGCCGCATGAAGTCGTGCCGGCCCATGCTGCTGGCGATGAACTCGATGGCGCAACAGGCCAGGCCGAAGTTGAAGACCCAGAGCGAGTAGCGCCGGCCCCAGTTGAGCACGAACTTGATCGGCTCGCCGAGGACCGCGGGCAGTTCCACGATCCCCAGGCTAGTCGAAGGTCGGCCGCTGCAGCAGGCCCAGGAACTCGACCAGCAGGCGCTCGCGGATCGCGACGGGCGCGGCGTCGAGCAGGGCATTGACCACGGCCATCCGCTCGGGCAACGGGCCGCCCTCGCCGCCCATGCCCAGCGCGCCGGCCAGCGCGGCCACCACGTCCCCGGTCAGCTCGGCCGGATCGAGCCCGGTCACGGTGGCCAGCACCTGCGCGGGTAGCTGGACCGGGCCGAGCACCCGGGCCGCGGCGACGGCGTCGGCCAGCGCGGTCGCGAACTCGGCGACGTGCGGCGCGACGGCCGCGGTGACGGTCAGGTGGATGCTGGCCGGCAGGTCGGCGTAGTGCATCTGCGGTTGGGTGTGGAAGCCGCGCGCGGTGAGTTCGTCGGCCAGCACGAACAGGTCGGGGCCGCCGGGTTCGGCGGTGAAGCAGACGACGGTCGAGGAGGCCGGCGCCATCAGCCGCAGGCCCTCGACGCCCTCGACCGCGGCGGCCAGGGCGCGCACGGCATCCCGGGTGGTCGCGGCCAGCCGCAGGTAACCCTCGTCGCCGATCCGGCGCAGGGTGGCGTACGCGGCCGCGATCGGCCCGCCGGAGCGGGTCGACGAGACACCCGGGTTGACCATCGTGTAGCCGGGCCAGTCGCCGAACGCGAAGTACTGCGGCGCGCGCAGCCCCGGGTCGCGGTGCAACAGGATCGAGGTGCCCTTCGGGGCGTACGCGTACTTGTGCAGGTCGACCGAGATCGAGGTGACCCCCGGGACCGAGAAGTCGAACGGTGGCAGGTCGGCGCCCAGCCTGCGCAGGTAGGGCAGCACCCAGCCGCCGAAGCAGGCGTCGACGTGGCAGCGCACCCCGGCCGCGGCGGCGACCTTGGCGATCTCTTCGACCGGATCGACCACACCATGGGCGTACGCCGGCGCCGAGCACGCCACCAGCACGGTGTCGGCGGTGATGGCGGCGACGATGTCGGCCGCCGCCGGCCGCAGGGTCGCCGGATCCACCGGCACCGCGTCGAGCCGCACCCCCAGGTATCGCGCCGCCTTGGCGAACGCCGCGTGCCCGGTGACCGGCACGACGATCCGCGGCGATTCGATGGCGGGGTGGGCGTCGCGGGCGGCCTTCACCGCGAGGATCAGCGACTCGGTGCCGCCGCTGGTCACGTTGCCGACCACGTCCGGCGCGCTGCTGCCGGGGCCGCCGCCGAGCAGCTTGGCGGCCGCGCCGACGAGCGCGTTCTCCATCGCCAGCAGCGACGGGAACGCGGTCGGGTCGAGGCCGTTGACCGGGGCCGAGAGGGCGTAGGCCGCGTTGGCCAGGTCGTCGAGCCCGGCCAGGCCGGGGTCGTAGACGTAGGCGAACAGCCGCCCGCCGTGCGTCGGCTGGTCGGCCCGGCGCAGCGCGCACAGTTCGTCGAGGATCTCCTGCGCCGGCACACCGTGCTCCGGCAACGCGTCGGCCATGGTGGAAACGCTAGTTGACCGTGGCCCCAGCCGCCGCACCGACCGTCGCGCGCAGCTTGGCCTCGCTCAGGTCGTAGCCGCGCATCAGCAGCACCGCCAGCCCGACCAGCAACGCCGGCAGCACGGTGAAGCCGAGCAGCACGCCCAGTCGCGCGGTGCTGTCCTGCGGCGCGGCGTTGCCGGAGGTCGACGAGACGTAGCCGAAGATCTGCAGCACCAGCAGGTAGATGCCGGGGCCGAGGGCGAGCCCGAACGTCTCGCCGGCGGTCCACAGCCCGGTGAACACGCCGGCCTGCCGCTTGCCGGTGCGGGCCGTGTCGTAGGCGATGCAGTCCGGCAGCATCGCCAGCGCGAAGACCTGCTGCCCGGCGTAGGCCACGCCGAGCACGCCGACGATCAGATAGATGGCGACGTCCGGCAGCACCGGCGCGAGCACCAGCAGGACGGCGCCGGCGGCGAACAGCAGCGAGGCCCGCACGAACGCGCGCGCCTTGCCGACCCGGGCACCCACCCGGGTCCAGATCGGCATCACCAGCAGGGCCGGGCCGACGAAGCAGGCGAACAGGATGGTCGGCCCGGTGTCGGGGGAGTAGAGCACGTGGTCGGCGAAGTACTGCACGCCGGCCAGGATCATCGCGATACCGGCCGCCTGAATCACGAAGCAGATCAGCAGCAGCCGGAACGGCCGGTTGCGCGACGCCACCGCGAGTTGGGCGCGCAGCGACGGTTCGCTCTCCCGGACGGCACCGGTCGGCGCGCCGGACGTGCCGACGAAGACCGCGACCGTGCCGACCACGATCAGGCCGGCCACGAACACGCCCATCCAGCGGTAGCCCGGTATCCCGTCGCCGGCCATGTTGACCACGAGCGGCGCGATCGCACCGGACACCAGGATGGCGACCGCCAGCACCGCGACCCGCCAGGTGAGCAGCCGGGTCCGCTCGCTGTAGGAGTCGGTCAACTCGGCCGGCATCGCCACGTAGGGCACCTGGAAGAACGCGTACGCCGTCGCGGCCAGCAGGAAGGCCAGCGCGACGTAGCCACCGCGCCCGGAACCGAACGGCGCCGCGAAGATCGCCGCGAACAGCACGGCCAGGACCAGACCACCCACCAGGAGGTACGGCCGGCGGGCGCCCCACCGGCCGCGGGTGCGGTCGGAGATCCGCCCGGCGATGGGGTTGACCAGCACGTCCCAGGCCTTCGGGGCCCAGACCAGCACGCCGGCCAGCCAGGCCGCCACGCCGAGGGTGTCGGTGAGGTAGGGCGCCAGCAACAGGCCCGGCACGGTGCCGAACGCGCCGGTCACCAGCGAACCCAGCGCGTACCCGGCGTGCACCCGGCGCGGAAGCGGGGTACCCGAACGGGTGATCGCCGGTTGAGGTGGCTGCGCGTCCATGAGGCGGGATGTTAACCATCCACCGGCCCTCGCGGGGGATTTACTTTACGCTGCGGCGCGAGCGCGACGATTGGGACAGAAGGGGGTGGTGCCGGTGAAAGCCGGTGTAGCGGCCGGGCATCCGGCAACCACCGAGGTCGGCCTGCGGATCCTGGCCGCGGGCGGCACCGCGGCCGACGCGGCGGTGGCCGCGGTGCTGGCGTGCTCGGCGTCGGAGAGCGTGCTGACCGGCATCGGCGGTGGCGGCTTCGCCACCTACTACGACGCCGCCCATCGCACGGTCACCTGCCTCGACTTCTTCTGTTCGATCCCCGGGCTCGACGGCGACGTCCAGCCACAGCCGATGCTGCCGATCGAGGTGACCTTCGGCGGCGTGCCGATGCCCTACTCGATCGGCGGCCCGAGCGTCGGCATCCCCGGCGTGCCGGCCGGCTGCGGCGAGGTGCACCGCCGGTGGGGGCGGATGTCCTGGCACGACGTCGTGGAGCCGGCGGTGCTGCTGGCCCGGGCCGGTGTCGCGCTGCCCGAGGCGCAGGCCCGCACGCTGGTCAGCGTCGCGCCGGCGCTGATGCCCGGCGACGGCGGCGAGATCTACGCGCCCGGCGGCCGGCTGCTGCGCGGTGGCGAGACGCTGCACCACCCGGGCCTCGACAAGGCCCTCGACGGGCTGGCCGAGGAGGGCCCGTCGATCTTTTATACCGGCCGTTTCGGCGACGTGCTGGTCGACGCGGTCCGCTCCGCCGGCGGCGCGATCGGCCCGGCCGACCTGGCCGCCTACGAGGTGCTCGAACTGCCGGTCGCGCACGCCCGGCTGGCCGGCCGGCACGTCTACGCCCGCACCGACCTCAACGGCACCATCGCGACGATCAGCGCGCTGCCCGACCCGATCCAGGCGCTGCCGCGGCCGCGCCGGGCGGTGGCGGTGGCCGACGCCCTGCGGGAGTACGGCCGGCCCCGGATGGGCGACACCACGAACGTGTCGGTGGTCGACGAGGAGGGCAACGCCTGCGTGATCACCACGACGCTCGGCATCGGTGCCGGCGTCTGGCTGCCGGGGCTGGGCATCAACCTCAACTCGATGCTCGGCGAGGGTGAGCTGATCACCGAAGACATGGCGCCCGGGCAGCGGATGCAGTCGATGATGTGCCCGCTCGTGGTGATCGACGAGGACGGCGACCTGGTGCTGGCCGCCGGTTCGGCCGGTGCCTCGCGGATCCGCACTGCGCTGATCGACACGCTGCTCGGCGTGCTGGTCGACGGCCTCGACACGGAGACCGCCGTGGCCCGGCCACGCTTCCACGTCGTCGACAACGCGGTGCACGCCGAACTCGGCTATCCCGAGGACGAGCTGTCCGAACTGGCCCGGGCCGGCTACACGATCGTGCAGTGGGAAGAGCTCAACCACTTCTTCGGCGGCGTCAGCGCGGTCGGCGTGGCCGGGGCCGGCGGCGACCCGCGGCGCGGCGGCACCGGGCAACTGCTCTAGGCCGGCCACCAGGCGGCCCGGGAAAGATCCACCCGGTCGCCCTTCATCGGGGTCGCCTCGCCGGCCAGGCGGGCCAGCGCCTCGCCCTCGTGGCCGGGCACGACACGGCCGTTGGCGGCCACCACGCGGTGCCAGGGAACGCTGCCGCCGTGTTTCGCCATGATCGACCCGACCAGCCGGGCCGAGGCCCGCCCGGACGCCTCGGAGAGATAGTCGGCGATCGCGCCATACGACATCGCCCGCCCGGGCGGGATGCGTTCGACCACCGAGAGCACCGCTTCCACGTACTCCTCTGGCTCCACGCAGGCCACACTATGGGATCTCGGCGTGGCCGCGGGTGACCGACCGCGCAGAATGGACGCGTGCGCGAAGCAGTCACGACGGCCCGCCGCATCGTCGTCAAGATCGGCTCGTCGTCGCTGACCACGGCCGACGGCGGGCTCGACGCACACCGGGTGGACGCCCTGGTTGACGTGCTGGCCACGGCCGCCGGCGCCGGCCGCGAGGTGGTGCTGGTGTCCTCCGGCGCGATCGCCGCGGGCCTGGCTCCGCTGCGCATCCCGCGCCGGCCGCGCGACCTGGCCACCCAGCAGGCCGCCGCCTCGGTGGGCCAGGGCCTGCTGATCGGCCGCTACGCGGCCGCCTTCGCGCGGCACGGGCTGACCGTCGGTCAGGTGCTGCTGACCGCCGACGACGTGACCCGGCGCACCCACTACCGCAACGCCTACCGCACCCTGCGCAAGCTGCTCGACTTCGGCGCCGTGCCGATCGTCAACGAAAACGACACGGTGGCCACCGACGAGATCCGGTTCGGCGACAACGACCGGCTGGCCGCGCTGGTCGCCGCGCTGGTCGACGCCGAGTTGCTGGTGCTGCTCTCCGACGTCGACGCGCTCTACACCGGCGATCCGCGCAAGCCGGGCTCGCGGCGGATCGACGAGGTGCGCGGCGAAGACGACCTGACCGGCGTCACGGTCGGCGGCGCCGGGCGGGCCGGCATCGGCACCGGCGGCATGGTGACCAAGGTCGAGGCGGCGCGGATCGCCACCGGCTTCGGCATCCCGGTCGTGCTGACCGCGGCACCGCACGCCGCCGCCGCACTGGCCGGCGAGCCGGTCGGCACCCTCTTCCACGCGGGGTCGCGGCGCCCCACGGCCCGGCTCTTCTGGCTGGCCCACGCCACCGCGCCGCGCGGCCGGCTCCACCTCGACCCGGGCGCGGTGCAGGCGGTGGTCAACCGGCGTAAGTCGCTGCTGCCGGCCGGCATCACCGCGGTCGACGGGGTGTTCACCGCCGGCGACCCGGTCGACCTGGTCGACGTGTCGGGCGCGCCGGTCGCCCGCGGTCTGGTCAACTACGACGCGGTGGAGTTGCCCGCGCTGCTCGGCCGGTCGACCGGTGACCTGGCGGCCGAGTTGGGGCCCGGCTACGAGCGTGAGGTCGTGCACCGCGACGACCTCGTACTGTTGTGAGATGGAGGATCGGATGAGCGTCCGGGAGTTGGCCGAGCGGGCCCGGGTGGCCGCGGTCACCCTCGCCACCACGCCGCGCGCCGTCAAAGACCGCGCCCTGCTCGGGATGGCCGACGCGCTGGTCGCCCGCGCGCCGGAGGTTCTCGAGGCCAACGCCGCCGACCTGGCCGCGGGCCGGGAAGCGGGGCTCTCCGACGCGATCCTCGACCGGCTCGCGCTGACCCAGGCCCGGGTCGTCGCCATCGCTGGCGCGCTGCGCGAGATGGCCGCGCTGCCCGACCCGGTCGGCGAGGTGGTCCGCGGCTCGACCCTGCCCAACGGGCTCGAACTGCGGCAGATCCGGGTGCCGTTCGGCGTGGTCGGCATGATCTACGAGGGCCGGCCCAACGTGACCGTCGACGCCGCCGGCATCTGCCTCAAGTCCGGCAACGCGGCGCTGCTGCGGGGCTCGTCGTCGGCCGCCAACTCCAACGCCGCCCTGGTCGTCATCCTGCGCGAGGCGCTCGAGCTGGCCGGGCTGCCGGCCGACGCCGTGCAGTTGCTCGACTCGTCGACCCGCGACTCGGTCAAGGAGCTGATGCGCGCCCGCGGCCTGGTCGACGTGCTGATCCCGCGCGGCGGCGCGGCGCTGATCCGCGCCGTGGTCGAAGAGTCGACGGTGCCGGTGATCGAGACGGGCGTTGGCAACTGTCACGTCTACGTCGACGCGGCCGCCGACCTCGACAAGGCCGTCGCGATCGCGCTCAACTCGAAGACCCAGCGGCTGTCCACCTGCAACACCGCCGAGTCGCTGCTGGTGCACGCCGACGTGGCCGACGCGTTCCTGCCCCGGGTGCTGGCCGCGTTCGCCGAGGCCGGGGTGACCGTGCACGGCTCGCCCGAGGTGGCCGCGCACTCCGCGGCCGTGGTGCCGGCGACCGACGACGACTTCGCCACCGAATATCTGTCGGCCGACATCTCCGCCGCCGTTGTGCCGTCACTGGCGGCCGCGGTCGAGCACATCCGTCGCTACGGCACACAGCACACCGAGGCGATCGTGACCGAGTCGCTGGCCGCGTCGCGCGCGTTCGTCGCCGCGGTCGACGCCGCCGCGGTGATGGTCAACGCGTCGACCCGGTTCACCGACGGCGGCGAGTTCGGCTTCGGCGCCGAGATCGGCATCTCCACGCAGAAGCTGCACGCCCGCGGCCCGATGGGCCTGCCCGAACTGACCTCCACGAAATACGTGGTGACCGGCGACGGCCAACTCCGCGCCTAGCTGGTGGCGAACTCCACGACCACCTTGATGTCGCCGTCGCGCACGGCGTACGCCTCGGCGTAGTCGTCGACCGGCACCCGGCGGGTGATCAGCCGGTTCAGCCACTTCTTGTTGGCGCCGGCCAGCGCGTCGGCGCCCGCCTTCCAGTGCCGGGCGTTGGCGTTGACCGAACCGAAGACGACGTTGTTCTCCAGCACCAGCGCCCGGTTGAGCGCGCCGCCGTCGACCGGGATCTGATGGCCGCCGGTCGACACGCCGGTCAGGCAGACCACGCCGCACGGGCCGACCGCGTCCATCACGCCGAAGACCAGCGACGGCGCGCCGGTGCACTCGAGCACCAGGTCGGGCGTGAAGCCCAGGTCGCCGAGCGGCTTGCTGTGGTAGGTCGCCCCGAGGTCGTGGGTGAGCTGCGGCTTGGGCCCGTCGGTAGCCCGGTCGAGCACGTGCACCTCGAGCCCGCGCTGGCGTCCCAGCAGGGCGGCCAGCAGGCCGATCGGCCCGGCGCCGGTGACCAGCACGTTGGCCGGCTCCCAGGGGTCGCGCTCGGTGAACCGGTCGATCAGCTCCCACGCCTTGGCGACCACGCTGGTCGGCTCTAGCAGCACGCCCAGCATGCCGAGCGACCGGTCGAGCTTGACCGCGTGCTCCGGCTCGATCCGCCACCGGTCGCGGGCGAACCCGTCGAGCCCCTTGATCCCGTGCTCGGTGTATTGCCCGTTGCGGCACATGTCCCACTCGCCGGCCGCGCAGTTGGCGCACGGCACCGGGTCAGGGTGGCGGACGATGCCGGCGACCAGGTCGCCGAACTCGAACTGACCGGTCGGGTCCTCGACCACCCGGCCGAGCGACTCGTGGCCGAGGACCAGCACCTCTTCGCCGGGCGGGGCCTCGCCGTAGTCGGCCGCGATGATCTCCCGGTCGGTGCCGCACACGCCGACCGCGACGGCCTCCACGAGCAGCGCGCCCTCCCGCTCGTCGGGCTCGCTGAAGTCCTGGCTGAGCCGCAGGGAGTCTTTCTTCCCAGGTGTCACGGTCAGTGCCCGCATAGGACTCATCTTGGTGTCCGGCGCCCCCTTGCGCACGGAAACTCCTCGTGCCTAACCTTTGCCCAAGTCAAAGAATCTGTTGAGGCGAGCACATGAGTCTCGAGCCGGTGGCGCGGGTCCGCGCCTTCAACCGCTTCTACACCCGGGTGATCGGCGTGCTCGGAGAGGGCCTGCGCGACACGAGCTACTCGCTCAGCGAGGCGCGGGTGCTCCTCGAGCTGGCCCAGGCCGACGCCGTCGAGGTGGTCGACCTGCGCCGCGGGCTCGGCCTCGACGCCGGCTATCTGAGCCGGGTGCTGAGCCGCTTCGAAGCCGACGGGCTGCTCGCCCTGTCGCGCTCGGCGGTCGACGGCCGCCGCCAGGTCGTGGCGCTGACCGAGGCCGGGCGGGCGGCGGCCCGCGACATCGACGAGCGGTCCCGCACCGAGGTCGGCACGCTGCTGCGCCCGCTCGAAGAGGGCCAGCGCCGCCGGCTCCTCGGGGCGATGGACGCGATCCAGGAGGTGCTCGGGCCGGCGCCACGGTCGAGCCTGGTGGTGCTGCGGCCGCCGGCGGCCGGCGACCTGGGATGGATCGTCCGCCGGCACGGTGAGCTCTACGCCGCGGCGCACGGCTGGGACGCCCGGTTCGAGGCCTACGTCGCGAGAATCCTGGGCGCGTTCGCCGCCGGGCCCCGCGAGGCGCTCTGGATCGCCGACATCGACGGCGCGCCGGTCGGCTCGATCATGTGCGCACGCGACGACGACGAGACCGCCCGGCTGCGGATCCTGCTGGTCGAGCCGGCCGTCCGGGGCATCGGGCTGGGTCGCCGGCTGGTCGACGAGTGCCTGCGCTTCGCCCGCCAGGCCGGCTACCGCCGGATCGTGCTGAGCGCCTACGACGCGATGGCCGAGGCGCGCCGGATCTACGAGCGGGTCGGCTTCCGCCTCGAGTCCGGCCGCCCGGTGCACGAGTTCGGTGCCGACCTGGTCGACGAGCAGTGGTCGATGGACCTGGTCAGTTGAGACACAGCTCGCCGTCTTCGCTGGCCACGATCGTGCCGGTGGGGAAGGGCTCGACCGCGTCGGCGGGCAGCGTCGACGGGATCGGCGGGTCGGCGCGCAGGGCATACCAGGGTCCGGCACACGTGGGTGACTCGCGCAGCGTGACGGCCACCCGCGGCCGGGCCTCGGTCAGCGTCAGCCGGTCGGAGGCGAAGAGCTTCTGCGAGCCGTCGCGCTGTGTCTCGTAGGTGACCCAGGAGATCGCGATCACGTCACCGGCGCAGACCGGCCCCGCGGTGATCACCAGTTCGGTGCCCTCGCCGGCCGCCTTCACCGTCGAGGTGCACGGCGGTGGCTCGTAGGTCGTGCCGACCGGCCGCGTCGGCGGCGGGACGCTGGGCGCGGGTCCGCCGCCACCGGGCGCCGCCGGCGTCGGGGTCGCGCCCGGCGCCGGCCGGCTGGGCGCGACGGTCGGCGCCGCGTAGGGGGGCAGCAGCAGGCTCGGCGCGAGCGTGCCGGTCGCCGGCGGCGGTTCGGCGACGCCGACCGTCGGGCGGTCGTGTGCGGGCAGTCGGGCCAGCCCGATCAGCCCGGCCACGGCGACGGCGACGGCCGCCGTGGCGCCGATCCGGCGTTGCCGGCGGCGCCGCACGGTCTGCTGGACCGAATCGACGCCGGGCGGCCGCAGCAGGTGGTCGACCGACCCGGTCAGCTGGGCGAACGCGTCCCGGACCCGGTCGTCGGTCGGCGGCAGGTCAAGCACTGCGCACCTCCTGACCCGTGGTCACGTCGTCGTCGGCCAGCCGCAAGGCCAGCGCCGCGCGGCCGCGGTGCAGCCACGACTTGACCGTGCCCTCGGCCGCGCCGGTCAACTCGGCGATCTCGGCGATCGACACGTCGGCCAGGTAGAACAGCACCACCGCCTGGCGCTGCCGCTCGGGCAGGCTGGCCAGCGCCGCGCGCAGGGCCACCCGGTCCGGGCCCGGCCCGGGGGAGTGCTCTTCGCGGGCGCCGCGGGTCAGGTGCAGCAGACGCCGCGCCCGGCGCCAGCGGCTGGTCGCGAGGTTCCAGGCCACCCGGCGGACCCAGGCGCCCGGATCATCCAGTGTGGACCAGCGCGGCCAGGCCCGGCAGAATGCTTCCTGCACCACGTCCTGCGCCTCAGCCAGGTCGCCGGTGTGGGCGAACAGCTGATGCGTGAGTGGACGGAACCACGCGGCGTAGAACTCCGCGAAGTCGGGCTTGTCGGGCACGACACCCCCGTGGTCGACGGCACTCACAGATTAGCCCGTCGATGCCGCCTTGCTCATTGTGGTAATTCGGCCGACGCCGGGCCGCCGGTGGGTGAAACTGAGAGCCATGACGCGGTCGCGACAAATCAACGGCTCGCAATCCCGTCGGCTGGTCCAGGACCCGTGCGACGACGAGAGCTGCCCCAGCTGCTACGGCGACCCCTCGCGGGCCGAGATGCTGCGCCGATCCGGCCGGCTGCCGGACCGCACGCACCGCCTCGACGAGCGCCCGGAGACCGACTAGACCGGTCGGCTCGCCGCGAACAGCTCCGGAAAGACCTTGGCCACCTTGGCGGTCAGGTAGTCGCCATAGGTGCCGGTGAAGGCGACCGGGTCCGCGCCGTCCCAGCGCGGCTCGCCGCTGGCGGTCGTGCGCGCCCGGCCGGGCAGCGGCGGCACCTCGGCGCCGAAGTCCGGGTCGAAGAAGAACGGGTAGGAAAGCCGCTCGTTGCCGCTGACGTTGCGCACCCGGTGCAGCGTGGAGCGGTACCAGCCGCCGGTCAGCCGCTCGAGCATGTCGCCGATGTTGCAGACGAACGTGCCGGGCAGCGGTGGGGCGTCGACCCAGCCGCCGGGCGTACGCACGGAAAGCCCGCCGTTGTGGTCCTGGGCCAGCAGCGTGAGCAGGCCGTAGTCGGTGTGCTCGCCGACGCCCCAATCGTCGGCCTCCGGCTCCTGCGGCGGGTAGTGGAAGATCCGGAACAGCACCGTGGGCACCCGGGTGTAGCCGGCGGCGAAATAGTCGGCCGGCAGGTCAAGGCTGAGGGCGACGCCCCGCAACACGTCCTGGGCCAGGGCGGTCAGCGCGGCCAGATAGTCGAGCACCGCCGCGCGCAGCTCGGGCACCGCGGGCGGGAAGAGGTTGCGACCGTGCAGCGGCAGGCCGGCGCGCGGGTCACCGGCGGGCAGTTCCTCGCCGAAATAGAGGCCCTCCTTGCGGTCGGGCCGGCCGGCGGTCAGCTCGCCGCCGAGCGGGAAATAGCCCCGCCAGGCCGGCCCCGCGTGCCGCATCGCGATCGCCAGCTTCTCGTCGTCGGGCCGCGCGAAGAAGGCCCGGGCCGCCGCGTCGAGACGGTCGAGGAGAGCGGCCGGCACCCCGTGCCCCGCGACGTAGAAGAACCCGGTGTCGCGGCACGCCGACTCGATCTCCCGAGCCACCGCGCCGGCGTCGCCGCCGGTCCGCAGCGGCGCGACATCGATCACCGGCAGCCTCGTATCAGTCATGCCGAAAGCCTAGGATCTCGACATGACCCCGGAGGAGATCGGAACACGGCTGACAGGGCTGGTCACCGGTGACGCCTCCGTCTCGGGCGGCAACGCCCACTCCCGGGCGACCGTCGACGTGCCGCCCGGCGGGTGGGTCGAGGCGGTCCTGGCCGCCCGCGACGACGCGGAGCTGGCCTGCGACTTCTTCGACTGGCTGTCCGCCGTCGACGAGCTCGACGACGGTTTCGCGGTGGTCGCACACCTGTGGTCGACCGGCCACCGGCACGGCCTGCTGCTGCGCACCCGGGTGCCGCGCGCCGAGCCGGTGATCGACACGATCGTCCCGATCTTTCCGGGCGCCGCCTGGCACGAGCGCGAGACGCACGAGATGTTCGGGATCGACTTCGCCGGCCACCCCGACCTCAAGCCGCTGCTGCTGCCGCCCGAGTTCGAGGGCCACCCGCTGCGCAAGGAGTTCGTGCTCGCCTCCCGGGTCGCCAAGGCCTGGCCGGGCGCCAAGGAGCCGGGCGAGAGCGAGGCCGGCACCAGCAAGCGCGCGCCCATGCGGCCGCCGGGCGTGCCGGCGCCGGGCGAATGGGGTCCCGCCTGATGCCGCTCTGGCTGGAGGTCCTCATCCGCGTGGTCGGCGTCGTCGCCGCCTTCCTGATCCTCCCGCTGGTCGTCGGCCAGACCGAGCACAAGGTGATGGCACACATGCAGGGCCGGCTCGGCCCGATGTACGCCGGCGCCTACCACGGCTGGGCCCAGCTGATCGCCGACGGCATCAAGTTCGTGCAGAAGGAAGACGTCACCCCGGCCGCCGCCGACCGGGCGGTGTTCCGGCTCGCGCCGATCATCGCGTTGGTGCCCTACCTGCTGGTGCTGCTCGTGGTGCCGCTCGGCCCGGGCGACCTGGTCGGGCAGAACCTCGACGTCGGGCTGTTCTTCGTGCTGGCCGTGCTCGGCGTCGGCGTGGTCGCGGTGCTGATGTCGGCCTGGGCCTCGGCCAACAAATACAGCCTGCTCGGCGGCCTGCGCGGCGCGGCCCAGCTGCTCGGCTACGAACTGCCGATGGTGCTCGCCGCGGCCAGCGTCGCGATGGCGGCCGGCACGCTGAGCCTGACCGGCATCGTCGAGGCGTGGCGGCCGTGGTGGCTGCTCTGGCAGCTGCCGGCCCTGCTGGTGTTCTTCGTGGCCGGCCTCGCCGAGATCCGCCGCCCGCCGTTCGACATGCCGATCGCCGACTCCGAGCTGGTGTTCGGCTACCTGACCGAATACACCGGGCTGCGGTTCGCGTTCTTCCTGCTCGCCGAGTACGTCGGCATCGTGGTGATCGCCGCGCTGACGACCGTGCTGTTCCTCGGCGGCTGGAAGGGCCCGTTCGACGGCCAGCTCGGTTGGCTGTGGACGCTTGTCAAGATCTTCGCGGTCGCCTTCGTGGTGATCTGGTTCCGGGTCGCCTACCCCCGGCTGCGCGAAGACCAGCTGCAGCGGCTGTGCTGGCTCGTGCTCGTGCCGGTGTCGCTCGGCCAGCTGGTGCTGACCGCCGCGGTCCGGGTGGCGCTGTGACGACCGCCGACCGCGAGGCGCTGGTGCGCCGGCTGATCGCCGACGTCTGGAACGGGGCCCGCGAGGCCACCGCACACGAGCTGATCGCCCCCGACTGCCCGGGCCTGGGCGGAAGCGGTCCGGACGGGGTGCTGGCCTGGCACCAGGAGCGGCGGGAGTCCTTTCCGGACCTGCGCTACAAGGTGGTCGACCTGATCGTCGCGGGCGACCGGGCGGCGGTGCACTGGCGCGCGGCCGGCACCCAGATGGGTCAGTTCGGTCCGGTGGCGCCGACCGGCACGGTGGTCAGCTACTCGGGTGCCACGTTCCTGCGCTTCGATGCGGAGGGGCGGATCGCCGACGTGTGGAGCGTCAACGAACTGTTCCAGCTGCTCCAGCAGCTCGGCGTGGAGCTGCTGCCGCCAGCCTGACAGGCGAAATCTTGGGGAAGGCCTGACAATAGCCAACCCTGTGGCGACCGTACGCTCGCAATGCGTGGTTAAATGCCCGCATCGACACGCGTCTGGGTGCGTCGGTGCCCAACCACAGCCTCCGGCGACCGCACTCCGGGCCGCCCGATCGCCCGTGGCTGCGGCCCGAACCGATCTCCCTGGCGCCGCTGCCAGAGCCGCCCGACGCGGAGCCGACCGCCAATCCCGCCGGCGTCGCACTGGCCCGCGTCTATGCGCTGTTTCCGGCGGCCATCCGGCTCAGCTGCGGCATCGCCGTCGCCGTGGTCGCCCTCGCGGTGCGGACGCCGCCGGTCGAAGCCGTGCCGCTCGCGCTCGCCGTCGTCGCGCTGACCGTCTGGTCCTATGTGTTCTATCGGCAGACCATCGACAACGGCATCAAGCCCTGGGTGGTGCTGGTCGACGCGGCGCTGACCATCGTCGCCTGCCTGGCGATGCGGGTGCTGGTCGCGCCGGACGTGATGCCCGGCGGCGTGAGCTGGGTCGCGGTGCTGGCCAGCACCTCGATCATCACGGCGCCGTTCGCGCTGCGGGTGGCGCACGGCATCCTGGTCGGCCTCACCATCGCGGCGGCGTACTGTGCCGGTGGGTTCCTCGCCGGTCAGCAGGACGAGGCGATCAGCCACTCGGCCGTGCTGGTCGTGCAGACCTTCCTGGCGGTCGGGCTGGTCTACCTGACCCGGCGCAGCACCCGAGCGGCCGACGGGGTCTTCGCCGCCTACCAGCGCACCCATCGCGAGGCGGTGATCGCCCGCGCCGGGCGTGAGGCCGAGCGCAAGCAGAACCGCGACCTGCACGACACCGTGCTGTCGACGCTGACCATGGTCGGCCTCGGCGGTGTCGCCGCGCAGTCCCCGATGCTGCGCGCGCGGGCGTCCTCAGACCTGCGCACCCTCTTCGACCCGGCCCGCCAGCCGGTGCTCGATCCGGCCGCGAAGGTGTCCCTCGACGAGCGGCTACGGCTGATCGTCGAGCGCTACGAGGGCTATCCGCTGACGGCCTCGCTCGAACCGTGCCTCGTGCCGTCGGCCGTGGCCGACGCGCTCGCCGAGAGCGCCGACGCCGCGCTGTCCAATGTGGTGCGGCACGGCGAGGGCTCGGTCGCCTGGCTGCGGCTACACCAGACCCGCGACACCGTGGTGGTCGAGGTGATCGACGTCGGTCCCGGCTTCGACATGGGCGCCATCCCGCCCCACCGCTACGGCATCCGCGAGTCGATCATGGCCCGGATGTCGTCGGTGAGCGCCACCGCGCGGATCGACACCGCGCCCGGCAACGGCACCCGGATCGTCCTGGAGTGGGCCCGTGTCGGCTGAACGCCTGCAGCGGGCCGGCGCCGCGGTGGTCGCCACCGCCGACCGGGGTGGCCGGATCGCCGCGGTGGCCATCGCGTTCGGCTGGCACTTCGCCGTCAACGTGCCCGGGATCGCCAGCGGTTGGACCGACTACCGGGTGCCGTGGGCCGCCGCGGCCGGCTGGGTGCTGTTCACCGTCGTCGGCGTGCTCGCCACCGCGCGGCTGTTCTACGGCTTCGCCGTGCCGGTCTTCCCGCTGCTGGCCGTCCTGCTGATCGTCGACGTCCTGGTCATCGCGGCCACCCCCGACGGGCAGATGTTCGACACGCCCAACTGGGCCTGGGGCACGGTCGGCTGGTTCGCGCTCCTGCTGCTCTACGACCGCGGCATCGGCGCGCTGGTGACCGTGCTCGCGCTCAACGCGCTCTTCGGGCTGATCGGGGTGCTGGCCGGCAGCACCGACGGCCATGGCGCGGCCGACCTGAGCCGCTTCGTCATGTATGTCTACGGCACCGGCGTGCTGCCGATCGCCCTGATGGCGGCGATGGGCGTGCTGCGCGCCACCGCACACCAGGCGGCGGCCACCGAAGCCGCCCGCGCCGCGCTCGAGTCCGAGCGGCTCGGCGCCGTGCACGCCCAACGTGAGCGCCAGGATCGGCTCGGCATCGTCTCCGAGGCCGCCGGCGCACTCCTGCACGATCTCGCCACCGGGCGCGCCGACCCGGCCGACCTCGACGTGCAGCGGGCCTGTGCCCTCGCCGCCGGCCGGCTGCGGCGGTTGATCGCCGAGTCCGACGACGTGCCCGACCCGCTCCTGCACGAGCTGCGCGCCTGCGTCGACGTGGCCGAACGGCAGGGCGTTCCGGTCGACCTCATCGCGGTCGGTGAGCTGCCCGAGCTCGACGTCGCGATCCGGCGCCGGCTGGCCGAGCCGCTCGCCGCGACGCTGGCCACCGCCCGGCTCTGGGCCCGGGTGACGGTCGTGGCGCAGCCCGACGAGGTGGTGGTCAGCCTGACCACCCCGGCGACGGCAGGACCGGCCAAGGAGTCCTACTCCTGGCCCATGGACGGCGTAGTGGACTACTGGTACGAGCGGGACGAGGAACTGGTATGGACACAGACACGATGGCGGGCGGCATGACGTACGGGTCGGGGGCGGCACGGGTCTCGGTGGCGATCGTCGACGACCATCCCGTGGTGCTCGAGGGAGTGCGCTCCTGGCTGTCGGCCGACCCGCGGCTGGAGGTCGTCGCCACCGGCGACAACGTCGAGGCGGTGCGCACCGCGGCACCGGCCGACGTGATCCTGCTCGACCTGCGGCTGCACGGCCGGATGGTGGTCGACCAGGTGAGCGAGCTGAGCGCGGCCGGGCAACGGGTGGTGGTCTACTCGGAGCACCACGAGCCCAACACGATCCTGGCGGTGCTCGACGCCGGCGCGGTGGCGTTCCTGGCCAAGCACGAGGGGCGCGACCACTGTGTCGAGACGGTGCTCGCCGCGGCGGCCGACCGGCCCTACGTGCCGCCCTCACTGGCCGGCGCGATGGTCGGTGACCGGCGCAGCAGCCGGCCGGCGCTGTCCGACAAGGAGCGTGAGGCGCTGCTGCTCTGGTTCCAGTCGATGTCGAAGGCGTCGGTGGCCAAGCGGATGCAGATCAGCGAGCACACCGTGAAGCAATACGTCGACCGCGCGCGGATCAAATACGCCCGCGCCGGGCGGCCGGCGGCCACCAAATCGGCGTTGCTGGCGCGGGCGATCGAAGACGGGCTGATCCGGCCCGAAGAGATTGGGACTTACCGGTCATACGCCTCACCCGATCGGCCATTGCCGTAGCCGGCCGATCGACCGACCCCCGGTTGACTGTCATGACACTGCGTGGCGTTAGCGCCAACATGGTGACAGGTTCCTCACCTTGGAGGCCCCGTCCCAATGAGCGCCGCACCCTTCTTCATCCAGCCATATCGGTTCGACGACCCGAACCCCGATGACACCGGCCCCACCCTCGACCGGCACCGCGCGATCGTCCTCGATCCGGGCGAAGAGGTGCTGTGGCGTGGCCGGGTCAACGTCACCGGCTACCTGACCGGCCAGCCCGGCGGGCAACCCGAGCGACGCTGGACGCTGCCCCGCTGCGCCGACGTCACGGTCACCGATCGCCGGCTGGCCTACGTCTGCGACGACTGGGACCTGGCCCGGGTCGGTGGGCCGCGGCACCGTTCGGTCTCGGCCATCGGCGCACCGCGCCCACGCCGCCGGCCCGCGCTCGGCGGCGGCACCCGGGTCGCCACCGGCCAGATCCTCTGGCAGTGGCCGTGGCGGTTGCACCTGCTGCCCGCGCCCGGCCCGCAGGGCGTGCTGATCGTGTGCGACTCGATGCGCTCCAACCGGCGGCCGGCGCTGATGCTCTCCGGCGGCGTCGCCGCCGACGGTCGCGAACTGGCGCTGACCATCCGCCGCACGATCTCCCGGTTCCGGCTGACCAACCCCGACATCGTCGAGTTGTCGCCGCGCGACCGCGACGCGCTGCACCTGCGCGCCGGCTCGGCGCTGCTGCTCGACGAGCTCACCGACCCGCAGCGCGGCGTCGCCCTACCGGGCGGCCTGCCGGTCGAGTTCGTCAATCGTGACGACTACTACCACCCGGCCCCGGTCCAGCAGCAGTGGGGCCTGGCTGGCGACGGCCCCGCCTAGGCCGCCGTTCGACTCATCCCTCCCCGGCGAACAGGGCGTCCCTCGAAGGGGCGCCCTGTTCGCGTCGCGCATCGATAGATCGATCCGCTCTCGCGCTCGGCGCCGGTTAGCGGCAGGATGTGAGGCATGGGAGTGCCGGGCGAAGGGCTGGCGAAAGGGCTGGCCGTCACGCTGAAGACGATGACCCGCCGTTCGCACACCCACCAATACCCAGACGTGGCCCCTGACCTGCCGCCGCGGTCGCGGGGAGTGATCGCGCTGCTCGCCGAGAACTGCACGGTGTGCATGCTCTGCGCGCGCGAGTGCCCCGACTGGTGCATCTACATCGACTCGCACAAGGAAGAGGTCGTCGTCCCCGGCGCGGCGCGGCCGCGGCAGCGCAACGTGCTCGACCGGTTCGACATCGACTTCTCATTGTGCATGTACTGCGGAATCTGCATCGAGGCGTGCCCGTTCGACGCGCTCTTCTGGTCACCCGAGTTCGAATACGCCGAATACGACATCCGCAACCTGCTCCACGACAAGGAGCACCTCGGCGAGTGGATGGCGACGGTTCCGGCGCCGCCGGCCCACGATCCCAACGGTGAGCCGGCCAAGGAGGAGGCGACCGCGGCCAAGCGCGCCGACAGCGAACCGAGGGCGCCGAGGTGACCGCGGCCGACCTGCTGCTGCTCGCCCTCGGGGCGGTGGCGGTGGGATCCGGCGTCCTCGTGGTGACCACCGACCAGCTCGTCCGGGCCGGCCTCTACCTCGTCGTCTGCCTGGGCGCGGTCGCCGGTCTCTACCTGATCCTCACCGCCGAGCTGGTCGCCTGGGTCCAGGTGCTGATCTACGTCGGCGCCGTCGTGGTACTGCTGCTCTTCGCCGTCATGCTGACCCGCGCGCCGATCGGCCGTTCGCCCGACCTCAACCGACGCGGCCTGCCGGCCGCGCTGATCGGCGGCGGTGCCGGCCTCGGCCTCGCGGCGCTGTTCGCCGACGCGTTCCGCTGGTCGGCCGTCGACCTGCCGGCCGCCGGCACGGCCGAGAGCCTCGGCACCGAGCTGTTCCGCTCCTGGGTGCTGCCGTTCGAGGTGCTCTCGGTGCTGCTGCTGGCGGCGCTCGTCGGCGCCATCATCGTCTCCCGCCCCGACATCGGGAGCCGGCCGTGAGACCGGTCATCCCCTACGTCACCGCGGCGCTGCTCTTCGGCGCCGGCGTCTACGGCGTGCTCCGCCGGCGCAACGCGGTGCTGGTGCTGATGGCGGTCGAGCTGATGCTCAACGCGGTCAACCTGATCCTGGTCACCGCCGACACCACGGTCCGCGCGGCGCTGCCGCACGGAGGCCAGGTCTTCGCGTTGTTCGTCATCGTGCTGGCCGCCGCCGAGGTCGGCGTCGGGCTGGCCATCGTGCTCCAGCTCTACCGGCTGCGGGCCAGCGTCGCCGTCGACACCGTGCGGCTCGACGCGGCACCGGCCAGCGAGCTCGACGAGCCCCGGGTGCCCTCATGAGCCTTGACGTGTTGGGGCCGCTGCTGCCGCTCCTGCCGCTGGCGGCGGCCCTTTCCGGTTTCGTCGTGCCGCTGCGGTCCCGCACCGCGGCCGCTTCGCTCGGCATCGCCGGCGCCGGCGGCGCGCTCGTGGTGGCGATCGTGCTCGCCGTCCGGGTCGACGAGCCGTTCGAGACGGTCGTCCAGTGGGTCCAGTTCGGCGACCTGTCGGTCACCGCGGGCGTGCGCATCGACCAGGCCGCGAGCCTGGTCGCCGTGGCGGTCGGCGTGGTCGCGCTGGCCGTCCAGGTCTACTCGACGGCCTACCTGCACGACGACGACCGCTACCCGCCCTACGCGGCACAGATCAGCCTGTTCACCGCCGCGATGCTGCTCGTGGTGGTCTCCGGCGACCTGATCCTGCTGCTGGTCGGCTGGGAGGTCATGGGCATCTGCTCCTACCTCCTGATCGGCCACGACCGCACGCTGCCCGGCGCGCCCGCCGCGGCGGTCAAGGCGTTCCTGGTGACCCGGGTCGGCGACGTCGGTTTCCTGCTCGGCATCGTGCTGCTGGGCGTCAACTCCGGCAGCTTCTGGATCACCCAGGTGCTGGCCGGGCTGCCCGCCCTGCCGGCCGCCACGGTGACCGCCACGGCGCTGCTGCTGCTCGCCGGCGTGGCCGGCAAGAGCGCCCAGTTCCCGCTGCACACCTGGTTGCCCGACGCGATGGCCGGCCCGACACCGATCTCCGCGTTGATCCACGCGGCCACCATGGTCGCGGCCGGGATCTACGTGGTGACCCGGCTCTACCCGGTGTTCGTGCTGGGCGAGCCGTCGCTGGTCGTGCTCGGCGTGCTCGCGGCGATCACCGTGCTGCTCGGCGCGCTGGCCGCGACCGCGCAAGACGACATCAAGCGGGTGCTGGCCTGGTCGACGGTGTCGCAGATCGGCTACATGGCCGCCGCTTTGGCGGTCGGTGCACCGGCGGTCGCGCTGTTCCACCTGCTCACCCACGCGGCGTTCAAGGCGCTGCTGTTCCTCGGCGCCGGCTCGGTGATCCACGCGGTCGGCAGCAACTCGATGTCGGCGATGGGCGGGCTGCGGCGGCGCATGCCGGGCACCTTCTGGTCGATGACGATCGGGCTCGGCGCGCTGGTCGGGCTGCCGCCGCTGGCCGGCTTCTGGAGCAAGGACGCGGTGCTGCACGCGGCGTCGACGGCCGACGCGGGCTGGCTGCCCTGGCTCGTCTACAGCGTCGGCGCGGTCGGCGTGCTGGTCACCGCCTGGTACGCGGGCCGGCTGTGGCTGCGCACCTTCTTCGGCGCCGCCCGCTCGCCGGGTGCCGAGACGGCGCACGAGCCGCCCTGGCCGATGGCGGTGCCGGTGCTCGCGCTGGCCGTGCCGAGCGCGTTGCTCGGCCTGCTGGCGTTCAGCGACGGCTTCGGCGAGCGCCTGACGCTGTTCGTGGTCGACCTGCCGGAGGTGGAGTTGGCCCACCTCGGCGCCGAGACGGCCGTGCCGCTGGCCGCCCTGCTGCTCGGGCTGGTGCTGGTGTGGGCGCTGTGGCGGCGCGACACCGCACTCGACCCGGCGCGCTTCCTCGGCCCGCTGCGGCCGACCTTCGACAACGCGTTCTGGCTCGACACCGTGCAGGACCGGCTGGTCGTCCGCCCGGTGGTCGCGCTGGCCCGCCGGGTGGCGGTGGCCGACCAGCAGGTGGTCGACGGCGCGGTCGAGAGCACCGGCCAGGGCACCGTCGACGCGGGCGACCGGCTGGCTGCCTGGCACCGGTCCGGGCTGCCCCGCGCGGCGACCGCGCTGCTGGCCGGCGTCCTGCTGCTCGGCCTCGCCGCCGCCCTCTACGGGAGTGCGACATGAGCCAGTCAGCCCTGGTCGCGGTGCTCGCCCTGCCGGCGCTGGGCGCCGTCTTCGCCGCGCTGCTGCCCGACCGGGCCGCCCGGCTCGCCGGCACCGGGTTCGCCGCGCTGGCGTTGGTGGCCAGCGTGCTGCTCGGCCTCGCGGGGCACACCGGCGGGTGGTTCTCCTACCAGCCGGCCGGGTCGGGCGCGCCACCGATCGTGCCGTGGACCTCGGTCGACGCGTCCTGGGTGCCCGGGCTCGACCTGCGACTGCACTTCGGTGTCGACGGCGTCTCGTACCCCCTCGTGGTGTTGACGACGCTGTTGACCCTGCTCTGCTGCCTCTACACGATCTGGCACGTGCCCGGCGGCGGCGGGCGCGGCGGCACCCTGGTCGCGCTGCTGCTCGTCGTCGAGGTCGGCATGCTGGGCACGTTCCTCGCGCTCGACCTGGTGCTCTTCTTCGTGTTCTTCGAGGTCGTGCTGCTGCCGATGTACGCGATCATCGCCGGCTGGGGCGGCGAGCAGCGCCGGCACGCGGCCCGCAAGTTCGCGCTCTACACGCTGTTCGGCTCGGTGCTCCTGCTGGTCGGCGTGTTCACCGTGGTGGCCGCCGCCGGCACCGCCGACCTGGTCACGCTGACCTCGGGCGCGGTCACCCTGTCGCGCACCACCCAACTCGCGGCGTTCACGCTGCTGGCCATCGCGTTCGCGGTGAAAAGTCCACTGTGGCCGCTGCACACCTGGCTGCCCGACGCGCACACCCAGGCGCCGACGGTGGGCAGCGTGCTCCTGGCCGGGGTCCTGCTGAAGATGGGCACCTACGGGCTGATCCGGGTGGCCGTCGGCGTGGCGCCAGCGGGTGCCCGTTGGGCGGCGCCGCTGCTCGGCACGTTGGCGGTCGCGGCGATCCTGGTCGGCTGCCTGGTCTGCCTCGCGCAGACCGAGCTCAAGCGACTGATCGCCTATTCCAGCGTCGGCCACATGGGCTTCGTGCTGCTCGGTGTGGCCACTTTGACCGCCACCGGCATCCAGGCCGCGCTGATCGGCAATGTCGCGCACGGCATCATCACCGGCCTGCTGTTCTTCCTGGCCGGCGCGGTCAAGGACCGGTTCCACACGGGCGACCTGGCGGTGCTCGGCGGGCTGCGCGAGCGCTCGCCGTGGCTGTCCGGGCTGCTGGCGTTCGCGGCCATCGCCTCGCTGGGCCTGCCCGGCCTCGCCGGCTTCTGGGGTGAGGCGTTCGCGGTGGTCGCGGCGTTCGAGCGGGGCGGCGGCGGTTGGCTGACGCTGGGCGTGCTGGCCGCGGTCGGCGGCGCGCTGACGGCGGCCTACTTCCTGCGCCTGCTCCGCCGGGTCACCCACGGGCCCGCATCGCCCGCGGTCGAGGCTGTCGCGCCGCCGGCGCTGCGGATCAGCGGCATGGAGTTGGTGGCCTGGTCGCCGCTGGTGATCCTGGCCCTGCTCGTCGGCCTGGTGCCGGCGCTGGTCCTGGGCCTCTCCGAGACCCCGGTGCAGTCGCTGGTCGAGGCGGTGACCCGGTGACCCAGTCGGTCGACCACGTGGCTTTGCTGCCGGCCTACCTGGCCGCCGGCACCGCGGTGCTGGTGCTGCTGGCCGATCTGTTCGTGGGGCGGCGCGCCGCTCCGGTCGCGACCGCCGTAGCGGGTGCGGTCGCGACCGGGGTGGTCGCGATCGTGGTCGGCGCCGGCCCGACCCGGTCGACGTTCTGCGTTCCCGACGCCTGCTCCTATGTCGCCAACGGCCGGGCGGCCCTGATGGCGGCGGTGTTCGCGTTCCTGACGGCCGGCGTGGTCGCGCTGTCGGTGCCGCTGCTGCGGGCCGGCGTCGCACCGGCGGGCGAATACTGCTTCCTGCTGGCGTGCTCGATGACCGGCGGTGTGGTGCTCGGCGCGGCCGGCGACCTGATCACGCTGATCGTCGCGCTGGAAACCCTGACCCTGCCGCTCTACGTGCTGGTCGGCCTGCGCCGCCAGACGATGGAGAGCGCGGCGGCCGCGGTCACCTTCTTCGTGGTCAGCGTGGTGGCCACGGCGGTCTCGCTGCTGGGCGCGGCGCTGCTCTACGCGGTGACCGGCCGCCTGCACCTGACCCTGCTGGCCCCGGCGCTGACCGGCGACGTCAGTCTGGCCGGCAACGACCCGGTCCGCGCCCTCGACCTGCCGCTGACCTCGGTCGGCATCGCTCTGCTGCTGCTCGGGCTGGCGTTCAAGGTGGCGGCCGTGCCGTTCCACGCCTGGGCACCGCCGACCTACGACGGCGCGCCGCTGCCGGTGGCGGCCTACCTGTCGACGGCCTCGAAGCTCGGCGGCGTGGTCGCGATCCTGGCGGTGGTGACCGTGGCGCTGCCGCCGGGCGTCACCGGCCCGCTGCTGGCCACCCTCGCGGTGCTGACCATGACCGTCGGCAACCTGGTGGCCCTCCGGCAGATCCGGATGACCCGGCTGCTGGCGTGGTCGTCGGTCGCGCAGGCGGGTTACATCTTGGCGCCGCTGGGCGCGCTGGCGGTCGCCGACGGCCCCGACGTGTCGACCGCGGTGACGGCGTCGGTGGCTTACGCGATCTTCTTCGTGGTGCTCGAGATCGGAGCGTTCGCCGCCGTGGTCGCCCTGCGCGGGCCCGGTGCCGACGGCGGGCGCATCGACGCCTACTACGGCGCCGCGCGCCGGCACCGCTGGGTCGGCGCGGCCCTCGCGCTGGCGCTGATCGGCCTGGCCGGGCTGCCGCCGGGCCTGGCCGGCCTGTTCGCGAAGGTGGCGGTCGTCCGCTCCCTGCTCACCGCGTCGTCCGGCTGGCTGGCCGTGGTGGTCGCCCTCAACGCGGTGATCGGCCTGGCCTACTACGTGCGGGTGGCCGCGATCCTCTACGCGCCCGACCCGCTGGCCCGCCCGGCCCGCGCCGTGCCCTGGCCGGTGGCCGGCGTGCTGCTGGTGGCCACGGCGGTCGCGCTGGCCGTCGGCTTCGCGCCGCAGTTGGTCCTCGACTGGGCGGGCCGGTGAGGCGGCGCGGGCACCCGTGGTTCGCCCGGGTCTACGAGCGCGCCAGCGTCGCGATGGACGCGGCCGGCGGGTTCGCGCACCGGCGCGCGTTGGTCGCCGGCCTGGCCGGCCGGGTGCTCGAGATCGGTGCCGGCAACGGCCGGATGTTCGTGCACTACCCGGCGTCGGTGACGGCGGTCGTAGCGATCGAGCCCGAGCCCCGGCTACGGGCGTCGGCGCTGGCCGCGGCGCGCGACGCGGCGGTCCCGATCGAGGTGGTCGAGGGCGTCGCCGAGTCGCTGCCCGCGGCCGACGGGACGTTCGACGCCGCGGTCGCCTCGCTGGTGCTCTGCTCCGTCCCGGACCAGCCCACCGCGCTGGCCGAGATCCACCGGGTGCTGCGGCCGGGCGGCGAACTCCGGTTCTTCGAGCACGTGCAGGGCACCGGCGCGCTCCGCCGGGTGCAGCGGGTGGTCGACGCCACCGTGTGGCCGCTGCTCTGCGCCGGGTGCCACACGGGCCGCGACACCCCGACGGCGATCACCGACGCCGGATTCGAGATCACGTCGTTGAGCCGGTTCCGGTTCCCACCGACCGGGCTGACCATGCCGGCGACGCCACACGTGCTCGGCCGCGCCTTCCGCTGAACCGTCGGCCTGCGTACCCGAAAAATCGGTCTTTCGGGCCGCAACCTCGCCGTCGGCGGGCCGCTTTCAGCGAATTCTCAGCGACTGCGGGCATCGTCGATGGGGAACGGGGTGTTGAACCGGACAGCGGGTTCACCCACCCGCGTTCTGAAGGAGGGACGCGTTGCACAGGCATTACAACGGCCTCAAGACGGCCGCACTACTAGGCCTGCTCACAGCGCTCATTCTCGGCATCGGCGTCGGCGTTGGTGGCGGCTCCGGCCTGGTCATCGCCGCGATCATCTCGCTCGCGGTCAACGCCGGCAGCTACTTCTGGTCCGACAAGATCGCCCTGCGGTCGATGCGGGCCCGACCGGTCAGCGAGGCTGAGTTCCCCGCGCTCTACCAGATGGTGCGCGAACTCGCCGCGGATGCCCGGCAGCCGATGCCCCGGCTCTACGTGAGCCCGACCCAGCAGCCCAACGCGTTCGCCACCGGCCGCAACCCGGCGCACGCGGCGGTCTGCGTCACCACCGGCATCACCCAGATCCTCGACTACCGCGAACTGCGGGCGGTGATCGGCCACGAGCTGTCGCACGTCTACAACCGCGACATCCTGATCTCCAGCGTGGCCGCCGCGCTGAGCAGCATCATCACGTTCCTGGCCTATCTGGCCTGGTTCGTGCCGATCGGCGGCGGTGACGACGACGACGGCCCCAACCCGCTCGTGTTCCTCGCGATGCTGGTCCTCGGCCCGCTGGCCGCGAGCATCATCCAGCTCGCGATCAGCCGCAACCGTGAGTTCCAGGCCGACGCCTCAGGTGCCGCGCTCAGCCGCGACCCGCTGGCCCTGGCCAGCGCGCTGCGCAAGATCGACCGGGGCGCGCGGCAGCTGCCGCTGCCGGCCGACAACCAGTTCACCACCACGGCGCACCTGATGATCGCCAACCCGCTCAACGCCGCCGGCGTGGCCAAGCTGTTCAGCACCCACCCGCCGATGGCCGAGCGGATCCGCCGGCTGGAGGAGATGTCCAACCGCCAGGTCGGGCCGGTGCAGTTCCAGTAACCCGCGTCACCTCGTAAACAAGTAGGCCGGAAGACCAGTCGACCGTTAGGTTCGGCTGGTCTTCCGGTCGTTACAGGGGTGGGGTTCGCAGGTGGCAGCGCTTCGGCAATACCTGGTGGTCTGGAGGATCCCGGGTGCACCGACGCTGTTCATCTTCGGCATCATCGGCCGCCTCGGCATCGGCATGACCCCGCTCGCGCTGCTGCTCGTCGTCGAAGACGTCACCGGTCGCTACTCGCTGGCCGGCGTGGCCGGCGCCATCTACGCGGTGGCGGGCGCGGTCCTCAGCCCGCTGGCCGGGCGGATCGCCGACCGGGTCGGCCCGACCCCGGTCCTGCTGGTCACCGCCGTGGCGCACCCCTTGGCCCTGCTGGCGCTGCTGCTCGCACACGGCCACGGCCTGGCCGTGATCTACGGCGCGACCGCGGTGGCCGGCGCGACCTACCCACCGATGAGCGCCGCGTTGCGCGGCGCGTGGAACGACGTGACCGCGCCGTCGACCGGCCGCTACCCGTTGCGCAACATCGCGCTCGCCGCCGAGACGGCCCTGTTCGAACTCGTCTTCGTGGTGGGCCCGCTGCTGGTCGCCGGCTTCGTGCTGGTCGCCGACGCCACCGCGGCCCTGGCCGGCGCCGGCATCGTCACCCTGGTCGGCACGGTGGTGGTGGCCCTCGGCCGGGTGATGCGCGGTTGGCAGCCGCATCCGAAGTCCGCGCACGCCAAGGGCCTCGGCCCCCTGCGGATCGGCGGCTTCCCGTCGCTGCTGTTCTGCGTCTTCGGCCTGGGCACCGCGTTCGGGGCGACCGGCATCACGGTGCCCGCGTTCGCGTCCGCTGAGGGCGTCGCCGACCCTGACAGCCTCGCCGGCGTCCTCCTGGCGGTCTGGGCGGTAGGCAGCGCGACCGGCGGTTTCTGGTTCGGCACCCGCAAGCTCCGTGACAACCTGACCCGCCAGTTCGCCGTGCTGCTGGGCCTGCTCGCAGCGACGTTCGCGGTCTTCGCGGTGATGCCGACCCCGACAGCGCTGGGCATCGCCCTGGTCTTCGGCGGCGTCGTGATCGCGCCGGCACTGACCCTGGAGAACACGATGGTCGGCCGGATCGCGCCGGGTTCGATGCTCAACGAGGCCTACACGTGGGTCGTCACCGTCTCGGTAGGCGCCTCAGCCTTCGGCGGCGCCGCCGCGGGCTGGCTGATCGACAAGGCCGGCGTCCCGTGGGCCTTCGTCTTCGCCGGCCTAGCGGTCGCCGCGGCCGCACTGGTCGCGGCGCCGGCAGGCGGCCCGATCGCCCGTTCGGAGAAAGCCGCGGCGGTACGCCTTGAAAGCGCCCTGACCCCAGACAGCGTGTAGCCCGCCCTTGCACCGCCGCGGGCACGGTTCCTGTCCTCGGCGCGACGCCCGGCGATGGTGTCTCCCGGGCCGCACATGTTTTGGCATGTAAGTACATGCCAAAACATGTATGGCCTTAAAGACACCGACGGGGCTGGGCCGCTATCGGTGGGATGTGGCGCTGACAGCGAGCAACAGCGGATGTCGCTCCCGTGCTCGGCGTCGCATCAGTCGGCGCAAGAGGCCTCGACAACCTTCGCAATTCCCACCCATCTCGGGGCGTGGGTGGTCGTCCTTGATCAGCACGGCGCTGGCCAGGGTCCCACGGACGCCACCGTGGCGCGGGAGTGTCAGGCCTGGTCCAAGCCTTCGAACCCTGCCGTAGCCGGTAGGCGCAATACCGTGCATCCCGGTTCGCAGCCCGAGCGGCGGGCCCGGCGGCCCGATCTTCGGCCGGCCCGCGCGGCCCGCCGCTCGGGCCAGGGTCGGCTCCGCCGTCGCGGCAGGCGCCGGTCGGGCGGGCTGAGGTGGGCTCCGCCGTGGTGGGCGGCCCTTGTCGAGTTGGCTGGGGTCGGCTCCGCCGTGGGCGGGCTTAGGTCGGCTCCGCCGTGGTGGGCGGCCCTTGTTGGGTTGGCTGGGGTCGGCTCCGCCGTGGCGGCCGTGCGCCGGTGGGGTCGGGCCGAGATCGGCTCCGCCGCGGCGGGCGGGCATTGGCCGGGCGGGCTGAGGTCGGCCCGCCGTGGCGGCCGGGCATTGGCCGGGCGAGCTGAGGTCGGCTCCGCCGTGGTGGGCGGGCGTTCGTCGGGCGGTCGAGGTCAGCCGCGCCGTAGGAGGCGTTGGTTGGGCCGCCCTGCGGGCCGCCGGTCAAGATTGTGTGCCGCGGACCTGGCAGCGAAGCGGAGCGAGCGGTGCCCGGCGGGAGCAGCGGTCGTGCCCCCGACGGACCCGGGTCGATCTGGTTCAGCGGTAGTTCGTGAACTGCAGGGCGACGCCGAAATCGCCGCCCTTGAGGAGGGTGATCACGGCCTGCAGGTCGTCTTTCTTCTTGCCGGTCACGCGGAGTTGGTCGCCCTGGATCTGGGCCTGTACGCCCTTCGGGCCCTCCTCGCGGATCTTCTTGCTGATCGCCTTCGCCTTGTCGGTGTCGATGCCCTGCACGATCTTGGCGTCGATCTTGAAGGTCTTGCCCGAGGCGCGCGGTTCGCCGGCGTCCAGCGACTTGAGCGAGATGTTGCGCTTGACCAGCTTCTCCTTGAACACGTCGAGCGCGGCTTTTACCCGCTCTTCGGTCTCGGCGGTGAGGTTGACGGCGCTCTCGCCGCCGGCCCAGGTGATCTCCGCCCCGGTGCCGCGGAAGTCGAAGCGCGTCGCAAGCTCTTTCTCCGTCTGCCGGACGGCGTTGTCGACCTCCTGCTGGTCGACCTTGCTGACGACATCGAAGGACGGGTTCGCTGCCATGATCATGCTCCTGCTCGGTGCGGTGTTCTGGCGATGTCGCGCCGGCACGGCAGGCGCGGACATGCCGACCGTACCCGGTTGCGTTCCGGGCCGGTGCTACCGCTATCCTTGCTTCCGCTGCCGCATCCAGTGCGGCGGCACGCCCTGGCGGGTTGCCCGAGCGGCCAATGGGAGCGGACTGTAAATCCGTCGCGAAAGCTACGAAGGTTCGAATCCTTCACCCGCCACAGGCACGATGCAACGGCCCCTGACCGGCTAAAACTCGGTCCGGGGCCGTTCTCGTCCGGTGTAGTGCGACCCGCTGCCGATAAGGCACCGAAAACCTCATTGGGAATCGCGTCGATAGGCGCCTGTGCGTGCCACGCTGATAGCCATGAATGGTCCTATGCCGGGTCAGGTCAACCTTGTCGTGGGTGACCTGTCGGCGAGTCTCGCGTTCTACCGGTTGCTCGGTTGGCACGCCGAGCCGACCGGGCCACATGTCGAGTTCGCGTTCCCCAACGGGATGAGCATCGAGCTCGACGAGGTCGAGTCGGTCCGGCTCTGGAACAGCGGCTCACCGCCCGCGCAGCCGGGCAGCGGGGTGATCAGCATCGGGCTCGGGAGCCGGGCCGAGGTCGACGCGCTCTGGCAGGAGATCGTCGACGCCGGGTACGAGAGCCGCCAGGTGCCGTTCGACGCGTTCTGGGGTGCCCGCTACGCGATCGTCGCCGACCCCGACGGGCACCAGATCGGGCTGATGAGCCCGAGCGACGACGCGCACCGGCAGTGGCCGCCGCGGCCGGCGCCTGTCAGCTGACCGACCGTATGCGCCATCCGCAAGAAAATGCATGTCTCCATCATCTAGATCAAACCCGCCGGTGGGCGGTCAGGCGCCGGCCGCGGTCACTGCGACGACTGCGCGCTGTGCCGCTGCGCGTACCTGGGGGATGGGGTCGTTTCGCAACATAGTCACGGCCGCTAATGCGTCGCCGATCCGATGGCGGGCGACGACCTTCGCGGCCATCTCCCGGACCCGCCACTCGCGGTCGTGCATGGCCCCGACAATCGTCGATGTCGCGCGGTCGTCCCAGGCCCATAACAACCCCCGCGCGGCCCAGACCCGGACCCAGTACCAGCGCGAAGATTCCGGCCCACCGTCGGCTGGATCGAGTGCCCACGATGCGGCCGGGCCACCGAGCACCAGGATGAGGGGCACGTCCCGGTCGTCGGCGCCGGTCAGCAGCGCCACGCAGCCATCGACCACGGCCGCCCGCCCGCGCCGCTCGCACTCGAACAGGACCCTTGCGCGCGGCGGTACGTCCACCGTTCGGGGTCGTCCGGTCATCCCCGGATTGTTCCTGTTGTACGCCGTAACGGTCAGGTTGGACTGGACAAATGCGACCGACCAAAGCAATGGTTAAGGTTGGCCTCATACGATTGGTTGGGTTTTCATCTGCCGATGGTTCGGGCCTGGCCAGATGCTCTGTGCGTCGCCATGCATGATGTGGCACCATCTCCTTACTCACCAAGCCACACTTCGCGACAGGAGCAGTCAGATGCGCGCACGCTTGTTCGGCCGTTGGGTCGGTCGGGCTGCGGTCTTCGTCGTTCTCGGGTTCGGCGCTCTGGTCGTTGGTGGGATCGCTTCTGCCGAGACCTACGTGGACCACGCCGGCGCAGACTCCGTCGCCCCCGCCGTCTCCCAGACGTTCAACGAAGCCGTGGTCGCCAGCCTTTCCTGGGACTGGGGCTGACGTAGCCGGCGCTGTTCTGGCGCCCAGACGAAGGCGTTAGATGGTGGCCGCTGCGCGTAACAACCTTCGACGCTCCGAGGATCTCGCCTGGCTCATCACCGGGCCCATGGGGCTGTTCGCCGTCCTGGTCACCCTCTTCCTCGCGTTCAACGAGAAGCCGTTCGCCGGCTCGTGGCTGCTCGGTCTGCTCTTCCTCGGGCTCTTTCTGCTCGTCGACCTTTCCCCGCTGGTGTTCCAGGTCCGCCGGCAGGCGTTCAAGGTCATCCTGACAGAGATCCCGACGGTTCTCGCGCTCTACTGGATCCCGCCGCTGACGCTGATCCTGGCCCGGGTCCTGGCGCTGCTGATCTCCCGGCAGGTCCGCCGGTCGACGCCGGTCAAGATGTGGTTCAACGGCGCGAGCAACGCCGCCGGCACCGCGTTCGCCTGCCTGATCGTCTTCACGCTCGGCCCGCTCCACGTCGAGGGCGCGCCGAAGGACGCCGGTCCGTATGAGTGGGCCGTGCTGGCGGTCGCCGTGGCCGGGATGGCCACGTTCACGCTGGCGGCCACCGTCGGCGTGATCACCCTGGTGCAGGGTCGCATTCCCAACCGGGTGTTGCTCCAGATCATCCTGCCCGGGTACGTGGTGTCCGGCATCAACATCACCACGGGCCTGATCACCCTCGTGATCTTCCAGCAGGGCCCCTGGGCCGTCCTGCTGCTGGCCGCCCTGGGCAGTTGCTTCGTAATCGCCTACCGGTCCTACACGCAGTTCGTCCGTCAACACCGCACGCTCAGTGAGATCTACGAGCTGACCCGGGCGATCGCCGACACACCACACAACGACACGCTGACCGACGTGCTCCTGCACCGGGTGCGCGCCCTGCTCCAGGTCGAATACGCCACGCTCTGGCTGCCGGCCCTGGGCCGCTACCCCGAAGTGCTGCTGACCGCCCGGGTCGACGACTCCGGGCTGGTCGACCTCACCGGCGTGCCCGAGGCGATCCGCCGGCAGGTCCGGGAGACCGGCGAGACGGTCGCGATCGGCCACAAGATCGGCGACGAGTCCCTGCGCCGGGTGTTGAACGCGGCCGGTTCCAAGGACGCGATCGTCGTCGCGCTGCGGGCCGGTGCCGCCGTGATCGGCACGCTCGAGGTGGCCAACCGCCTCGGCGAGTCGGCGACCCTCGGGCCGACCGACGCGCAGTTGCTGGAGACGGTGGCCGCGCACGCCGCCGTCGCGGTGGAGAATTCGCGGCTGGTGCAGCGGCTGCGGCACGACGCCTACCACGACTCGCTCACCGGGCTGGCCAACCGGCGCCGGATCACCGCCGCGATCGAAGAGTCGGTCGGCGTCGGCGCTCCCGGCGAGCACGTCGCCCTGCTCCTCTTCGACGTCGACCGGCTGCGTCAGGTCAACGAGTCGCTCGGCCACGGCGCCGGCGACCAGGTGTTGACCGAGGTTGCCCGGCGGTTGCGGGCCTGCGCGCCGTCCGGCGCGCTGGTCGGCCGGCTCGGCAGCGACGAGTTCGCGGTCACCCTCCGGGTCGACAGCGCCGAGGCCGCGCAGGCGCTGGCCGGCCGGATGCGCGAGCAGATCCGCGACCAGATGGGGTTCGGCTCGCTCACCCTCGACGTCGAGACCGCGGTCGGCATCGCCGTCTACCCCGACCACGGCAGCGATGCGGCAACGTTGCTGCAACGGGCCGACCTCGCGGCCACCGCGGCCAAGACGGTGCCGGGCAGCGTCCAGCTCTTCAACGCGGGCCTCGAGTCGCGGTCGGTGCGCCGGCTCGCGCTCGCCGGCGACCTGCGCGACGCGCTCGACAACGACCAGCTCGAGGTCTACTTCCAGCCCAAGGTGACGCTCACCGACCGCCGGCTGATCGGCGTCGAGTGCCTGGCCCGCTGGGAGCACCCGGTGCACGGCGCCGTGCCCCCGGAAGACTTCGTCGCGGTCGCCGAGCACACCGGGCAGCTCGCCAAGCTGACCGAGGCGGTGCTCAAGGAGGGTCTGCGGCGCTGCCGCGACTGGGCGGCCACCGACCACCCGCTGTCGATCTCGGTCAACCTGGCCGCCCGCACGTTGATCGACGCCGACTTCCCGACCCGGGTGCAGGAGCTGCTCGGCGAGTACGGCGTGGCGCCGCACCGGCTGACCTTCGAGATCAAGGAAGAGGGCGTCCTCGACGGCACCGACCGGCCGATGCCCACCCTGCGCCGGCTGCGCGACATCGGTGTCCGGTTGTCGGTCGACGACTTCGGCACCGGCTACTCGTCGCTGTCCTACCTGCGCCGGCTGCCCGTACACGAGGTCAAGGTGGACCGTTCGTTCGTGCAGGGTATGGCGACCGACCCGGCCGACCTGGCGATCGTCAACGCGGTCGTGACGCTGTCGCAGCAGTTCGGGCTGACGGTGGTCGCCGAGGGCGTCGAGAGCGAGCTGACCCTCGAGCTGCTGCAGGACATCGGCTGCGAGGTGGGGCAGGGCTTCCTGTTCAGCCGGCCGCTGCCCTACGAGCGGCTGGAGGCCTGGTTCTCGGCGCAGACCGAGGCCGAATCGACCGCCGCGGGTGAGGTCAGGCGGCTCCGCGCGGTGCCGTGAAAGCCGCCCTCACGACACCCGTATCCCGATTTCGTGGCCTGACAACAGCCGTGTACTCTTACCCCTGCGCGTCAGCGAGCTAGATCGCGCGCGCCCCCTTAGCTCAGTCGGCAGAGCGTCTCCATGGTAAGGAGAAGGTCTACGGTTCGATTCCGTAAGGGGGCTCTGTTCCACCCGCGGCGGTGTAGCTCAGTTGGCAGAGCAAGCGGCTCATAATCGCTGTGTCGCCGGTTCAAGTCCGGCCACCGCTACTTGTGATCCGGGCGCCGCTGGCGCCCGTTTTGCTGGATGACCGTGCCACCAGGTAGTCTGGTCGGCCGGTAGGTAGACACCCGTTTCGAGGAAGGCACCCCGCCGTGGCCAAGGCGACCGACGTCCGTCCCAAGATCACTTTGGCGTGCACGGAGTGCAAGGAGCGCAACTACATCACGCGGAAGAACCGGCGTAACGACCCGGACCGCATCGAGCTGAAGAAGTTCTGCCCGCGCGATGGCCGTCACACCGTGCACCGCGAGACGCGCTAACACCTGATCCGAGCTTTCACCGGCCGGCCCGCCTCTGGCGGTGCCGGCCGTTGTGCTGTCAACACATAGGCAACACCCGCCTACACCGCGTCGGCGCCGCCGCGTTCTACGATTCCTGCATGCCCCTGGACCCGTCGGCCGTCGGCCGCAGCTATCCGCCGACCCCGCCCTACCTGGTCGGTCGCGAGAAGATCCGCGAGTTCGCCAAGGCGATCGGAGCCACCGACCCGGCCTACCACGACCCCGAGGCGGCCCGGGCGCTCGGCTACGCCGACGTCATCGCGCCGCCCACCTTCCCGACCGTCGTGTCGTTCGCGTCCAACAACGCGGTCGTCGACGACCCCGACCTGGCGATCGACTACTCCCGGGTGGTGCACGGCGACCAGCGCTTCCAATACACCCGCCCGATCGTGGCCGGCGACGAGTTGGTCGGCCGCCAGGTGATCTCCGAGGTCATCTCGCGCGGTGGCCACGACTTCATCACCACGCGCACCGACATCACCGACGCCGCCGGCGAGCCCGTGGCCGTCGCCTGGTCGAAGCTCGTCATCCGCGGGGAGGGCTGACGCGATGGACCTGCCCACCAAGAAGTTCACCGTGACCCGGGCCGATCTGGTCCGCTACGCCGGCGCCTCGGGCGACTTCAACCCCATCCACTGGAGCGAGCGGTTCGCGACCAAAGTCGGCCTGCCGGGCGTTATCGCACACGGCATGCTCACCATGGCCCTCGTGGGCCGTGCGGTCACCGAGTGGGCCGGCGCGCCCGACGCCGTTGTCGACTACTCCGTCCGGTTCAGCCGGCCGGTTCCGGTCCCCGACGACGAGACCGGCACGGAGATCGAGGTCTCCGCCGAGGTCAAGAGCACCACCGACGAGGGTCACACCGTGCTGGCCATCACGGCGGTCTGCGCGGGGGAGAAAGTGCTCTCCCAGGCGCGCGCTACGGTCCGAACCACCCGGTTGGGAAAGTAGGTCCGCTACCCGTACACTGGTCCGCCGTGGGGTCCGTGACTCCTGCGACGCTGCTTGCGCTCGTAGGGTTGCAACCCGCAAAGGGGTGTAGCTCAATTGGCAGAGCAGCGGTCTCCAAAACCGCAGGCTGCAGGTTCAAGTCCTGTCACCCCTGCGCCTATGGCCTGACCGGCTTCCGAGGATTGCACCGCCGCGCAGCGCCCAACGGCGATGCCCGGCCCCACGGAGCCGCGAAGGTCGGCGTGACCGAGTTCCACGACCGCGACGGAGGGCGAAGTGGCCGAAAAAAATCGGCGCGACGACGAGTTCGCCGACGACCGCCTTGATGACGAGGCGTTCGACGACGCTGTCGACGACGACGCCACCGATGACGAGGACGAACCCGTATCCCGGGGCGGCACCGCGACGCGTTCGCGCGTAGCCAAGACCGGCGAGAGCACCAGCAAGCGCACCGAAACCGGCCGCGTGGGGTTCTTCGGGCGGATCGCCCGGTTCTTCCGCGAGGTGGTCGCGGAGCTGCGTAAGGTCATCTGGCCGACCCGCAAGGAACTGCTGACCTACACCGCGGTCGTCGTCGTATTCGTCGCGGTGATGCTGTCGATCGTGGCCGTCCTGGACTACGGGTTCGCCAAGGGCGTCCTCGCGGTCTTCGGCAACTGAGGCGACAAGCGACTTGGCCGGCGGCCCCGGCCACAAACAGACGGAAGTGAATGAGCGTGCCTGAGTACGACGAGACCGGCGAGATCATCGACGAGCAGTCGTCGGTGGCCACGGCGGACACCGACGGTTCGATCGAGGCCGCGACCGGCGACACCGAGACCAACGAGAGCGAGACCGGCGACGAGACCGCGCTGGTCGAGCCCGACGACGACTACGACCCGGTTGCCGAGCTTCGGCAGAAGCTGCGTTACGCGCCCGGCGACTGGTATGTCGTGCACTCCTACGCCGGCTACGAAAACAAGGTCAAGACCAACCTCGAGACCCGGATCACCAGCCTCGACATGGAGGAGTTCATCTTCCAGGTCGAAGTGCCGACCCGCGAAGAGGTCGAGGTCAAGAACGGCAAGCGGCTCCAGGTGCAGAACAAGGTCTTCCCGGGCTACATCCTGGTCCGGATGGACCTCAGCCCGGAGTCCTACTCCTGCGTGCGCAACACGCCTGGGGTGACCGGCTTCGTCGGCGCCACCGACCGGGCCGACCGGCCCGCGCCGCTGTCGCTCGACGAGGTGCTCAAGTGGCTGGCGCCCGCGGTCGAGACCGAGCAGACGAAGAAAACCAAGGTCGAGGTCAAGGTGCTCGACTTCGAGGTCGGCGACTCGGTGACGGTCACCGACGGCGCGTTCGCGTCACTGCCCGCGACGATCAGCGAGATCAACGCCGACCAGCAGAAGCTCAAGGTGCTCGTCTCGATCTTCGGTCGGGAGACGCCCGTCGAGCTCAACTTCAACCAGGTCGCGAAGATCTAAAACCGCTGAGTTACGCTTGTACGTCGGCCCGCCGGGGCCGCGCTTGACCGTGCGCGTGCCTTGGCACATCCCCGGCCGAGAGTCCATCAAGCCCAGGAAGAGACATGCCTCCGAAGAAGAAGCTCGTCAAGACCTTCACGCTGCAGCTGCCGGCGGGTCAGGCGACCCCCGCGCCGCCGGTTGGCCCCGCGCTGGGTCAGCACGGCGTCAACATCATGGAGTTCTGCAAGCAATACAACAAGGAGACCGAAGCCCAGCGCGGTGACATCGTGCCGGCGGAGATCAGCGTCTACGAAGACCGCACCTTCACCTTCGTGCTGAAGACCCCGCCCGCCGCCCGCCTGCTGATCAAGGCCGCTGGCGTGGCCAAGGGCTCCGGCACTCCGCAGTCGGCCAAGGTCGGCTCCGTGAGCCGCGACCAGCTGCGCGAGATCGCCGAGCGCAAGATGTCGGACCTCAACGCCAACGACATCGAGCACGCCCAGCGGATCATCGCCGGCACCGCCCGGTCGATGGGCATCACGGTCCGCGACTGACCTAGTTCGTGGGAGGGCCGCCGCAGACGGGGCCCGCCAACTACCACAGGAGATAGACAGAAATGACGCAGCGCAGCAAGAGCTACCGCAAGGCGGCGGAGCAGATCGATCGGGACAAGCTCTACACCCCGAGCGAGGCCGTCAAGCTCACCAAGGGCGCCACCACGGTCAAGTTCGACCCGACGGTCGAGGTCGCGATGCGCCTCGGCGTCGACCCCCGCAAGGCTGACCAGATGGTCCGCGGCACGGTCAACCTGCCGCACGGCACCGGCAAGACCGCCCGCGTGATCGTCTTCGCGGCCGGCGCCAAGGCCGACGAGGCCGTCGCCGCCGGCGCCGACGAGGTCGGCAGCGACGAGCTGGTCGCCCGCATCCAAGAGGGCTGGCTCGACTTCGACGCGGCGATCGCCACGCCGGACCAGATGGCCAAGATCGGCCGGATCGCGCGGATCCTGGGCCCGCGCGGCCTCATGCCGAACCCGAAGACCGGCACGGTCACCATGGACGTGACCAAGGCGGTCTCCGACATCAAGGGCGGCAAGATCACCTTCCGCGTCGACAAGCACTCCAACCTGCACCTGATCATCGGCAAGGCCTCCTTCTCGGAGGAGCAGCTGGTCGACAACTACGCCGCGGTCCTCGACGAGGTCCTCCGGGCCAAGCCGTCGGCCGCCAAGGGCAAATACCTCCGCAAGGTCGTCTTCACGACGACGATGGGCCCGGGCGTCCCGGTCGACCCCAACATCGTGAAGAACTTCCGCGACACCGAGGTCTGAGCTTCTGCGGGAAAAGCCCGTCACCCTTCGGGGTGGCGGGTTTTTCTTTGCTCGGGTCCGCGATGGGCACGACCGTCGCTCCCGCCAGGGAGGCCAGGTCCGCGTCGGGCGGGCCTGTTTGCTCGGGCCCGTCGCGGGCGCGGGTTGCTGGCGGCAGGGACGCGGGGCGTGGGTTGCTGGTGGCGGAGGCGCGGGGCGTGGGTTGTTGGCGGCAGGGACGCGGGGCGCGGGTTGCTGGTGGCGGAGGCGCGGGGCGTGGGTTGTTGGCGGCGGGGACGCGGGGCGCGGGTTGCTGGTGGCGGAGGCGCGGGGCGCGGGTTGTTG